>JAFAUB010000090.1 GCA_019243635.1 Pseudonocardiales bacterium
CAACGGCTTCTCCATCGTGAAAGGTGTGGCTTGGTCGCCTCCTTTCTATCAACCGGAGAAGCCGTTGCCTATTATTTGATGCGGCGTGTCGCCAGCTTTCGAAACAAAGACCGTCATCTAGCATAAATGGGGTTTTGCATAAGCCTCAATGTCTCGCAGGCTCCGAGTCCCCGAGTCTGGCTTGCCCTCCCCCTCAAGCTTCGCTTTCCAGGCGGTGCGAAGGTCGTCGCTCACGCCTGCGGACTGAGACAGCGGCGAGCCCGGATCCAATCCCTGGAAACCGCAGTTCACCTCAACGTTCATGCAGTGCTGGTCGGTACACTCTCTGATGTCCGTGTCAGTATGTTCTTCCTCGCTCCAGGGGGTCCAGCCGCCGAAACCGCCACGCATCGCCCCGGGCGTCACCGTGCCAGGGTCCGGCGCCCTGTCGGACTGCACCCTGTCGGACTGCACCCTGGCGGACTGCGCGCTGGCGGACTGCGCCCTGTCGGACTGGGACGCCATCTCGCGCTCGTAGCCCATACGGGGCATTCTATCAGTCGGAGACCGCCGGGTAGGGAACTGCGGAGTACGACAGTACCGCCGGCCGCGACACCGCCGTGAACCGGGACAATGCCCGCGAGACCTGCCACCACGTCGGGCTGGTACGGCCACCGCACGAGGTGATCTCGATCCGCAGCCGACAGGACATGATCGTGTCTGGGGTGTGATCTGCGGCTGCGCCGGCGATGTCACCCAGCGGGCAGCCGAGCATGCCACGACTAGCGACAACACCTCGAAAATCACCGGATGCGGCTGTCGTGCCAGGCCTTACCCCTCCATGCACATGCAGAGGACACATGCACATACAAAGGAAATCATCGCTCATTGTAACAATTCTCGCTGGATCGTTCCGTAAAATTCACTCTTTAGTATGATGATGTGGCGATCGATGTAGCCTAATGTAATGATCTTCGAAGTGGTCCTGATCGCGACACCGCCGTGGTCCCCACTTCACGTGTGGCGGAGGTCAGGCGATGACGCAGCTCCTGGGAACCGAGGCGCTCCGCGCTCAGCTCACCGGACGGGTGATCGACCACTCCGACCTCGACTACGACGCGGCCCGCTCAGTCTGGAACGGTGACATCGACCACCGCCCGGCGGCCATCGCCCGGTGCACCGGTCCGTCCGACGTCGCGGCGGCGATCGCCTTCGGGCGCGAGCAGGGGCTGCGGATCTCGGTGCGGGGCGGGGCGCACGGGTTCTGGGGAGCGGCGGTACCCGAGGGCGACCTCGTGATCGACCTCAGCGATCTACGGGGGGTATCGGTGGATCCCGGCAGCCGCCGGTCCTGGTGCGGTGGTGGCGCCACCCTGGCTGACCTGGACGCCGCCACCCAGCGGCACGGCCTCGCCGTGCCCGTGGGGGTGATCAGCCACACCGGGGTGGGCGGCCTGACCCTGGACGGCGGTTTCGGCTGGCTGGTCCATAAGGCCGGGTTGACCGTGGACAACCTGCTGTCCGCTGAGGTGGTCACCGCGGACGGGCGCACGCTGGGCGTCTCCGCCGGCAAGCATCCCGATCTGTTCTGGGCCCTTCGGGGCGGCGGCGGCAACTTCGGCGTCGTCACCGGCTTCGAGTTCCGGTTGCACGCCCTCGGCCCACTGGTGTACCTCGGGCTGTTCTTCTGGGAGGCTGAACATGGTGCCGAGGTGCTTCGCCTCGGCAGGAACGTGGCGGCGTCGCTGCCCCGCGACGCCGGACTACTCCTGGCCGCCGGCCTGACCGCGCCGCTGGCACCCTTCGTGCCCGCGCGGCACCACGGGACACCGGGGTACGCGCTGGTGGTCACCGGACTCTCCTCGGCGCGGGAGCACCACCGGCTGATCGCACCGATCCGGGAGGCACTGCCGCCGCTGTTCGAGCTGGTGACCCCACTGCCGTACGTCGAGCTGCAGAAAATGCTCGACAGCGCCGCACCGTGGGGCAGCCACGCCTACAAGAAGGGCCTTTATCTCCAGGAACTCAGCGACGAGGTCATCGTCGTTCTCACCGAGCGCATACCGGGCAAGAGCTCATCGATGTCCTTCATCCCGATCTTCTCGCTGGGCGGGGCGTTCGCCGACGTCGCTGAGCAGGAGACCGCCTTCGGCGGCAGCCGAGCGACCCGGTTCGTGGTCAACATGACGGCCATAGCACCGGACGCCGAGTCGCTGGCGACCGACCGGGCGTGGGCCCAGTCGGTGTGGCAGGCACTGCTCCCGCATGCCAGTGAGTCCGACGGCTACGTCAACGTCATGGCCGACTACGACGAGAGCCTCGTGCACGTCGCCTACGGTCCGGCGAAGTACCAGCGACTGGCCCGGATCAAGGCGCGCTATGACCCGGACAACGTGTTCCGGATCAACGCGAACGTCAAGCCCGCACCGCAGCCCACCTCAGCGGCACACCACCCAGGGGGCGTCGAGCCGGAGTAGGTTCAGTCCATGGCGGAGCTGCTGCGTACCGACCGGCTCCTGGTGCGGGACTGGTCGGTCGCTGACGCCGAGGCAGCACTGAAGATCTATGGACACGACGGCGTCATCCGCTGGCTGCACGAGCTCGACCGCATCCCCGACGCGGCTGGCATGCACGTGGTGCTGCGGGGCTGGGCCGACGAGCAGAGGGAGATGGCGCCGGGAACCGGTCGGTGGGCTCTCGTCCTGCTGGACGGAGACACGCTGGTCGGGGGAGTCAGCCTGCTGCCGATGCCGGTGCCCGAGGCGGACGTCGAGATCGGTTACCAGCTTGCGCCGGAGTACTGGGGCCGGGGTTACATCACCGAGGCCGCCAGGGCGCTGGCGCACTGGGCCTTCCAGCGTTCGCTGGTCGAGTTGTTCGCCCTGGTCGCCCCCGACAACGTGCGCGCGGCGGCCACCGCCCGGCGGATCGGGATGGAGTGGGTCGGCGAGACCGACAAGTATCACCGCACCCGCTTGGAGGTGTTCCGGCTGCGGCCCGACGACCTCGTCCGTGCGCGTCAGAAGTAGACCCGGGCGACATAGTCGGCCACGCAACCGGGCTTCGCGCTGCCCTCGATCTGCAGCGTGGTGTGCAACACGAGCTGCAGACCGCCGGTCACCTCGGTGGCCTCGGCGAGCGCGACCTCGGCCCAGACCGTGGATCCCACCCGCACGGGAGCGGGGAAACGTACCTTGTTCAGCCCATAGTTGATCACCATTGTGGCGCTCTCGACCCGGTAGATCTGATCGAGCAGATGCGGCAACAGCGACAGGGTGAGGAACCCATGCGCGATGGTGGCGCCGAAGGGGCCGGCCGCGGCACGCTGCGGGTCGAGGTGGATCCACTGGTGGTCCTCAGTGGCCTCCGCGAAGGCGTTGACGCGCTGCTGCTCGATCGTCATCCGGTTGCTCGCGCCCAGCTGCTCGCCGGCCGCAGCTCGCAGCTCCTCGGCCCCGGTGAACACCTTCATCGCCAGCCACTCTCCTGCCGTCGGTTACCATCGGTAGTAGGGGCAAGTCCGCGCCCGGCATCCGGTGCACCGTTCACGTTCCCTGACAGTGATGTCGACGGCGCTGAGTCGACGGCGTGGGGGCCGACCGATGCCGTCACCCGGGCGATCTCTGCGGCCACGGCGGCCGCCTCCCGGGTACCGAGCACGATCAAATAGTGGTTGGTGTCCGCAACGAGCACGTCACGCATCCCCGGCACAGCGCGCCTGGCCTCGTCGACCATGGCCTCGGACAGCAGAGGGCATGGTTCGTCGGCGAGGCCTCGGGGCGCCCGGAGGAGGACCACCGGCGCCGGGACGGCGGCCACCGCCTTCCCGGCGGCGGCACTGTCGAGCAGGTCACGCCCGTCGGCCCGCACGGCCGACTCGACCACCTTGGAGCGCAGGGCGCCGAGCGGACCGTCCAGGTCGTAGTCCACGTAGCTCTCCACGTCGGGGCTCCAGCGGTCGGCGAAGGCGGGATGGCGACGCCAGAAGTCGCGGTAGTCCGCCGGGGAGGCGAACTCCATCCGGAGCCTGGCCAGGGCCGGGCCGAGGACGGCCTCGAGGGCGGCGCCGGTGTCGGTGCCGGGAGCGACCGGCAGCGGCAGTCCGCCATCGACCAGCACCACCCCGGCGGAGCGGCCCGGGTGGGCGGCAGCCAGCCGAGCGACGATGTAGGCCCCCATCGAGTGGCCGGTGAGGACGGCCCGCTCGGCGCCCCAGTAGCCGAGGACGGCCATCAGGTCGGCCACGTGGGCGTCGAGGCCGTAAGGCCCCGGCAGCCCCGCACTGGCGCCGCGGCCGCGCAGGTCGGGCGCCAGGAAGGTGATGTCACGGGCCGCCAGATGGCGGGCCGGCACCGCCAGCGAGCGATGAGACCCGGTGATGCCGTGGACGCCCAGGACCAGGGGGGCGGCGCCAGGCTCGCCGGGGCCGGCGACGGCGACGGTCAACGGACCACCGGCGACAGGGACCACGAGCTCGGTGTGGAACGCGATGGTAGCCATCGCAGCCAGGCTAGCTGGCTACGTTCGATCGTGGGTTCCCTCAGCGGGCGCCCCCAGCGCGGGAGACGAGGTAGCGGAGGAGGACGACGTTCCCGAGCCGCCGGGTCTCCATGAGTGTCATCGGGTGCTCAGGGCTCTGGGGGAACCGGCCAGGGTGCACGAACCGGGGAGCATCACAGTCACCGACGAAGAACGGCGCGATCACCAGGTGGATCTCGTCCACCAGCCCCGCGCTGAGGAACTGGGTATGGATGCCGCCGCCGCCCTCCACCATCAGGCGCTCGACCCTGCGCGCGCCGAGGTCGTCCAGCACGACACCCAGGTCGATGGGCTCTCCGGCCGCCACCACGGTCGCGACATCCGCGAACGTCCGGCGAACCGCGACCGCCGCCCGATCACGGGTATAGACGAGTTTCTCGCTGTCGCCGGCGGAGAAGAAAAGTGCTGTGACGTCCAGGTCGCCGCGACCGGTCAGGGTGACCTTCATGGGATGCGGAGCCAGGCCACGCCGGATCCGCTCCTCCTGGCGCGCGACGGAGCGGACGAGCAGCCGGGGGTTGTCGCGGCGGATCGTGTTCGCTCCCACCAGGATGGCGTCGACACCGGCCCGCGCCTCGTCGACGCGATCGAGGTCCTCCTCGTTGGACACCATCAGCCGGCCCTCGCGCACGTCGTCGATGTAGCCGTCGATGGACATCGCCACCGAGGCCAGGACATGCGGGCGAGCCGCCACCCGGGAAAGCCCGCTCAGCGGGTGACCGTGATGGCCTGCACCGGGCACGCGAGGGCGCCCGCCTCGGCTTGGGACTCCAGCTCGGGCGAGACCTCCGGGTCGTGGATCAGGCAGTACCCGCCCTCGTCCAGGTCGTAGACCTCGGGCGCAACGACGTTGCACTGACCGTGGCCCTCGCAGATGTTGGGGTTGACCTCGACGCGCACGGCACCCTCCTCGGCTTCGATCTCAGCGCGGTGGGAACTCGACCATCATGGCCTCAGCGGCCACGGCCGCGCACGGGGGATGGTCCGCCGACGGCGGCCGGCCTCCTGGCGGGCACTAGGCAATCCGGGTGCACTTGCGGCCCCTCTCCAGCGGACCATCACGGCGCCAGGGTGAGGGGGGGTTAAGTCCGCGAGCGAAGTCCGGTAGACAGTGCACTGCGGCGTGACGGCGTTTCAACGGCGTCGTTGAACCTGTCAGGTGCGCCCTCGGGGGGCGGCGAGGAGGTTAGGCAAGTGGATCGTCGAGTGCGGCGTGCGGTGCTGGACCGACTGGCGGCGGTTGAGGAGATAGTCGCGCGGGCGAGTGCGACGCTGTCGGCACCGCTCGCGCGCAGGCACATCCAGACCATCGCCGGCGGATGGCGGGAGCTGCTCGTCCAGCACCAGCCCGACGCCACGGGTCGCTGCCCCGTCTGCTCCGGCTGGCTGCGCCATCGCCGCTGGCCCTGCGAGATGTGGGTGACCGCGCACCGCCACCTCATCGGTGACAGCACAGGGTCGGTCGAACGATCGGCCAGGAACTCCAACCCCTTCTGCCGGCCGCGCCGGGTGGTGGTGGTCCCGCGCCAGCCCGACGCTCCAGCCGCCGAACAGGCCGGGGCGAGCAAGGCCTCCCCGCGGCGCGAAGCCGGCAAGGCATCGATCCACCGCGCCTGATCCGCCGGGCGCCGCCACCGGGGGTGGCCGCCGGCGCGGGCGTGAAGCGGCTGTCCCGCTCAACCGCACCAGATCTCAACGGCCCGGTCATTGTCAGGGTGGTCGCATAACCTGACGACTGTGCCCGAGCAGATCACCGCCAACCGGATCGGCTGGGTCCGTCGGCTTCTGGCGGCCTGCTGGCGTCATCCCCGCATCGCGGTGGCGGCTCTGCTCGCCTCCGGTATCGGGGTGGGCATGGAGGCTGTTGCTCCGCTGCTCACCCGGCTGGCGGTGGACGATGCCGTCGCGGGTACCACCGGGCGGTTGGGCTGGCTGGTCGCCGCGCTGGTCGGGGTGGCGCTGCTGCAGTTCGGGTCCGCGTTCGTGCGCCGCTACCTCGGGGGGCGGCTGTCTCTGGACGTGCAGCATGACTTGCGCAATGCCGTGTTCCGGGCGGTGCAGAGGCTCGACGGCGCCAAGCAGGACAGCCTGCGCATCGGGCAGGTCGCCTCGCGGGCCATCTCCGACCTGCAGCTGGTGCAGGGTCTGCTGTCGATGGTGCCGCTGACGGCGGGGGTGGTGGTGCTGCTGGCTGTCACGCTGGTCGCGATGCTGTGGCTGTCCCCGTTGCTCACCCTGGTCGCGCTGGTCGCGGTGCCGGCCGCCGGGCTGGTCACTACCCGGACGCGGCGCACGTTGTTTCCGGCGACCTGGTCGGCTCAGCAGCGCGCGGCCGAGATCGCCGAGCACGTCGAGGAGACCGTGACCGGGATACGGGTGGTGAAGGGGTTCGGTCAGGAGGCCCGCGCCGTGGCTCGGCTGGAGGACCTGGCCCGGCGGCTGTTCGCCGAACGGATGCGCTCGGCACGGCTGAACGCGCGCTTCACCCCGACGCTGACCGCGTTCCCGTCGCTGGGGCAGGTGGCGGTGTTCGCGCTGGGCGGCATGCTGGCGCTGCGCGGGATGATCAGTCTAGGGACGTTCGTGGCATTCGCCGCGTACCTGGCGATGCTCGTCGGCCCGGCCCGGTTGGTCGCCAACCTGGTGGTCCTGGCGCAGCTGGCCCGCGCCGGGGTGGAGCGAGTCTACGAGCTGGTCGACTCCCAGCCCGGGGTGGCCGACGCGCCGGACGCGATCGAGGTGACGGACGGGCCGCTGGCGGTGCATCTGGACGAGGTGGGTTTCGGCTACACCCGCGGCGAGCCGGTGCTCGAAGGGATGTCCCTGCTCATCGAACCGGGCGAGACGCTGGCTCTGGTGGGCACGCCCGGTTCGGGCAAGTCCACCGTCTCGCTACTGCTGGCCCGCTTCTACGACACCCAGCGGGGCGCGGTTCGCCTCGGGCCGCCCGGCCGCACCATCGACGTTCGGCGGCTGCGGCTGGCGTCGCTGCGCCGGGCCATCGGGATGGTGTTCGAGGAGGCGTTCCTGTTCTCCGACACGGTGCGGGCCAACATCGCCTACGGATGCCCGGACGCCACCGATGACCAGGTGCGCCGCGCGGCGAGGGCGGCGGCGGCGCACGAGTTCATCTCCGCGCTGCCACGAGGCTACGACACCGTGGTCGGCGAGCGGGGACTCACCCTCTCCGGCGGGCAACGTCAGCGAGTCGCGCTGGCCAGAGCGCTGCTGTGGGACCCGAGGGTGCTGGTGCTCGACGACGCCACCTCCGCGGTCGACGCCGCCACCGAGGCGGCCATCCACACCACTCTGCGAAGGGTCACCGCGGCGCGCACCACCCTGCTCATCGCGCACCGCCGTTCCTCGTTGGCGCTGGCCGACCGGATCGCGGTGCTCGACGGCGGGCGGGTGATCGACGTCGGGACCCGGACCGAGTTGAGCGCCCGATGCGCGCTGTTCCGCGCCCTGCTGGCGGGCCCCGGGGAGATGATCGAGAACCTCACCGCCGGCATGGCAGACGCGCCGCCTCCCGGACCGGAGGGCATCACCGCGCAGCTCTGGCCCGAGAGCGCCCCGGCTGACACACCGGAGGGCTCCCGCGGCGCTTCGCGAGCCGACCGGGCCGACCGCAACGCGGCGGGCGCGGTGCGGGGCGGACTGACGGCCGGCATGGTAGGCAGCGTCGGGCCGACCCCGGAACTGCTCGCGGCGGTGGCCGCGCTGCCGCCGGCGACCGCCCTGCCCAACGTCACGGGGACGGACCCGAGCGCCCCCGACCCGGACTTCCGGCTCACCCGGCTGCTGCGACCGATGCTGGGGTGGCTGTCCCTCACCGCCGTCCTGGTCGGGCTCGACGCGCTGGCTACCGTGGCGTTCCCGGCACTGGGCGGCCTCGCCGTCGACGCCGTCACCCGCCGCGCCCCGAACCTGCTCGCCCTCGCGGTCGCCGTCGGGCTCGGGGTCCTCGCCGCCGACTGGCTCGTCATCGCCGCCCAGACGACGGTCGCCGCCCGAGCCGGGGAAACGCTGCTGTACCTGCTGCGGGTGCGGAGCTTCGCCCACCTGCAGCGGCTCGGGCTGGACTATTTCGAGCGCGAGATGGCCGGCCGGATCATGACGCGGATGACCACCGACGTGGATGCGCTGTCCACGTTCCTGCAGACCGGGCTGTCCACCGCACTGGTCAGCGTCCTCACCGTGGTGGGGGTGGCCATCGCGCTGCTGCTCACCGACGCCGGCCTCGCTGTGGTGGCGATGCTCGGCCTGCCGGTGCTGACTGCGGCCACCGTGGTGTTCCAGCGGCTGGCGTCGGTGGCCTACGCCGAGGCCCGGGAGCGGGTCAGCGAGGTCAACGCCGACCTCCAGGAGAACGCCTCCGGTGCGCGGGTGGCGCAGGCGTTCACCCGCGAGCGCTACTCAGCCCGGGACTTCGCCACCCGCAGCGACGCCTACCGGCGCGCCCGGCTGCGCGCCCAGCGCTACATCGCCACCTACTTCCCCTTCGTCGCCCTGCTGTCCGACCTCGCGCAGGCCGCCGTGCTGGGCCTGGGAGCCTCCCGAGTCGCCGAGGGCACCGTCAGCGCCGGGGTGCTCACCGCCTTCCTGCTCTACCTGGGCCTGTTCTTCGCGCCCGTGCAGCAACTGTCCCAGGTCTTCGACGGCTACCAGCAGGCCGCGGTCGGGCTGCGGCGCATCCAGGAGCTGCTGGACACACCGACCTCAGTGCCACCCCCCAGCGCCGACGCCGTCCCGGTGCCGGCCCGGCTGCGCGGTGAGGTGGAGCTGCGCGACGTCACGTTCAGCTACCCCGGCGCGGCGCGACCCGCGCTCACCGGGATGTCCCTGCGCATCGCGCCCGGTGAGACCGTCGCCCTGGTGGGGACCACCGGAGCCGGTAAGTCCACCGTGGTCAAGCTGCTGGCCAGACTCTACGACCCGACTGCCGGGACGGTGCTCATCGATGGGGTGGACCTGCGCCGTTTCGACCCGACGGCGTTTCATCACCGGCTGGGCGTGGTGCCCCAGGAACCCCACCTGTTCCGCGGCGACATCGCGAGCAACATCAGCTACGGCGCCCCACGGGCATCCCCCGCCGAGGTGGAAGCGGCGGCCCGGCGGGTCGGCGCGCTGGGAGCCATCGCCACGCTGCCGCACGGGTTCCGCCATCCGGTCGGCGAGCGCGGGCAAGGCCTGTCGGCCGGGCAGCGACAACTGATCGCGCTGGCTCGCGCCGAGCTGGTCGACCCCGACCTGCTGCTCCTCGACGAGGCCACCGCCGCCCTGGACCCGGCCACCGAGTCGGTGGTACTGACCGCCACCGACCGGCTCGCCGCGCGCCGCACCACCGTGGTCATCGCACACCGGCTAGCCACCGCGGCCAGAGCCGACCGGATCATCGTGCTCAGCCACGGGCGGGTCGTCGAGCAGGGCCGCCACCGCGAGCTGCTCGCGAGCGGCGGGCACTACACCCGGCTGTGGAGCGCGGGCTCACCCGACGGGGACCATCGCCGCGTGAGGTGCCTTGCCGCCGACGGCTCGCCCTCGGTCGACACGCCGCGGGTCGCCGGACGTCTCCTGCCTCGCGGCGGGGGCTAGCCTGGAAGTGGCGTCAGAGACGATGAGCAGACGGCGCACAGACGCATAGAACGGATAGAGGCGAGCTCCCGCAGTGTCCCGCACCGACCGCCCCGTGCAGTTCGGCCCCAATGAGTGGCTCGTCGAGGAGATGTACGAGCAGTTCCTGGTCAACCCCTCGACGGTGGATCCCTCCTGGCACGACTTCTTCGCCGACTACCTGCCCGCACCGCGCGGCGACAACGGCCAGACGCCACGCACCAGCGCGCAGGCGCCCCCGATGCAGGCGCCCCCGATTCAGGCGCCCCCGATTCAGCCGCCGGCGAACAGAGCCCGGGGGCCGGCCGTCGCACGCGCGCGGGCGCGACACGACCCAGAACAGGACACCGCCACCCCGTTACGGGGCGCGGCGGCCCGCGTGGTGGCGAACATGGAGACCTCGCTGGAGCTGCCGACGGCCACCAGCGTGCGTGCGGTACCGGCGAAGCTGCTCGTCGACAACCGCATAGTGATCAACAACCATCTCAAGCGGACCCGCAGCGGCAAGGTCAGCTTCACCCATCTCATCGGGTACGCGGTGGTGCGTGCGCTGGCCGAGCATCCGCAGATGAACCGGCACTACACCACCGACGGCCAGGGCAAGCCCGCTGTCGTGGAGCCCGAGCACGTCAACCTGGGTCTGGCGATCGACCTCAAGGCCGACAAGGGCCGCAGCCTCCTCGTCGCCTCGATCAAGGCCTGCGAGGTGATGACCTTCGCCCAGTTCTGGCAGGCCTATGAAGACATCATCAGGAAGGCCCGGGAGGGTAGACTCACCGCCGAGGACGTCGCGGCCAGCACGATCTCGCTGACCAACCCGGGCACCATCGGCACCAACCACTCGGTACCCCGGCTGATGTCCGGGCAGGGCGCCATCATCGGCGTCGGCGCGATGGAGTACCCGGCGGCCTTCCAGGGCGCCAGCGACCGGGCACTCGCCGAGATGGCCATCAGCAAGATCATTACACTGAGTTCCACCTACGACCATCGCATCATCCAGGGCGCCGAGTCCGGCGAGTTCCTGCGCCGGGTGCACGAACTGGTGCTCGGCGAGGACGGCTTCTACGACGACCTCTTCGCCTCGCTGCGGATCCCCTACGAGCCGGTGCGCTGGGTGCAGGACATCCCCGAAGGCGCGGTCGACAAGACCGCCCGGGTGCTGGAGATCATCGACGCCTACCGCACCCGTGGGCACCTGATGGCCGATACCGACCCGCTCAACTACCGACAGCGCAAGCACCCTGATCTTGACGTGCTGCGCCACGGCCTCACCCTGTGGGACCTGGAGCGGGAGTTCGCCGTCGGCGGGTTCGCCGGGCGGTCTCACATGCTGCTGCGCGACGTCCTGGGCGTGCTGCGCGACGCCTACTGCCGCAACGTCGGCGTGGAGTACATGCACATCGCCGCGCCCGACGAGCGGCGGTGGCTGCAGGAGCGCATGGAGCGGGTGCACGACAAACCCACTCGCGCCGAGCAGAAGTACATCCTGTCCAAGCTCAACGCCGCCGAGTCGTTCGAGACCTTCCTCCAGACCAAGTACGTCGGCCAGAAGCGCTTCTCGCTGGAGGGCGCCGAGACCGTGATCCCGCTGCTGGACGCCGTGCTGGACAAGGCCTGTGAGTACAAGCTGGACGAGGTGGTACTCGCCATGCCCCACCGCGGCCGGCTCAACGTGCTGGCCAACCTGGTGGGCAAGCCGTACTCGCAGATCTTCCGCGAGTTCGAGGGCAACCTAGACCCTGGGCAAGCACACGGCTCCGGTGATGTCAAGTACCACCTGGGGGCCGAGGGCAAGCACTACCGGATGTTCGGCGACGGTGAGACGAAGGTGTCGCTGATCTCGAACCCGTCGCATCTGGAGGCCGTGAACCCGGTGCTGGAGGGCATCGTGCGGGCCAAGCAGGACATCCTGGACAAGGGCCCGGACGGCTTCACCGTGCTGCCGCTGGCGCTGCACGGGGACGCCGCCTTCGCCGGGCAGGGCGTGGTGGCCGAAACGCTCAACCTGTCACAGCTGCGCGGGTACCGCACCGGTGGCACCGTGCATGTGATCGTGAACAACCAGGTCGGGTTCACCACGGCGCCACAGTATGCGCGGTCCAGTGAGTACTGCACCGACGTTGCGAAGACGATCGGCGCGCCGGTGTTCCACGTCAACGGCGATGACCCGGAGTCCTGCGTCTGGGCCGCCAAGCTGGCGGTGGACTACCGGCAGGAGTTCCGCAAGGACGTCGTGATCGACATGATCTGCTACCGCCGCCGCGGTCACAACGAGGGCGACGACCCGTCGATGACACAGCCGAAGATGTACGACATCATCGACAGCAAGCGGTCGGTCCGCAAAAGCTACACCGAGGCGCTCATCGGTCGCGGCGACATCTCCATGGCAGAGGCTGAGCGGGCGCTGAAGGACTATGCGCAACAGCTTGAACACGTCTTCAACGAGGTGCGTGAGCTGGAGAAGCGCGCCGCGGCGCCGAGCGAGTCGGTGGAGGCCGAGCAGATCGTCCCCACCGGACTGGCCACCGGAGTGGATCGCGGCGTCATCGAGCTG
This sequence comes from Pseudonocardiales bacterium, assembly GCA_019243635.1. GTDB lineage: Bacteria > Actinomycetota > Actinomycetes > Mycobacteriales > Pseudonocardiaceae. Next base: position 12,686 of record JAFAUB010000090.1, read on the forward strand.
ATCGCCGACGCGCACGTCAATCTGCCCGAGGGTTTCACTCCGCACCCCAGAGTCAGGCCCGTACTGGAGAAACGAGCGAAAATGGCCCGCGAGGGGGGCATCGACTGGGCCTTCGCCGAGCTGCTGGCGCTCGGCTCGGTGTGCCTGGACGGCCGCACGGTGCGGCTGTCCGGTCAGGACAGCCGGCGCGGCACCTTCGTGCAACGACACTCGGTGCTGATCGACCGCAGGACCGGGGACGAGTACACGCCACTGATGAACCTCTCGCCGGACCAGGCGAAGTTCCTGGCCCACGACTCGGCACTGTCGGAGTTCGCCGCGTTGGGCTTCGAGTACGGCTACTCCGTGGCGAACCCGGACGCTCTGGTGCTCTGGGAAGCGCAGTTCGGTGACTTCGTCAACGGCGCGCAGTCGGTGATCGATGAGTTCATCTCCTCCGGTGAGGCCAAGTGGGGCCAGCGTTGCGACGTCGTGTTGCTGCTGCCGCACGGCCACGAGGGGCAGGGCCCGGACCACACGTCTGGGCGCATCGAGCGGTTCCTGCAGCTGTGCGCCGAGGGCTCCATGACCGTGGCGCAGCCCTCCACCCCAGCGAACTACTTCCACCTGCTGCGCCGGCATGCCCTGGACGGGGTGCACCGGCCGCTGGTGGTGTTCACCCCGAAGTCGATGCTGCGCCTCAAAGCGGCGGTGAGCCCGGTGGAGGACTTCACCTCAGGGCGGTTCACCTCGGTGCTCGACGACCCGATGATCACCGACCCGTCGACGGTGCGCCGGGTGCTGCTGTGCAGCGGCAAGATCAGCTACGAGCTGAACGCCGCACGCCAGCAGCGTGGCGTCGGCAACACGGCGATCGTGCGCATCGAGCAGCTCTACCCGGTGCCCGAGCGCCGGCTCGCCGCGGCGCTGGACCGCTACCCGAAGGCCACCGACGTGTGCTGGGTGCAGGAGGAACCCTCCAACCAGGGTGCCTGGCCGTGTTATGGGCTGAGCCTGCCGGAGCTGATGCCGCAGCGGCTGGGCGCACTGCGGCGGATCTCCCGACGTGCCATGGCGGCCCCCTCCGCGGGGTCGGCCAAGGTCCACGACGTGGAGCAGCAGGAGCTCCTCAACGCGGCCCTCGACGTCTGACGCACGTGTACTTCACCGACCGCGGCATCGAGGAGCTCGAAGAACGACGTGGCGACGAGCAGCTCAGCGTCGAGTGGCTGGCCGCCCGGATGCGCACGTTCGTCGATGAGCACCCCGAGTTCGAGGACGCCGTCGAGCGGTTGGCCACGTTCTTGGCCCGCGACGATGCCGGCGAGCCGGACAACCTCGCCTACTGACCTAGGCCTACTGACCTGGGCCGCTACCACGCATAGGCCTCCGGGGCGGGCTTGGCGCCGTGCGGCGCCGGGGCGGGGAACAACTCGTCAAGCCGGGCCAGCACATCGGCGTCCAGGGTGATCGCAACGGCTCCCAGCGAACTGTCCAGCTGCGCGGCGGTCCGCGGGCCGACGATCGGCGCGGTCACCCCGCGCTGGTGCAGCAGCCAGGCCAGCCCGACGTTGGCTGGGTCCTCGCCGAGGTCAGCGCACAGCTTCTCGTAGAGTTCAATGCGCTCCCGGTTCGCCTTGAGTTCCTCCGAGCGCCCCGTGGTGCTTCGCGAGCCGCTGCCCTCGCGTTGCTTGCGCAGCACCCCGCCGAGCAGGCCACCCTGCAGCGGCGACCACGGGATCAGCCCGATGCCGTAGTCCCGTGCGGCGGGCAGCACCTCCAGCTCGACCCACCGGGTGAGCAGGTTGTAGATGGACTGCTCGCTGACCAGCCCGGTGAGGTGCCGCCGGCGGGCCGCCTCCTGGGCAGCGACCAGGTGCCAGCCGGCGAAGTTCGACGAGCCGACATAGATGATCTTCCCCTGGTACCGGAGCACCGACATGGCCTCCCAGATCTCCTCCCATGGGGTGGCCCGGTCCACGTGGTGCATCTGGTAGAGGTCGATGTAGTCGGTCTGCAGCCGGCGCAGCGACCCCTCGCAGGCCCGCCGGATGTTCAACGCGGAGAGTCTGGTCTCGTTGGGCCAGTCCCCCATCGAGCCGTAGAGCTTGGTCGCCAGCACGGTGCGCTCCCGCCGTCCACCACCCGAGGCGAACCATCGGCCGACGATCTGCTCAGTGATCCCTTCACCCTTGCGCCAGCCATAGACATTGGCGGTATCGAAGAAGTTGATGCCGTGCTCGTGGGCCCGATCCATGATCGCGTGACTGTCCGCCTCCGAGGTCTCCGGACCGAAGTTCATCGTCCCCAGGCACAGACGGGACACCGAAAGGCCGCTGCGGCCCAGTTGCGTGTAGTCCATACCCCCCAGTGAACAGACCCGTGAGTGCTGATGCGAGTCATAGCCCGTATCGCCACTCACGGGTTGTCCACAGGGGGTCAGCGCAGTAGCGGGCCGCGCTCGAGCAGCGCGCGGAACTCGGGACCGGGGACCGCGCGGGAGAACAACCAGCCTTGGTAGGCGTCCACTCCGAGCTCTCGCAGCAGGTGGAACTGGGCCGCGTTCTCGACCCCCTCGGCGACACAGACGCGATCCATCGCGCGAGCCATCTCGACCACCGCGCGAGCCACCGCGAAGTCCGACGGGTCGACACCCACCCCGCAGACGAACCGGCGGTCCAGCTTGACTATCTGCGCGGGCAACTCCTTGAGCCGGGCCAGCGAGGAGTAACCGGTGCCGAAGTCGTCCACCGCGAAGCGCACCCCACGCCCGACCAGCTCGGCCATCGCCCGCCGAGTGGCGCTCGGCAGGCCGATCAGCGTGGTCTCCACCAGTTCCAGTACCAGGCGGCCCCAGGGCAGCCCACTTTCGGCCATTGCGGTAGCGACGATGGCCACGAAGTCACCATCGCCGGGATCAGCGAGGTTGACTGCGACGGCGATAGGTCGCCCATCCCAGGCCACCCACTCGCGCGCCTCACGCAGCGCGGTGCGCAGCACCCACCGGTCCAGCTCCCGCATCAGACCGCCCTGCTCGGCCACCGGCAGGAATACATCCGGGCTGAGCATCCCGCGCTCCGGGTGCGACCAGCGGACCAGCGCCTCCGCGGAGAGGATCGCTCCATCGGGGTTGACCACCGGCTGGTAGTGCAACTGCAGCTCGTCACGCACGAGCGCCTCGCGAAGCTGGCACTCCAGCTCTACCTGCCGATCGGCTGACGCGATCAGCGCCGCGTTGGCCATCGCGAAATGCCCGGTGCCGGTCCGCTTGGCCTCGAACATGGCCGCGTCGGCCAAGCGCAGCAGATCCTGCGCGCTACCGATGGATGCATCCGGCACCGCCACGCCGATGGCCGCTGACACCCGGATCAGCTGGCCGCGCAGCGGGATGGCGGTGTGCAGCAACCCCGAGACCGTGGCGACGAGCGAGCCGACATCGCCGTGGGCGGCGACGTCGGCGCAGATCACCACGAAGACGTCGCCAGCCAGGCGACCAGCGGTACAGCCCTCGGGCAAGCCGTCCCGCAGCCCTCGCGCCAGCGCGACCAGCAGCTCATCGCCGGCATCGTGACCGAGCGCATCGTTGACCCGCTTGAAGTTGTCGATATCGCAGCACAGCACCGCGATGTCGGCCGCGGCGCAGGCGAGCAGCTCGGTCAGGGTGTCCTTGATCGCGGCCCGGTTGGGCAGACCCGTGAGCTCGTCGTGCGTCGCCCGGTAGGTGAGCGCCTCGGCGACTCGGCGCCGCTCGGTGATGTCGGTGAAGATCACCAGTAGGAAGCGCTGGCCGTCGTCCTGCACCGACGACGAGACGTGCAGCTCGCAGTACACCGGCGCACCGTCGGCCCGCAGCAGGATCCGCTGCGGCACCGTGTAGCTCCCGGACATGGACCCGGACCCGGCGCCGTGATGAGTGTGCCGGGTGCGCAGCCACTCGGTCCGCTCATCGGGGTGGGTGAGCGCCTCGGAGCTCATGCCCCGAAGCGTCTCCAGGTCGTAGCCCAGCAGCTTGCACAGCGCTTCGTTGGCGTCGACGAGCCGGTCGTCGCCGTCGAAGATCCCGATGCCCACCGGGGTGACCGCCACCAGGTCGGCGAAACGCTGGCTGGAGCGCATCATCCGGGTTTCGGTGGCCCGCTGCTCGGTGACGTCCTGCACGGTGCCGACCAGGCGCAGGCGCCCGGACTCCTCGCTGATGGCAGCGCCATGGCAGCGGACGATGCGCTCCATCCCGTCCGGTCGCCGCACCCGGTGCTCACAGTCCAACGGCACCTGGTCGACGGCCAGCTGACGCCACAGCCCGTCCACCCACTCCCGGTCATCGGGATGCACCAGGGAAAGGAAGGTCTGGTAGGTGCTCTGCCGGGCCACCACTCCGTAGAGATCCTGCATCATGTCCGACCAGAGCAGCCGGTCGCCGCCCGGGTCCCACTCCCAGGTCCCGATCCGGGCCACCCGCTGCGCCTGCGCCAGCCGATGCTGCTCCGCCCGCAGCGCGCGCTCCACCGCTCGCGTCCGGGTGACGTCCTGCACGGTACCTATCAGGCGCAGAACCTCCCCGCTGTGCGAGCGCTCGGCCCACAGGCGGCATACATAGTAGGCCTCACCATGCTCGGGCAGACTGCGGAACTCCGCCTCCAGGAGGCTCGAGTCATGGTCAGCGACCATCTCGTGCACCCGCCGGAACAGCTCGTGCAGGTCCTCCGGATGGATGTGGCGAAAGGGGTCGGCCTCCTCGACGCAGCGCCCGGCGAACAGCTCCCCCAGTGCGGGACTGTAGCTGATCTTGTTGGTGGGCCACTCCCAGATGAAGCTGCCGATCCGAGCGATCCGTTGCGCCTGGAGCAGTCGCGCGGATTCCTGGGCACACTCGCCGGTACCCAGCGGGTAGCCGGCCGAGCACAGGTCGGAGATGTCGACCAGGAACACCACGAGCAGGTCCGTTCCCGGCACGACCCAGCGCGTCACCCGCACCGGTACCGCCTGCCCGTCCGGCCCGATCAGCTCAGCGTCGGTTCCGTCGGGGGGACCCACGAGCAGGCGGTGCAGCGGAAGGCCGGTCAGCGAGTCGGGGAGCCACCGGCCGGCGAGCACGACCGCAGCCAGGTTCGCCTGGACGACGACACCGCCCGAGCAGACCAGCGCGGGCGACTCCGGCAACGGGATCTGGGGCAACGGGATCTGCGGCAACGGGTCCGACGGCATCGACATCGACCGGGCCTGCCGGAAAGACGCTAGTGGGCGACTAGGCGCGACCCACGTCACCTCTCGGGGATCCAGTGACAAGGGCACGAACTCAACCCGTTCAGCGCGCTCAGCCACGGCACTACCCTCCCGCCGCGCCAACCGCCACTGGCGCTTCGACATCTGGCAACGACGTGTCACAACCCTGCCGAGTGCACCAACGCGCGAACTGACGATTAGTTATGCGCCTTGCGCAACCGCGTGTGACAGAAGAGGCCCGACTTCCGCGGCGGTGGATCTAGAGTGTCACCGGATCAGGTGGCTGGAGTCGCTTTGCGCCGCTGGCCCACTGGATAGAGTGGGACGCCGTGCGGTTCCATGAGCTGGCGGTGCCGGGAGTAGTCGAGTTCACTCCCGAGATCTTCCCCGACGCGCGTGGTCGGTTCGTCGCGCCGTTTCAGCAGTCCTCGTTCGTCGACGCCATCGGCCACCGGCTGCACCTGGCGCAGTCCAACCACAGCATCTCCCGACGCGGCGTGATCCGCGGGGTGCACTTCGCCGACGTGCCACCTGGCCAGGCCAAGTACGTGCACTGCGTCCGGGGCGTGCTGCTGGACATCGCGATCGACCTCCGGGTGGGCTCCCCCACGTTCAGCCGCTGGGAGTCGGTACTGCTGGACGCCGAGGCCTACCGCGCGGTGTACCTCCCCGAGGGCATCGGGCATGCGTTCATCGCGCTGGCCGATGAGACCGTCATGGCCTATCTCTGCTCCACCGGATACGACCCCGCAGCGGAACACACGGTGTGCCCGCTGGACCCGGCGCTGCGGCTACCCTGGCCCCCCGACCAAGAAGTCGTCCTCTCCGACAAAGACCGCACCGCCCCCACCCTAGCCGAGGCCACCCGAACCGGCCTCCTCCCCACCTGGTCGGACTGCCAGACCCGCTACTCCGAACTCCGCGCCGCCGCCCCGCGTTCAGCGGGCTGAGCGGGGTTATTCGGGTGCCCGTCACCCCGCTCAGCCCGCTGAATGCGGGGCTAGCCGGTGGGGTGTGGGGTACAGGCGGGCCAGGGCGACCGCGAGCGAGGTTGCGGGGCCTAGGTGGCGGGAGTCGGTGGAGGCGGCGGGGTTGTCGCCCAGGACCCACCAGCCGTCCGCGTGCCGGCCTATCGCGCGCTTGACTGACAACTGGTCGGGACGCTGCGCCCACTGGACGACCACCACCGCCCCGGGGCGTGGCCGGGCCCGCAGCCTGACCAGCAGCACGTCGCCGTCACACAGCGTCGGGGACATCGAAGGGCCGCGCACCACCGCGAGCCGCCAAGGCCACCCGCGCAGGTTGTGCCCCGTGCTCACGAATGATCACCACCTGCGGATGCTCAGCACGTCACGCGCGAGTAGGGTGCCATGACGTCGGAGCACCATACGTCAGGGAGGAACGATGCGACTGCTGTCGCGCATGCTGCACCGCCCCCGCCTAGAGGTTACCGCGCATTGTGACCTCCCGTGCGGCGTCTATGACCCGGCGCAGGCCCGGATCGAGGCCGAGTCGGTCAAGGCGATTCAGGAGAAGTACCAGTCCAACGATGACCCAGTGTTCCGCGCGCGCGCGATCGAGATCAAGGAGCAGCGCAGCGACCTGGTCAAGCACCACCTCTGGGTACTGTGGACCGACTACTTCAAGCCGCCGCACTTCGAGAAGTACCCGCAGCTGAACGAGCTGTTCAACAAGGCCACCAAGGCCGCAGGCGCCTCGGGCACCAAGGGCTCGACCGACCCGGAGACCGGCCAGGCGCTGCTGAACCACATCTCGGCGATTGACAAGATCTTCTGGGAGACCAAGCAGGCCTCCTGACCTCGGTCGGCGAGAACGATGCTGACCAGCGGAGCTACTCGTCGTCGGTCAGCATCGCGACTCGTTGATGAGCGTCGTCTCGGCCACTGAGAAATGATCGGACACCAGCACCTGTCAACCCCGGCCCCGAGACCGTCCCAGCGCCTGCGCCCGACGGTCATCGCGTGCGTCGCCGCGCTGGCTCTGCTGCTCACCGGCTGCTCCCAAGCCACCAGCTCCCCACCCTTCCACGCGAACTCGGCGGCCACCGATGAGCCGGCCGCCCTCCAGCGCTTCTACACCCAGAGACTGGCCTGGTCGACCTGCGACCAGATCTTCGAATGCGCCTCGTTGACGGTACCGCTGGACTACGCCAACCCGGGCCGGGAGACCATCGCGCTCGCGGTCATCCGCAAGCGGGCCACCGACCCCGCGCACCGGATCGGCTCGCTGATCACCAACCCCGGTGGCCCAGGCGGGTCAGGTGTGGCGTTCATCACGCAGAACTATCCCGCCCAGTCCGGCCAGCCCTCGCATTTCGACCCGCAGCTGCGGGCCGACTTCGACATCGTCGGCTTCGACCCGCGTGGGGTGGGTCAGAGCGCACCGATCACCTGCCTCACTGACGCCCAGCTCGACCGGTACGTCGCCCTCGACCCGGCCCCGAGCACCCCGGCCGAGGTGGATGCGGTGGTGGCCGCGAACAAGGCCTTCGACGCGGGCTGCCAAACCCACTCAGCCGTGCTGCTGCCGTATGTGGGCACCCCGAACGCGGCCCGCGATATGGACATCCTCCGCGCCGTGCTCGGTGACCGGAAGATGTACTACCTCGGTGCCTCCTACGGCACTTACCTCGGCGCGGTCTACGCCCAGCTCTTCGGCACCCACCTCGCCCGAGCGGTGCTGGATGGCCCGCTACCCCCGAACCTGACCGACCGGCAGCTGAGCATCGAGCAGGCCGTCGGCTTCCAGGGCGAGCTCACCCGGTTCATCGCCGACTGTGTGACCCATCCCGACTGCCCGCTGGGCACGGATACGACCACCGCCGCACAGAGACTGGCGGACTTCTTCGCCTCGACCCGTACTCACCCGCTGCCCACGGGCACCGACCGGATGGTCGACGAGGCGCTGGCCGAAACCGGCGTGCTGATCACCATGTACGACAGCCCCCACTCGTGGCCGCTCCTGCGGCAGGTCCTGACCCGGGCGATGGCCGGTGACGGGCACGCGCTGCTGGTGCTGTCTGACCTGTACTACGAGCGTGACCCCAAGACAGGGCATTACTCCAATGAGACCGCGGCCAACACCGCGATCAACTGCCTCGACCACCCCAGCGCGGTGCACTCTGTCGGCGACGTCCAAGCGGAGCTACCCGGCTTCGAGCGGGCCTCTCCACTGATCGGTGCCTCCCTCGCCTGGAGTGACCTGACGTGCGAGTACTGGCCGGTGCCGGCGCAGAGCCGGCCGCACCCGGTCCATTACCCGGGCTCACCACCGATCCTGGTCATCGGGACCATCCACGATCCGGCCACGCCGTACCCGTCGGCCCAGGAGATGACCGACCAGTTGGGCTCCTCGGTGTTGCTCACCTACAGCGGTGACGGACACACCGCCTATGGCCGGGGCAGCAGCTGCATCAACGCCGCCGTGGACGCTTACCTGACCCAGGGCGTGGTGCCGGCTGCCGGCACGGTCTGCCAACCCGATCCGACCCGGTAGCCCTCCGCGAACAAGTAACCGATGCGGGTGTCGACACCCGAGCCGCCACGGCGCACGATCGGCTACACCGTGAACGCAGTCGAGCACTTCGTCGCCTTGCTGGCTGGGCGTGGGCCCGGGCCGGAGATCGACGTGGGCGCGCTCGCGATCGCCGCCGGCGCGGATCCGGAGCTTGACGTCGACGTCTGGCTGCGCGAGCTGGACCGGCTGGCCGAGCGGGTCGACTCGCTCGAGACGCTCATCCACCGGCTGTTCGTCGAGGAGAGGTTCACCGGCAACACCACGAACTACTACGACCCGCGCAACTCGCTGCTGGACCAGGTGCTCGGCCGCAGGCTCGGCCTTCCGATCACGTTGTCGGTCGTCTGCCTCGAGGTGGGGCGCCGCGCCGGGGTGTCGCTGGAGGGCGTCAGCATGCCCGGTCATTTCCTCGTCCGGCCGCTGGCCACCGATCATTACCTCGACGCGTTCAACGGCGGCGCGCTGCTTGACCTCGCCGGTTGCGAGGCGCTGTTCCGCACCGCTAACCAGGCCGGTCCGGATGTCCCGTTCGGGCGGCACCTACTGACGACCGCGCCCAGGAGGGCGATCTTCGTCCGCATCCTGCAGAACCTGCGGACCGCCTACCGGGACCTCGGACGTCCCGCCGACCTGGAATGGGTACTGCGGATGCGCCTGGCGCTGCCCGGGGTGGGGAGCCAGGAACTCATCGAGCTGGGGCATACGCTCGGCCGGCAAGGCCGCTTCCTCGAGGGCGCCAAGTTCCTCGAGTCGCAGATCTCCCAGTGGCCGCAGCACGCGGAGCTCCTCGAGTACGCAGCGCGCAGCCTACGAGCGCAGCTCAACTGAGCCCGCGACGCCGCAGAAGGTGCACAGGCATCCATAAGCCCTGCGTGAGCGGGTTGAAAGGTGCACAAGCCTCCATGAGACCCTGCAGGGGTGGGTTGGGGCGGGAGCTCAGGGCGCTTGGCGGTGCGCGCGGGTGGCCCAACGTAGCGCGGGCGGGCAGAACAGCAGCACCAGCACGGTCACACAGAACGCCGCAGCCGGCAGCCCGTAGGCTGGCTGGGACGATGGGCCCGCGGCGTACCAGCAGACTCCGAGCAGCAGGAGCTGAGCGACGATGGCCGGAGTGCGAGCGCCGTGGCGGCCCCGCACCAGGTTCGCACCCACGACGAGCAGGATGACCCCGAAGCCGGCCAACCACGCCGCGGTGGCCCCCACCGGCACCGGACCGGTGGGTCCGCGCGCCGCCGCGACGAGTAGACCGGCCGCGATCACCATCCCAACCAGGCCCTGCAGCCCCACCAGCACACCCGCGGCACGTACCGGACGTGGCGCGGCGGCGGTGTTCACGCCGCCTCCGCGCGCGGGAGCACCGCGACGGTCACCGCAGCAGCGTAGCTGCCGACCTCAGTCTCGCCGCCACGACGGTGCACCGGCGCCCAGCGCGAAACTGGGCCGAAACGTTCGGACTGGCAGTCTCGTTAGACCTCGTAGGGCTAGCTGCTGAGAGGCCCCATGGCCTGGCGGGTCAGGGAGTTTCTTGGTCGGTTCGCCGTGGTGATCCTATCGCGGTGGCCGAGCGGAGCGGGCAGTGGTGATCAAACGATCGTGACGCACAGCTACGTCCGAATGGTGTTTGGCGAATCGGTTTCACCTGCGGTTGGCGGTTCGAGCGGCGGGGGTACCCGCCGGGTGAATTGACCCGCTGCGCCCGTAGATACCTCTTGACATCGCGGGTGATTGTGAAATCATTCACAAGCCCAAATGACAGACGACGACGGTGCTGGGACGCAGGAGTTCACCAGCGCGATCGACGAGGAGCAAGCACCATGGACTGGCGCCACCGCGCGGCCTGCCGAGACGAGGACCCTGAGCTGTTCTTCCCCGTGGGAACCAGCGGCCCCGCTCTGCTGCAGATCACCGAGGCGAAAGCTGTCTGTCGGCGCTGCCCGGTCAATGCCGAGTGCCTCAACTGGGCACTCGCCTCCGGGCAGGATGCTGGCGTGTGGGGCGGTATGAGCGAGGACGAGCGGCGCGCCGTGAAGCGGCGCAAAGCTCGCACCGGGGCCCGTAACGGCGTCTGACCCGCGCATGAATCGTGAGGGGCCCGGCACATCACGAAGCCGGGCCCCTCACGATTCGTCGGCCGGGTGCTGATCCCGCTGTCAACGGCGCGCGGTCAGCGGTAGCCTCAGCACCGCCATAGTGCCATGGGGCTGTCTTCGTTGCAGTTCCAGGGATCCTCTCAGTTCGGAACCGACCAGCGTTCGGACGATCTGTAAACCCAGTCGCTCAGCCTGTGCCGGCGAGAAATCGACTGGAAGCCCGCGTCCGTCATCAGAGACGATCACCTCCAGAGATCCTGCGGACCGTTCGGCGCGAAGTACCACCTCACCGCCCTGGCCCTGGTCGAAGGCGTGCTCCAGAGCGTTCTGCACCAGCTCGGTAAGCACCATGACCAGTGGCATGGCGAGCTCGGCGGCCAGGACCCCCATGGCGCCCTCCCGTCGCACGACGACCCGGCTCTCCTCCCCCGATACCTCGGCGACCATGGAGAGCACCTTGTCCACGACGTCATCAATGTCCACCCGCTCGTCGAGGGAGATCGACAGCGTCTCGTGCACCATGGCGATGGAGTCCACCCGACGCACCGACTCCTGCAGCGCCTGGCGGGCCTCGATATTCGCGGTGCGGCGAGACTGCAACCGCAGCAGCGCGGCCACTGTCTGTAGGTTGTTCTTCACCCGATGGTGGATCTCCCTGATGGTGGCGTCCTTGGACAGCAGCGCACGGTCGCGGCTGCGTAGCTCGGTCACGTCGCGGACCAGGACCAACGCTCCGACCGACGCTCCCCTGGGACGCAGTGGCAGCGCGCGGAACAGCATCGTGGCGCCAGCGGCGTCGGCCTCGATGCGCGTACTCGGGCTGCCCTGGATCGCGGCGCGGATCCGCTGCGCGACCTCTGCGGCGTCGAACGGATCGGAGATCAGTTCGCGGGTCAGAGGGGCGAGCTGCTCACCTCGGAGGTCCGCCGCGTGCCCCATCCGGTGGTACGCCGACAACGCGTTGGGACTCGCGTAGATCACGCTCCCGGCCGCGTCGAGCCGGAGCAAGCCGTCGCCCGCACGCGGGCCACCGTGCCGGTCCGGGGTCGTGCCGGCGTCCGGAAAGGTGCCATCGGCCAGCATCTGGCACAGGTCTGTGGCGATTCCCAGGTACGCGATCTCCAGCGGGCTGGGCACCCGGGGCACCGCCAGGTTGGCCTCCCGTCCCAGCACGGCGATCCGCCGCTCGCCCAGCCGCACCGGCACCACCTCGTGCCGCACCGGAACGCCGAGCAGCCAGCGCGGCTGATCGTCCCGCAGGATGCCACCGTGGCGCAACGCCTGGCGTAGCTGGGGGAACTCGATGTCGTCGGCGCGGCTGCCGACCACGTCCTCGGGATGGACGGTGGGGCCGGTGGTAGGCCGGACGTGAGCCACGCAGAGGAACTCCGCCGGTGCCTCGGCGGCGTCCAGCGGCGCCCACATCAGCAGATCGGCGAAGGCCAGATCAGCGAGCAACTGCCACTCGGCGACGATCCGCTGCAGGTGAGCGACCGCCGCGCCGGAGCACTGGGTGTGCTGGGCGAGCAGCTCGCTCAGCGTCGACATCTCGGCCCACCACCTCGCCGCCTGCCCTCGCCCGAGGGCGACGTCACTCGACCACGGACGTCACTCGACCACGGCGATCAGGTCACCCTGCTGCACGACGTCGCCCTCCGAGACCGCCAATTTCGCGACAGTTCCTTCGACCTCCGACAGGACGGGGATCTCCATCTTCATCGACTCGAGGATCACCAACGTGTCACCGTCAGACACCGCATCGCCCTCGGCGACCACGATCTTCCACACACTGGCCACCATCTCGGCTCGGATCTCCTCAGTCATGGATCGCCCTCCTCAAGCTCGGCCTTGTTATCCAACCACGGTGAGCGGTGCCCGGCCTGCGGCCAGCGACCGGCACAGTTCTGGCGCACCATGACACACTCGCCGTGACCGCAATGAGTCGCCCAAGCTCGACCAAGCCCAGGACCAACCGACAGCGGGTCGACCGACAGCGGGTCGACCGACACAGAGAGGAAGGACGTCGTGTCCAAGCGAGGCCGCAAGAAGCGTGACCGGAAAAAGAACGCCGCCAACCACGGTAAGCGTCCGAACACCTGAGCCCCGCTGTGGGCCCGCCGGGACTCAGGCGGGCCCACAGGTGAGCTCAGCGCTCGCTGGAGAGCCCGGCGTGCGCTTGGCGCACCATGATCTCGCGGATCGACTGACGCAACCTCTGCTTGAGTGCGTCGGGCGCGTGGTCCCCGCCGCACTTACGAGCCAGCAGCGCCTTGAGATGCCCCTCGAGACCGAACTCCTCCAGACACGGGCCGCAGTCCTCCAGATGCTGCCGCAGCAGCCGGCGCCGCTCGTGGTCACACTCGTTGTCCAGGAAAAGCCACAGCTGCGCGAGCACCTCGTGGCAGTCGGTGTCGTGAAGATCTCCACCACTCATGACGCGATCTCCGCATCACGCAGGAAGCCCCGCTCACGAGCAACCCCGGTGAGCATGTCGCGCAGCTGCTTGCGCCCCCGGTGTAGCCGCGACATCACAGTCCCGATCGGAGTACCCATGATCTCAGCGATCTCCTTGTACGCGAAGCCCTCGACGTCGGCCAGGTAGACGGCCATCCGGAAGTCCTCGGCCAGCTGGCTCAGGGCGTCCTTGACGTCGGAGTCGGGCAGCCGGTCCAGCGCCTCCATCTCCGCCGACCGCAGACCGGACGAGGTGTGTTGCGCGGCTTGGGCGAGCTGCCAGTCGGTGATCTCCTCAGTGGGCTGCGCCACTGGTTGGCGCTGCCGCTTGCGATACCCGTTGATGTAGGTGTTGGTGAGGATACGGTAGAGCCATGCCCTCAGGTTGGTGCCCGCGCGGAAGGACTCGAAGGCGCCGTAGGCCCTGAGATAGGTCTCCTGCACGAGATCCTCGGCGTCGGGCGGGTTGCGGGTCATCCGAAGCGCCGCCGCGTAGAGCTGGTCCAGCAAGGGCATCGCGTCACGCTCGAAGCGCGCGGCGCGCTGCTCCGGCGTCTCCAAGGCGCTCGCGGCGCGCTGCTCCGGCGTCTCCGGGGCGCTCTGGTCCTCGACACCCCGCTCGACGTGCTCCGACGGCGGCTCCTGCGCCGCCGCCCCAGGGCCGTCTGACACCATCGTCCCTTCGAGACTCGACTCGGACCGGCCAGACTGGGCGGGCTCGGCGTTGTCGGCTGACATCACCGCGACCACCCCCATGCCCAGGTGTGCATCAATGGTCGAGGGTACGCGCCAACCGGGCGCTCGGCCTAGCGAAACTGTCGCTACCACGCACCCGAGCAACGCCCCACCCGGCGCACGCATTCCGTGGCGTGATCACGGTTTGGGTGTCCAGAGCGACATCCCGTGTCACCCTGGGCACACAGACCGCGATCACCACTCAACCCAGCGGGCTGAGCCAGCGCTGTAGCCACCACGCCACCGCGCGTTCCACCGCCGCAGGGTCCGCCGTGAGCGAGTGGTCGCCGGGCAGCAGCACGACCTCGCGTCCGGCGGCGGGCTCAGGGCGGCCGAACCGGTCCCGCTCACCCTGCACGACAAGCACCGGCACGTCCACCCCGTCCAGCTCGCGCATCCGGTCGCGATCCGGCCGCCCCGGTGGGTGCACAGGGAAGGCCAGGCATAACACCGCCACGGCACCCCCCGCCACCGCAGTGCGACAGGCCACCCTGGCCCCCGAGGAACGCCCCCCGAAGACCAGCGGCAGGTCGGCGAACACACCGTCGGCCAGATACCTGGCGACGGCCAGCCACGCCTCGTCCAGCTGCCGGGCCGGTGCCGGGGCACGCCGGCCCGCGACCCGGTAGGGCTGGGATATCAGCGCCACGTGCACCCCGCTCGCGGTCGCCGCCCGGGTGGTGGCCACCAGGTCGGGCGCGCTGGTGGCGCCACCGGCACCGTGCCCGAGCAACAGCGCCGCACGTTGCCCGAACAGCGGCTCCGCGCCGGACCCGGACAGCGGCTCCGCGCCAGGCCCCGGGCAGCAGTGCAGCTCGGCCTCGGCTGGGCCGTGGGGTGTGGGGATGGTCAGTCCGCTCACCCGTGCAGGTCCAGGCTCAGCGGTGCGGGCTGCTCCGGGTCAACCCGTTCGACCAGCTCAGGACCGTCGCGCCGAACGTTGTTCACTGCGGTGGATACCGGCCGCAGCTCGAGAGCGTGCACCAGGTGCGCGGGCGGCTGCGTGAGTAGCTCCCGGGGGTCGTCACAGTCCGGATCCAGCCAGGCCCGCCACGCCTGAGCGGGCAGGATCAGCGGCATCCGGTTGTGGATCTCGGCGAGCGGACCCACCGCGTCGGTGGTCAGCACCGCGCAGGTCACCAACGGGGGTGCGGTGGCGTCCGGGGACCGCCAGATCGACCACAACCCGGCCATGGCGAGCCCGGAGCCGTCCGCCGGGGTGATGAAGAAGGGCTGCTTGTGGGTGGCTCTGACCGGATGGCCGGCTCGGTCGGCCGCCGGCCGCCACTCGTACCAGCCGTCGGCCGGCAGCAGGCAGCGCCGCCGGGCCACCGCGTCGCGGAAAGCGGGTTTGCCGGCCGCGCTCTCGGCCCGGGCGTTGATCAGCCGGGATCCGACCCCCGGGTCCTTGGCCCAGTGCGGCACCAGTCCCCAGCGCATCACCCGGATGCTGCGCACCGTCCGATCCGGGTCGGGGACTCCCTTCGGACCGCGTGGATGCCGGGTCACGACCGAGAGCACCGGTGTGGTCGGCGCGACGTTGTAGGCAGCTCCCGGCGCCGCGCCGTCGGTCTCGTCGACAGCGTCGAGCTCGACGGCCAGCGTCGCGGGACTCCTGGTCGAGGCGTACCTGCCGCACATGGGGTCATCGTCGCACGCCCAGCACGCGATGGCCGGGCCCGCGCGCCGAGTACGCAATGATGGCGCCATGACGACCTCCACCCAGCCGCCGTGGGTCGCGCTACCCGCGCGGGGACCGGTGCGCGCCACCGTCACCGTGCCGGGATCGAAGTCGATCACCAACCGGGCGCTGCTGCTGGCCGCGCTGGCCGGCACCGGCGGCACCGTCCGGGGGGCACTGCGCAGCCGGGACACCGATCTCATGGTCGGTGCGCTGCGCGCCTTGGGCGTGCCGATAGCCGGCCGCGGCGACGATCTGGAGGTGGCCGCGCACGACGGACTGCACGCGGGGGCGACGGTGGACTGCGGGCTGGCCGGCACCGTGATGCGCTTCGTGCCGCCGCTGGCCGCGCTGGCGCACGGCCCGGTCCGCTTCGACGGTGACGAGCGGGCCCGGCAGCGACCGATGAGCGCGGTGCTGGGAGCGCTGCGCGCGCTGGGTTGCCGGGTCGAGGGGGACGCCCTGCCGTTCGTGCTGCACGGCGTGCGCGGCCGGCCCGGCGGCGAGGTGTGGATCGACGCGTCGGGCTCCTCACAGTTCGTCTCCGGGCTGCTGCTGTCCGCCGCCGGGTACGACGGGGGTATCACGGTTCATCACGACGGCCCGCCGGTCCCCTCCCGGCCGCATATCGAGATGACCGTGCGGATGCTGACCGACCGGGGGGTGGAGGTGGACACCGACGGCGCGACGTGGTGGACGGTGGCTCCCGGCCCGGTCGCGGGCGGCGACCATGACGTCGAGCCGGACCTGTCCAACGCGACGGTGTTCCTGGCGGCGGCGGCGGTCACCGCTGGGCGGGTCACCGTGCCGGGCTGGCCGCGGCGCACCACCCAGGCCGGCGACGCGATCCGCCCGCTGCTGGCGCGGATGGGGTGCACGGTGGACCTGCACGAGCGCGGGCTGACCGTCTCGGGTCCTGCTCGGCTCACCGGCGTGGACACCGACCTGCGCGACGTCGGGGAGCTCACCCCGACGGTGGCGGCGCTGGCGGCGCTGGCCGGCGGGCCTTCGCGGCTGCGCGGGATCGCCCACCTGCGCGGGCACGAGACCGACCGGCTGGCCGCGCTGGCCACCGAGATCGGGGCACTGGGCGGTGACGTGCGGGAGGCCCCCGACGGTCTGGAGATCCACCCCCGGCCGTTGCGGGGGGATCCCGGCCGCCCCTGGCGCGCCTACGCCGACCACCGGATGGCCACCGCGGGCGCGATCCTGGGCCTGGTGGTGCCGGGAGTCGCGGTCGACGACATCGCCGCGACGACCAAGACGATGCCGCGGTTCCCGGCGAGCTGGTCAGCGATGCTGGCGGGTGGTGCCGGCTGAGCCGGCCCGGTGGCGGCCCCCGTGGGGGGCCCAGCCGCAGCCACAGCCTCGACGAGTCCGACATCCGGATCCGGCCGGGACGGCACGGTTCCCGTCCCCGCACCAAGCGCCGCCCCGAGCACGCCGACGCGACCGGCGCGATGGTGGTGGCGGTGGACCGAGGCCGGTGGACCTGCGCGCCCGACGACGACCCGACGCTGCGGGTGACGGCGATGCGGGCCCGCGAGCTCGGTCGCACCCCGGTGGTGGTGGGCGACCGGGTCGGGCTGGTCGGCGAGGTGAGCGGCGCGCCGGATGAGCTGGCCCGGATCGTCCGGGTCGAGGAGCGCTCCAGCGTGCTGCGCCGCACCGCCGACGACAGCGACCCCTACGAGCGGATCGTGGTGGCCAACGCCGAGCAGCTGCTCATCGTGGCCTCGCTGGCCGACCCGCCACCGCGCACCGGACTGATCGACCGGTGCCTGGTGGCCGGGTACGCCGGGGGCCTGGAACCGGTGCTCTGCCTGACCAAGCGGGATCTCGCCACGCCGGAGAACGTGCTGGAGCGCTACGCCGCGCTGGAGCTCCCGGTGCTGCTCACCGCCCCGGAGCTGGGGGTGGACGCGGTGGCGGCGCGGCTGGCGGGTCGGGTCTCGGTGCTGGTCGGGCATTCCGGCGTGGGCAAGTCGACGCTGGTGAACCGGTTGGTGCCGGACGCCTTCCGCGCGACGGGGGTGGTCAGTGGGGTGGGCAGAGGCCGGCACACCTCCAGCTCCGCGGTGGCGCTGCCGCTACCGGGCGGCGGGTGGGTGGTGGACACCCCGGGGATCCGCTCCTTCGGGCTGGCGCACGTGCGGCCCGACGACGTCGTCCGCGCCTTCGGCGACCTGGCCGAGGCGATCACGAGCTGCCCCCGGGGCTGCACCCACCTCGGCCCGCCCGCCGACCCGGAGTGCGCGCTGGACGAGCTCGACGGTGCCCCCCACCGCCGAGCGATGTCCGTCAGAGGTCTGCTCGCCGCGCTCGCCGACTCGTAAGAGTCGCGCGCGACGTCGGCCGAGTGAGTTGAGGGCCGGGATCACCCGACCCAGCAGGTGGCAAGCCTGGTCGATGTCGCTGTGCGAGTTGCCTTCCGAGGGCGGTTAAGAGCCGGCGAGGTAGGTCCGGCGACGCTCCAGGTGATCTGGCACAGCCGCCGCTCCGGGGACCAGTCGCTGGACGTCTCGATGCCGGCCCAGGTCACCCAGGACGGATCCGTCACCGCTGGCCGGTGTGTCACCGGGTGAGATGAGCGCCCGGCTGTGGAACCCGTTTTCCTGAGGCATGTTGCGTTGCGCTTGCACTGTGCTTACGCGCCTGTCTGATGATGGCCGTACTGACTCTGCCGGTCAGTGGCGTCCGCCGCCGCGCGGGCGTCTCACCGATTGTGGGGGAGTGGTTCTGGATGAGTGAGCAGACGCTGCTGGATCTGAGTGACCTCGCCGTGGAGAGCATCGAGGTGGTCCCGGCCGGCCCGCTGGACTCAGCGGCCTACGGCCACGGCATGCCCGAGCCCGCCGCCTCCTGCACTATCGGCGATGCCGCGAGCGGCTTCCTGCCGGAGGACTGGGACTGGGCAGACGCCTAGCCGGATCTGGAGGCCGGCTGTGCGGGATAGACCAGCTCACCCGGCCGCCTCCATCAGCTGGTGCACACCGGATCGACTACACGATGGGCGCCTTTCGTGTCATCAGTACGGTTGTCGCAGGACCCGCCGGTTACCGGTCTGACGTGGCGCGCTCCCGCAGGTCTGGGATACGCCGTGGCGCCGATGATCGGTGTCCGGGCCGCGGGGTCGCCGGTGGCGGACCTTCAAGGGCTGCGATTCACGGCCGTGTGTTCCAGGGCAAGGCGCCCGGGGATCGCGCGTGGCCCGACCGTGTACGGGGGGGTGTTGCCCGCTGATCTCACCACGCGGGTCGCAGCGTGGGTCAGCGGGTTGGAGCGCATCCAAGGGCTGGGAAGACCGCCTTCCGGAGGTCCTGGCGGCCGAGATGGTGGCCAGGACCTCCGCGCTCCGTCACGCGGTCGGGGCGAGCGCCTTCAGGTTCGGCCTGCTGTTGGGCAGTCCCACCCTCGCCGAGGCGCTCGGCGAGTGGGTCGAGGAACCTTCGTCCGCACCACGCCGCAGCCCACCCTCAGTAGCCTACGCGGGCATCTGGTGAGGCCCTGACCGCCCGTATCCGGGCGGTCGCGCTGACCGCGACCGTCACCGCGCGGTCGCAGTCAGCGCAGCGGGCGCCGCCGAGAAGATGGTATCCGCCTCGCTGCAGGCGCTGGCCGCCGAAATGCGGGTGCGCATCGATTGCGCACGGCTTATACACCCATCTGAGGATGGTCTTGCTGACCGGTCAGCGGTGCTCGCAGTCCTACGCGGGCCCGCACCGATTGTTGAAGGGTGGTTCCCGATGAGCCACCGGAAGCCGACCCTGGATCTGAGCGACCTTGTCGTGGAAAGCATCGAGATGATTCCGGACGGCTCGCTGGACTCAGCGGCCTGAGGTCACGGCAGTCCCGAGCTCGGCGCTTCCCGCGGCCTCCTGGATGCCGGCCCCCACCAATCGTTGGAAACAATCGAACGCACGACGGGCGGCCTCTCGTGGTATTACCACCGTTGCGGCACGGTCTCAGGGGTGCATCGGCTGTCCGGCCCGCCGGCCGGGGAACAGCTACCGGGAGTCCCGGTTCGTCGCGGTGCGCATATCGTCCCGGTTAGCGACCCCACTGAGCAGGCGGTCCGCGACCGGCCCGGGGCCGAGGAGGGTGACTCGCCGAAACGCGGGAGTAGCTGGGGGCGAGATACTTACGCCACGCTTGCACACGAGTGAGAGACTCAGGTCACCGGCGGGTGGGTTGTTCTGACTGCATGGCTATCACCTGGACGCGGAGCGGCAGCGGAAATCCTCGGTTAAGGGGAGCAGCTGGGCAGCGATGAGGACTGGTGGGTGATCGGGGGGGCCAGGTGGATAAACGGTATGAAGCGTATTGCCTCGCGGACCGCCTGTTCTATGACTCGACGAGCCGGATGCGGGAAGGAAACCTCGGTTTCGAGCCCACTTGCGGTCCGGTTCCTCAGGGGTGGGAGCGGTCGACGCAGGGGGATTGGCTGGTACACCGGCCGGTCGGGGTCCCGGTCCCCCCGCAGGGATGGAAAGTTCACGTCTCGGCCTGTCTGGACAACGCCGACAAGGTTCTCATCACAGTGTGGGATCACTGTGTTCAACATAGGATTCCGTTTAAGTTCCTGCGTGATCGTGATGCGTTGCTGCTGGCCAACGCCAAGTACGCACATCGTGGGTCGAGCGGGAAGTTCGTCACGATCTATCCCGCGGACGAGGCGCAGCTGGAAGTCGTGCTCAACGAACTCGGTGAGGCGCTCGCCGGCAGCCAGGGTCCTTACATTTTGAGTGATCTACGGTGGGGCGATGGGCCGTTGTACGTCCGTTACGGAGCGGCCGCCAGGCGTTACTGTGTCTCGGAGACCGGCGCGCTGGTGTTGGCGATGGAGGGTCCCGATGGGCGGCTGGTACCGGATCGGCGCGAACCGATCTTCCGCCTGCCTGCGTGGGTGAGCCTGCCGGCGTTTCTGGAGCCCCACCTGGCAGCGCGGAACAGCGTGAAGGTGGACAGCCTGCCCTATCGGATCGAGCGGGTGCTGCATTTCTCCAATGGCGGTGGCCTCTACGCAGGCCGGGACGTCCGGACGGATGCGCAGGTGGTGCTGAAGGAGGCCCGGCCCCACGCGGGGCTCGATGTGGACGGAACCGACGCACTCACCCGGTTGCGCCGTGAGCAGGAAATCCTGGAGCGGCTTTCCGGACTGGATGTGGTGCCCGCTGTGCACGGGTCTTTCCCGGTGGGGGAGCACCACTTCCTGGCCTTGGAGTTCATCGATTCCAGACCGCTTCAGGCGGCCATTGTGGAGCGTTACCTGGTGGCGCACGAGACCGACGAGCGAACCGTGGCGGAGTACACCTCGTGGGCGCTGGAGATCCAGGCCAAGGTTGAACGGGCGGTCGCTGCGGTGCATGAGCGGGGCGTGGTGATCGGGGACCTGCACCCGTCCAACGTGTTGCTTCGGCCAGACGACCGGGTCGTGTTGATCGATTTCGAGGTGGCCGCGCCTGTCGAGGAGGGTCGGCGGCAGACTCTCGCCAACCCAGGATTCGCTGCCCCGCGAGGTTGTACGGGCTTCGATATCGATCGTTATGCGCTAGCCTGTCTGCGGCTGTTCCTCTTTCTCCCGTTGACCATGCTGTTCGCGCTCGATCGCGCGAAGGCGAACGATTTCGCCGCCGTGATCTCCGAGCTGTTCCCGGTTCCCGGGTCTTTCCTCGACGAGGCGGTGACGGTCATCACCGCAGGTGTGCCGCCACGCTTGGGCGACACAGCACGGCGGCTGGATCGGATGGATCCGGACCGGGACAGCTGGGAATCGGTCCGGAGGTCGCTGGCCGGGGCGATCGTGGCCAGCGCCACACCTGAGCGCGACGATCGGCTGTTCCCCGGGGATATCGCGCAGTTCGACACCGGTGGGCTCAACATCGCTCATGGCGCGGCTGGTGTGCTCTACGCCCTGGCCGTGACCGGCGCCGGCCGTTACCCGGCCTATGAGGAGTGGCTGTTACGGCGGGCTGTTCATCCGGCTGCGGGGACGACTCGGTGGGGCTTTTATGACGGCTTAGCCGGGGTGGCCTACGTGCTGGACCGATTCGGTTACCGGGCCGAGGCACTGACAGTACTCGACATCTGCCGGACCGAGGTGGACGGGAAGTGGGAACGGCTCGGTCTTGACCTGCACAGTGGGTTGGCGGGCATCGGCTGCAATCTCGCGCACTTCGCCGACATCACCGGTGACACCTCGTTGCGAGACAACGCGTTCCAGGTGGCCGACATCGTCGCGGACCGGTTGGGCGACGAGAACGCCGTCGGTGACATCAGCGGCGGAGCCCACCCGCGCGCCGGGTTGATGCACGGTTGCGCCGGTATCGCCCTGCTGTTCCTGCGCCTGTACGAACAGGCCGGCCGGCCGGCCCTGCTGGACCTGGCACAGACCGCGCTGCGTCAGGACCTGCGCCGCTGCATCGTGCGCAAGGACAACGGGAGCATGCAGGTTAACGAGGGCTGGCGGACGATGCCTTATCTGGCCGAGGGCAGCGTGGGTGTCGGCCTCGTGCTCGACCATTACCTGACTCACCGCCACGACGACCAGTTCACCGAGGCCACCGAGGCCATCCGCCGCGCGGCCCAGGCACCCTTCTACATCCAACCGGGACTGTTCCGCGGCAGAGCCGGAATGATCCTGTATCTCAGCCGCGGTTGTCCCCCCGGTACCGCGGCGCGAGACGGCACGGTTGCGGCGCAGCTTCGCCGTCTGGCCTGGCATGCCATCGACTACCAGGGCCATCTGGCTTTTCCCGGCGAGCAACTCCTGCGGCTTTCCCTGGACCTGGCCACCGGCAACGCCGGGGTTCTCCTCGCCCTCGGCGCCGCTTTGCATCCCGAGCCGGTGCACCTGCCCTTCCTCGCCGCTCCCATCGGTCCAGGCCCAAACCGGGCCATCACATCAAATCACGAGAGGAGGTAAAAGACATGACGCTTCTCGACCTGCAGGGCATGGAACAGCCCGAGGAGGAGTCGCACGGCCTGGCCGTCGACGGCGGCCCAGGCAACAGCTACGCAAGCCTGCTTATCTGCCCGTGATCTAGCACAGAAGGGGGTTAGGTGTTACGGGGCCTGGCGTTCCCCGTACCACCTAACCCCCGGCAAACCGGTGGGGAGCCTGGACTGGCGTGGAAACAGGATGATCGACGACGGGACTGTGATGGGCGAGCAGGTCACTTCCCTCGATCGACGGGCAGTGGACCGGCTGCTCGTCCGGATAGTGCGGCGCGGAGGGATCTGGGCCGGCGTGCTGCTGACCACTTCTCTGCTGCTCACCGCGGCACAGACGGTGCTTCCGGCGGTGCTGGGTGGTGCGGTTGACGCCGCCCTTCACGGCAGTCACGTCGCCGGCTGGCTGCTCGGCTGTGGTCTGTTGATCGGTGTGCTGCTGATCTGCGACGTCACCAATGATCTGGCCGCTGGAATGAGCACCGCGCGGTCGACCGCGTGGCTGCGCAGGACGGTGCTCGACCACATCCTCGCGCTGGGCACACGCACCACGCGGCGGTTCGACGTAGGCGACCTCACGGCCCGGCTGGTCGCCAACGCCGCTGACGCCGGACGGGTAGGTACCCTCGCGATCTGGGCCGTCACCGCCCTCATCCCGGCCCTCGGAGGGATCGTCGCCCTCACGCTCATCGACCCCTGGCTCTGTCTGACGCTTCTGGTCGGGACTCCTGTGCTGCTGGCGGTGGCGCGGATCAACCTGCGGGACTCCTCAGCGCTGACCGACCGATATCTGCAGACCCAAGGAGAGATCGCCGGGCGATTGGTCGACGCTCTGGCCGGTGCGCGCACCATCGCCGCGGCCCACACGACCGAGCAAGAAAGGGAACGGATACTGGTGCCGCTCCCTGCGCTGCACCGGCATGGCATGGGGATGTGGCGGGTACGAACCCGGATCGCCACCCAGGAGGCACTGCTGGTGCCGTCACTGCGGATCGCGGTGCTCGCGGCGGCCGGGTGGGAACTCACGCGGGGCCGAATCAGTCCAGGACAGCTACTAGCCGCCAGCCAGTACGTGATGCTCGTCGCAGGCCTCAACTCGGCGGTGCTGTCGGTATCCCGGTTCGCCCAGTCCAGGGCAGCCGCAGCACGCAACGCCTCGGTCCTGGCCGAACCCGCAGTGCCGCACGGCACGAACAACCTGCCCACCGGGCGTGGTCGGTTGGAGTTTCGGGGCGTCACCGTCCGTGTCGGCGAGGTATCCGTGTTGGATGGTGTCGACGTCGTCGTGCCGGAAGGTGCCCTGGTCGCGGTGGTGGGCCGGTCAGGAAGCGGGAAGTCTGTGTTGGCCACCCTCGCCGGCCGGCTGCGCGACCCGGATGAGGGTCAGGTGCTGCTGGACGGCGTGGCCCTCCCGCAGCTGACTCGCCGCGAGCTACGCCGTGGCGTGTGCTGCGCTTTCGAGCGGCCGATGCTGATCGGGGAGACACTCGCCGACGTGATCGCCTTCGGTCACCCCACCCCCGACCTACCCGAGCTGATCACAGCGGCCCGCGCAGCCCGCGCCGATATCTTCATCCGGCGCATGCCGACGGGCTACCAGACGCCGCTGGTCCAGGCCCCGATGTCCGGCGGTGAGATCCAGCGGATGGGCCTGGCGCGGGCGTTCGCCCACCCTGGACGGGTGCTCGTCCTCGACGACGTCGCCGCGAGCCTGGACACCGTCACCGAGCACCACATCCGAGGAGTGCTCACCGGCGCGCTGGCCGACCGAACCCGTCTCGTCGTCGCGCACCGCGTCTCCACAGCAGCCCACGCCGACCTGGTCATCTGGCTTGACAACGGCAGTGTGCGCTCAGTCGCGCCACACCGCCAGTTGTGGAGTGAGCCGTGCTACCAGGCCGTGTTCGACCCGGCGTTCTCACCGCCACACGGAATGCCCCAAGGTGCACCGGCGTGAGCCACCCGAGACCCCGGCGCCCCGCACGCCACTGGCAGGTCCTGCTGACCGCGCTCCGGCAACGACGGGGAATGCTCCTCCGCCTTGCGGGCTGGTCACTCGTGGAGGCCGCGCCGGTATTTCTGTCTGGACGCCTCGTCGCGGCGGCGATCGACGAGGGCTTCCTGGCCGGCCGACCGGCAGCAGGCTTCGGATCACTCGCCATGATGGCCCTGAGTGTGCTCGTCGGCGCGGTGGGTACCCGCCAGGTCTTCCTGCGGCTCGCGGCCATCATCGAGCCGTTCCGCGACGAACTCGTCGATCTCGTGGTCACCGGCGTCCTGCACCGATCCACCGCCACGGGTCAACCTTCTGATATCGCTGGGGTCGCGCGGCTGACCCATCAAGTGGAAATCGTCCGTGAGTCGTTCGCCAGCGTGATCATGGTAGCACAGGGCTTCCTCGTGACCACGGCGAGCGCACTGCTCGGACTGGTCACCCTCGCCCCACTCGCCCTCCCGTTCGTGCTGCCCCCACTGCTGGTCGGGCTCGTGCTCTTCGTCAGCTCCCTGCGCGCAACGGCCGCCAGGCAACGCACCACCATTCTGGCCAACGAGCGCATCGCCGAAACGGTCAGCACGCTGGCCGGTGGGTTACGCGACATCATCGCCTGCTGCGCAGAAGACCAGATCCGCACAACAGTCGCCCACTCCATCGACGCCCAGGAAAGCGCCGGCACCGAACTCGCCCGAATGACCGCAGTGCGAACCACCGCGCTAGGCATCGGTGCGTGGGTGCCACTGCTCCTCATCCTGCTGGGGACACCATGGTTGGTCGGTCATGGCGCGACGACCGGCACCGTGCTAGGGGCCCTCACCTACGTATCGCTGGGACTGCAACCGGCCCTGCAAACCCTCATCCGGACCATCGGCGGCACCGGACTACAGCTGATGGTCACCCTGGGCCGGATCACCGAGGCAGCCCAGCCCCCAGCCACCGCCCCACCAGAGTCGCGGCTACCAGAACAACGGCCGCGACCGACATCCCGTCCCTCCGACCACACCCTCGAGCTACGGAACGTCACCTTCAGTTACGGCAGACACGCTGAACCGATCATTCGCGACCTCGACCTCCTGCTGGCCGGCGACGACCACCTCGCCGTCGTCGGTCCCAGCGGCGTCGGCAAGTCCACCCTTGCCCAGATCATCGCCGGCCTACTCCAACCCCAGGCCGGTCAGATACTCCTGGACGGCGTCCCACTCCGCGACTGGAAGGCCCCCCACCTCGCCCAACGACGCGTGCTCATCCCGCAGGAAGCCTACGTCTTCACCGGCACCGTCGCGGAGAACCTCGACTACTACCTGCCGTGCCGCCCCACACCCCCTCAACTCGACGAGGCGGCCAACGCCCTCGGCGCCCAACTCCTCATCGAGCACCTCGGCGGCTACCAAGCCGACCTACGTCCCGCCGACCTCTCCGCCGGCGAACGCCAACTCCTCACCCTCATCCGGGCCTACCTCTCACCCGCACATCTGGTGATACTCGACGAAGCCACCTGTCACCTGGACCCCGCAGCCGAGGCACAAGCAGAACTCGCATTCACCAAACGACCAGGCGCCCTCCTCGTCATCGCCCACCGAACCAGCTCTGCATTACGCGCCCGAAGAATCCTCGTCCTCGATGGTGACCACGCACACCTCGGTAGCCACCAAGAGCTGCTGACCCACTCCCCGCTCTACCGCGACCTCGTCGGTCACTGGCAGACCACCGACCTCCAGAACCTCGCCTCGACCGTATAGCCACACCCCGGCCCCCTCGGCGCCGACCTGAGGGGGACGGTAGGGGCGCTGGGGCTTGCCGCCGCCGCGCCATCGACTAGTGCCCGGTCGGCGGGTCGAAGGTCTCCTTGATCACCCGGGGGCTGGTCCAGCGCAGCAGGTTGATCAACGAGCCGGCCTTGTCGTTGGTGCCCGATGCGCGGGAGCCGCCGAAGGGCTGGCGGCCTACGACCGCCCCGGTGGGCTTGTCGTTGACGTAGAAGTTGCCGGCGGCGAAGCGCAGCGCCGCCTGCGCCTGTGCCACCGCAGCCCGGTCGGTGGCGAACACCGCGCCGGTCAGGGCGTACGGGCTGGTGGAGTCGACCACGTCGAGGATCGCGGCGTAGTCGGAGTCGGGGTAGACGTGCACCGCGAGGATCGGCCCGAAGTACTCCGTCGCGAACACCTCGTGCCGGGGGTCAGCGCCGAGGAGCACCGTGGGCTGCACGAACCACCCCTGCGAGTCGTCGCAACCGCCACCGGCGAGGACCTCGATCGACGGGTCGGCGGCCAGGCGCGCCAGCAGGTCGCGGTGCTTGGCGAAGGCCCGCGCGTCGATCACCGCGCCGCCGAAGACCGACAGGTCGGCGACGTCGCCGTAGCTGATCGCCCGGGTGGTGTCGGCGAGCCGCTCGCGCAGACCGCCGTCCCACAGGGACCGGGCGAGGTAGGCCCGGGAGACCGCGGAGCACTTCTGGCCCTGGTACTCGAACGCCCCCCGCACCAGCGCGGTGCTCACCGCCGCCGGGTCGGCGCAGCGGTGCGCCACCAGGAAGTCCTTGCCGCCGGTCTCCCCCACGATGCGCGGGTAGCCGCGGTAGCCGTCCAGATGACCAGCGATGGTGCGCCAGAGCTTTCTGAAGGTCGTGGCGGACCCGGTGAAGTGCAGCCCGGCGAAGTCCGGGTCGGCCAGCGCCACCTCGCTGACCGCCGCTCCGTCGCCGGTCACCATGTTGATCACCCCGGGGGGCAGCCCGGCGGCCTGGAGCAACCGCATGGTGTGGTGCGCGGCGAGCTGCTGGGTGGGGGTCGGTTTCCACACCACCGTGTTACCCATCAGCGCCGGCGCGGTGGGCAGGTTCCCGGCGATCGCAGTGAAGTTGAACGGGGTGATCGCGGTGACGAACCCGTCCAGCGGGCGGTAGTCCATGCGGTTCCACTCACCGGGTGCCGAGCTCGGCTGCTGCGCCAGGACCTGGCGGGCGTAGTGCACGTTGAAGCGCCAGAAGTCGGCCAGCTCGCAGGCCGCGTCGATCTCGGCCTGCTGCAGCGACTTGGACTGGCCCAGCATGGTGGCGGCGTTGAGCGTGTCCCGCCACGGGCCGGCGAGCAGCTCCGCTGCCCGCAGCAGGACCGCGGCGCGCTCGTCGAAGGGCAGCTCGCGCCAGGCCGGGGCGGCCCGCATCGCGGCACGGACGGCATCGGCGACGTCGGAGGCGCCGGCCTGCGCGCTGGTGCCCAGCACGTGGGCGTGCCGGTGCGGGGCGACCACGTCGAACGGCTCCCCGCCGGCCATCCGCGCCACGCCGCCGATGGTCATGGTCAGCTCGGCCCGCTGGGCGGCCATCGCGGCGAGCGCACGGGTCAACGAGTCGCGTTCCGGACTTCCCGGCGGGTAGCTACGCGGCGGTTCGTTACGCGGAGCCGGAGTAGACGTGATCGCGTCCATGGGGTCCTCCGGACCCGTGAGTGGCGATGCGAGTCCTGACTCGCATCGCCACTCACGGGTCTCACAAGAGCTCGAGCAGGAAAGGGATCTCCTGGGTGGCGTACCAGGCCATGTCATGGTCCTCCGCGTCGCCGAGCGCGAACTCGGCGTCCGGGTCCCCGAGGTCGGCGGCGTCCACCACCACCACCGCGGTGCGCACCGCGTCCTCCGCGTCAGGCACGTCGACGTGCACCGCGGCGACCGCCGACGCCGGTACCGCACCGGCGATCGTGACGGCGGCCTCGTCGAGATCGGGACGCAGCCGCACCCGCTCGACGTCGGCGGCCACCACGACCCGGCGGGGAACCGCCGCCGGGTCACCGTCCAGCTCGGCGGCCAGCAGCCGCAACGAGGCCCGGGCCGCCTGGTTCATCGCCGCGTACTCCAGCTCCTCGGTGTCCCCGGCGGCGTAGGACTCGCGAAGCATCGGGGTGAGCGCGAAGGCGGTGCCGGAGATGGGGAGCAGCTCCCCGGACTCGACGAGCGCCCGCAGCATCGCGAGCGTGGCGGGGATGTAGACCCTCATCGGCGAAACAGCCCCTTACCTGGGAGAACATCAGACACCACGGCTCGACACAGCCTAGGTCACCGGCTGCGGCCATCGGGGACGCGCTGCCCATGGAGCGCGCCCGGGCGGCACCGGATACCGAAGTACACCAATTGTGCACAATCCGGCGAAAGTCGGTGACGACACCGCCGCGCGTCACCCATACTTCGCGGTACCGGGTCGTTGCCCCTCCTCCGATCCGGCGCCCACGGTCCCTGGTGGACCGCCACCCACACGGCGTCTTCGGCCCCGCCGTTGATCGGTCGCGCGCGCCGGCGCGTGGCCCTGAGACGAGGAGGGCTCGTTGACCGCGAGCATCGCCGAGCCATGTCCCGAGCCACCGCGCCACACAGTGCCTCAGACAGCCCAGCCCCAGACAGCCCACCGGCCGGTGCTGCGCCGGCTGGTGGACATCCTGGCGGCCGCGCCGGCGACGACACCCGAGCCGCCACCCACGGCGCTAGCGGTCTCCGACCCTGCGGCGTCGGTCCTCGCTGAACGGGTGCTGCGGGCCGCGGTGGAGATCCTCAGCGGCCGGCGACCGGCCCAGCAGCTGTCCGCGGTGCTGCGCCCGGATCTGCTGACCTACCTGGTGTCCCTGCAGGTGGCTGCGGGACATCTGGAACCGAGGGTGCGCAGGGTGCTCGCCCAGCAGCACGCCGCCGACGCGCTGGAGGCGGTCGCGCTGGTGACGCTGAGCACCGGGGTTCGGGCACTGGCCGCCCGCTTCGACAAGCACGGCAGCCGGTGGTGGTGCACCGCGCTGCAGCTGCGCCTCACCACCGGGGACCTGAGGGCACCGCGACGATGACCGTGGCGGAGTTCCGCGCCGCACACACCGACCGACTACGATCGCACCGGTCGGTGTGTGCCGGTCCTGACCTGCACTGAGCCCGAGGAGGCTGCCACGTCCACATCTCGTCCCACCGCTGTGGCCCGTCGCGTCGTCATGGTCCCGGCCGGGACGGCGTGCGCGGAGGCGGTGGCCGCCGCGAAGCTGCCCCTGGCCGGCCCGAACGCGATCGTCGTGGTCCGAGGCCCGGATGGCACGCTGCGGGACCTCGACTGGGTGCCCGAGGTCGACGTCGAGGTCCAGCCGGTCGCGATGTCCAGCCCGGATGGCCTCACCGTGCTGCGTCACTCCACCGCCCACGTGCTCGCCCAGGCCGTGCAGGAGCTGTATCCGGAGGCCAAGCTCGGCATCGGGCCGCCGATCGAGAACGGTTTCTACTACGACTTCGACGTCGCGCGCCCCTTCCAGCCCGAGGACCTCGAACGCATCGAGAGCCGGATGCGGGAGATCGTCTCCTCGGGGCAGCGGTTCCGCCGCCGGGTGTTCCCCTCCCTGGACGCCGCCAAGGCCGAGCTGGCCGACGAGCCGTACAAGCTCGAGCTCGTCGACATCAAGAGCGAGGTCGACACCACCGACGTCATGGAGGTCGGCGGCGGCGAGTTGACGATCTATGACAACGTCGACCCCAGGTCCGGCCAGACCTGCTGGTCGGACCTGTGCCGGGGCCCGCACCTACCCTCGACCCGGCTGATCCCCGCTTTCACGATCACCCGCAGCGCCGCCGCGTACTGGCGGGGCAGCGAGCGCAACCCGCAGCTGCAGCGGATCTACGGCACCGCGTGGCCCACCCGGGACGCGCTCAAGGAGCACCTGCGGATGCTGGCGGAGGCCGCCAAACGCGACCACCGCCGCATCGGCGAGGACCTGGACCTGTTCGCCTTCAGCAAGGAGATCGGTCGAGGGCTGCCGCTGTGGCTGCCGGGCGGCACGATCATCCGCGACGAGCTGGAGGGCTGGGCCCGGCAGACCGAGCGCAAGCTGGGCTACCAGCGGGTGGTGACCCCGCACATCACCCAGGAGGACCTGTACTACCTGTCGGGGCACCTGCCCTACTACGCCGAGGACATGTACTCCCCCATCGACATCGAGGGCGAGAAGTACTACCTGCGGCCGATGAACTGCCCGCATCACCACATGGTGTACAAAGCACGGCCGCACAGCTATCGCGAGCTGCCCTACAAGATCGCCGAATACGGGACCGTCTACCGGTTCGAGCGCAGCGGGCAGCTGCACGGCATGATGCGTGTTCGCGGGTTCACCCAGAACGACGCGCACATCTATTGCACCTATGACCAGGCCAAGGACCAGTTCCTGGAGGTCATGCGGATGCACGACGACTACTACCGCGCATTGGGCATCACCGACTTCTTCATGGTGCTGGCCCTGCGGGACCCGGCCGACAAGGACAAGTACCACGACGATGAGGAGATGTGGACCACCGCCGAGCGGATCACCCGCGAGGCCATGGAGGAGTCGCGGATCCCCTACGTCGAGGAGATCGGCGGTGCCGCGCACTACGCACCGAAGGTCGACTTCATCATCCGGGCGGTGACCGGCAAGGAGTTCGCCGCCTCCACCAACCAGGTCGACCTCTACACCCCGCAGCGGTTCGGGCTGACCTACCACGACTCGGACGGCACCGAGAAACCCGTCGTCGTGATCCACCGCGCGCCGCTCGGCTCGCACGAGCGGTTCGTCGCCTACCTCACCGAGCACTTCGCCGGCGCGTTCCCGGTCTGGCTCGCCCCGGAGCAGGTGCGGATCATCCCGATCGTCGACGACCTGCTGGACTACGCTAACGAGGTCCGCGACACGCTCCTGGACGCCGACCTGCGAGCCGACGTCGACACCAGCGACGGGCGCCTGCCGGCGAAGGTACGCGCGGCCATCACCAGGAAGATCCCACTGATCGTCGTGCTCGGCCGGCGCGAGGCCGACCAGCGCGCCGTGACGGTCCGGTACCGCTCCGGCCAGGAGACTCCCATGCCGCTGGACGAGTTCGTCGAGCACGCGAAGCAGCTCGTGCGCAGCAAGAGCCTGGAGGGCGCCGGGCACCTCCAGCGTGACCCCAAGGCGGAGGTCACGCCAACGGAGGACTGACGGTGCCAACCGGTTCGGTCTTGAATAAGATCAACAACAGGGGCTTCACCTTTATCGCTGTTGATCCCGAGTACGAGGTCGACGACAACGTCTTCCTTCACGTCACCGCCATCCAGGACCGGGATCATGTTGATCTCTTTGCCAGAGGTTCTCGGGTGGAATTCGAAATCGTGTTTGTCAGCCGTGACGGCCAAGGCCGACCACAAGCGCGTAACGCCCGGCCGGTAGCCGAGACCGCAGATACCGGAATTTCGACTTCGTCCGTCGGCGAGAAGCGCGGTAGTGTTAAATTCCGGCATCCTATGGGCTACGGCTTTCTCGTGGATGAAAAGGGGGGCCACGAGTGCTACGCCAAGGTGACAAGCGTGCCTGGTTGGGTATCTTCGCTAAGGGGGTTCCGTAGGGTTTGACCCCCAAGATGCAGATGGCGGCGGGACGCAGGCGGTCAACGTGAAATTCCTACACTGGGACTCCGTCGGTGACCCCTACTGCAACCTGATCGATGTGGGACACCCAAGATGGGCTAACGCTATCGCGGGCGGGCTTGCCGAACACGAGGACTGGAACTATCGAGTCCACCCGAGCAAGACCCATCCGTGATTCTCCGAAGTTACCTGAAATACACTTTCCTACGCTTGAGCGAACTTCCGGACCACCTAGTCTATTGCGCTGACGAAAACCCGCTTGCGTTTAACGCCGGACTGGTCACCCCTTTCAAGAGCGCATCTTTGCACTTTTTCGCCGACGCCCCGAGTCCGAGGTAGGGCCACCATGGGTACTGCGTGGCTTCGAAAAATCCTCTAGCGTACAGTACCTTTTCTCGGTCTGTTTGAGCGAAGCCTGCCACCTCTGGCCCTCTACTTCGAAGACCGTCGACCGGTTGGACTCCGGTGTCTACCTGGGCCGAACACTCCTGACCCTGGACTGGGCTTACAACAACGCCCCGACTTCTGACTCGTCCAGACGCAGACTGGCTCAAACCGTAGCCCACTGTTGACACGACGCAGGTGACGATGCTACCCTTGGCCCGCCCTTGCGGGGTCCTAAATATAGCGTGATCGTTGCTTACAGCGGTGGACTTACAGGTCCGCCGCTTTTTTGTTGCTTTGGCCTCAGCTCGTCGCAGACAGGATCCGACCGTCGACGTCCTGCGCACGGGATCAGCAGCTGGTTCGACCTGCCCCGATCAGTGGCTTCCCCGAGTGACCCGAAGCAGGCTGGTCGAGATCGAGGCGATCACCATGCCGCGCCGGTTCCTCCCGGCGTGGCAACCAGCCTAGCTGGGGCGCTTCACCAGCGCGCGAGGGACACGCCACAATGAGTGTCCAAGAGCGTCCGCCATTAGCGCGGAGTCCACAAGAGAGCAAGTTCCGTCCTCGGAGGTGGCACACGGAGTCCTCGCCGCTGGTCCCAACGTCAGGGTCGCCGTCACGGTGGCCGAGCGCCGGGCGAAGGTGCTCCGCATCGGCGTCCAGACAGGTCGCGGCCACCGTCACGGAGGTCACGCAGGAGGGCATCGCACTCGCCGAGCTGGTACGGGAAGCACACGCTGTCACCGCAGTCCAGGCAACAGCCACGAGAGGGGACAAATCCATGAACTACTACCCGCTGTTGATCGCGCTCGGTCTGCTGTTCTTGGCAGCAAGTTTTCTGGTGACGCACTCAACGGGGCGCATCGCCCTGGTCGTCTTGTCGTGCGTCGCGTTCCTCGTCGCCGCGATCCTGACCGTCGTCGGGACCGCTGGGGTGCCGGGCGGCTGAGTGACCCCCAACGCCTCGACCCGGGCTCCTGTGGCATGTGCGGTGGGGAGATCCCGAAGAGCTCAACGGTTGCTGAGGTCGGGGATGGTGATCGAGCCGTCCTCCGCGAGCGGGAAGCCCGGGTTGTGGGCGATCTCCCACACGTGGCCGTCGAGGTCGGTGAAGACCCCCGCGTAGCCGCCATAGAACGTCTCGGCCGCAGGCCGGGTGACCGTGGCCCCGGCGCGCTCCGCCGCCGCGATGACCTCGTCGACCTCCGCCTCGGACCCGACGTTGTGAGCGAGGCAGAAGCCACCGAAGCCGGCCGTCTGCTGGTCGGTGACGCCGCAGTCGAGCGCGAGCTTGTCACGACCCCAGAGGACCAGCGCGATGCCGCCGGCCTGGAAGAACACGGTCTCATCGACCTCCTGGCCATGCCAGCCGAGCTGCTCGTAGAACGCGCGGGCGCGTTTCACCTCAGCGACGCCCAACGTGACCAGGCTGACACGCTGCTCCACCGCCCCAAGGTACCGCGCCCCTCGAGTGGGGCCTATGGCGTGCGGCCGCAGTGCCGGGGACGGGAACCAGCCTGGCGTCTGACCTGGCGGCGTCAAGGATCTGCCGCAACCAGACGCGCAACGATGCCGCGGAGTCAGTGGTTTGGTGATCAGGTCCAGGATACGGTCGGCGTGTCGTGACCCGCTATCTGCACCAGCGCGGGCCTGGCGGTGCCCGCAGTGTCGGAGAGATCATGGTGTTGCCGGTTTGGGTCACGGTGGGGTGTTGCCCAGGGCCATCGTCACAGTCGCGTCGTGGTGATCATCTCCTTTCTTGATCGTTTCGGTTAGACGCCGTTCCTTCCAGCCAACGCTCCAGATGCCGACCTCGGACGGCACCGGCGGTCAGGTCCCGTTGCTGCTCGTTGACGGACACAACCTGCTGTGGGGGGGCGACCTTCGGTTTCCCCACGCCGATCTATTCCCGCGACACGACGCGGCTGCTCCCCGGCCTGTTCGCCTTCTCGCGCTGCTGCGGGTCGCGATCCGCGACGACGTACCCGGCCGGGGCCCCCGAGGTCATCGTGGTCTTCGACGGTGAGACGGTGAGCACGGCGCGGCAAGCCGTCAACAGGCCCACGATGGCTACAAGGCCAGCTGGCCAACAGACGACCAGGCCCTGCTGCCACCACAGTTCCTGCCCGACGTTAAACGCGGCCTGGACCACCGCGACATCCTCTGGATCGAGCGGGAGCACGGCGAAGCCGACGACGTGATCGCCACCTTGGTCCACGCGACCGCTCCACCCCGCCGAGTGATCATCGTGTCCCGGGATAAGGACTACTAACAGCTCATCACCGAACGCGTCGTGGTCCTCAACACCCGCTTCCGCGCCGGGCGGAAGCGGGTGACCCCACATGAGGTGTACATGCGGCACCGGGTCATCCCCGCGCAGTGGGCTGACTTCCGAGCGCTGGCGGGGGACCCTGCCGATGAGACCCCGGGAGTGCGCGGCATCGGCGCGATGACTGCGGCGACGCTGCTGGAGGGCGGTCTGACCCTCGATGAGCTGCCCCGCTCCGGTCGCCTAGCCACTGGTCGCGCACGAGCGGTCACCGATCAGTTCGAGCTCGCCCGCACATGGCGCGACATGATCCGTCTGGACGCGGGCCTGGATCCGCCGCGCCGGCCCACCGGCGAAACCAGCCCGCAGCTGCCCCGTCCGGCCGATGTCGTCGAGAAGCTCCGCCTGTGGTGATCCTGCCACGGTCGCGGCTGACGGTCATGGGCCATCCGACGACGCGGAACCCTGGGCCGGCGGCGCGCTGTCTCACCACGCGTGCGTTACGCCGAAGCCTTCGCACCCGTGCCGATCCTCGGTCGTCTGCCCGCCACCGCCCACCTGTAGCCGGGGTGCGGCACGCCTATCGCCATCTCACGGCCGTGCCGGCCGCCACTCGCGAACTCGGGTCAGAGAATCTCGCGGTTTCCGAGGTAAGGACGCAGCACGGCGGGGATGCGGACCTCGTGGTCTTTCGTCTGGTGGTTCTCGATGAGGGCGGCGAGCAGCCGGGGCGTGGCCACCGCCGTGTTGTTCAGCGTATGCGCGAAGCAGATCCTGCCGTCTGAGTCGCGGTAGCGCAGGTTCGCGCGCCGCGCTTGCCAGTCGTGCAGAGTCGAGCAGCTGTGAGTCTCCCTCAGGAGGCCGAGCGAGGGAAACCAGGTATTGATGTCGTTCATCCTGAACTTACCGAGGCCCATATCGCCGGTAGCGCACTCGACGACCTCGTAGTGGAGCCCGAGATCCTGGAGTATCCGCTCGGCGGAGGCCAGCAGCTCCGCGTGCCAACGCGCCGACTCGGTCACGTCAGCCTCGCAGACCACGAACTGCTCCACCTTCTCGAACTGATGCACCCGCAACAGACCGCGCACGTCGCGGCCAGCGCTACCGATCTCACGCCGGAAGCACGGCGAGATGCCCGCGTAGCGGATCGGCAGACGCTTCTTGTCGAGGATCTCGTCGGAGTGCAGACCGACCAGGGCGACCTCGGCCGTACCGGCCAGGAACGCGTCGTCGGCGGGGAGCTCGTATGTCTC
Source organism: Pseudonocardiales bacterium (assembly GCA_019243635.1). Lineage (GTDB taxonomy): Bacteria > Actinomycetota > Actinomycetes > Mycobacteriales > Pseudonocardiaceae. Next base: position 48,631 of record JAFAUB010000090.1, read on the forward strand.
TTCGCGGCCCTTGGGGAACATGCCGCTCCCGACCAGGGGCGCTTCCTTCACCAGTACCGGTACCGAGATCGGCGTGAAACCCTGGGAGATGAGCAGCTCCAAGGCGTAGGAATGCAGGGCGCGCTCCAGCATGAGCAGATCGCCGGTCAGAGCATAGGCGCGCTCGCCGGCCACCTTCCGCGCCCGAGCGAACTCCGCCCAGCCGCGTCTGGCCGTCAGCTCCACGTGGTCGAGCGGTGGGAAACCGAACTCCGGCGGTTCTCCCCACGTCCTGATGATGACGTTGGCGGACTCGTCGGGACCGATGGGAGCCCCGTCCCACGGGATGTTGGGGGTGATCAGTAACAAATCGTTCAGCCGCGCACCGGTGTCCACGAGAGCGTCGCGCAGCTGCTTCAGCTGCTCGTCAAGCTCCGCGTTCTCCGCCCGCAGCTCCGCACGGCGCTGCTCATCCGCTTTCGCGAAGTCTCTGGAGAACGCCTTCTTCCTGGCCTGACCTTGATCCACCTCGTGCTGGAGCTTGCGGGTCGCCTCATCGAGCTCGAGCAGCTCATCGACGTCCAGGTCCACGCCCTTGACGCGGACGGCGTCCTTGACCGCATCGGGGTGCTCCCGGATGAAGCGCTTGTCGAGCATGGTCGGCGCCAGTCCTCACATCGATCGTGGTTGGGCAGTGCTGGGGGCTCCGTGGCAGCGCTTGTACTTCTTGCCTGAGCCACACGGGCAGGGGGCGTTGCGAGAGGGCCCGCCGGCACCGTTGCCGCCGGTGTCCCGACCGCGCTCGCCCCGGCCGCGCACCTCGGTGCCGCCGTCCTCGGCCGGTCCGGTGTAGATCAGCGGACGGGGCGCGGGCTCGACCACGCCACTCAGGTCGGCCCGCGCACCCAGCGCGGGTGAGCCCAGCGCCGGCGGATGAAGGGCCGAGGGCACAGCGCTGTCGCCGGCCTGGTCATCGAGCTGCGAGAGCGCGGAGCCGGCCGGCACCGAGGCGAACGACGCCGGCGGCACCTCCGGCTCGGCGAGCTGAACCTGCACGTTGAACAGGAACCCGACGGACTCCTCCTTCAGCGCCTCGAGCAGAGCGCTGAACATCTCGAAGCCCTCGCGCTTGTACTCCACCAGTGGGTCGCGCTGGGCCATCGCGCGCAGCCCGATGCCCTCCTTCAGGTAGTCCATCTCATAGAGGTGCTCGCGCCACTTACGATCCAGCACCGAGAGCACCACGCGACGCTCGAGCTCCCGCATCGCCCCCGGGCCGGCCAGCTGCTCGAGCTCCGCCTCGCGGCGGGCGTACGCGGCCCGCGCGTCCGCCAGCACGGCCGCCAGCAGCGACTCTCGGGTCAGGTCACCGGTGTCGTCGGCGATGGACTCGTACTTGATGCCGACGGGGTACAGCGCCTTGAGCGCCGACCACAGCCGATCGAGGTCCCAGTCCTCAGCGTACCCATTCTCGGTGGCGCCGTTGACATAGGCGGTGAGCACATCGGTCATCATGTGCTCGACCTGCTCGCGAAGGTCCTCGCCCTCGAGCACCCGGCGGCGCTCGGCGTAGATCACCTTGCGCTGCAGGTCCATGACCTCGTCGTATTTCAGGACGTTCTTGCGGATCTCGAAGTTCTGCTGCTCGACCTGGGTCTGGGCGGACTGGATCGCCCTGCTGACCATCTTGGCCTCGATCGGGACGTCATCCTCCATCCGTAGCCGGGTCATGATGGACTCGACCAGCGGACCGTTGAACCGCACCATCAGCTCATCGCGCAAGGACAGGTAGAACCGGGACTCTCCGGGGTCACCTTGACGCCCGGAGCGGCCGCGCAACTGGTTGTCGATGCGCCGCGCCTCGTGCCGCTCGGTGCCCAGCACGTACAGCCCCCCAGCGGCGATGACCTCCCTGGCCTCGGCCTGCACCTCGGCGCGGGCCTCGTTCACCGCGCTCGCCCAGGCGGCCTCGTACTCCTGCGGAGTCCCCACCGGGTCCAGCCCGCAGGCCCGCAGCGCGGTGTCGGCGCGGAACTCCGGGTTGCCGCCCAGCATGATGTCGGTGCCGCGACCGGCCATGTTGGTGGACACGGTGACCGCACCCTTGCGGCCGGCCTCGGCGATGATCATCGCCTCTTTGTCGTGCTGCTTGGCGTTGAGCACCGAATGCGGGATGCCGGCGGCCACCAGCGCCCTGGACAGGTGCTCGGAACGCTCCACGCTCGCCGTCCCGACCAGGACCGGCTGGCCCTTGGCGTGCCGCTGCGCAATGTCGTGCACCACGGCGGCGAACTTGGCCTCCTCCGTCTTGTAGACCAGGTCACCGTGGTCCCGGCGGATCATCGGCTGGTTGGTGGGGATCGACACCACACCCAGCTTGTAGATCTGGAGCAGCTCCGCGGCCTCGGTCTGGGCGGTACCGGTCATCCCGGCGAGCTTGTCGTAGAGCCGGAAGTAGTTCTGCAGCGTGATCGTCGCCAAGGTCTGGTTCTCGGCCTTGATCTCCACCCTCTCCTTGGCCTCGATGGCCTGATGCATGCCCTCGTTGTAGCGCCGGCCGTGCAGCACCCGGCCGGTGAACTCGTCGACGATGAGCACCTCGCCGTCGCGGACGATGTAGTCCTTGTCCTTGGTGAACAGCTCCTTGGCCTTGAGGGCGTTGTTGAGGTAGCCGACCAGCGGCGTGTTGGCCGCCTCGTAGAGGTTCTCGATGCCCAGCTGGTCCTCGACGAGCGCGACACCCTCCTCGGAGACACCCACGGTGCGCTTGCGGTCATCCACCTCGTAGTGCACGTCGCGCCGGAGCATCGGGGCGAGCCGGGCGAACTCGCCGTACCAGCGGGAGGACTGGTCGGCGGGCCCGGAGATGATCAGCGGGGTGCGCGCCTCGTCGATGAGGATGGAGTCGACCTCATCGACGATGGCGTAGGCGTGCCCGCGCTGGACGCAGTCCTCGAGACTCCAGGCCATGTTGTCGCGCAGGTAGTCGAAGCCGAACTCGTTGTTCGTACCGTAGGTGATGTCGGCGTGGTAAGAGACGCGCCGCTCGTCCGGGCTCAGCTGAGACAGGATCACCCCGACCCTCAGGCCGAGGAACCGGTGCACCCGGCCCATCCACTCGGCATCGCGCCGGGCGAGGTAGTCGTTGGTCGTGACGACGTGCACGCCCTTGCCGGCGATCGCGTTGAGATAGGCGGGCAGCACGCAGGTCAGCGTCTTGCCCTCACCGGTGCGCATCTCGGCGATGTTGCCCAGGTGCATCGCGGCGCCGCCCATCAGCTGGACGTCGAAGTGCCGCTGCCCCAAGGTCCGCCTGGCGGCCTCCCGGACCACCGCGAACGCTTCAGGCAGCAGCTCATCCAGCGACTCACCCCGACCATGGCGCTGGCGGAACTCGTCTGTCTTGGCGTGTAGGTCGGCGTCGGAGCAGCCGGCGACGCCGTCCTCCAGACCGTTGATGTGGTCGGCGATGGCGCGTAACCGGCGCACAGTCTTGTGCTCGCCGGCGCGGAGTAGTCGGGACAGGACCACCGTGGGAGACCTCACTCGTATCGGGGCACGCGTGTCGGGGCGCGGGTCGGCGGGGGAGCGGCCAGTGGCGTACCGTACGGCACGCCAACGCCGCCGACCTGCGCGCCATCGTATGCCCAGCGCCGGCTCCGGCGTTATCAGCGCAGCTCATAGCCCCGATATGGAGGAATATCGGGGCTATGAAGGCCCCGGTTACCCCGATATGTCTCCATATCGTCCCTGGCACCGTGATCACTGACGATCACGGTGCCAGGGGTGGCCTCTCAGAACAGCTGGATCACGCCGTAGTCGAAGCCGTGCCTGCGGTACACCACGCTGGGCAGTCCGGAGTCGGCGTCGGAGAACAGGTAGAAGTCGTGGCCGACGAGCTCCATCTCATACAGCGCGTCGTCGACGGTCATGGGTCTGGCGGAGTGCCGCTTACGCCGGACGATGCGACCCGGCCCCCGGGCATCCGGGGACTCTCCTCGCTGAGTGGGCAGCTCGTAGTCGGGCTCCTCGAGCACGCCCATCCGGTGGCGATGGCCGTTGCTCTCGGCCGCAGTGGAGATACCGGGGGCCGGAGCAGGGGTATCGGAGACCAGGGTGGCCGCCAGCGGCGCGGTGGCCTCGGCGACAGAGGTGGGGTGGCGGCGTCCGTAATGCACCTTGCGGCGGTCCGCGACCCGCCGCAGCCGGTTGTCCAGCTTGCTCACCGCCACGTCCAAAGCGGCGTAGAAGTCTGAACCACACGCCTCCGCGCGGACTACCTGCCCGCGACACCGACCGGTGATCTCCACTCGTTGGCAGTTCTTGGACTGCCGGGGGTTGGGTTCGTGGAACAGCTCGACGTCGTACTGGACGGCCTTGTGGTCATACCGCTCGACGTGGGCGAGCTTCTCGGTAACGTGCACCCTGTAATGATCGGGTACCTCGACGTTACGACCCTTCACGACAATGTTCACAGGGCGACCTCCTCGCGTTGTCCAACAGGGACTTCAGGGACGCCAGAGGCACTGCGGTGATCGTTACTGGGATGGTGCGCAGCGGGGGTCCACCCGCGATGATCACTCGGCCTCCGGCGCCAGGACCATGGCGCTCGCGCCTCCTCACCGAACTCGCGGCGATGCTGATGCCCGGACGGTAGTCCGCTCCCGGTGCTCCCGCCAGAGTCTGCGGCCCCGCGTCCCAGGGTCAACGCTGTGGTTGGTACGGCCCCTCCGACGGAGACGACGGCGCGTGACAACCGGCTGCGGCGAGCACCACGATTGCGGGTACCTCGACACCCATCCGGAGCAGTACCGCAGTGCACGCCGCGGCAGTCGCCCCGGTGGTCACCACATCATCGACGAGCACGACGGGCGTACCGGCGGGCGGCAGGCCGGCCCGCCGCGGCAGCACCCGTCCCGCCAGGTTGGCCTGCCGAGCCGCCGCCGCCAGCCCGACCGAGTCGCGCACCCCGGAGGACACCCGCAACGCCGGGGCGACCGCGGCGACGACACCCCCACCGGCCAGCGCGGCGGCCGCCCGCTGTGCCAGCAGTTCGACGTGCTGCCCACCGCGCCGAGCCGCCGCCGACCACCGAGACGGCACGGGCACCAACCACACCCCGCCGGACCCGGGCGGAATCCCGACACCGCCGGACCCGGGTCCGAGCCGCAGCTGAAGCAGTGCGGAGGCGAGCGCGCCGCCCAGCGGTCCGGCGAGGTCGCGGCGACCCCGCTCCTTGTAGGCCAGCAGCGCGGCACGCAACCGGCCGCGGTAGCTCCCCAGCGCGTACACCGGGGGGCCGGCCTCGTAGCACAGCGGATACACCCGGACCGGCGCTCCCAGCAGCACCTCGCAGTCGGTGCACAGCAGCGGGCCCGGCACCCCGCAACCGCCGCACTCGACGGGCAGCAGCAGGTCCAGCAGTGGTCGCAGCACCCCGCCAAGCCTGCCGCGGCCACCCAGCGGGACGCCTCAGGACAGCCCGCGGGCGGCACCGTTGTGCACAGCGGCCCCGACCTTCCCCACCGCCGCGACGCCCGGCTTGCGCAAGCCGGTCAGCCCGGGTAAAGCGGTCAGCCGGGGTAGAGCGGTACCGAGCCGGGTCCGACCCCGCCGAGCAGGGGCTCCCACACCTCCTGGGTGTCCGAGTACTCCCACAACCCGGTGGCGTCGGCCACCAGCACGTCGCGGCCGGGTGCGGCGACGATGTCGGTCAGCGGGCCGGTCAGGTTGGTGCTGGACGACTGCCGAAGAGTCAGCCCGTCCACGGACACCGAGAACACCTGGGGGGACGGCCCGGCGGAGGCCGTCACCAGAACCTCCGGACTAGCCCAGTCCACACTCGCGATGGGCGGCAGGCCGCCGTCTCGCAGCACCTGCGGATGGCGCAGGCTCACCAAGCCCGACGCGGTCACCACCGCGGCCACCACCAGCCGCCCACTGATCACCGCGGCCACCCGCACCCCGTCCCGGGACAGCCGCAGCTGCGAGATGGAGCCCAACCGGGTCAGCTCAGTGGCGTCGACCGGGTAGGCCAACGGCGGGCCGGCGCCGGAGAGCGCCACGCCCACCACGGTGCGACCGTCGATCACGGTCCACACTTCGGTACCGGAGGGCCGCCAGGTGGGCCGGGTCATCGTCACCGCGTCCAACGGCACCGCGGCCAGATCCCCCTCGGAGGGGCCCGCCCGCAGCTGCGGGTGCCCGTCCGGGCCGGCGACGACGGCGGCCAGCAGCTCCCCACCCGGGTTCGAGCGGGCCGCGCTGAGCACCGTGAGCTGGCCGGTTCCCGCAGGCCCCGGCACCGGGGCGCCGTCCAGGCCGCGCAGCCGGCCACCGAGGACCACCTGCCCGGCCACCTCAGGCCGCGGCCCGGTCGGCGTGGCGTAGGAGGCGATGTCGTCCAGGCGCCACTCGGCCTGCCCCGCCACCATCGGCTCGCCGTCAGCGAGCAGCCGCAGCGGGGCGGGAGCCAGGCCGTCCAGAGAGCCGACGATCTGCGCCGCGACCAGCCGCCGTTGCTGCTCGGTCAGCGCGTCCAGGCCACTCAGGTTGATCACGGTCCGGCCGGAGCGGCTGACCAGCACGTTGGATCTGGGCCGGGTGCCCTCCGGGATCGCCGACCGGACAGCACCGGCCAGCCGTGCCGAGGGCCCGGCGAGCAGCATGTCCAACACCCGTCCCGGCAGCATGGACGCCGGTTGGGCGGGCACCCAGCGCAGGTCGGGAACCAGTGTGCCGCGGCTGGGGTCGACGAAGCAGACCCGAACCTGGCGATAGTTGCGTTGCAGGACGCCGGCCTCCACCAGCACACCCGGCGGGGGGTTGGTGATCCGCCACTCGCCATGCTCGGACACCACGTCAAGCGGGATGGAGAAGGTCCCCGCCGCCGGCGTGAAGCTGCCATCCGCGCTGAGCTCGCCCAGCCGCGAGCCCCCGACCCTGATGCGGCGGACCCCGGCGGTGGGGCCGGCCTGCGGGGCGGCGCCGGGGGCGTCCTCGATCACGGTCAGGCCGGCGCGGTCGTTCCAGCTCGCCGCCGCGTTCCGGGACAGGAAAGCGCGGGCCGCGGCGTGCCCACCGCCCGGGCTGCCGGTGGCCCCGATGAACTCACGGACCAGCCGGAAGGGGTCCACGCCCCGTTCCGGACCGGCCGGCGAGACCAGTCGCGAGCCCACCGGCACGGAGCGCACCACCTGCAGGTCCGAGCTCGCCGGGACAGCCGCACATCCCGCGAGCGTCACCAGCCCGACGACGAACACGGCGGCGAGCAGGACGATGACCGGGCGCCCGCGCATCACTGACGCCCCGGTCCAGCAGGCACCGCGGTATCCGGCGCGGGGGGTGTGTCCTGCCTCGGGGAGTCCCCGGGCGCGTTGTCGGGGCCTAGCGGCAGGGGGCTGCCGGTGAGCACGGTGTCCCGGCTTCGAGGCAGCGTGAGCCGGAAGGCGCTGCCCCACCCGGGTTCGCCCCAAGCCTGCAGCCAACCCCCGTGCAGCCGGGCATCCTCCAGGCTGATCGACAGTCCGAGCCCGGTGCCCCCGGTCCGCCGGTCTCGCGACGGGTCGCCCCGCCAGAACCGGGTGAACACCAGGTCCTGCTGACCGGGCTGGAGCCCGATGCCGTGGTCGCGCACCAGCACGGCGACCGCCTCGGAGTCCGCGGCGACGGTGAGCTGGACCGGGCGACCCTCGCCGTGGTCCAGCGCGTTGGTGAGTAGGTTGCGCACGATTCGCTCGACCCGCCGCGGGTCGATCTCGGCGAGCACCTCCGCCGCCGGCAGAGCCAGCTCCAGCGGGGTGCCCGCGCGGTTGGCCACCGCGCTCACCGAGGCCGCCGCGTGCGCCGCGGTGACGCGCACGTCGACCGTCTCCGCGGACAGCTCCGCAACCCCGGCGTCCAGCCGGGAGATCTCCAGCAGGTCGGCGAGCAGCGCCTCGAACCGGTCCAGCTCGCTCACCAGCAGCTCGGCCGGACGGTGCAGCGCCGGGTGCAGCTTGTCGCGCGAGTCATAGAGCAGGTCGGCGGCCATCCGCACGGTGGTCAGCGGGGTGCGCAGCTCGTGGGAGACGTCGGAGGTGAAACCACGTTGCAGCTCACCGAACTCCTCCAGCTGGCGGATCTGGCGCTGGATACTGGCGGCCATCTCGTTGAACGAGGTGCCCAGTCGAGCCATGTCGTCCTCCCCGACGACCGGGATGCGCTCGTCGAGATGGCCGTGGGCGAAGCGCTCAGCGACCTCGGCGGCCTGCCGGACCGGGACCACCACCTGGCGGGTCACCAGGCTGGCGATGCCCGCGATGAGCACCAGCAACACCACACCGCCGAGCACCAGGGTGGACTGCACCAGAGTCAGCGTGCGCTGCTCGGCGGTGAGCGGAAACAGCAGGTAGAGCTGCATGGTGCGACCCGCGCTGGCGACGGGCATGCCGACCGCCAGCGTGATCACCGAGGTCGAGCCCCGCCGCACTGTGGTGATCTTGTAAGCGAACGCGCCGCGTTCCACCGCGGAGCGCAGCACCGACGGGACGTCCTCCAGTGGGCCGATCTCCTGCCCGGTCCCGGCCACCCCGGGCGGGCCGCCGCCGTCCACCAGCACCGGCTCGTACGCGCCGGCGTTGGTCGTCGCGGCGGGCGTACCGGTCGGGTCGGGGTTGGTCAGCCGATCGACGGTGGTGGTGAGCCTGCCGGCCAGCGACGCCGAGGTGGGATCCACCGCGCCCAGCTCGGACTCCACCAGGCCCCTGCTGTTCTCGGCCTGCGCCAGCGCGGCCTGCGTCTTGCTGTCGATCAGCCGCTGGGCGAGCTGGGCCTGCAACACCATGCCCAGCACCAGCACAACGGTGGAGGACAGTACCACGGTGCTGCTCACCACCCGGACCTTCAGGGAGCGGCGCCACACCGCGCCGAATATCGCGGCCAGCTCACTGGCCACTCCGGCGGACGGGCGCAGCCCATCAGTCGCCCGGCCGGCGAGTGGCCTCACCGCGACGTGCCGGCCTTGTACCCGACGCCGCGCACGGTGAGCACCACCTCTGGATGCTCGGGGTCCCGCTCGACCTTGGACCGAAGCCGCTGGACGTGCACATTGACCAACCGGGTGTCCGCGGCGTGCTGATAACCCCATACCTGCTCGAGCAGCACCTCGCGGGTGAACACCTGGCGCGGCTTGCGGGCCAGCGCGAGCAGCAGGTCGAACTCCAGCGGGGTCAACGAGATCGGCGTCCCATCCCGGCTGACCTGGTGACCGGGCACGTCGATGGCCAGGTCGCCGATGGTGAGCCGCTCGGCGGGGTCGGCCTCGATACGGCGCAACCGGGCTCGCAGCCGCGCCACCAGCTCCTGGGTCTTGGGCGGCTTGACCATGTAGTCGTCGGCGCCGGACTCCAGGCCCAGCACCACGTCGACGGTGTCGCTCTTGGCGGTGAGCATCACGATCGGGACACCGGACTCGGCGCGGATCGCCTTGCACACGTCGATACCGCTCATACCGGGCAACATGAGGTCCAACACCACCAGATCCGGCTTCAGCTCACGCAGCGCGGGCAGCGCCTTGGTGCCCTCACCGACCACCGCGGTCTCGAAGCCCGCCTGACGCAGCGCGATAGCCAGCATCTCAGCCGATGCGGGGTCATCCTCCACCACAAGCACACGAGCCGCCATACACACCATCGTGGCACTGCCCATCGTGGCACCGCGCGCGAGGCTCCCACCGGTCGGGCGGCGCCATCGGCTCACCCTCCGATCATCCGCATCGCCATGTCGCTGAGCGCGGGCCCGCTCGGGCCCCTTCCGACCCCGCCGTCGATGACAGTCCATGGGGCGAGCCAGCCACCGGCGGCCAGCCCGTCATAGACGGCCGCGCACCGAGCCTGCAGTCCGCGGTCAGCCTCATACAGATCCTTCGCCCGCGCGCTGTCGGCCTCGGCCCGGCGCTCCGCTCGGGCGGCGGCGACGCTCATCGGCACCCGCAGCAGCAGCTGGGCGTCGGGCACCGGGACGTCGAACCGGTCCACCTCCAGCCCGCGAACCCATTCGACGAAAGGGCCACCGGCGTCCTCGTGCAGCCGCGCCGCGCCATACGCCGCATTGGACCCGACGTAGCGATCCAGCAGCACCACGTCGTGGCGCCGCCGCAGCGCACGCAGCTGATCGGCTGCCGCGCGCCGGTCCAGGGCGAACAGCACCGCCATGCCGTGCACCGAGCGGACCAGGTCGCCCAGCCGCCCGTAGAGCGCGTCACGCACCAGGTCGGCGTGGATGTCGGCGTCGTAACGGGGGAACGCCATCCGCGCCACCGACGCGCCCCGCGCGGTCAGCGCCGCGACCAGTCCGTCGGCGAGGGTGCGCTTGCCCGCACCGTCCAGTCCCTCGATGACCACCAACCGACCCATGACGGGCCACCGTAGAGACTCAACGTATTTCGACGGTTACAGGCGGCATGCCTCCAGCGGTGTCACCAGAATCGCTCGGGCCCCGGCGACCCACAGCCGGTCCATCACGGCCTGGGCCTGGGTGCGCGGCACCATCGCGCGCACCGCGACCCAGCCGTCCTCGTCCAGTGGGGAGACAGTGGGGGCCTCCACCCCGGGCGTGATCTCCCGTGCCGCCGGCAGCGCCGCGATGGGACAGTTGTAGTCCATGATCACGTACTGCCGGGCGATCAGGACTCCCCGCAGCCGCTGTATCAGCACCTCGACGGCGTGCTCGCCGGCCGGCGCGAGGATGCGTTGTGCACCGCGTACCAGCACCGCCTCCGAGCGCATGATCGGTTCTCCGATGGTGTGCAGGCCTGCCGCCTGCAGCGAGGCGCCGGTCTCCACCACATCGGCGACGGCATCGGCCAGCCCGAGCTCGACGGCGGTCTCCACCGCGCCGTCGAGCTCGACGAGCTCGACGTGGATACCGGCCTTGGCTGCGGCCTGTGTCACCAGCGCGGAGAGCGACGTGGCCACTCGCTTCCCGTCCAGATCAGCGATCGAGGCCGCCACCCCGTGCGGAGCCGCGAAGTAGAACCTCGACATGCCGAAACCCAGTGGCAGCAGCTCGATGGTCGCCGCCGCGTTGCCCGCAGCCGCCAGCAGGTCCTGACCGGTGATGCCGACCTCGAGCACCCCTGTCCCGACATTGCGGGCGATATCGGTCGGCCGCAGGTACACGAACTGCACGTCATTGGTCACGTCAGTGGCGAACAAAGCCTTGTGCTCGCGGTCCACCCGGTACCCGGCCGCGCTCAGCAGTTGCATAGCGGGACCGTTCAACGACCCCTTGTTCGGCACCGCGACCCGTAACATGAGTCATCCTTCGAGTGTGGTGAACTGGCATATCGCCCGCAGCCCGTGCCACGGGGCTTAGCTGAACGGGCCTAGCCCATTCGGTGAGGGTGGGATCATGCTACCCGCCACCCTGCCGGCCGAAGAGGCCGGCGAGGGCCGCCCGGCCGAGCGCGGCGCAGATCGAGTCCTACGACGCCCTGGTGGTGCCGGATTGTTCCAGACCGCAGCCTACGTCGAGGCGGCGATCCGAGCCGACGATCCGGAGGCGCGACCACGACAGGGAGGCCGTCAACGTCCGGCGCAGGTAGGCTACTCATCGTGGCTTTCCTAGCGGCTAGGGGCGCATCCGGGTGACCAGGGCGGTGTCGTAGCGGCCCGAGACGAACTCCGGGTGCTCCAGCAGCTCGGCGTGGAAGGGCAGGTTGCACTTCGGCCCGGTGACGGTGAACCCGGCCACCGCCGCCCGGGCCCGCGCCAGCGCCTGCTCCCGATCGCGGCCGTGCACCACCAGCTTGGCCAGCAGCGAGTCGTAGAACGGCGTCACCGTGGTGCCCGCCGCGTAGCCGGCGTCCACCCGTACCCCGTCCCCGGTCGGTTCCACCCACTCGGTGACCGGCCCAGGGCCGGGCAGGAACCGCTTCGGGTCCTCGGCGTTGACCCGCAGCTCGATCGCGTGCCCGGCGGGAGCGGGAGCGTGAAGGTCGAAGCCGGGTTCGGCCCCCTCGGCGATGCGCAGCTGGGCCGCCACCAGGTCCACGCCGTAGCGCAGCTCGGTGACCGGGTGCTCCACCTGCAGCCGGGTGTTCATCTCCAGGAAGAAGAACTCACCGCTGTTCTGGTCGAGCAGGAACTCCACCGTTCCCGCGTTGCGGTAGTCCACCGTGGCGGCGGCCAGCGCGGCGGCCTGCTCCATCCGGCGGCGTAGATCCGGCTCGACGGCGGGCGACGGGCTCTCCTCGGCGAGCTTCTGGTGCCGCCGCTGCACCGAGCAGTCCCGCTCTCCCAGCGTCACCACCCGACCGTCGGCCAACCCGAGAACCTGCACCTCGACGTGCCGCACCCGCGGGAAGTACCGCTCGACGAACAGCCGCGAGTCACCGAAGAGCCGGTGGGCGAGTGCGCTGACCCTCGCGTACTCGGTGCGCACCGTTGCGACGTCGGCCGCCACCGCCATACCCATCCCGCCTCCCCCGGCGGCGGCCTTGAGCATCACCGGGAAACCGATCTTCTCGGCGTCCGCGACCGCGGCGGCCTCCGTGGCCACCGCGCCGGTCGAACCGGGCGCCACCGGTACCCCGGCGGCCGCCATGATGTCCCGGGCGGCCACCTTGTCACCCATCGCGGAGATCGCCTCGGCGCTGGGGCCGACCCACACCAGGCCGGCGTCGCGCACCGCCTGGGCGAACCCGGCATCCTCGGAGAGGAACCCGTAGCCGGGGTGCACCGCGACCACCCGGGCCCGGCGGGCGGCGTCGAGTAGCTGGTGGGTGTCCCGGTAGGCCCGTGCCGGTGGCCCGGTGAGCTCGAGCGTCTCGTCCGCCTCGGCGACGAACGGCAGCTCGGCGTCCACCGAGGAGTGCACCGCGACGGTCCGTACTCCCAGGCTCCGCGCGGAGCGGATGACCCGCCGGGCGATCTCACCCCGGTTAGCGACCAACACCGACTCGAACACGCGCCCGTACCCCTTTCGTCGAGGTCGTGACCGTACCGCTCAGCTGGTGCTCGCGGGGGTGCGGTCCAAGTCCGGCTCCAGGTAGATGATCCGCGCAGCGGGGACCGCGCCGCGGACCCTCGCCTCGGCCTCGTCGATGACCCGGGCCACCTCGGCGGTGGACATGGTGGCCGGCACCGCGATCTTCGCGGCGACCAGCAGCTCGTCCGGGCCGAGGTACTGGGTCTTGAGGTGGATCACCCGGTCCACACCGCGCCCCACCATCGCGGTACAGATGGTACGCAGCTCGTCCGGGCCGGAACCCTCCCCGATCAGCAGACTCTTGGTCTCCACGATGAGGATGATCGCGATGGCGCCGAGCAGGACGCCGATGCCCAGCGTGCCGATCCCGTCCCAGACCGGGTCCCCGGTGAGCACCGACAGCCCGACGCCACCGAAGGCCAGCAGCAGCCCGATCAGCGCGCCGGCGTCCTCCAGCAGCACCACCGGAAGCTCCGGGGTCGTGGACTGCTTGATGAACTGCCACCAGCTCCTCCCTTCACCCTTGAGTGGCCGGGACTCCCTGATCGCGGTGCGGAAGCTCAGGCTCTCCAGCACGGTCGCCACCACCAGGATCGCCATCGCGACCAGTGGCGAGCTGATCCTTTCGTGGCTGTACAGCTTGCGGACGCCCTCGGAGAGCGCGAACACCGAACCGAGGCTGAACAGCAGCAGCGCCACCACGAAGGAGTAGAAGTAGCGGTCGCGGCCGTGGCCGAACGGATGCTGAGGGGTGGCCGCGCGCCGGGCGCTGCGGCGCCCGATCAGCAGCAGACCCTGGTTGGAGGTGTCAGCCACGGAGTGCACCGCCTCGGCGAGCAGTGACGACGAGCCGGTGACCAGGTACCCGATGAACTTCGCCAGCGCGATACCGGCGTTGGCCAGCAACGCCGCGATGATCACTATCGTCCCGCCGCCCGCTGACACCCCCGGCGCCTCCTCACACTTCCCGTCTCGCCGCACCGGCGAGCGTACAAGTGACCGAGGTGTCCTACCGGGGGAACCGCTGCGCAGCTCAGCTTCTCCAGGGGACGGCGACGTCAGTCGGCGAGTCCGGGCAGGGCACGGAAGAGCTGGACGGGGCCGGCGCCTGGACACATCATGACGTCGGGGTCCGCGGCGGCCAGCCAGACCGACCCGCCTCGGCGCACCGTGACGCGGCCGCCGTCTCGGGAGCGCAGCTCCGCCGACCCCCGGGTGCACAGCAAGATCTGCGGCCACGAGCTGCGCAGCAGGACCGGGGTCGACTCGCCGTCGGCCCACTCGAGCCGGGTCAGCTGGAATTCCTCGGCCGGGGTGCGATAAGCGGTCTCCTGCGGCCCGACCCGTTCCCCGCGTTGCACCGGCAGCTCACCGTGGGAGAAGTCGAGGACCCGCAGCAACTCCGGAACGTCGATGTGCTTGGCGGTCAGACCACCGCGCAGCACGTTGTCCGAGTTGGCGCTGATCTCCACAGCGGTGCCCCGCAGGTAGCTGTGCAGGTTGCCGGCCGGGAGGTACATCGCGTCTCCCGACGCCAGCACGACGTGGTTGAGTAGCAAGGCCGCGAGCACCCCGACGTCGCCGGGATACGTCTCGGCCAGCTCCAGAAGCACCCGGCACTCTTGTCGGAAATCGCTACCGCGAGGTTGTCGGAAATCGCCGTCTCGAGGCTGTCGAAAATCATCGCACACGCCGTCGCGGCGCAGCAGCGCAACGCAGGCATCCAGGGTGCAGGGCAGCACGGCCTTCACCGCCGGCTCGGGCATCGTGATCCAGGTGGTGAACAGGGTGCGTAGCCCGTCGGCATTCGGCTCGGCCGCGAGCATCGTGCGGTAAGGCTCCAGCGCCGGCACGTCCAGCGCGGCGAGCAGCTCGACGGTGCGCAGCGGATCTCGAAAACCGGCCAGCGCGTGGAGCTCGGTGAGCGCGCAGATCAGCTCAGGTTTGTGGCTGGGGTCGGAGTAGTTGCGTTCCGGGGCGTCTGGGGGGATCCCCCGGGCCTCTTCGCGGGCGAATCCCTCGGCGGCCTGCGCCGCGGACGGGTGGGCCTGCAGGCTCAGCGGTTCCTCGGCGGCGAGTACCTTGAGCAGGAAGGGCAACCGGGGCCCCCAGCGCTGCGCGCAGCGGCTCCCGAGATGGCGGTCCGGGTCGGCGTGCAGGGCTTCCAGCAGGGAGGTCTGGGCACCGTCCGCGTGCAGCAGCACCGACGAGTCCGCCGGGTGCGCACCAAGCCACAGCTCCGCCTGCGGGTGCGGGGCCGGGACCGGGCCGCCGAGGAGTTCCGCGATCGCGGTCCGGGAGCCCCAGGCGTAAGGCCGCACCGCGTTGCGCAACAACTCCACAACCACTCCCTTACCGCCTGGATACTCGTTCATCCGATGGCCGGCCCAACCGAGCCGACCCACCCCGGGCCGCCCAACACGCCACGACTCAGCCCGAGGTACAGCGCCGCGAAGTCGAACCGTAGGGCCAACACAGCGGCGGCGCACGCGGTGGCACTCGGCTCGTCCTGGCGCACCATCAGCTCCTCGTCGACGGTCACCAGATCAGCGCTGGGCAGCGCGTCCAACGCCGCGGCGCGCTCCGGCTCGTTGCGGGGATCTCCGAGCACACCGAGCAGGACAGGCCGGACCACCGGCATACCACCGCGCGGTGGCACATCACCGAACGGGTCCTCGAACGGGTCACTGAACACGTCGGCGGCCCCACCGCCGCGGGTCGCCTCCTGACGCAGCACCGGCAGCGCGGCCGCCTCGTGGAATCCCGCGGCATGCGCCACCACCCCCGCGTGCGCGGCCAGCGCCCCGGCGCAGTGCCCGGCCACGGCGGTGGCCACCGGGTCGGTGCCCCACAGCAACGGGGTTCGCGCGCTCAGCCGCAACGCCAGGGACTTGGCGGGGTTGACCAAAGACTCATGGGCGATGTGATCGCGCTCCGCTTCCCGGTCCAGCTCACCAGCCAGTGCCTCGACGTCGGTGATCAGCAAACCCAGGGTGTCCAGCAGCAGCAGACCGGCGGTCAGGGCGCGCGGCAGCGCCAGTCCCGGTGGTACCTCGATCCGGGGCACCAGCAGCACCGATCGACCCGCCGCCGCAGCCGTCACCAGGCCCTCGGCGGGTGCGGTGAGCACCACCTGGGCTCCCCGACGGACCGCGCGGTCAAGACCCTCCGCTAGCTCCCGGTCACCGGGGTCGGTGGTGTTGGCCAGCACGACGTCCAGCGCGCCCACCCACATCGGGACTGACCGCGTCGTCACCACCGGCACCGGGCAGGACGACCCGAGCAGCGCCAACAGCAGCGGCGCGGCGGCCGGCGTCGCACCCGGCCGGGTCAGCAGCACCAGCGCTCGCGGACGTTCACCGGCCAGCCGCCGCAGGCCCGCCTCCTGCGCGGCCGCAGCCGTGGAACGCACCTGGGCGCCCGCCGTGGCCGCGGCGCGGAGCAACCCACCGGTGTCGGTGGCCTCCAGGCGCCCAGGGTCATCGAGTAAGTCGTCGTCACCGCTGGCATCCCGGCCGGCGTGGGACAGGCCACGGTCAGGTTGCGTCACCCTGAGCCCAGCCCGCCGCCGTCGCTGCCGTGCACCCCGTCGACACCCGGACCGGTCTCGGGCAACGCCTCGTCCAGCAGCAGCACCGGGATGCCATCGGTCACCGGGAAGCTGCGCCCGCACTCGGCGCAGGTCAGCGCATCAGCCTCGGGATCAGCGGCGGTACCGCTGTGCAGCTTGGCGTGCGCCGGGCACGGGCACGCCAAGATCTCCATCAGCGCAGGGTCCAAGTCCACGGCCATCGTCGTCCTCCTCAGTTGCCGCGCACCAGTGCCAGCACCTCATCGCGCAACGCCTCGACCGCTGTGGTGTCGCGCGCCTCGACGTTCAGACGCAGCAGCGGCTCGGTGTTCGACGGGCGCAGGTTGAACCACGACCCGTCAGGGCACCGTACGGTGAGACCGTCGAGCTCGTCGAGCTCGACGGTCTCTCGCGCGGCGAACCGCTCCCGCACCGCCTCCATCCTGCCCCGCTGGTCGGCGACTATGGAGTTGATCTCACCGGACGCGGCGTAGCGGCTGAACTCGGCCATCAGCGCCGAGGCCGGGCGCTGCTGCTGACCGAGTGCGGCGAGCACGTGCAGCGCGGCGAGCATCCCCGAGTCGGCGCGCCAGAAACTGCGGAAGTAGTAATGCGCGGAATGCTCGCCACCGAAGATCGCGCCGGTTTCCGCCATCCGCTGCTTGATGAACGAGTGGCCGACCCGGGTGCGCACCGGCCGCCCGCCGTGCTCGGCGACGATCTCCGGCACGGCCCGCGAGGTGATCAGGTTGTAGATCACCGCGGCACCGGGCTCGGTGGCCAGCTCCCGGGTGGCGACCAACGCGGTGACAGCGCTGGGACTCACCGGATCACCACGCTCGTCGATCACGAAGCAGCGGTCGGCGTCGCCGTCCAGGGCCAGGCCCAGATCGACGCCATGCTCTCGCACGGCTATCCGCAGGTCCACCAGGTTCGCCGGATCCAGCGGGTTGGCCTCGTGGTTCGGGAAGGTCCCGTCCAGTTCGAAGAACAGCGGAATGATGTGCAGCGGCAGCCCCTCGACGATAGCTGGCACCGTGTGCCCCCCCATCCCGTTGCCGGCGTCCACCACGACTCGCAACGGCCGGATCCCGGACAGGTCCACCAGCGAGCGCAGGTAGCGCGCGTAGTCGGCGAGCATGTCCCGCTCGGTGACGACGCCGCCGCCCGGCCCCGGCTCAATGCCACGCTCGACCGCGACCCGGATCTCCTCCAGCCCGCTGTCCTGGCCGACCGGGGCGGCACCGGCCCGGCAGAGCTTGATGCCGTTGTAGCGAGCCGGATTGTGGCTTGCGGTGAACATCGCCCCTGGCAACCCGAGCCACCCGGAGGCGAAATAGAGCATATCCGTGCTGGCCAGGCCGATCGAGATGACATCGAGACCGCGGTCGGTCACGCCCCGCGCGAAGGCGGCCGCCAGGCCGGGTGAGGAGTCCCGCATGTCGTGTCCGACGACCACGCCCCGCGGGCCGGTCGAACCGCCGGAGCCGACCACGAGGTCGGCGAAGGCGGCGCCGATATCGCGCACCACCTCGGAGTCCAGCTCCCTCCCGACGATACCCCGGATGTCGTAGGCCTTGACTATCGCAGACAGGTCGGCCACCGCTCTCCCTCCACCGAGCCCCATCCACCGACCCTATCCACGTATCACACCCCGGACGCAACCAGCGGGCTCAGCGGGGTTATCAGGGTAGCCACCACCCCGCTGAGCCCGCTGAATGCGACAAGACAAGAGAGGTCAGTTGTCGGGGGGGGTGGGGAGGATGCGGAGGTGGGCGCGGTGGGGTGCTGGAGTGGTGGGAACGGGCTCGATCGGACGGAGGGCGCGGCCGGCTTCGCGTACCGCCTCGGCGAGCGCGGTGAGATCGTCCACCGAGGGTTCCGGCTCGACGAGGTCACCGTCGTGACGCACGACGTCCCACCCCCGCGGAGCGGTCAGCCCTAGCGCGTGCCGCTCGCACAGGTCGTAGGAGTGCGGCTCGCTGGAGGTGGCCAGGGGACCCACCACCGCTGTGGAGTCGGCGTAGGCGAAGGTGAGCGTGGCAACCGCCGGGTTCGTGCACCCGGTTCTCGAGCACCGCCGCGTGCTGCGCACAGCCGGGACCATAGCGCGCAGGTCCCGCCGAACACGGTAGGCGCGCGGCGCGGTCCCGATGCTCGCTAGACTCGGTCGATGGCGGGGACTCGGTCAGTCCGTTCTCGGCTACGCAGGCGTCGGGACCGGCGCGGCCGCGGCGTCCGGGGGCTGCTGTTCCCCGCCACGCTGCCCGCGGCGCGCAGCCGCTCGGAGCGGTTCGACGCGATCGTGCTGGGCGCGCTCGAACCGATCGACGAGCGCTGGCACGCCGACCTTGACAGGCTCGATGTCGCGGTTGACGAGGTGCCAGAGGTCACCGACTGCGACCCGACCACCGTCACCTGGGGTAGCGACGTGGTGGAGGACGGCAACATCCCGCTGGCCCGCCTGATTCCGGCGGGGGTGGACCGCGCCGGCTTGCCCACCCGAGCCCGAATCGTGCTCTACCGACGGCCCCTGGAGACCCGAGCGCCCGACGGCGTCGACCTCTCCGACCTGGTGCATGAGGTGCTGGTCGAGCAGGTGGCGAACTACCTGGGCCTCGACCCGGACGTCATCGACGGACCCGAGGAGGCGGGCTGACCACGCCGGGCGGGCCTAGTGCCTCGGGCGCCGCCGAGACGGCACCGCGGTGCCGGCGACGAGCAGGAGCAACGCGCCCTGGACGAGCAGAAGCGCCGTCCGGGGGATGTCCGAACGAACCACCCGAACCTCGGCGGGCGTACCCGGGACGGGGATCGCGACCTGGTGCCCCCACCCTCGTACCACCGGCACCGGCCGGCCGTCCACGCTGGCCTGCCAGCCCGGCTCGTCGTTGGCCGCGACCACGAGCAGTCTCCCCTCCGCGCCGGGCGCGACTCGCACCGCCACCCGCGGCGGCTGGGCCGGCGCCAGGACCCCGCTGACTCCAGGCTCGATGGGCGGGGCCGCGCCGCTACGCGCCTGCTCGGCCAGCGCGGGACCGAGTAGTTCCGCGCCCGGGACTGGTCGCACCACCCGCAACACCGGTCTGCCGTCCGCGGTCCGCGGCGCGGGCTGGGCCAACGGTCCGGCCGCGGCGAGGGCTCGGGCGCCCTGCGCGGCGGTGGGCAGCACCACGAACTGCACGCCGGTGGCGGCCACGTCGGCGATCGCGGCAGAGGTCTCGCCCGGCTGCCCGGCCCGTAGCGCGGCGGCCACCCGCTCCAGCCGGGACCCGGTGGCGCGCAGCGGGGCGATGTCATCGTCACCGAAGCGCGCGGTCCGCGACCTGGTCAGCCGTACCGGCTCGCCCGGGGCACCGACGACCAGCACGGAGGTGTCAGCTCGGGCCAGCTCCGCGGCCAGCGAGGGGGCCAGCACCGGCAAGCCGGCCGGCGGACCGGCGGTGAGTGGGCCGCCGGAGCCCAGCGCAAGCGCCGCAGCCGACAGCGCGGCCAACCCGACCCACGGCGTCACCGACAACGCCTTACCCCACGATCCCCGACTCCACCGGTCAAGGACCCACCGCCGAGTCGGCGCCGAGGCGCGGCCGGCCAGCAACACGATCCACAACAACCCGCAGCCGGCGAACAGCAGCGCGCCCCCGGTGAAACCCGGCCGTGGGTCTCCGCCGGCCAGCGGCCGCATCGGCAGCCGGGCCAGCAGCATCACTGCGCCGGCACCCAGTAGCGCCACTCCCAGACCCGGGAGCATCGCCCACGACGGCCGGACGACGAGCGCGATCACCGCCGCCGCCAGCACGACCACGCCCACCCACGGTGCGGCGCCCGCACCGCCGGGATCCAACGAGAGCAGGCGCAGCCAGCCGGGCACCCGCTCAGGCACCACCGCGCCCACCCCGTGCAGCAGCACCGTCGGGCGTTGGATCACCACCGCCGGCCACGGCACGAGCAGCCCCAGCGGCAGGAGCACCACCGCGAACAACCCCATCGCGCGGCGAGTCGTCCTCACCCCGGGGGCCGGTACCACCACAAAGCCGATGAGGAGCACCGTCAGCACCATCAGGTGCAACAGGGGAGCGAACGCGCCGAGGACGGCGATGCCGAGCGCGGTGGCGGCCGCGGTGGACAGCCAGCCGGCGGACCGCCGGACCGTCCCACCGCCCAGCACCGCAGCGACACCGGCCAGCACCAGGGGCAGCAACAGGTAGGCCACCACGACGTCCAGACGGCCCTGCACCAGCCCGGCGATGGCCGGCGGGAGCAACGCATACCCGGCGGCGGCCAGCGCTCGACGCTCGCGGCTGACCGGCAGGTC
The DNA here is from genome assembly GCA_019243635.1 of Pseudonocardiales bacterium. Taxonomy (GTDB): domain Bacteria; phylum Actinomycetota; class Actinomycetes; order Mycobacteriales; family Pseudonocardiaceae. Next base: position 69,465 of record JAFAUB010000090.1, read on the forward strand.
GCGGCCGGCGCGGTAGGCGGCCAGGGCAGCCAGCGGCAGCGCGGCCAGCAGCAGCAGGGACACCGCGGCCGCGGGCGAGCCCACCGGCAGGCCGAGCATGCCGAGCACGGCCGGCGCGGCCGGCGCGGGTGCCGCGCTCCCACCGCCGACCGGATGCCAGGACGACAGGTAGGACGACCAGGTCTGGCCCAGGCTCTCCACCGGGAGCAGCCGGCCACCGGCCAGGTCCAGCGCCAGCCGATGGCGGTTCAGCAACACGGCGAGCACGGCCATCGCCGCAGTCAGCAAGGTGGGCGGGGAAAGCAGGAACTCCCGGACGCGGGTGCCGACTCCGACGTCATCCAGCATCACCACGCCCGAGTCGCTACCGTCGGTGACGTTCTGCGGGCCGGAACGCGGCTCCTGCCGGTCAGAACACCGGGGCGACGGCGCGGGCCGAGGCCTCACGCGCGTGCCGGGCGCTACCGGTGTCGCGACGGGGCTGGAGCTGTGCGAGCCAGCCGCGGGGCGGGCATCGCCGTCACCGGCAGGTGCCCCAGCAGTACGCGACACGCCGACTCCTCCCTGTCATCCCCGTTGGACTGTCCATCCGGCGTCGGTGGGGGCACACGGTAACGTTCCCGGGCGACCAGCGCGGCGTCCGGGCTGCGGCCGCACCTCACACCGCGCCGCGTTTGAGCCTGCGGCGCTCCCGCTCCGAGAGCCCGCCCCAGATGCCGAACCGCTCGTCGAACGCCAACGCGTACTCGAGACACTCGGCCCGGACCTCGCAGCCCGCGCAGATCCGCTTCGCCTCCCTGGTCGACCCGCCCTTCTCGGGGAAGAACGCCTCCGGATCGGTCTGGGCGCACAGCGCCCGCTCCTGCCAGCCCTGCTGGTCGGGCCCGTCAAGCAGGTCCCAGCTGCCCTGGCGCGCGACCCCTCCATCCGCAGGCCGGCTGATCTCCCAGTCATCCATGGCGCTCCGCCCTCTTCGCCATAGAGCTCCTCCCCGGCTCGCCGCCTCCCCGGACTGTGGACCGGAGAATAACAAGTCTGTGATTACACCTCTGTCATCGGAGATGCAAGTTATCCCGCCCCTTCCTGGTGCCTACCCAGCGTGTCACCGTTGACACGCCGCGTAGCCACAGTCTCCTCCGGGAGCCCGGGAGAGCAGCGGACGCGGCGAGCGGGGGCCGGCTGTGACACCCTGCGTCGGTGCATGCCACCGGCCTGGCCCCCAGCCCCCTGTTCTTGGTGCTGGTCACGGCCGCCGTGGCCGGCGGTGCGCTCGCCGCGCTGACCACCGGCGCCGAGCGCACCGCCGGCATCGTGCTGCTGGTCCTCGGCGGATGGGCGGTCGCGCTCTGCCTGCACGAGTTCGGGCACGCCCTGACGGCCTACCGGGGCGGCGACCGTTCGGTGCGCGCCAAGGGGTACCTCACCCTGGACATCAGGCGCTACACCGACCCGGTGATGTCGCTGCTGCTACCACTGGCGCTGCTGGCCCTGGGTGGGGTTCCGCTGCCGGGCGGCGCGGTGTGGATCAACCGAGCCGCGCTGCGTTCGCGAGCGGTCGCCTCGGCGGTGTCGCTGGCCGGTCCACTGACCAATCTGGCGCTGGGGGCGGCGCTCATCGCTGTGGTCGCCACCAGCAGGCTCCCCGAGGGGCTCGCCGACGGCCTGTCCTGCCTGGCGCTGGTACAGGTACTCGCGTTCGTGCTCAACATCCTGCCGGTGCCGGGGCTGGACGGGTTCGGCGCGCTGGAGCCCTACCTGCCCGCCTCGACCCGCCGGTTCGCCGGTAGCCTGGCCTGGTATGCCCCCATGCTGCTCTTCGTACTGATCATCGGTGTGCCCGCGGTGGGGAATGCGCTGTTCGGCGCGGGCTTCGCGGTCTTCGACGCTCTCGGTGGCGACCGGGCGGCAGCGGTCACCGGCTTCCAGGAGCTCCTGTTCTGGCGCTGAAACCGGAGACACTGCGAGGATGTGGGGATGGGTGTCACGGCCAGGCTGGACAGCTTCCAGCGGCGTCATACCTGGCTGGGCTTCCCGTTGGCGGTGGTCTACAAGTTCGTTGACGACCAGGGTGGCTACCTCGCCGTCCTGGTCACCTACTACGGTTTTGTCTCGTTGTTTCCCGGGCTGCTCCTGCTGGTCAGTGTGCTGGGCTACACGCTGCACAGCCACCCCGCCTTGCAGCAGGCCCTGCTCGGCTCGGCACTGCGGGACTTCCCGATCGTCGGGCCGCAGCTCCAGCAGAACGTCAGCTCGATCCACGGTAGCGGCCCGGGTGTGGTCCTGGGCCTCCTCGGCGCGGTCTACGGAGGCCTGGGCGTCTCGGTGGCCATCCAGACGGCGTTGAACCGAGTGTGGGCGGTGCCACGCTATGCCCGCCCCGACGCGGTGCTGTCCCGACTACGCGGCCTGGTGCTGTTCCTCCTGATCGCGGCGGTCGTTCTGATCACCACCGCGCTGGCCGCGGTCGGCCCGGTGGCCGCCGGCTACGGCTTGGGCGCCGGGGTACCCCTTGCCGCGACCGCCGTTGCGACGATCGTCAACGTGGGCGCGTTCCTGGTCGGGTTCCGAGTGCTGACCGCCCGGGACGTTCCGCTGGCTGATCTGATGCCCGGTGCGGTCAGCGCCGGGGTCGCGGTTCAGGTGCTGCAGACCGTGGGAGCGTTGGTCGTCAACGATGAGCTCAGTGGTGCCTCGCGGATCTACGGCGTCTTCGGGCTGGTTCTCGGGTTGCTGGCGTGGCTGTACCTGCAGGCGGTCATCCTGGTGTTCTGCGCGGAGATCAACGTGGTGCGGGCGCGCCGGCTATGGCCTCGCAACCTGCTCGCTCCCTTCGTCGACGACGTCGCGCTCACCCCCGCCGACCGTGCCTCCTACCATTCCTACGCGGGCACCGAGCGCTTCAAGACATTCGAGCAGGTGCGGACCACCTTCGACGGCCAGCCCCCGGCCAACGAGTAACGGTCGTGAGGGTCGTGGTGCTGGCCGGCGGCATGGGTGGCGCCCGGTTCCTGCTCGGGGTGAAGGCCGCGCTGGGCCTGCCCGCCGTCGGCACCGGCGACGATCAGGCCCCCAGCGAGCATGAGATCACCGCGGTGGTCAACACCGGGGACGACATCTGGTTGCACGGGCTACGGATCTGCCCGGACCTGGACACCTGCATGTACACCCTCGGCGGTGGGGTCGACGCCGAGCGCGGCTGGGGACGTGCCGGGGAGACCTGGGTGGTCACAGCGGAGCTGGCGAGCTACGGCGCCGATCCGGACTGGTTCGGGCTGGGCGACCGGGATCTGGCCACGCATCTGGTCCGCACCCGGATGCTGCGGGCCGGCTACCCGCTGTCCGCGGTGACAGCGGCGCTGTGCGACCGGTGGCGACCCGGGGTGCGGCTGTTGCCGGCCACCGACGACCGCTGCGAGACCCACGTCGTGGTCACCGAGGCCCTCGTTGGTCGAGAAACCCCGGGCCGCCGCGCGATGCACTTCCAGGAGTGGTGGGTCCGGCACCGCGCGACGCTGCCGGCCAGCGAGTTCGTGCCGGTCGGCGCCGATGACGCCGAGCCGGCCGCCGGGGTGCGCGAGGCGATCGCCAGAGCGGACGCTGTGCTGCTCGCGCCGTCCAACCCGGTGGTGTCGATCGGCGGCGTGCTGGCCGTGCCGGGGATCCGCCGCGCGCTGCGCGGCGCGCCCGCCCGGGTGATCGGGCTGTCCCCGATCATCGGGGGGCGCGCGGTGCGCGGGATGGCGGAGGCCTGCCTGGCCACCATCGGCGTACCCTGCCAAGCCTGCGCGGTCGCCGGGCACTACGGAGCCCGCCGTGCGGGTGGGATCCTGGACGGGTGGCTGGTGCACACCGGGGACGGGGCGACGGTGCCCGGGGTTCAGGTCCGGGAGGTCCCGCTGCTGATGACGGACGTGGCGGCGACCGCGGCGATGGCCAGGGCGGCGCTGGAGCTGGCGGGGCTCGGGAGCACGCCGCAGTGATCGAACACACGGCGATCGACCACGCGGCGCCGGGTGAGGTCCGCATTCTGCCGCTCCGGGGGCTGCCCGAGTTCCGGCCGGGGGACGACCTGATCGGCGCGCTGGTCACCGCAGCGCCGTGGCTCGCCGACGGCGACGTGGTCGTCGTCACCAGCAAGGTGGTCTCCAAGGTGGAGGGTCGGCTGGTCACGGTGCCGGCCGACCCGCCGGCCCGGGAAGCGGCCCGCCGCAGGCTGGTCACCGAGCAGGCCCGGCGGGTGCTCGCCCGCCGCGGCCGCACCCTGATCACCGAGAGCTCGCTGGGTGTGGTGCAGGCCGCGTCGGGAGTGGACACCTCCAACGTGGCGCGCCATGAGATCGCGCTGCTGCCCGTCGACCCCGACGCCAGCGCCGCGCGGCTGCGGGCCGGACTGGCGCGGGCGCTGGGCGTCGATGTCGCCGTGGTGGTCACCGACACGATGGGCCGGGCGTGGCGAGTCGGGCAGACCGACGCGGCGATCGGGGCCGCCGGACTGGGCGTGCTGCACCGCTACCCGGGTGCGATCGACCGGCACGGCAACCAGCTGTCGGTCACCGAGGTCGCCGTCGCCGACGAGGTCGCGGCGGCGGCCGACCTGGTCAAGGGCAAGCTGGCTGGGGTGCCGGTGGCGGTGCTACGCGGGTTGTCGCGCAGCGCGGACGGCAGCACCGCGGCGGACCTGGTCCGCCCGCCGGCCGACGACCTGTTCTGGCTGGGCACCGACGAGGCGATCGACCAGGGGCGGGCGCAGGGCCGGGCGGATGCGGTGCTGCTGCGCCGTTCGGTGCGCTCGTTTCGTCCCGACCCGGTGGATACGGCGGCGCTGCGCCGCGCGGTGGGGGTCGCGCTGCGCGCACCGGCACCGCACCACACCCGGCCGGTCCGGTTCGTCTGGCTGGCCGACCGGTGCCTGCGGCGACGGCTGCTCGACGCGATGGCCCAGGCGTGGCGGACCGACCTGCGCCGTGACGGGCTGGCCGAGGACCGCATCGAGCGCCGGGTGCGGCGCGGGGAGCTGCTCTACGACGCACCGGAGGTGCTGGTGCCCCTCGCCGTGCCCGACGGCGCGCACACCTACCCCGACGCACGCCGGCAGGCCGCCGAGGAGGCGATGTTCACCGTCGCCGCGGGTGCCGCCGTACAGGGCCTGCTGGTGGCGCTGGCCGCCGAGGGCCTGGGCTCGTGCTGGGTCGGCTCGACGCTGTTCTGCCCGGACCTGGTTCGCGCCCAGCTCGCCCTGCCGGCGGACTGGCGGCCGCTCGGCGCGATCGCCGTCGGCTACCCGACACAACCGCTGCGCCCGCGCCCACCATGCGATCCGGAGGACGGGTTGGTACTGCGATGATCCCCACCGATGATTCCCCCCATGATCACAGCCGCGAACGTCACCGTCCCGAATGCCGCTGTGCACGCCGACGCGGTGCGAACACTGTCCCGCTGGGAGCCCGACGACCCCGGGCAGCGGGCGCTTCGTGAGGCCTTCCTCGGGTTCCTGGCCGCCCGCCCGGACGCCGGCGCCCGCTCATGCGTCCCCGGCCACCTGACCGCCTCGGCGGTGGTCCTCTCGCACGACGGCGCGCACGTGCTGCTCACCCTGCACCCCCGGGTCGGGCGTTGGGTGCAGCTCGGGGGCCACTGCGAGGAGGGTGACGCCGGCCTCGCCGCGGCGGCGTTGCGGGAGGCGACCGAGGAGTCCGGCCTCGGTAACCTGGAGATCGACCCGCGGCCGCTGCATCTGGACGTGCACCCGATCACCTGCTCGCTGGGCCTGCCCACCCGGCATTTCGACGTGCGGTTCCTGCTGCGCGCCCCGGCGGACGCGACGCCGGTGCGCAGCGCGGAGTCCATCGCCCTGACCTGGTGGCCGGTGGACGCTCCGCCCCCCGACGTGGCGCCCGCCCTGCACTCCCTCCCCGCGAGCGGTCTCATGGATGCTTGAGCACCTTCCTGCTACCGCCGACGTGATCATGACAGGGCTCCGAGGCTGATCTCGGCGTGGATCAACTCAGTGCGTGTGGGACCGCCTCCACCAGGCTGACCATGCCGGAGCTCGGCACGACGCGGGTCAACCGAAGCCCGGCCCGGTCAAGCAACGCGCGGAACTCCGCCTCGGTGCGCTGGCGACCACCGGTGGTCATGACCAGCATCTCCACGTCCACCAGTTTTCCCCTCGACGGTGCCGCGCCATCCGGTAACAGGATCTCGACAAGCAGCAGGCGAGCGGTATCGGTCATCGCGGCCCGGCAGGCACTCAGGATCTCCACCGCGTGCTCGTCGTCCCAGTCGTGGACGACGTTGCTCAGCAGGTAGGCGTCACCGCCCTCCGGTACCGAGTCGAAGAAGTCCCCACTCACCACCTTGCAACGGTCGACGCTCTCGGCACCGGCCACGACTGTCGGCATGTCGAACAGCACTCCCTGAAGGTGCGGGTTGGCGGACAGGATTGCGGCAAGCATGCCACCCCGCCCACCGCCGACATCCACTATCGTGCTGAACCGGCTGAAATCGTACGCTGTGATGATGCTGACAGTCTCACCCGTAGAGATGGAGTTCATGGCGTCAGCAAAGACCGCCTCATCCTCGGGATGCTTCGCCAGGTAGTCGAAAATCTCAGTGCCGTGAACCCGGTCAAACGCCGACTCCCCGGTCTGGACCGTCTCGTACAGATCGGTCCACGGGTGACGGTGGAACGGCATCCCGACCATCGTCGCCCACCCTCGCAGCGAGCCGGGGACGTCACCACGCAGCACCTCGCCGAGTGGGGTCAGCGCGAAGTGCCGGTCCGCCAGCTCCGCGACGACTCCCGCGTCGCCCAGCGCTCGCAGCACCCGGTACAACGCCGAACCGTGCGTGCCTACCCGCCGCGCGATCTCCGCTACCTGCAGAGGGCCCTCGGCCAGCACGTCCGCAACTCCGAGCCGGGCGATCACGCTGATCGCCTGCGAGACGAAAGCCCCCGAGAGCAGCGCACGCATCGTGACCGCGGGTGCCGGCTCCTCAACAACCATCGAGACCTCCGCATGCCGCCCATGACTGAGTGGCTCGATCACCACGCTAGCGGCGCAGGCAGTCACCGGGAAGAGACGCAGGGCCACCGGGAGACGCAGGCATCGAGGGAGGTCGACGGTCGCGACGGAGCGACGAGACCGCCACCTACCCGGACACCGCGAGTACACTCCAACGGTCGGCCCTCGGGGTCGGCGACTCGGTCGCACTGATCGAGCAGGTGCTCAGGGAGATGGCATGAACAGCGACAGGCGCCCAGGCACGGGCGTGGTGACCTCCTCCCCGACCGGGTGGTGTACGAGCAGTCGCAGCTCCGTCAACGCCGACTGCGTCGAGATCAACCTCCCCCGACCCGACCAGATCACCTCCACCGCCGGATGACAGTGCGTTCCTGTTTCACGAGCTTGGCCAACGCCTTCGAGGATCGCTTGGCCGAGGACAGCGAGATCCGCGAGTTGGCCGACTACCACCGCGGCCGTATCGAGTCGGTGTTCGACAGCCAGCCGGACCTGCCGCTGCACCAAGACACGGTAGCCGGGTTCCTGCAGGGGTTCGTGATCACCATCGCGTACTACGTGCCCGATGGCAGTGTGGAGCAGCAGTCGGTGTTCCCGGTGCTGGGCGGCGCCCTGCTGCTCGGCCAGGACCTGCCCATCGACACCAGCCCCGCCAGGAGCGCCGCCGGGCGCGGCTTCATCGAGCGGGCCGTCGTGGTGCTGGAGGACGCCCGCTGCACGAACATCGCCTACGAGCTGGTGAAGCAGGCGTTCAACCTGGTCCCGGACGTGCCGATGAGCTGTGCCTCGCTGGGCGGGTTCTGCCTCGGGGTGCTCTACGCCAGCCCTTACGTGACCGGCCCCGCCGCCGACCAGACGGCGTTGATGAGCGCGGCCTGCCGGCACGCCCGCGAGCTGCCCCAGCGACTCTGACCCTAGTCGGTAGCCCGTGACCGCCCCGCCCTCGCCGCGCGACCAGTTCATCACGATCTATGGCCGGATGCCGGTGCTCGAGGCTCTCCAGAAGCGGGATCTCGACGTCGCGAAGGTGATCGTCGCCGACAATGCGCAGGGGCGCGCCATCGATCAGATCGTCGACGAGGCGCGCCGGAGGGACATCGAGGTGCGGTACACCTCCCCCGCCCGGATCAAGCGGCTGGCGGGTAACGGCAAGCAGGACCAGGGCGTCGTCGCGGACATCACCGCACCCCGCATGGCCCGGCTGAGCGACTATCTCGTCCAACGCGGTGACCGGCGCACGACGCTGTTCCTCCTGGACGGCGTGACGAACCCCAGCAACGTCGGCATGATCTTGCGCAGCGCCACCGCGGCCGGCATCGACGGCGTCATCCTCCCTCGGCTGGGCAGCCCTCACGTGGGCCCGCTCGTGATCAAGGCATCGGCCGGGGTGGCGTTCGAGGCGTCGATCCTGAACTCAGCCAGCGCCGCGGCAGCCGCGTCGATGTTGCGCGAGCGGGGGTTCACCCTGTACGGGTTGACCGCCACCGCGAAGCGGTCGATCTTCCAGACGGACCTGGCGCCGCGTTCGGCCCTCGTGCTCGGCGGCGAGACCGCTGGATCGACGATCTCCCCCGATACGCGGTTGCGGATACCGATGCGCAACCACGTCGAGTCCCTGAACGTCGCCGTGGCCGCATCCATCGTCGCTTTCGAGATCAGCCGCCGGCGCGGCTGACGGCGTCACGGGCAGGGCGGATCGTAGGCCATGTCCGGTGACACGTACTGCGCCCACTTCTCCGGGGTGAGGGTGTTCGCGGTGGTGGCGCGGATCCGCTGAATCGCGCGGGCGGCGTCCATCCCCCACAACCGCACGGTGTGATCGGCGCTGCCGGTGGCCAGCCTGTGCCCGTCAGGGCTGAAAGCGACTGCGGGGACCCAGCCGGTGTGGCCGGTCAGAGGTGTGCCCAGCGGTGTGGGGTGTGCCGGGTCGCCCACGTTCCACAACCGCACCGTTCGGTCGCCGCTGCCGGTGGCCAGGGTACGCCAAGACCAACCCGACAGGCTGCGGCGGACCGGCCAGCTGCACGAGCAGCTCGATGAACGTGCGCCGGTCCTGGTCGTCGGTGCCCAGGGTGAACAGTTCCTCGAACTGGTCCACGACGACGAGGACCCGGGCTCCCGAGCCCTCGGGACCGATATGACCGCGCAGCACCTCCACCCACCGCTGTGGCTCCGCAGCCGGGTGTGCCGGGTCGGCGCCGGTGAGCACGGCGATCTCACCGGCCAGCGCGGCCAGCGGCTGCGCGGTGGGAGTGAACACGAGCGTCGGCCATCGGCTCGACCCCGGCAGGGCACCGTCGGCCAGCCGGGATAGCAGACCGGCGTGCAGCAGCGAGGACTTCCCCGCCCCCGACGGCGCCACCACCACCTGCACACCGCCGCCACGCAGCCACGTGTCCAGGCGCGCGACCAGCTCCGCGGTCAGCTCGTCCCGGCCGAAGAACCACCGGGCCTGCTCGCGCCCGAAGGAGGCCAACCCCGGATACGGACACTCCCCCGCCCGCCCGCGCGCCCGGCTCGGCCCGCCGCGCGTCGCGAACACCGTCCCGATAGTGCAGGGGCAGATCCCGGGCGGCTTGGTTGACGCGGGCCTGCCCGGAAGCGTGCGCTTCCAGGCGAACAGAGTCCCCCGCGGGCGGCGGCTGTTCCGGGGGCTGCTCCCCGGAGGCTCCCACCGGTCATTCCCCGGTGGTCACGTGCAGGTCACGACCCGCCTGGTGCACCCGACTGCCGCCGAACGCCGTGGCCTGCATCGTGATCGTGGCGCCCCGCTGGGGTTCGGCGTCGGCCAGCGCCGAACGCAACTGCGCCACCACCAGCCGCAGCTCATCCGCCAGCTGCGGATCAGCGGCCAGCAGGCGCCGCAGCCGACCCTGCCACTCGCCCACCAGAGCCTGCTCCACCTGCTCGTCCCCCGCCCGCAGCGCGGCGAGCACCTCGGTACGACTGTCCTCCAGCTCAGCCTGCACCGTCTCGGCCCGCGCCGGATGCACCCGCCGCCACAACCCACCGACCGCGCTCGTGGCGCGCTCCCACGCCGCCGTCGCCAGCAGCTTCACCACCGTGGTCGCCGCCGTGGACGTCAACGCCGTCAGCTCCGGATCCACGTCCCCTCCCGCAACTCCCCGCGCGGGCGATGCTACCCCCACATACGCGGAGCCCCGCCGCGATGCGCGACCCGGGGTGCACAAGCATCCATGAGACCGCGCGGGGAGGGAGGAGGGGTCAGTCGGACAGGGCTTGGGTGTGCTCGCGTTGGACGGCTTGGAGCTCGCTGGGGTTCAGCCCGAGCAGACGCAGGATCGTCGGGGCGATCTGGGTGGTCTCGACCGGCTCGCCGAGGGTCCCCGCGTCGTCCACGCCGGCACCGGACAGGACGATCGGCACGTTGCGGTCCTGCGGGTCGGCGCCGCCGTGCTCAGCGATCTTGCTCGTGCCGCCGGTGTAGACGACGCCGTGCTGGACGATGCCGAACAGGTCGGGCACCCTAGGGTCACCGGCGGGGACGCCGAAGAACCTCGCCGCGGCGCGGCCGGCGAACACCGTCGCCAGCCCGGAGGCGGTGAACGGCTTGGGGGCACCGGTGATGCCGTTGCCCTGCCCGGACTGGGCGAGCAGGAACGCCTTGGCGAACTCGGCGGCGGCCTGCGAGCGGTCGGTCAACCACAGCAGCATGGCGTCGTCGTCGGTGGAGTGCGCCACGAGGTCACCGGCGCCCGGGTGGGCGTTCTTCCAGGCGGTGTTGAGGCCGGCGAGCAGCGGACCGTCCGGGATACGGGTGAGCGCCGCCGGGTTGGTCGGCGACTGCCCGTGCTTGGCGGACAGGATGATCGTGGTGTTCCCCTCGAGGCCCCTGGCGTGGATCTCGTTGACGAACGAGCCCACCTGGGAGTCGACGAAGTCCAGCGCGCCCGCGAGCACCGGGCCGGGCGTCACGCCGTCGGCCAGGTAGCCGCCGGGCCGGCCGCCCGAGGTGGGCAGCTTCTGCGCGGTGGACACGGCCTGGAAGTTCATCCCGAAGATCGCCGGTACGCCGACGTGGGTGGTGCGGCCATGGTCGAAGCCGTCGATCTCGTTACGGATCGCCTGGGCCTTGTAGCCGTCGTACTGCTGGGTCTTGGCGTTGTCCTTGGTCCAGTCCTGGCCGGCCGGCAGCCCGTCCGCCTGGCTGTTGATCTCAGGAGTGAACAGGTCCTGCACGCCCGTGCCGGAGGGCCCGTCGAGGATCTCATAGGCCGGGTGCTTGTCCGACCACGCGGTGCGCAGGTCGTGCGCCCGGGCCACCTCGAAGATCGTGTTCACCTTGAGGTACTGGTGCGGGTAGACCGGCTTGCAGGTCTTCGGGTCGACGGGCAGCTTCGCCGGGTCGATCAGGGTCTCCGGGTGGCTGGTCAGCTGCAGGATGCTGCCGGGCAGCCCCGACAGCCCCTGGCCGGCGTCGAGAGAGTTCGGGTTGCGGTCCAGGTTCTCGGCGTACTCCACGTCGGCGCCGGTGGGCGCCCCCGCCGGGCAGCTCGTCGTGCCCGCCGGCAGCAGCGCGTGGTTGAAGCTCGAGTCGTAGTACACGCCGGTGGTGTCGGGGTTGCCGCCGGTGGCCTGGGCGACCATGCCCGGGAAGGAGTCGGACGGCACCGGGGTGCTCGCGTGGGTGAAGTCCACGCCACGGTTCACGAGCGCGGCCAGCGCCGAGGTCGGATGGTGCGCGACATACCAGGTCAGGTCGGCCTGGTGCAGCCCGTCGACCGACAGCAGGAGCACGTGGCGACTGCCGTCCTGGTGCGACGGGTCGGCGACGGCCGCGGCGGGCGCGACCAGGGCGCCGCTGAGAACGGCGGCGGCCAGGACGGTGGTGCGGCGCGGTAAGCGCATGGCATCGAGCCTCCGAGAAGTGACCGGCCGGGTGCCGGCGTCACCCGGATGGGTAACGGTTGAAAGCGGCACGCAGCGCACGCGGACGTGAAGGGGGAATGAACGCGCCGAGAGCCCACGAGTGCATGTCCGCCGTTCGCCGTCCGTTCAGGCGCCGGTCTGTGCTCAGCCACGTCCGAGCCGGCTCATCGAGTGGCTCGACACCACCGGCTACCCGAGCGAGAGTGACTAGACGCAGCACCCGGCTCGGCGTCAGCGCCACATCGGCGGCCGTCGCCACCACCCTGGCCTCGACGTTCCCGGCTGCGGTGGGTGCGGAGGAGCACGGTAAGCAGACCACCACGCCGATCCAGCACCTCGTGGTGACAGCAAGACGATGCCGAGTTCTCGCTGGTCTGCTGGACGTAGCGATGCATTCGGTATCGAGTCATGATTCCGAGGTGTCCGCGAGTGCCTTCTCCACGGCTTCCTCCGGCGTCTCAACGTGCTCGATTCCGGGCACTGGCCGGCCGTCTTTATCGAGCAGTCGCCAGCCACCGAGCGAGATGACCGGCACGCCGCCCCGACGCTTCGCCAACGCCACCTCGCTCAAGGTGCCCCATGAGCCGCCGACCACGATGACGGCGTCAGCGCTCCACACGATGATGGCGTTGCGCGCCTCGCCCATATTGGTGACGAGGGTCACCGAGAGATCAGGGGAGGCTCCTTCGCGGGTGTCGTTCGGTCGGATACCGACCACCAAGCCGTCTTTGGAGCGCACGCCGGATGCCACCGCTGCCATGACACCGATGCCGCCACCGCATATGGTGACCGCGCCACGCTCAGCGAGAAGCTGGCCGACCCGGTAGGCGTTGGCCTTGTCTTCCCCAGCGCAGTCGAGACCCGGCCCGCAGACGGCGACGTGGTAGGGCACCGGAGTCTCCTCACCAGGCGGCCAGCTGCGGCAGCCCATGAGGGCGATGCTCACCCCGACGTCGCCGAGGCAGAGGCTGAGGTCGTCGAACAACACTTCCCTGGCCGCACAAGTTCACTCGATCGGGGTGGAGGATGACGTATTTACCAGGCGTTGCTCGCCCTCCTTCCTGTGGTCGCTGGTTGAGGTGGATGGAAGCTGCGGGTGGGACGGAGCATCGGTACGGCAGAGCAGGGGAGTTCATGCCGCGATGGACAAGCCACGAAACCGCGGCTGAACCGGACTCGTGCACGGACACGCCGCCACATGGTGTGGCCTGCCGTCCGCCCGAGGACCAGGGAAACGCCAGCCGATGGGAGAGGAGCGGAAGCGAGATGAGCGCCGACGACATTCGACGGACGATAAGCGTCACCGGGGTAGGTCGGGTCGCAGCCGCGGCGGACATCCTCCTGTTGAACCTCGCTGTGGAGACCCAGGCCGCAGCCGCCTCGGACGCGCTGACCGAGAACAACAGGCAAGCGGCGGCCGTGCTGTCGGCTCTGAAAGACCATGGGACCCAGGAACGGGATATTCAGACGACCCAGCTCAGCATCGAACCGGTAACGGAGCAACCGAGGCCGAACGACACGCAACCACCGAAGATCGTCGGGTACCGCGTACGGAACGGCTTGAGCGCCAGGTTACGAGACATACAGGGCGCCGGCGCGGTCATCGACGCGGCAGTCCAAGCAGGGGGCGACGCGACTCGCATCGAGGGTATCTCATTCTCCTTCGCCGACCCTTCAAGCTTGCTCGTCGAAGCCCGGAAGCGGGCCATAGACGATGCGAGGGCCCGGGCCCGACAGCTGGTGGACGGACTTGGCGTAGGACTCGGAGGCGTCATCTCGATCTCCGAGTCGGATCTCGGTGGCGGGCCGAGGATCCAGGCATTCGCCGCGGTCGCGGACTCCACTCCCGTCCTCCCCGGTGAGTCGGAGGTAGCCCACCAGGTCACAGTCGGTTACGAGATCTTCACGAAGTAGACGTAAGGACCCACCTCACAATTCGAAAGAAGGATTCCCATGAACGCGCCCCAGCCCCAGCCCCGGCCCGGAGGCCAGAGCGCCCCTCGACCTCAGAGGCCGAGTGGCACAAGGCCCGCTGAGTCCGCTTTTATTGCCGGTAGCCAGTTCGACAGCCAGTGCTACGTCGTCAGCAGGTTCGACGGCCTGCATATCCGTGAACGTGCCAGCAAAGGCTCCAGGTCCGACGGTCATCTCGATGCAGGACAGGCTCTTCCCGCCAGCTGTGAGGTTGAGCGCGGCGACTACTACCGGGACTGTGGGGGGAGCGACTGGTGGATTCAGGTCTCGTACGAGGGTCGCACAGACTACGTTGCCTGGGCATGTGTGGACTGGTACACATCTGATGACGGGTCTGGCGACGAAGGACCTGGTTTCAGGGTTGGCGCCGCGCAGGGTTGACGGCGTGTCTGTGTGTTGTCGATGCTCTCTCCTGGGAGCCGGGGGTCCCCTCCGTAGGCGGTCTGGTAGCCCGACTGCGGTGCGCGCGCGGGACCACACCGGCGTCCCGGTAAGTGTCGTGCGGGTAAGTGTCATGCGGTAAGTGTCATGCGGTAAGTGTCACAGTGGTGAAGTGTCACAGTGGTGGGAGGAGCTGAGGGATCTGACACGGGGGTACACGCATCGACCCGCTGAGGCCAGGCCAGGAGTCACGCCTCTGGCCTGGCCTCAGCGGGTGGAGCGGGCCGGGTGTCCCGGTTCCGTTGCAGATCCATCCCCGATCCTTGGCGCCCCCGGCCGGTCTTCTCGCGCAGCCGGTCGATCAGCTCGGAGGCTTGGGCTTTGGTCAGATCGTCCGGGACGTCCTCACCGGCCTCCCGTGCCAGCGTCTTGAGGTAACTGTGCTGCGGCCCGGTCATCGGCTCATCGCCGGTGACCCAGTCGTCGGGATCCTTCTCGGGCGAGCCCATCACCGCGTCGGTCATGCTCGCGCCGTACCCCCCTGCCGCCCTGCTGAAACCAGGCGCGGTTTCCCTCATCGGCCGTCCCGCCCGTGACACGATCCTTCACCGTCCCATCAGCCGATCATGACGATAGACGATGCTGACCACGTGAGCGCTCAATCCGACGGCCCCACCACACCCGCCGCCCGCCGCGGCATGTCGGCACGCACGGAGGTGGCCGTCTCGGTCCTGATCGGGTTGGCCGCAGCGGCGCCGACCATCATGGCGAGCTCGGTGCTGCTGGGGCTGCTGGTCGGCTGGGACCTCACCTCACTGGTCTACATCACCTGGCTGTGGACCACGATCCGCAACCACGACGCGCGGCACACCGCCGAACGCGCCACCACCACCGACCCGGACCGCACCGTCGCCGACCTGCTCCTGATCAGCGCGGCCGTCGCCAGCCTGGTCGCGGTCGGATTCGTGCTCCTGCGAGCCGGACAGACCCAGGGCGCTGAGGAGCTCCTCCGGGTCGGGCTCGGGCTCGTCTCCGTCGTGGTCTCCTGGGCCGTCGTGCACGCCGTCTTCACCCTGCGCTATGCGCAGCTCTACTACGCCGAGCAGGCCGGTGGCATCGACTTCAACCAGCCCGAGCCCCCGACCTACACCGACTTCGCCTACCTCGCATTCACCATCGGCATGACCTTCCAGGTCTCCGACACCCCGCTGCGCAGCAGGGTTATCCGGCGCACCGCGCTGCGGCACGCCCTGCTGTCCTACCTGTTCGGCACGGGCATCCTCGCTACCACGATCAACCTGGTCGCCAGCCTCAGCAGCAAGTAAAAGCACGAGCCGGCGGGTCGCGGCGGAATGTCCCGCCAGTTCATGATCGAGATAGCATCTGCCCACCGAGTTGTGGACCCGGCTGCCGGCCCAGGCCGAGGACCACGTAGAGATCCTGCTGTACGCGGGCATGTTCCTGACCGATGATCCGACCCTGGTCAGGTGACTGCGCAAGAAGGCCGAGGACGGAACGAAGATCCGGTTGCTGTTGGGTGACCCCGCCAGCCCCGAGGTGACCCGCCGCAGCGTGGACGAGGGCATCGGCAAGGCAACGATCGCCGCCAAGGTGCGCAACGCGCTATCCTTCTACCGCCCGCTGGACAGCATTCCAGGAATCGAGATCCGCTGCCACGGCACCACCCTGTACAACAGCATCTACCGCTTCGACGCCGAGGTCCGGTCCACCGAGCCGCACCCCTGTCATCGCCACAGCGTTCACCCGATGACCCCAGCCACCACCGAGGACCCGACAACCCTGCGCCACATCCTCGCCCGCACCACGGCCCTACTGCTCGACTTCGACGGCCCGATATGCAGCGTCTTCGCCGGCCTGGCCGCCCACACCGTGGTCACCCAACTCTGCCTGGTCCTCGCCGACGGCGGCCACGGCGACCCACCCATCGAGATCGAGAAGAGTGACGATCCGTTCGAGGTCTTGGCCTACGCCGCCGGCCTGGGCGATGACGAGGCCCGCTACGTCAACGCGGCGTTCACCGCCCACGAAGTCGAAGCCATCGCCACCGCTGAGCCCACCCCCGGCGGACACGACCTCATCCGCGCCTGGTCGGCCACCGGCCGGCCACTGGTCATCGTCAGTAACAACAGCACCATCGCCATCCACGCCTACCTCGACCTACATGACCTCCGGACCCATGTCACCCGAGTGTCCGCCCGAACCAGCCCAGACCCCGCGCTCCTCAAGCCACACCCACACCTGCTGACCACAGCCTTGACCGCGCTCAACATCGCCCCGGCAGCCGCGACGTTCGTCGGCGACTCCGTGACGGACATCCAAGCCGCGCGCGCCGCCGGCACCATGTCCATCGGCTACGCCGACAAACCCCGCAAGAGGACCGAACTCATCACCGCCGGCGCGGACACCGTGATCAGCACACCCACCATCTTGACCGAACAGATCACGTGATCCCCGACATCTCATGATCAGCGGCCTGTGCCCCGAGCGACCCGGGGCTAGGGCGCGTATAGGGAGCAGCCACCCATAAACCACCGGATACGCCCGGACGACACCGGACACAGGAAAGATCGGCCCCCGACCGTGTTCGCGCTGGTCGGGGGTCGTTCCCGCTGGTGTGGCGGGTCAAGGATTCGAACCTTGGAAGGCATCAGCCGACGATTTACGATCTTGGTGTCAAGTGGTGGGTGCCATTTCGGGGCAGGTCAGAGGGGTTACGCCGCCTCGGTTGGCCCCTCGTTGTCGCCATCGTGCCAGTTTCGTGCCACATTGGCGGGGTGGTCGCTGCCCGTGCGATGCGCTGGAGTACCCGGGTTTCGCGCGTTGTCGAGTCCATCGGCTATGCCCTCATCGAACTCGGCGGAGGCCCGGGCGTAGTGACGGGTGGTGACGCTGGCGTTCGCGTGGCCCAGGCGCTTGGCGGCCGCCATCACACCGAACCGCTCGGTGATCCAGGTGCCGTGCGAGGCACGCAGATCGTGCAGCGTGCCACCATCCCCCGATCTTCCAAGCTGGGACTCATATGTGATCATCGTTAACGAGTGTCAGGGGAATACAGCCCTAATGAATGAACTACTTTCTTGAAGGGACCCGCAAGCCTACAACCAGAAAGGGTGTCGATTAGCGTGCATTAGTTATTTGATTACGGCTCCCTGAACAGGGTGAGGGGTCCGTGCGCACGGTAACTGACCCTAGGCCAGTAAGCAGCTCAGGAGTGTCCGAGTAGGTGCGCAGAAGGTGCGCCACGGCGACCCCGTAGCCACGGCGACCCCGTCAGATCTGCAAGTTTTCCCAGCCAGGTCGCTCATCGCGCTGACGAGAACGGTGCGAGTAACGTCTCCCGGGAGACATGGCGATGGGTGTAGTCACCAGATCCTCAATGCTGATGATCGCGTCCCAGATCCGACTAGCCCGCCAGGCGTGACCGCAGGGTGCTTGTGGATGGCGTAATTGTCGACACTGGCCACGCTGCTGTTCGGGACGCGCCTAAGAGCATGTCGGCGGGGACGATGGGCAGGACAGCGACGCGGGTATCAGTCGTTGTCCGGCAGGTACTCGTCCTTCTCGTAGTATTCGAGGAGGTCGGTGAGCGTTGGGTAGTCGTAGGTGACCAGCTCGTCGCCCTCCCACTTGGCGCCCAGCTCCTCGGCCCACTCCACTTCGTTAAGACCGGGCGGCGCCTCGGCGGACCAGTGGAACGGCACCATCGTGCTGAGCTTGTCACGTCGGCCCAGGACCACCCGCTCGCCCTCTGCTTTCGGGGCTGTCACGGGCGCCGATCGTACTCCCCAGGGCAGGGCCCCGGCAAAGTCAGGCGAAACCGAGCAGGGTGAGTGGGTGGTTGACGTTGTAACCGGCCCAGCGCCGGCCTGGGGCGATGTTGGTGTAGCCGGCTCGGCGGAGCACCGCGATGGCGAGGTTGCGGAGTGAGGACATGATTCGGGGTCCGGAGCCGGTGCGGACGCGGAAGGCATCCTCGCGCGCAGGCCAGGGGCTGTTCGTGCTGGGTGGCGGGTCAAGGATTCGAACCTTGGAAGGCATCAGCCGACGGATTTACAGTCCGCTCCCATTGGCCGCTCGGGCAACCCGCCTGGTGGCCGGGTGCGCCGGCCGTGGGTCACGATACTACACAGGGTCATGCCAGCGTGGCGGGTAAGGTTCCGCACCGGCGGGGCGGGAGGAGGCTGCGGTGGCGGATCCGTCGTTCGATGTGGTCAGCAAGGTGGACCGGCAAGAAGTGGACAATGCGCTCAACCAGGCGGCCAAGGAGCTGTCGACCCGGTTCGACTTCCGAGGCACCGGGGCGAAGGTGTCCTGGGCCGGTGACGAGGCGATGACGATCGAGGCGCAGACCGGGGAGCGCTGCCGCGCCGCCATCGACGTGGTCAAGAGCAAGCTGGTCAAGCGGGGCATCTCGCTGAAGTCCTTCGAGGTGGACGAGCCGGCCGTCTCGGGCAAGGTCTACCGGAGCACCGGACGAATCCTGCAGGGCATCAGCCAGGACAAGGCCAAGGAGATCGCCAAGGCGGTCCGGGACGAGAAGCTCAAGGGTGTGCAGGCTCAGATCCAGGGCGACCAGCTGCGCGTCTCGGGCAAGAAGCGCGACGACCTGCAGGCCGTCATCGCCCTGTTGAAGAGCCACGACTTCGGCGTCGCCCTGCAGTTCACCAACTATCGGTGAAGGGGATCGTGCTGGCCGGCGGCAGTGGCACCCGGCTGCACCCGGTCACCCAGGCCGTCTGCAAGCAGCTGCTGCCGGTGTATGACAAGCCGATGGTGTACTACCCGCTCTCGGTGCTCATGCTGGCCGGGATCCGGCAGATCCTGGTCATCTCCACCCCGGCGGACCTGCCGCTGTTCCGCCGCCTGCTCGGTGACGGCACCGCGCTGGGGCTGCGGCTGAGCTACGCCGAGCAGGCTCGGCCGGGCGGCCTGGCCGAAGCGTTCGTGATCGGCGCGGACTTCATCGGAGACGACCCGGTCGCGCTGGTGCTGGGCGACAACATCTTCTACGGTCCGGGCTTCTCCGGCCGGCTCCAGCGGTGCGTGGCGAGCTTGGACGGTTGCGTGCTGTTCGGGTACCCGGTCAAAGACCCGCGGCGCTACGGGGTCGGCGAGGTCGACGCCGCCGGAAAGTTGATCTCCATTGAGGAGAAGCCGGCGGCTCCCCGCTCGAACAAGGTGATCACCGGCCTGTACTTCTACGACAACGACGTGGTGAAGGTCGCTCGCTCGCTCACCCCGTCGGCGCGCGGCGAGCTGGAGATCACCGATGTGAACGTGCACTACCTGCGGCAGGGTCGGGCGACGCTGGTCGACCTGGGCCGGGGCTTCGCCTGGCTGGACACCGGAACCCACGAGTCGCTGCTGGAGGCCGGCCAGTTCGTCCAGGTGCTCGAACACCGGCAGGGGGTCCGCATCGCCTGCCTGGAGGAGATCGCGCTGCGGATGGGCTTCATCGACGCCGACGCCTGCTACGCACTGGGCCAGTCGCTGGCGAAGTCGGGCTACGGCCAGTACGTCATGGACATCGCCCGGTCCACGCTGACCTAGCGGCGACGCGCGGGGGACGGCGGGTCAGGGCAGCCGGTGTCGAGCCATCTCCTCCAGGCGGTGCACCCGCTCGGCGATGGGTGGGTGGGTGGAGAACAACCGGGCGGCGCCATCGCTCACCCGGAACGGGTTGGCGATCATGAGATGGGACTGCGTGACCAGCGCGGGCTCGGGGCGAAGCGGCGCCAGCTGGGTCCCCCGCTCCAGCTTGCGCAATGCGCTGGCCAGCGCCAGCGGGTCACCGGTGAGCTCAGCGCCGGAGGCGTCGGCCTGGTACTCCCGCGACCGGCTCACCGCCATCTGCACGATGCCGGCCGCGATCGGGCCGAGCAGCGCGATGAGCAGCATCGCGATCGGGTTCGAGCGGTCCCTGCCGCCACCGCCGAGCACGCCCGCGAACATCGCCAGGTTCGACAGCGCGCTCACCATGCCGGCCAGTGCCCCGGCGACGGAGGAGATGAGGATGTCCCGGTTGTAGACGTGCGACAGCTCGTGGCCGAGCACCCCGCGCAGCTCCCGCTCGTTCAACAGCTCCAGAATCCCGACGGTGCAGCACACCGCGGCGTGCCTCGGGCTGCGGCCGGTGGCGAAGGCGTTGGGTGCCGGGGTCGGGCTGACGTACAGCCGCGGCATCGGCGCCCGCGCGTCGGTCGCCAGCTGCCGCACGATGCGATACATCATGGGCTGCTCGGGCTCGGATACCGGCACGGCGTGCATCGCGCGCAACGCGATCCTGTCGGAGTTGAAGTAGGCGTAGGCGTTCATCCCGACCACGAGCACCAGCGCGATGAGCGACCCGCCGCGGCCGAAGAACGACCCGATCAGCACCACCAGCGCCGACAGCCCGCCGAGCAGCAGCGCGGTCTTCAGCCCGTTGACGTGGTTGTGCACAGTTCATCAGCCTCCCGTTGTGCTCGGGCTCCGATTACTGCAACGCACTCGCCAGGTGCGGGGTTCCGCGGCCGGCCTCCCGGCGGCACACCGCGCGGACACACCGGGCGCGTCGAGCGCGGTCAGGCACGCAGCTCCAGGGTGCAGCACTTGGGACCACCGCCGGCTCGGCGAAGCTCGGAGACGTCGACGAACACGGGCTCGAAGCCGCGGACGGCCAGCGCGCGGCCCAGCTGCACCGCCTCCCGCGGCAGCACCACCGAGTGGCCGTCAGAGACGCCGTTGAGCCCCAGGCACGCCGCGTCCGCCGGGCCGGCGATCACCGCGTCGGGGAACAACCGGGCCAGCACCCGCCGCGAGCCCGGCGAGAACGCCGCCGGGTAGTAGGCGACCAGCGGCGCGCAGCGGGAGTCGTCGAGCACCAGCAGGCAGGTGTCGAGGTGGTAGTAGTAGGGGTCGACCAGCCGTAGCGAGATCACCGGCACCCCGAACAGCTCCTGCGCCTCGGCGTGCGCCGCCGGCTCGGTGCGAAACCCGCTACCGGCCAGCAGCAGGGTGCCGGTCCAGACCAGGTCCCCCGCGCCTTCGTTGACCGCACTGGGCATCACCACGTCGGGCGCGCCGTGCGCGAGGAACCAGCGCCGGTAGTGCTCCGCCTCAGCGGCCCGCTCCGCGTGCCGGAACCGGGCGCCCAGCACGACGCCGTCGATCACGGTGCCGGCGTTGGCCGCGAACACCATGTCCGGCAGGCCCGGTTCGGGATCGACCACCTCCACGGTGTGCCCCAGCGCGCGGTAGGTGTCGGCCAGCGCTGTCCACTGCGCCATCGCCCGCGCGGTGTCGACCGGCCGGGTGGGGTCCATCCAGGAGTTGATCATGTAGCGCACCGTGAAGTACCGCGGCGGGCACATCAGATATCGGCGCGCGGTGCCGACTCGCATTATGGTTGAAACCTCGTGAGTGGCGTTGAGTGCTCCAGCACTGATAGACACTCACGAGTATGGACGTGTTGCTGGAGCGTCGGGGTGGCGTCGCCGTGCTGACGGTGTCCGATCCGGCCCGCCGCAACGCGCTGGGCCTGGAGCTGTCCGACCGGCTGGCCCGGGCCGTCGCGGCGTGTGACGGCGACGAGTCGGTGCACGCCGTCGTGATCACCGGTGCTCCGCCGGCGTTCTGCGCCGGGGCTGATCTCGGTGTGCTCGCCGCCGCTGGTGAGTCGGGCTCGGCCGCCGGCCTGCACCGCATCTACGCCGGTTTCCTGGCTGTCGCGAATGCCGCGCTGCCCACCATCGCCGCCGTCAACGGGCCCGCGGTGGGGGCCGGGCTCAACCTGGCGTTGGCCTGCGACCTTCGCCTGGTCGGCCCCGGCGCCTCCTTCGACGCGCGTTTCCTGCAGTTGGGCATCCATCCCGGTGGCGGCATGACGTGGCTGGTGCAACGCGCTGCCGGCGCCCAGACCGCCGCGGCGATGACGCTGTTCGGCGAGCCGCTGGACGCCCACGAGGCGGTGCGCACCGGGCTGGCGTACCGCATGGTCGACGTGGCGGGCGAGCCCCGCTCGGCCGCCGCGCACGAGGCGGTGGTGGCCGCCGCGGTGGAGCTCGCGCGTCGGGTCGCGGCGGCTCCCCGTGACCTGGTGATCGCCACCAAGGCCGCGCTGCGGGCTACCGCCGTGATGGCCGAACACGCCGCCGCGGTGGCCCACGAGACCGGCCCGCAGCTGGCCTCCCTGCACTCCGATGCGTTCGCCCGGTTGATCAACTCCGCCCGGTCCGAGCGCGGCGCCCGAGGTCCCGCCGGCTGATGGTCAGGGTGGGTGGCCTGGCCGGCAACGCCCCGCCGCGACTGCACTTCAGCACAGCCGCAGTCCAGGCAGCGACGATGTGCCATTGCCGTGTGGCCGTAGCTTGATCGTCGAAAGTGAGCTGTTGCAGTGCGACGGGGGTTGTCGAGAGCGGGTCGCCGGCCTGTGCGGCCGGAGCGCGAGTCGGTTGAAGAAGATCGAGCAGGGCACGCGCCAGGCGGTGGAGCCGGACGGCGCGGGAGCAGACCCCGGCGAGGCTGTTACGACGCAAGGCGATCCTGGACGCTGCCTGCGGTCATTCTGGGCAGTGACACGCCTGGGATCCGGCAGGAACGGCCATCTAGACTCGTCGAGCCTCATTCCTTTTCATCGCCGAAGAGCAGGACACATGGCCTACCACGTCCCCCCAGCCCCTCCAGGCGTTGCCGACGACCCGGAGGCGCAGGCCGCCTACCTGCTGGAGGACGGGTTCAGCGCCGCGCCAGCGGATACGCTTGTGGACAAGCTACGTCGGGGGGAGCCACTGAGGGTCAAGTTCGGTGTCGACCCCACTGCCCCTGCGGTCACCTGGGGATGGTCAGTGCCGCTGAGGAGGCTGCGGCGGTTCCAGGAGCTGGGCCACACGGCCGTGTTAGTGATCGGCGACTTCACCGCGCGGGTGGGCGACCCCTCAGGGCGATCCGCGACCAGGGTGCGGCTGTCCGCTGAGCAGGTCCACACTTATGTCCAGTCTTGCATGGCTAGCCTGTTGGAGATCTTGTCACCGGACAACCTCGAAGTCCGGCGGAACTCCGAATGGCTCAACTCGCTGGATATGGCCGGTGCGCTGGAGCTGACGGCGCAGGCGACGGTCGCGCAGCTGCTTGAGCGCAATGACTTCAGTAAGCGGTTTGACGCGAACGAGCCGATTTCATTGATCGAGTTTATTTATCCACTGCTCCAGGGGCAGGACTCAGTGGCGGTTAACGCCGATGTGGAGCTGGGTGGCACGGACCAGTACTTCAACTGCATGCTTGCCCGGACACTGCAACAGCGCGCGGGGCAGCAGCCCCAGGCGGTCGTCTGCGCTCCACTGCTGGTCGGTGTCGACGGCAAGAAGAAGATGAGCCAGAGCATCGGCAACTACATCGGTGTCGCGGAGGATCCGAGGGAAGTCTTCGGCAAAGTGATGTCTCTTCCAGATGATGCCATGCCGGCCTATGTGCGTCTCGCCTTGGACCTGTGGCCCAGCGATAAGGACGCGATGCTCGCCGAATCCGGTGGCGTTGTGCTCAAGCGACGCCTTGCCCGCGAGATGATCAACATGTTCCATGGCGCCGAGGCCGCGGCTGACGCCGAAGCGGAGTTCGATCGGGTTTTCGTCCGCAGGGACGTGCCCTCAGAAATGGAGCACCACACGACCCCGGAGAACTATGTTCCGCGAATTCTGGTCGCTCTCGGTTTCGCGTCATCGTTGAGTGACGCTCGGCGAGGAATCAAAGGCGGCGGTGTCCGCGTCGACGGTGAAGCCGTCGCCGATGAGCACGCCACCCTCGGCAAGGGTACCTGGGTCCTGCAGCTCGGACGACGCCGCTTCGCCCGCGTGACCGTGACCCGATCACCATGACGGCGTCTGCACGCGACAACGGCTCGGGAGGCGGCGAGTGGCCGGCAGCGCAAGCAAGGCGGGGGTCAGCCGGTGCGGGCGGCGAGGTAGTCGGTGACCGAGGCGAGCGCGTCGCGGGCCGGGCAGGCGGGCAGCACCGCGAGCTCGGCGCGAGCCAGGTCGGCATAGGAGCGCAGGGTACGCACCGCCCGGTCCAGACCAGGTGACTCGCGCAGTAGCCGCAGCGCCTCCGTGATCAGCGCGTCGTCGGTCAGCGGACGGGCCAGCAGTACCCGGAGCCGGTCGACCCGCGGACCGGGCTCGGCCAGCGCGTAGAGCATCGGCAGGGTGCGGACCCCCTCGCGGAGGTCGGTCCCCGGCGTCTTGCCGGACTGGGCGGCCGGTGAGGCGATATCGATGATGTCATCGGAGATCTGGAACGCGGTGCCGATCACCTCGCCGAACCGGCGCAGCGCGTCGACGCGCTCCTGCGGGGCGCCGGAGAACATCGCGCCATACCGGCCCGCGGTGGCGATCAGCGAGCCGGTCTTCTCCGCCACCACCGCCAGGTAGTGCGCCACCGGGTCGGTGCCGGCGGTGGGGCCCAGGGTCTCGCGCATCTGACCGGTGACCAGCTCGGCGAAGGTGCGGGCGATGATCCGCACCGCGTCCGGTCCGAGGTCGGCGACCAGGCGGGAGGCGTGCGCGAACAGGAAGTCACCGGTGAGGATCGCGACGGTGTTGTCCCAGCGGGCGTTGGCGCTCACCGCCCCTCGGCGCATGGTGGCCTCGTCCATCACGTCGTCGTGGTAGAGCGTGGCGAGATGAACCAGCTCCACGACGGCGGCGGCGCGCACCACGTCGGCCATCCGGCCGCCCTGGCCCAACCCGCCCGGCCCGAACTGGCCGGCGAGCAGGGTGAACAGTGACCGGAAGCGCTTGCCACCGGCCTCGACCAGGTGCAGCGAGGTCTCCGTGAGGAAGCGGAACTCGCTCTGCACCTCCCGGCGCAGCAGCTCCTCCACCTGCGTCAAGCCCCGCTCCAGCACGACGCGCAGCTCCGGGTCGGCCAGCTCCACGCCGGCGACCTGCTCGGATGTCGACCTGCTCATCGCTGGATCAGGAGGCGAACACGCCGAGCGCGGCCCAGTTCAGGGCGAAGGTGGGCAGCACCCCGAGCAGCAGGGTGACCACCACGCCGAGCGTGATCGCGGCGGTGGTGAACCCCCCGGGCACACTCACCGTCGGACCGTCTGCGGCGGGCTCGCTGAAGTACATCAGCACCACCACCCGCACGTAGAAGAACGCGGCCACCGCGCTGGCCACCAGCGCCACCACCACCAACGGCGCCATCCCGTCCGCGAGGGCGGCGCTGAACACCGCGAACTTCGCGGTGAACCCGCTGGTCAGCGGGATGCCGGCGAGCGCGAAGAGCAGGAAGGCGAACACGGCGGCGGTCAGCGGTGAGCGCTTGGCCAGCCCGGCCCACTGGGACAGGTGGGTGGCCTCACCATCCGCGTCACGCACCAGGGTGACCACACCGAACGCCGCCAGTGTGGTGAAGCCGTAGGCGAGCAGGTAGAACATCGTGCCGGACAGGCCCTGGGCGGTCAGTGCGATCGCGCCGACCAGCAGGAACCCGGCGTGCGCCACCGACGAGTAGGCGATCATGCGCTTGACGTCGGTCTGGGTCAGGCCGAGCACCGCACCGATCACCATCGACACGATCGCGACACCCCACAGCAGGCCGCGCCACTCCCAGCGGGTGCCCTCGAACGCCACCGTGAGCACCCGCAGGATGGCGCCGAAGGCGGCCACCTTGGTGCAGGCCGCCATGAACGCCGTCACCGGCGTCGGCGCGCCCTGGTAGACGTCCGGGGTCCAGGTGTGGAACGGCCCGACCGAGCCCTTGAACAGCAGCCCGATCACCAGCAGCGCCAGGCCGCCGAACAGCAGCGTGTCCGACCGGTCGGTGCCCACCGAGGCCGCAGCGATCCGGGACAGGGTGACCGAGCCCGCGTAGCCGTACAGCAGCGCCACCCCGTACAGGAAGAACGCTGAGGAGAACGCTCCGAGGAGGAAGTACTTGACGGCCGCCTCCTGGGACAGCAGCCGGCGGCGCCGGGCCAGCCCGCACATCAGGTACAGCGGCAGGCTGAGCACCTCCAGCGCGATGAACATGGTGAGCAGGTCGTTGGCCGCGAGGAAGACCATCATCCCGCCCAGGGAGAACAAGAACAGCGGGAAGACCTCGGTCTGCATGACGGTCCCGGTCACGGTGCCGACCGCGCCACCCGCCTGGGCGCGGTCCCGCGCGGTGCCCGGACGCACCGCTGCGTCGGCGGTGAACGCGCCGCCGGGCTCCACCGACCGATCCGCGATGAGCAGCACCGATGCCAAGCCCAGGACCAGCAGCGTCCCCCATAAGAACAGCGTGGGGCCGTCGATGGCCACCGTCCCGGCCAGCGTCACCACGTTGCCCGAGCCGCGGGAGAACGAGTACAGGTGCGCGCCCAGCGCCGCGCCCGCCGCCCCCAGTGTGAGCAAGGTCAGCGCGACCTGCGCCCACCACCGCGCGGAGCGGGCCACGAACGCCTCCACCAGCACGGAGAGGCACGCCGCCCCGAGCACCACCAGTACCGGTGCCATCGCCCCGTAGTCGACCGCCGGCGCCTGCACGTGCGGCACCTGCGTGGCAAACGCTCCGCCGAGCACCTCAGCTGCCTCCCTGCCCGACGACCGGGTCGGACAGGCCGACCTCGGTGAGCGTGGCCCCGACCGACGGGGTGATCACATTCAACACCGGCTGCGGGTAGAGCCCGAGCAGCAGGATGAGCGCCACCAGGGGCGCCAGCACAACGACCTCGCGAACCGACAGGTCGGGGAACCGGGCGCGCCGCCGCCTCGCCGCCGCCTCGGGCGCCGTCGCGGTGCCCGGCCCCTCCAGCGCCGCGCCGCGCACCGGTCCTTGCATGAGGCGTTGGTAGAACCACAACACATACAGCGCGGCCAGGATCATCCCCGTGGTGGCCAGGATCGTGTACACCGACGCCCGCGGGTAGGAGCCGATGAGGACCATGAACTCCGAGACGAACGAGTTGGTGCCGGGCAACGCCAGCGAGGACAGCCCGGCGAGCAGCATCATCCCGGCCAGCACCGGGGCGAGCTTGGACACGCCGCCGTAGTCGTTGATCAGCCTGGAGCCACCGCGGGCCATCAGCATGCCGACCACGATGAACAGCATCCCGGTGGAGATACCGTGGTTGACCATGTAGAGCACCGCGCCCGCCTGCGCCTGGGTGGAGAAGGCGAACACCCCGAGCGCGATGAAGCCGAAGTGCGCCACCGAGGTGTAGGAGACGAACCGCTTCATGTCCGACTGGCCGACCGCGAGCAGCGCGCCGTACAGGACCCCGACCACGGCGAGCACCAGCACCAGCGGGGCCAGCACGCGCGACGCGCTCGGAAACAGCGGCAGGCAGTAGCGCAGGAAGCCGTAGATGCCCACCTTGTCCATCACGCCGACCAGCAGCACGCCGGCGCCTATCGGGGCCTCCGCACCGGCGTCGGGCAGCCAGGTGTGCAGCGGCACCAACGGCGCCTTGATCGCGAGCGCGACGAAGAACCCGAGGAACAGCCAGATCTGGGTGCCCTGCGGGATGCTTGCGGCGATACGCGCCAGGGCCGCCCAGTCGAAGGTGCCCCGACCCAGCCGGTCGGCGCTCACCACGAACAACCCGATCACACTGGCCAGCATGACCAGCCCACCGAGCAGCGAGTACAGGAAGAACTTGACCGCCGCGTACTGCCGTCGCGGGCCGCCGAAGCGGCCGATCAGGAAGTACATCGGCACCAGCATGACCTCGAAGAACAGGTAGAACAGGAACACGTCGGTGGCGGCGAAGACGCCGACGAGCAACGACTCCAGGGCCAGCAACAGGCTGTAGAACCCCGCCGGGGTGCGGCCCTCGGGCAGTCTCTCCGCCCAGGAGGAACCCATCACGATCGGCACCAGCACGCTGGTCAGCGCGATCATCACCAGCGCGATGCCATCGACTCCCAGCGCGAAGCGGGTCCCGAAGGCCGGGATCCACGGGGTGGACAAGGTCAGCTGAAGGCGCCCGCCGCCCGGGTGGTAACCCGACCAGGCCAGCGCGGCGAGCACCAGCTCCCCCAGCGCGAACACCAGCCCGGTGGCCTTGGCCGCGGCCGGGGCCGAGCGCATCGGGGCGACCAGCACACTGCCCACCAACGGCAGCAGCAGCATCGCCAGCAGCACAAGACCCCCTGTTGACACCGCGGTCATGAGTAGCTCACCGCCAGCAGCACGGCGATCACCACGATGGAGCCCCCGAGCATGCCCAGCGCGTAGCTGCGGACGAAGCCGGTCTGCAGCCGCCGCACCCGGCCCGACGTGCCGCCCAGCAGCGCCGCGGTGCCGTTGACCACTCCGTCGACCCCCTTGTTGTCCACGAACACCAGCGCCCGGGTCAGCCAGGTACCGGGTCGCGCGATGACCGTCTCGTTGATCGTGTTGGCATAGAGGTCGGCCCTGGCCGCGGCCACCGGCAGCGAGACCCGCTCGGGCTTGACCACCGGCACCGGGTTGCGGCCGACGACCAGCCAGGCGAGCAGCACACCCGACGCGGAGACCAGCACGGTGAACAGCGGGACCAACACGACCGGGAACGGGGCGGCCGCAGCCACCAGTGGGCCCACCGAGGGCTCCAACCAGCGCACCAACCGCTCGCCCGAGGCCAGGAAGTAGCCGGCGGCCAGCGAGCCGATGGCCAGCGGCACCATCGGCACCCACATCACCGGTGGCGACTCGTGCGGGTGGTACTCCTCGCCGTCGGCGCTGCGCAGGGTGCGCCAGCGCTCCTCGCCGAAGAACGTCATGAGCATCAGGCGGGTCATGTAGAAGGCGGTGAGCCCCGCCGCCAGCATCGCGATGCCGCCGAGAACCCCACCCGCCCAACCGCCGGCACCGAACGCGGCCTCGATGATCGCATCCTTGGAGTAGTAGCCGGACAGGAACGGGAACCCGATGATCGCCAGGTAGCCCGAGGTGAACATGACGAAGGTGATCGGCAGGTGCCCAGCGAGCCCGCCCATCCGGCGCATGTCGATCTCGTCATGCATCCCGTGCATGACCGAGCCCGCGCCCAGGAACAAGACGGCCTTGAAGAAGCCGTGGGTCAGCAGGTGCACGATGCCCAGCGCGTAACCGGCCGGACCCAGCCCGACCGCGAGGATCATGTACCCGATCTGGCTGACCGTGGAGTAGGCCAGCACCTTCTTGATGTCGTCGTAGGCGCAGCCGATGACCGACCCGATCAGCAGGGTGACCACCCCGACCGCCGCGACGGCCAGCCGGCCGGTCACGCTGAGGTCATACAGCGGGTGACACCGGGCGATCAGGTACACCCCGGCGGTCACCATCGTCGCGGCGTGGATCAGGGCCGAGACCGGGGTCGGACCCTCCATCGCGTCGGGCAACCAGGCCTGCAGCGGGAACTGACCGGACTTGCCGCACGCCCCCAGCAGCAGCAGCAGGGTGATCGCCAGCAGGGTGGGGCCGCCGATCTGCCCGGCGCGGGCGAACACCTCGGAGAACCGCACGGTGCCCAGCGAGCGCCAGATCAGGAAGATCGCCAGCGCGAGGCCGACGTCGCCGACCCGGTTCATCAGGAAGGCCTTCTTCGCCGCCGTCGCCGCGCTCGGGCGATCCTGGTACCAGCCGATGAGCAGGTAGGAGGCCAGGCCCACGCCTTCCCAACCGAGGTAGAGCGTGACGAAGTTGTTGCTCAGCACCAGCACGAGCATCGCCGCGACGAACAGGTTGAAGTACCCGAAGAACCGGCGCCGCCCGGGGTCGTGCGCCATGTAGCCGATCGCGTAGAGGTGGATCAGGCCGCCGACGCCGGTGATGAGCAGCACGAAGGTCAGCGACAGCGGATCGAGCCGCAGACCGTAGTCGACCTGCAGCGAGTTGATCGCGAACCAGGTGCCCACCCCCAGCTCCCGGGTCCGCTGCGACGCGTCCAGGCCCAGCCACTCCGAGCACAGCGCCACGCCGTAGCCGAAGGCCGTGAGCACTGTCGCGCAGCCCAGCAGGTGCCCCCAGGCGTTGGTGCGGCGGCCCCCGACCAGCAGCACCAGCGCGCCCAGAGCCGGCAGCGCGACGAGCAGCCAGGCATAGTGCGCGACGCCCACGGCCGTACCCACCGCGGGCAAGACCTCGGTCATGCCGGGTACTCCGTTCGTCGGTATGAGCAGGCAGGTCTGGTAGCACTCCAGCGCACCGAGGCAGCGCCGGCTACCACGTCGTCACCGTCGCCCCAAGCTTAGGGGGGCTGCTATGTCAACCCACCACCCCCTCGTCGCGCCCGGTGAGCAGCGCCGCTCGTAGCAAGCCGGCACCCTGACCGAGACGACGGTGGTAGCCGACGACGCTGGCGATCGGTGCCCGGGTGCGCATCATCCGGTGCCGCCACGGGCTGAGCCTGGACGTGGTGGCTGCAGGATGATCGGGGTTTGGGTGCCGGGAACGACACGGATTGTCACTGGCGGCACACAGACCACGATCATGAGCGGATGGGTCGGTACTTGAGCAGGTTCGCTTCGTCGACCGAGGCCGAGCGGCGGGTCTTGAAGATCGCCATGATGATGGCCAGGCCCACCACCACCTCGGCGCGTGCGGGCGCGGGGATGGTCGAGGGAGGAGGCAACGAGAGTCAGTGAGGGGCAGTAGCACTGGTTATGCGACCAGTTTGAGCCTGCGGTCCAGTTCGGTGGAGAACTCGCGGACATGAGAGTTGATCTTGCGGGCGCGTAGCTCGCCCGCAAGACGGCCCAGTTGCGCCAGGCAGCGCGGTGAGTTGACGTGGGGCAGGCGCTCCAGGGCGGTTCGTCCGACCTCACATGCCTGTTCCAGCTCTCCGCGGCCAATGTGGGCTATCGCCAGCCACGTGCCGTCCAGTAATGCGTCGCGCTGGTACTGGTAATCGGGCGCGACGCTCGCGCTGAGGGTAAGCAGGGTGACCGCGTTGCCGAAATGACGTCGACTGTTGTGGGAGCAGGTTCTCGCCAGGCTGACCTGATAGTAGCCACAGGCACCGTCCACGAACTGCGGGTTGACGTAATAAGCCCAGCGCGGCCGGTGACCGGTGGGATGCTCACTCAGCTCACGGGCCCGGCCGTATGCCGCGTGGAAGCGCTCGGCGTCACCGACGAGCGCGTAGCCGTAGGCGAGTCGGCTGGTGACCAGGGCCTGGACGGTGACGGGACTACGGCGGGCCATCTCCACCGCGGCGGTGCCCAGACTGATCGCATCGCTCGCCTGCTCGCGGCTGGCGGCGTGGTAGGCCATCGCGCTCAGCGCGTTGGCGCTGAGCGGCTTGTCGCCGGCGTTGTGGGCAGCGCGCAGCGCGGTCAGGTAGTAGCGCTGGGCCAGCCCGTGACGTTCGCAATCGGCCGCCATCCACCCGGCCAACTGCCCGAGCTCGGCCAACGCGACCAACAGGCGCCGGGTGACCTGCCCGCCGTGGTCAGCTGTCTGGAGAAGCCGGCCCACCACCTGGAACTGGGCGTTGACGTAGGTGAGGTTCGCACCGCCCCCGCCCTGGTGGTCATCCAGCCGGCGCAGCTGAGGGATTGTCTCCTCCACCTGCTCGATCAAGGTAGCGCCCACCTGCCCGCCGTTGAGGGCAGCAGCCAGTCGAGCCGGTTCGGTGTTCACCGCGGTCCACGCGAGTTGGGTCAGGGCCGAGCCGCCCACCGCCATGAACACGCGACGATCCATCAACCCTCCGAGTAACCAGTCGTGGATGATGGCCAGAGTGCCTGCCAGGGTCCAAGGTACCTCCATCCCGTCGGCCGCAGGGACCAGGCGGTGGAGTTTACCGAAGGTTTCCGTCACTGAGCGCTGAGGGCTCCCGTCGTTATTGACGGGGAGGCTCCATGAGCGGTGGCTTATGCATTGGCCGGCAAACAGATAGGTGAGCATGGGATGAGTGAGGTACTGGATACTATCCCGGTATCGACGGTTGAGAATGGTTGTCGCTGCCCAGCGCTTTCGACGTACTTCGCCTGGCGGTGGTGACGGTGGACACCCGGCAGTCTCCGGCCCGTCCGGATCGCAGTGTGGTCGCTGTCGCGGTTCTTGACGGGTTCTACGGGTGCGGGAGTGGCGCGGGATGGTCCAACCGGGCACTGATCGAGGTCCTCGCCGAGGTGTTGCCCGTCGACATCGACCTGGTCGTCCTGCCGATGCGCGTCGATGAAGTCGGCGACAGCTGGCATCTGGAATGGCGCCGTGCCGTGGAGGAGGCGCTTGGTCGGTCCGGCCGGCGGGTCGAGGTATGCACACTGGAGGGCAACCAGGCCGAGCTGAACCGTCACGATGAACCGGCCTTGACCGGCGCTGTGGAGCGGGAAGTCTCACGGCTGCGTGGGGAGTATCGGGGCGGGCTCATCGTGCTCTGCGATGTCGGATTCTCGGGTGCGGCGGCACGATCCACAGTAGGTTCGGCGTGGACGACGGTCATCGTTCCGCGGACCAGCACACTTCTGGTACAGCCTGAACTGGTTGAGCGGACAGTGTGGGAACGTGAGTCCTGCGGCGCGCGGCTGAGGTGGGTGTGCGGATCGCCGCGATCTCGGGTTACATGCGTTCGCACCTGACGGAGCAGATCGGCGTGCCCGCCTCGGCGGTCGTCGACCTGCGCAACGGTGTCAGCGGGGTGGGCTCCGAGCCGAAGGCAGCTGGCGTGGCTGGCTTGCCACCCGCCGCGCGGGACGGTTTCTGGCTGGCGATGGGTCGTGCAGTGCCGGAGAAGGGCTTCGACGATCTCGTGGACGCCCTGTGCCTTCTCCGCGATTGCGGGGTGTGGACGCCACATGTCGTGCTGGCGGCGGTCGGCGAGGGTGTGGACCTCTCGCCTTACCAGCAGCGTGTGGCCGGGCGGGTGGCGCACGAGCAACTGGATGTCAGCCTGCTGACGCGGTTCTCTCCCGAGGTGCGTGGCCTGCTGGCGCACCGGTCGATCATGGGTGTGATCGTGCCGTCGCGGGTCGAGCCGTTCGGGCGGATCCCGCTGGAGGCTTACGCCGCTGGGGCCGTGCCGGTCGTCGCGACACGAGCGGGTGGTTTGGCGGAGCTTGTTGTCGACGGCCGGTCGGGGTACCTCGCCGAGCCGTGTGATCCGGCCAGCCTGGCTGAGGCCCTGCGGCACGCGGCGATGGTGGACGCCGACACGTGCCAGCGGATGCGCGAGCATGGCCGGGAGATCCTCCGCGGATTCGACTACCGGGACTCGGTGCGGTCCCTGCTTCGCCAGGTCGTTCCCTGGCTCATCCCGGCCAGCCGGCCGAGCACCCGGGTAGGCGCAGCTGCCGGTCGCCCGGCTGCGTGCCGCGGCGTGGCGGTGGTGCAGGTTCCCGAGGTGTGCAGCTGGAATCCGTACGTGGCGGAGGCAGAGGCCGCCCTTGCAGCGCAGGGTGTCCGCGTCGTGCGCCCGGGCCTGTGCTGTGATGTGCCCGGGCCCGCGACCCGCCCGCTCGGGCACCCGGTCAAGGTCGACGCCGCCACGATTGTGCACCTGCACTGGCCGGAAAAGCTGGCCCACCAGCTTGGCGTGGATGCGGCGGCCGCAATGTTGTGTGGTCTGGTGGCGCGTGGCGCGAAGATTGTCCAGACGGTGCACAATGTTCGCCCGCACGAGGCTACGCCGGAATTGGCGGCGTTCCTGCGGTTGGTGGATGAGCTGACGGCCGGGGTGCATTTCTTTTCCGCGGATCATGAGGCGGAGGCCAGGTCGACTCGGCCGGGCCTGCCGCACCGCGTGCTGCACCTGCCGCACCCGAGGTTTGCGCTTCCCACGCCGCCGACCGCGTCGGTGGTGACGGGGTCAGTGGGACTGCTGGGGCGCCTACGCGGCTACAAGAGGACGGTCGGGTTCGCTCGCGCCTACCTGCAGGCCCTCGGCGCGCAGGCCCGGATGGTCGTCGCCGGACACGTGGACGAACCGGAGGTCCACCGTGGCCTGGCCGAGCTTGCCGTGGAGTACCCCGGGTTGGACTACCAGCCGGGGTTCGTCCCCGAAGAGCGGTTCTGGCGGCTGCTCGGCGAGATGGAGTGGGTCGCCCTGCCGTATCGGCAGTTGTACTCCAGCGGGGTCCTGGTCGCCGCGTTGCAGCTCGGCCGGCGGATCATCAGCCCTGTCCCGACCGGCGGCACCGGTCTGTATGGCACCGGTCTGGAGCAGGGTCGGTGGCTGACGGTCCAGCCCTGGGATGACACCCGAGCCGTCGAGAAGCTGCTGGCTGCCCAGGCCCACGTCCCGACGGTCGGGGAGCTGACCCTGCCGTCATGGTCGGACGCCGCCAGGGCGATGGCCAGCTTCTACACTCGGCTCGTCGAGGACACCGCCACATCGGCGGCCCGATCGACCCGCACCGGGAGCGCTGCGCCGACTGGACGCATGCCGGTTCCTGTGCATGCCCGGTCCACCGATGGCGAGGTGTTCGACTTTGGCACGCACGCCAACGACTTCCTGGTGCGTCGCGAGGAGTCGCTGGCCACCGAGACGTTCCTGGTCCGGGTACCGGGCAGCGCAGCCGTCCCGGAGCACGTGCACGCCGATATGGAACAGACGTTCCTGTTCGTCTCCGGGGTCGGTGAGGCGAGGTTGAGCCGCGACGGGGAGCAGGCCAGGCGGTTTTGCTGCGTGCCCGGTGACGTGGTGTTCGTGCCGACCGGCTGGCGCCACACAGTGCTCGCGCACTCGATCGAGGGCCTGGTCTACCTCACCGTCAACTCCTTCGTACCCGGCGCTGACCGCGTCGGTGCCTCCGCGGTGGCCCACGCCGTGGCGGTCCAGCCCAGCTTCCAGGCGACTGGCGCGCACCGCAGGCTGCGCACGCCGCGCCGTTGGCGGTCTTTCGGTCGGCGGAGACGGCGTTCCGGGTCGACGAGGGCGGCGGGCGGATGTGGCCACGGGACTTCACCGCGTTGGACACGACGTTGCGCCAGGATCCCAACACCTACCGGGTCCGACGGGTCGGCCCGTTCGAGTACATCAAGTCGGTCACCGCCCGCCCGCGGATCCTCACCACCGAGCTGGCTGACCGGCTGTTCGCGGCGGCGAGTGGTCACCTACCGGTGCTGGTCGAGGGCTCCCAGTCACCGATCTCGGTGAAGGCGCCCTGCGAGGAATCAGACCTGGACATCCTCGTCGCGGTGGAGTCCGGGGACGACCTGACTCTGGCCCGCAAGGTGCTCGACGGCCTGGCCGAGCAGATGGACCACGTCCCGGTACCGCTGTCGCTCGGCGTGGTGCACGTCCGCTGGCTGGACCTGCCGAACTTCTACTCCGCGCTGTCCCTCGACCCGGCCGCGCCGGACCGACGGTGGTGGACCGCCGCCGACCCTGATCGACTCGGCGAGGCCACCAGACGCATCCGGCGGGGGTTGGACCTGCTACAGGACCCGGACACGGTCCGCAGCCTGCTGGCCCGCTCGCTGGAGGTCGCCAGCCGCGGCACGGAGCGGGTCGGCGAGTGGCGGCTGATCCCGCGTTGGGGTGGCTACGTGTGACCACAGTGAGCGTGTGCTCTGATCGGGTGCCGCCCGAGAAGTCGGGCACGCTCGGTAACCTGCACCTAGGACACTCTCGCCGGCCCAATGTCCCGACCGGTGGGTCGGCGCGGGTCGATCAACGGACGGAGCATCTGACGTGCTGACGATGCAGGACGCGCTGGCTCGCCTGGACGGGTACTGGACCGGTCGCGGCTGCCTTCGGGTGCAACCGATGAACACCGAGGTCGGTGCCGGCACCCTGAACCCGGCCACCTTCTTGCGGGTGCTCGGCCCGGAGCCGTGGCGGGTGGCCTACGTCGAGCCCTCGGTACGGCCGGACGACGCCCGGTATGGGGAGAACCCCAACCGGATCCAGTGCCATACCCAGTACCAGGTGATCCTCAAGCCCGAGCCGGGTGATGCGCAGCAGCTGTACCTGGGCAGCCTGGAGGCCCTGGGCATCGACGTTCGCGCGCATGACGTGCGGTTCGTGGAGGACAACTGGGCCTCGCCGGCGCTGGGTGCCTGGGGGCTGGGCTGGGAGGTGTGGCTGGACGGGTTGGAGATCACCCAGTTCACCTACTTCCAGCAGGCCGGCGGGATCGACCTCGACCCGGTTTCGGTGGAGATCACCTACGGCGTGGAACGCATCCTGATGGCGCGCCACGGCGTGCGGCACTTCAAGGACATCGGCTACGCACCGGGCATCAGCTACGGCGAGGTGTTCGGCCAGGCCGAGTATGAGATGTCGCGGTACTACCTCGACGACGCCGACGTCACGGCCAACCGTGCCCTGCTGGAAGCCTACGCGGCCGAGGCGCAACGGATGATCGAAGCGCGGCTGCCGGTGCCCGCGCACTCCTACGTGCTGAAGTGCTCGCACGCATTCAACGTGCTGGACGCCCGCGGCGCGGTGTCCACTGCGGAGCGGGCCGCCGAGTTCGCCCGGATTCGGCGACTGTCGGGCTCCGTCGCGCGACTGTGGATCGACCGCCGCGCCGAGCTGGGCCACCCGCTCGGCACCACGCCGCCCACCGAAGCGGCGCGGCCGGCGCCGCAAGGCACCACGCCAGCCACCGAGGGGCCGCGGCGGTTGGTGTTCGAGATCGGCACCGAGGAGATGCCGCCCGCCGAAGCGCGGGCCGCGCGCGACCAGCTGCCCCGGCTGGTGCTCGACGCGCTGGCCGGTACCCGCCTACCCCACGGCGCGCTCACCGTGCTGGCCACCCCACGGCGGCTGGTCGCGATCGTGGAGGAGGTCGCCGGCCGTGAGACCGACCACACCCGGCTGGTACGGGGACCCAAGGTCAGCGCCGCGTTCAGCCCCGACGGGGCGCCGAGCGCGGCGGCGAGCGGGTTCGCCCGCGCTCAGGGCGTCGCCGTCGGCGAGGTCGAACGGGCCGATGTCAACGGGGTCGAGCACCTCGTGGTACGCCGCCACGAGCCCGGCCGGCCCAGCCTGGAGGCGCTGAGCGGGGCGCTGGCCGGGGTGGTGACCGGGCTGCGGGCGGCGAAGAACATGCGCTGGCGCGACCCCCGACTGACCTTCACCCGGCCGATCCGCTGGCTGCTCGCGCTGTGGGGCGATGACGTGGTGCCGGTGCGGGCATCCACCCTCGCAGCCGGCCGAACCACCCGGGTACTGCGTAGCGCCACCACGCCGGTGATCACCGTCGGCGCGGCCGAGGACTACCTCCACCACCTCCACTCCGCCGGGATCCTCCTCGACCCGGCCGAGCGCCGGGACCGGATCGTCACCGCCGCGACCCAGCTGGCTGCCACCGCCGGCGGGTGCATCGACACCGACAGCGAGTCCGCACTGATCAACCAGCTCACCTACCTGATCGAGTCACCGACTCCGCTGCTGGGCCGTTTCGACCCCGACTACCTGCGGCTGCCCGAGGCCGTGCTGGCCACCGTCATGCGCAAGCACCAGCGCTACCTGCCGGTCCGTGACACCCACGGCGCGCTGCTGCCCTGCTTCGTCGCGGTCGCCAACGGACCCGTCGACGCCGACGCGGTCCGCGCCGGTAACGAAGCGGTACTGCGCGCCCGCTACGAGGACGCCGCGTTCTTCCACCGCGCCGACCTCGCCGTCCCACCGGCCCAACTGCGTCAACGGCTGACCGGCCTGACCTTCACCGACCGGCTCGGCTCCATGCACGACCGGGCCGATCGCATCGCCGCCATCACCGCAGACCTCGCCGACCTGGTCGGGCTCGACGACCAGCAGCGTCGCACCCTCGACCGGGCCCGGCAACTGACCAAGTTCGACCTCGGCTCGCAGCTGGTCACCGAACTGACCAGCCTCGCCGGCGTCATGGCCGGCGAGTACGCCACCGCCGCAGGCGAACCACCCGCCGTCGCCCAGGCCCTCTACGAGGCCGAACTGCCCCGCCACGCCGGCGACCACCTGCCCACCACGCCGGCCGGCGCGATCCTGTCGCTGGCCGACCGGCTCGACTACCTCGCCGGGCTGGCCACCACCGTCGGCCTGCCCACCGGCAGCAGCGACCCGTTCGCGCTGCGCCGCGCCGCCCTCGGCGCGCTCGCCGTCCACCGCACCCAACCAGCCCTGTCCAACCTGTCCCTGATGGACGCCCTCACGGTGGCCGCCCGGCACCAACCCCTCGACGTGCCACCGGCGGTCATCGACGACATCGCGGGGTTCCTGACCCGCCGCCTGGAACAGGCCCTCGCCGAGGAAGGGCGGCCGGTCGAGCACATCCGGGCAGCGCTCGTGCACGCCGAACGCCCCGCCCGCACCGAAGCGATCCTCACCCAACTCGCGGCCCTGGCCGGCACACCCGACTTCGACCGATTGATCCAGACCATGCAGCGGGCCTGCAAGATCGTCCCCCCGGGCACCGCCCCACACTACGACCCTGGACTCCTGGCCGAACCCGCCGAGATCCGGCTGCACGACACCCTCGGCAAGACCCGCGCCG
This sequence comes from Pseudonocardiales bacterium, assembly GCA_019243635.1. GTDB lineage: Bacteria > Actinomycetota > Actinomycetes > Mycobacteriales > Pseudonocardiaceae. Next base: position 108,112 of record JAFAUB010000090.1, read on the forward strand.
CCGTCGACGCAATCACCGACCTCGACCACTACACCGGCGCCACCACCGACCTCACCCACGCCGTCGCCGAGTTCTTCGACCAGGTCTACGTCATGGATGACGACCCCGAACGCCGCGCCGCCCGGCTCGGCCTGCTCGCCGCGATCGCCGAACTCGGCGAACGAACCCTCGCCTGGGAACACCTGCACGCCTGACTCAGACCTCGAGCACGCTGGTAAGCACTGCCTCAGTACTTGAGCAGGTTCGCCTCGTCGACGGAGGCCGAGCGGCGGGTCTTGAAGATCGCCATGATGATGGCCAGGCCCACCACCACCTCGGCGGCGGCCACGACCATCACGAAGAACGCCATGATCTGCCCGTCCAGCGTGCCGTTGATCCTGGCGAAGGTGACCAGGGTCAGGTTCACCGCGTTGAGCATCAGCTCGATGCACATGAACACCACGACCGCGTTGCGGCGCACCAGTACACCGGTCGCACCGATGGTGAACAGCAGCGCCGACAGCAGCAGGTAGTACGTGGGAGTCACCTCACCTGCCCTCCTCCTCCGCCACGGTGGGTGGCACCGGCCCGGACAGCGCGCGTCTGGGAGGGTTCCTTCTGGGAGGGTTCCTTCTGGGAGGGTCCGCACCGGCGCCGGCGACGCTGCGCACGTCGTCATCAAGTCGGTCGCGGGCGGTGGACTCCAGTAGACCGGAGCGCGACTCGGGGGCCACCGAGCCGTCCGGCAGCAGGGCCGGAGTGGCCACCGAGGTCATGGTGGCGAACACGCCCGGTCCGGGCAGCGGGGACGGATGCGCACCCCGCAGCCGGGCCTCCACCCGCTCGCGCTGGGTCAGCCTGCCCGCCCTGCCGCGCTCGGTGAAGGCCAACACCATCGCGCCGAGGGCGGCGGTGATCAGCAGCGCCGAGGTGAGCTCGAAGGGGAACAGATAGGCGGTGTAGAGGATCCGGCCGATGTTGGCGACGTTGCCGCCGCCGCTGTTGACCGTGGCCAGCCCCGCCGAGGTGACTTCGGCGAAGGCCCGCCCTAGCATCCCCACCAACAGCACCGCCAGCCCGATCCCGCCCAACGCGGCCGCGACCCGCTGGCCGCGCAGCACCTCGACCACCGAGTCGACACTCTCCCTGCCCACCAGCATCAGCACGAACAGGAACAACATCATGATCGCGCCGGTGTAGACGATGATCTGCACGAAACCCAGGAACGGCGCCTGTTGGACCATGTACAGCGCGCCCAGGCACAGCATGGCCTGCGCCAGCCACAGTGCCGAGTGCACCGCGTTGCGGGCGAACACCATGCCCAGCCCGCCAGCCAGCGCGAGCGGGCCCAGAACCCAGAACGCGACGGTCTCCCCGAGACCGATGGTGTCCGACGGGTTCACCGGTGCTCCTCGCCTACCGCACCGGAACGCCGCTCCAGGGTCGTGCCCTGCACGTAGTAGTCCTGCTCGCTGTCACCTAGCCGCATCGGGTGCGGGGGCTGCTCCATCCCGGCCAGCAGCGGCGCCAGCAGGTCCTCCTTGGTGTAGATGAGGTCCTGGCGGTTGTCGTCGGCCACCTCGTACTCGTTGGTCATGGTCAACGCGCGGGTCGGGCAGGCCTCGATGCACAGGCCGCAGCCGATGCAGCGCAGGTAGTTGATCTGGTAGACCGCGCCGTAGCGCTCTCCGGGCGAGTAGCGGGCCTCGTCGGTGTTGTCCGCACCCTCGACGTAGATCGCGTCCGCCGGGCAGGCCCAGGCGCACAGCTCACACCCCACGCATTTCTCCAGCCCGTCCGGGTGCCGGTTGAGCTGGTGGCGGCCGTGGAAACGCGGTGCGGGGATCTTCTTGACCTCGGGGTACTCCTCGGTCACGACCTTGCGGAACATGGTCGAGAAGGTGACCCCGAAACCCTTGACCGGATCAAGCAGTCCCATGGTCGTCCTCCTGGCTCGTCGGTGGCTCACCATCGGCCGACACAGCGGCACTCACGACAGCGCGCCGAGGCGGCGGCGGTACCACCAGGTCCAGCGGGGGCAAGGGGTAGTCCGAGCCGGCGGTGGGCACCTCGTGGGCGCGCTCGAGCGCTTCCTCCCGCTGCGCCGGGCTGTTCTGGGGCAGCAGGAAGGCGATGACCAGCAGCATGACCAGCACGACGCCGCCGACCACGAGGACCTCGCTGGGCGTGACGGCGGCGTTACGCAGCTCTCGAGCGCCGACGACCAGCACGATCCACACCAGGCTGCCCGGCACCAGCACCTTCCAGCCCAGCGCCATGAACTGGTCGTAACGCAGCCGAGGCAGAGTGCCGCGCAGCCAGACGAACACGAACAGGAACACCAGCATCTTGCCGATGAACCACAGCGGGCCCCACCAGCCGCGGTCCAGCGGTCCACCGGCCAGCGGCCAGGGGGCGTGCCAGCCGCCGAGGAACAGCGTGGTCGCCATCGCCGAGACGGTGACCATGTTGACGTACTCGGCGAGCATGAACAACGCGAACTTCAGCGAGGAGTACTCGGTGTGAAAACCACCGACCAGCTCCGACTCAGCCTCGGGCAGGTCGAAGGGCGCGCGGTTGGTCTCGCCCACCATCGACACGCAGAACACCACGAAGCTGGGGAACAGCAGGAACACGAACCACCACTGTCGCGACTGGGCCGCCACGATATCCGCCGTGGACAGCGAGCCCGAGTACAGGATCACCGCGACGATCGACATCCCGAGGGCGATCTCGTAGGAGATCACCTGGGCGGCCGAGCGAAGCGAGCCCAGCAGCGGGTAGGGCGAACCCGAGGCCCAGCCGGACAGCACGATCCCGTAGACCCCCAACGACGAGCAGGCCAGCACCACGAGCACCCCGACCGGCAGGTCGGCGACCTGCAAGGCGGTCTGCTGCCCGAAGATCGACACCTGGCCGCCGAGCGGGATCACGGCGAACGCCGTGAACGCGGTGACCGTCGAGATCACCGGGGCCAGCACGTACACCCAGCGGTCGGCCAGAACCGGCTGGATGTCCTCCTTGAACGCCAGCTTGAGCCCGTCGGCCAGGGACTGCAACAACCCGAAGGGCCCGACCCGGTTGGGACCAGGCCGCTGCTGCATGCGGCCGACCACCCGGCGCTCCATCCAGATCATGAACAGCGTCATGACCATCAGGAACGCGAAGATCACGACAACCTTCAGCACGGTGAGCCACAGCGGGTTGTCGGCGAGCAGAGCCGCGGTGGGCGTCATGACCCGCCTCCCGATGCCGTCTGAGAAGCCGTGCCGTTCCCGCCGCGCACGGTGACCACGCTGCCGTGCCCGGCACCGAGACTGCTCCGGACGGTCGCGGGTCCGGAGTTACCCGGCACCCACACCACGCCCGGGGGCAGGTCGGCGGCCTCGGCGGGCAGCGTCACCGAACCCCGCTGGGTGGACACCGTGACCTCGCCACCGAGGTGCACCCCGAGGTCGGCGGCGGTGGCCTCGGACAGCAGCGCGACGGCGGCGCGGGCGGTACCGGCCAGGTGCGGCTCGCCGTCCTGCATCGACCCGTTGTCCAGCAGCCGGCGCCAGGTGGCCAGCAAGGTCTCGCCCTCGCCGACCTCCGGGACCGGCGCCGCGGCCACCGGCGAGAACTCGCGACTGACCTCACCGTAGGTGCCGAGCGCGGCGAAGCCGGCCCACGCCGCGGCGGGGGTCTGGGTGAACAGGTCGACGTCCATCTCGACGGCGAGACTGTCCAGTACCCGGCAGTCCGGCAGGACCGCCTGGCCATGGCCCATCCCGGAGGTGATCGTGGTGCCGAACTCCCGGCGGCGGCCCTCCCAGTCGAGGTAGCTGCCGGCCTTCTCCAGCGCGGAGGCGATCGGCAGCACGACATCGGCCGCCCTGGTCACCGCCGAGGACCGCATCTCCAAGCTCACCACGAAGGCGGCCCGGCTCAGCGCCTGGCCGGCCAGCCGAGGGTCCGGCAGGTCGGCGGGGTCCACGCCGCCGACGACCAGCCCACCCAGCTGCCCGGCCGCCGCGGCGGCGACGATCCCCGCGGTGTCCCGGCCGGGCCGGGCCGGCAGCGTCACGCCCCACGCGCTCTCGACCTCGGCGCGGGCCGTCGGGTCGGTGACCGGCCTACCGCCGGGGAGCAGCGTCGGCACCGCCCCGGCTTCCAGGGCGCCTCGCTCGCCGGCTCGCCGCGGCACCCAGGCCAGCCGGGCGCCGGTACTCGCGGCCAACCGGGCCACCGCGGAGTACAGCCCGGGTACCTCGGCGGCGCGCTCGCCGACCAGCAGCACCGCGCCTGGCGCGCACAACGCGTCGCGGACCGGGCCCTCCAGCGTGTCCAGGGCGCCGGGCTCACCGCCGGGCGGCACCCGCAGCAGCGTGCCGAAGGTCCGGCGCACCGCGGGGGTGGTGAACTGGCCGAGGTGCCACACCGGCATGCGGCGGTCGCGCGCGGCGCGCCGCAGCCGCAGGTACACGATCGGCGACTCCTCCTCGGGCTCGAAGGCCACGCACACCACCGCCGGGGCGGCGGACAGGTCGTCGTAGGTCGCCCCACCGGTGTCCGGGGCGACGCCGACCACGTGCGCGGCGAGGAAGTCCAGCTCCTCGGCCGAGTGCGGCCGGGCGCGGAAGTCGATGTCGTTGGTGGCCAGCGCGACCCGGGCGAACTTCGCGTAGGCGTAGGCGTCCTCGACGGTCAGCCGGCCGCCGGTGAGCACCCCGACGCCGGAGTCCCTGGCCGCCAGCAGCCCCGTGGCCGCCGCCTGCAGCGCCTCGGTCCATGACGCCGGCCTCAGCTCCCCGGAGGGCTCCCGGAGCAGCGGCCGGACGATCCGGTCCTCGGCGCCGGCATAGGCGAAGGCGAAGCGGCCCTTGTCACAGTTCCACTCCTCGTTGACCTGCGGGTCGAGACCGGCCAACCGGCGCAGCACGATCCCGCGCCGCCAGTCGGTGCGCAGCGCGCAGCCACTCGCGCAGTGCTCACACACCCCTCGGGTGGAGACGAGGTCGAAGGGCCGGGAACGGAACCGGTAGGCGGCGCTGGTCAGCGCACCGACCGGGCAGATCTGGATGGTATTGCCGGAGAAGTAGGACTGGAAGGGCTTGTCCAGGGCTACCCCGACCTGCTGCTCGGGGCCGCGCTCGAGCATCTCGATGAACACGTCCCCGGCGATCTGCTCGGAGAAACGGGTGCAGCGCTGGCAGAGCACGCAACGCTCGCGGTCCAGCAGGATCTGGGTGGAGATCGGGATCGGTTTGGCGAAGGTGCGTTTGGTGTCGACGAACCGGGAGTCCACCCGACCGTTGGACAGCGCCTGGTTCTGCAGCGGGCACTCGCCGCCCTTGTCACAGATCGGGCAGTCCAGCGGGTGGTTGATCAGCAGGAGCTCCATGACGCCCTGCTGGGCCTTGTCGGCCACCGCCGAGGTGTGCTGGGTCTTCACGACCATGCCCTCGGCCACCGTCAGGGTGCAGCTGGCCTGCGGCTTGGGCATCGGGCGCCCGCCCATCTCCACCTCGACCAGGCACTGCCGGCAGGCGCCGGCCGGGTCGAGCAGCGGGTGGTCGCAGAACCGCGGCACGATGATGCCCAGCCGCTCGCAGGTTCGGATCACCAGCTCGCCCTTGGGCGCGTCGACCTCGTGGCCGTCGATCCTCAGCCGGACGTGCCCTTCCGGGACGGCTGGGGAGTCCGGGCCACCGCCTGAAGGCTTGGCGGCCTGCGCTGCCGTCGTCATCTGCGCGACCCCGCTGACGTGAGCTGGGTGGCCTGCTGGACGCACAGATCCAGGAACTCCTGCCGGAAGTACTGGATACCGCTGATGATGGGGCTGGCGGCGCCGTCCCCGAGCGCGCAGAACGACCGGCCCATGATGTTGTCGCAGACGTCCAGCATCGTCTCCACATCGGCCGGGGTGCCCTCGCGGCGCACCATCCGCTGCAGGATCTGGGTCAGCCAGTAGGTGCCCTCCCGGCACGGGGTGCACTTACCGCAGGACTCGTGCTTGTAGAACTCGGTCCACTTCATCACCGCCCACGGCACGCTCACACTCGTGTTGAAGACCATGATCGCGGTGGTGCCCAGCATGGAGCCGGCCGCCGCGGCGCCCTCGAAGTCCAGCGGTACGTCCAGGTGCTCGGCGGTCAGCAGCGGGGTGGAGGACCCGCCCGGCGTCCAGAACTTCAGCGGGCCGCCCTTCATCCCGCCGGCCATGTCCAGCAGCTCGCGCAGCGTGACGCCCAGCGGGGCCTCGTACTGCCCCGGCCGTCGCACGTGCCCGGAGATGGAGTAGATCTTCGGGCCGGGCGACTTCTCGGTGCCCATCGCGCGGAACCAGTCCGACCCGCCGTTGACGACGAAGGGCACGCTGCAGATGGTCTCGACGTTGTTCACCACGGTGGGTGCGGCGTAGAGCCCGGAGGTGGCCGGGAACGGTGGCTTGAGCCGGGGCTCACCACGACGGCCTTCCAGCGAGTTGAGCAGCGCGGTCTCCTCCCCGCAGATGTAGGCGCCGGCGCCGGCGTGAAGCACGATGTCCAGGTCGAACCCGGAGCCGAGGATGTCCTTGCCCAGGTAACCCGCCTGGTAGGCCTCGTTCACCGCCTGCGCCAGCCTGCGGTGGCAGTGCAGCATCTCGCCGCGGACGTAGATATAACACTCGTGGGCGCGGATCGCGTAGCTGGTGATGACGCAGCCTTCGATCAGCGAGTGCGGGTCGGCCATCATCAGCGGCACGTCCTTGCAGGTGCCCGGCTCGCCCTCGTCCGCGTTGATCACCAGGTACTTGGGCTTGGCCGCCGGCCCGCCGGCCTGCTCACCCGGTGTGGCCTGCGGGATGAAGCTCCACTTCAGGCCGGTGGGGAAGCCGGCGCCGCCGCGCCCCCGCAGGCCCGAGTCCTTGATCAGCTGGATCAGCTGGTCGGGGTGCGCGGCCAGCGCGGTGCGCAGCGCGGTGTAGCCCTCCAGCTGGGTGTAGGTGTCGAGAGTCCACGACCTGGGCGAGCACCACCGCCGGGTCAACACCGGCGTGAGCGTCCGCTCGGTCACCGTTCCTCCTGCTGTGCTGGTCACTTCTTCACTTTTTCCGGAGCGGTCGGTAGCGGCGGGGGCTTGTCCGGCATCGCCGGCGCCTGCCAGCCCTTCTCCTCGGCGAGCCGGTTGCCGGCCAGCGTCTCGGGCGCCGCAGACGGCGCGTCCACCGCGTCGCGCAGCTGCTGGGGCTCACCGAAGAAACCGGCCAGCTGAAGCTCGGCGCCGCGCCAGTCGGTCAGCGGCGCGCCGCGGGTCGGCGCCGGCCGGTCCCCTCGGCGCAGCTCGTCCACCAACGCCACGGCCGACTCCGGGGTCTGGTTGTCGTAGAACTCGTAGTTCACCTGCAGCACCGGGGCCAGGTCGCAGGCGGCCAGGCATTCGGCGTGCTCGAGGGTGACCGAGCCCTTCGAGCCCGGCCGGCCTGCGGTCTCCTCGTGGCCGACCCCGAGCCGCTTGCACAGCCTGGCGTAGATCTCGTCACCGCCCAGCACCGCGCACAACGTGTTGGTGCACACGCTGACCAGGTGTTCACCACCGGGTGCGCGCTTGTACATGGTATAGAAGCTGACCACCGCGCTCACCTCGGCGGTGGTGATCCCCAGCAGCTGCGCGCAGAACGCGATGCCGTCCTGGCTGACGTGCCCCTGCACGCTCTGCACCAGGTGCAGCAGGGGCAGCAACGCCGACCGGGACTGCGGGTAGCGCGCGATGATCTCCCGCGCCCGCTGCCTGGTCAGGTCGTCGAAGACGCCGTCCACAACCGGGCTCACCGGTCCACGCCTCCCATCACCGGGTCGATCGACGCCACCGCGGCGATGACGTCGGCGAGCAGGCCGCCCTCGCTCATCGCCGGCATGGACTGCAGGTTGACGAAGCTGGGGTCCCGGGCGTGCACCCGCAGCGGCCGGGTCCCACCATCGGAGACCAGGTGGTAGCCCAGCTCGCCGCGCGGCGACTCCACCGCGGCGTAGACCTGACCCGGTGGCACCGCGAAACCCTCGGTGACCAGCTTGAAGTGGTGGATCAGCGACTCCATGGACTGCCCCATGATCTTACGGACGTACTCCAGCGAGTTGCCCATCCCGTCGGAGCCGATGGACAGCCTGGCCGGCCAGGCGATCTTGGCATCCTCCACCATCACCGGGCCGGGCTCGAGCTTGTCCAGGCACTGGGACGCGATCTTGAGCGACTGGTGGATCTCCGCGACGCGCAGGACGTAGCGGGCGTAGCAGTCCGCGTCGGTGGAGGTGGGGACCTCGAACTCGTACTCCTCATAGCCGCAGTAAGGCTCGACCTTGCGCAGGTCCCACTCCAGGCCGGCGCCGCGCAGGATCGGCCCGGTGACGCCCAGCTGCAGGCACCCGTCCAGCGGCAGGTAGCCCACCTTGCACAGCCGCTGCTTCCAGATCGGCTGGCCGGTGAGCAGCTTGTCGTAGTCGCCCAGCCGGGAGTCCATCACCTTCAGGAAGTCCCGGACCTTGGTGTCGTAGCCCTCGGGCAGGTCCTGCGCGACGCCGCCGGGCCGGATGAACGCATGGTTCATCCGCATGCCGGTGAGGAACTCCAGCAGGTGCAGAACCTCCTCGCGCTCGCGGAACCCGGCGGTCATCCCGGTCAACGCACCGAGCTCCATCCCACCGGTGGCGATCGCCACCAGGTGCGAGCCGACCCGGTTGAGCTCCATGAGCAGCACCCGGATCACCTGCGCGCGCCGCGGCGCGGTGATGCCCAGCAGCTTCTCGGTGGCCAGGCAGTAGGCCGCCTCGTTGAACAGCGGCGCCAGGTAGTCCGCCCGGGTGACGAAGGTGACGCCCTGGGTCCAGGTCCGGTACTCGCAGTTCTTCTCGATACCGGTGTGCAGGTAGCCGATCACCGATCGGGCCTGGGTGACGACCTCCCCCTCCAGCTCCAGGACCAGCCGCAGCACACCGTGCGTGGAGGGGTGCTGCGGCCCCATGTTGACGACGATGCGCTCGTCGTGGCGCCAGTCCTCCAGCAGGCTGTCCCAGTCACCACCGGTGACGGTGTACACCCGGCCCTCGGTGGTCTCCCGCGCCGTGGCTGCATAGGGGTCCGGGCCCGCACCGTCGCCGGCCGTGTCGGTCGTTCCGCTGGCGACCGTGTGGGCGGGCTCGGTGTCGCCGTGCTGTCGCTGAGTCATCAGGAGTACGCCCTCCGCTGGTCCGGCGGCGGGATCTCGGCACCCTTGTACTCCACCGGGATCCCCCCGAGCGGATAGTCCTTGCGCTGCGGGTGGCCGTCCCAGTCGTCCGGCATGAGGATGCGGGTCAGCGCGGGGTGGCCGTCGAAGACGATGCCGAACATGTCCCAGGCCTCCCGCTCGTGCCAGTCGGCGGTCGGGTAGACCTCGACCACACTGGGCACGTGCGCGTCGTCGACGTCGACGACGACCTCGAGCCGGATCCGGCGCCGGTAGGTCATCGAGGTGAGGTGGTAGACCGCGTGCAGCCGCCCCGCGACCTCGGTGCCGTAGTCCACGCCGGATACCGAGCTGCACAGCTCGAAGCGCAGCGCCGGATCGTCCCGCAGAGTGCGGCACAGCGCCACCAGGTGCTCCCGGCGCACGTAGTAGGTGATCTCCCCGCGGTCCACGGTGACCTGCTGGATCGCCGCGGTGGGCACCCCGCGCTCGGCCATCGCGGCCAGCAGCTCGTCGGTGAGCTCGTCGAACCACCCGCCGTAGGGCCGCTGCGCCGGGGGCGGTGCGTAAGCCGGGAGCGTCAGCCCGCCGTACCCGGAGGTGTCCCCCCAGCCGCGAACGCCGAACATGCCCTGCCGAGCCCGGCCGGCGACCAGCCCGCCGCGAGCCTCGTGCTCGGCCTGCTCCGATGGGCTCAGCTCGGCCGAGCTGCGCTGCCCGGGCGCGAGATCCTTGCTGGTGTCCTGGCTCGCCGCGTCGCTCACTGCCGCTGCGCTCCGGAGTTCTTGGGCGCGTAGTGCACCGAGGAGGGCACCATCTCCGTGTGCTGTTCGGCCTTCACCGCGGCCCGCTTGGGCCCCAGCGGCTCATCCATGATCTTGGCGTGCAGCTTGAGGATCGCGTCGATGAGCATCTCCGGACGTGGCGGGCACCCCGGCAGGTACATGTCCACCGGGACGATGTGGTCCACCCCCTGCACGATCGCGTAGTTGTTGAACATCCCCCCGCTGGAGGCGCAGACGCCCATCGCGAGCACCCAGCGCGGCTCGGGCATCTGGTCGTAGATCTGCCGCAGCACCGGGGCCATCTTGTTGCTCACCCGGCCCGCCACGATCATCAGGTCAGCCTGGCGGGGCGAGGCCCGGAACACCTCCATACCGAAACGGGCCAGGTCGTAACGGGGCGCCCCGGTGGTCATCATCTCGATGGCGCAGCAGGCCAACCCGAACGTGGCGGGCCACAGCGACGACTTCCGGGTCCAGTTGACCAGCTTCTCCACACTGGTCAGCAGGATCCCGCTGGGCAGCTTCTCTTCCAGACCCATGATCAGTTCCAGTCCAGCCCGCCGCGTCGCCACACGTAGGCGTAGGCGAAGCCGAGCGTCACGATGAACAGCACGATCTCCACCAGGCCGAAGATCCCCAACGAGTCCGCAGCCACCGCGAACGGGTACAAGAACACCATCTCGATATCGAACAGGATGAACAGCATCGCGGTGAGGTAGTACGCCACCGGCATCCGCCCGGCCCCCGCGACCGGCTGCGGTGACGGCTCGATCCCGCACTCGTAGGCGTCAAGCTTAGCCCTGTTGTACCGGCGAGGCCCGATGTACGGGGCGGCGGCGACGGAGAAGACCGCGAAACCCCCCGCCAGCAGCAGCATCAGCACCAGGGGAACATAGGACTGCAGCACTCGCGTCCCTTCCTTCGGCATCTCGTGAGCACCCCGCGTCTACCCTACGTGCGGGCCGATCACGCGCTGCCTTGAGGCTAACCTAAAATCCGGCCCGGATCAGGCGTTATCCCGATCGTGAAGACCTGGTTATCACACGCTGGGGGTCAGCCGGGTCATCGCTGTGATCACCCGGTCCATCGCGTCGCCCTCCCGGCTGTCATAGAGGTTGGCCAGCAGCTTGAGCAGGAAACGCATCAGGGTCGGACGTGACAGGCCGTGGCGGGTCGCCGCCCGCATCACGGCCGGGTGGCCGATCAACCGACTGAACGCGTTCCCCAACCGGAAGTAGCCCCCCAGCTCCTCACGCAGTGTAGCGGGGTAGCGACGCAGCGCGTGCTCCCGGGCCGGCCCCGCCGGCCGGGCCAGGGCCTGCACGGTGCACTCCGCGGCCAGCCGGGCGGACTGCATCGCGTAGGCGATGCCCTCGCCGTTGAACGAGTTGACCATACCGCCGGCGTCCCCGACCAGCAGCAGCCCGCCGCGATAGTGCGGGGTGCGGTTGAAGCCCATCGGCAGGGCCGCTCCGGCGATCCTGCCCGCGGCGTTGCCCTCGCGAAAGCCCCACTCCCGCGGGGTGCCGTCCAACCAGGACCGCAGCAGCGCCCGGTAGTCGGTCTTGCCGTACGCCGTGGACGTCGACAGGATTCCCAGGCCGACGTTGGACGTCCCATCGCCCATGCCGAAGATCCAGCCGTAGCCGGGCAGCAGCCGGGGCCGCGCCGCGATGGTGTGGTCCCAGAGCTCCAGGTGGCTCTCCAGGAAGTCGTCATGGGTGCGGGGGCTGGTGTAGTAGCGGCGCACCGCGACACCCATCGGCCGGTCCGCGCGCTTGTCCATCCCCAGGCTCAGCGCGAGCCGGGCACTGACCCCGTCGCAGGCCAGCGTGAGCGGGGCGCGGTAGGTCATCGGCTGCCTGTCCGGACCCTGCCGGCCCGTGACGCCGACGACCCGCCCGGTGCGCTGGTCGGTGATCGCCTCGGTGACCGTGCTGAGCTCGTGCAGCCGGGCGCCGGCCTTCTCGGCGTGGCGCGCCAGCATCTCGTCGAAGTCCAGCCGCTGGCGGACCGCGCCGTAGGGCGGGAAGCTGGCCAGCTCGGGCCACGACAGCTCGATCGTCACCGCGCCGCCCACCACGCGCAGGCCCCGGTTGTGCAGCCAGCCGGCCTCGGTACTGGTGTCGATGCCCAGGTCGATCAGCTGCTTGACGCCACGAGGTGTCAGCCCGTCCCCGCACACCTTGTCGCGGGGGAAGGTGGACTTCTCCAGCAGCAGCACGTCCAGCCCGGTGCGGGCCAGGTAGGCCGCCGCCGTAGAGCCCGCGGGTCCCGCCCCGACCACGATCACGTCGGCATCGTCGCCGCTGGAGCCCGCCCGCCTGGCCATCTCGCTCCCTCCATCCCGCTCCCTCGCCGCGATCCCGCACTGCCGTCCGGGGCGAGTGTACGGGTCAGCCGCCTGGCCTCCGCTGGTGTCGCCACTCCGGTCGCCGGCCGACCACACTTGCGGAAACAGCGGCTCGACCCGGACTCGGCCCAGACACCGAAGATCGTGGTTTGTGTGCGTTCGGCGACAGAATGTGTCGCCGAACGCACACAAACCACGATCAACCCGGGTGGCGGCCTGCACTTCACTCCCGCGAGTGAGCGGTAGGATCCTCCGGGAAGAAGCCCCCGGAGCAGCTGGTGCCGCAGCCCGCGTGGGACGCCGTTCGCTTGGAAACACACGCTTCCGGCGCCATCGCCGAGCTGCTCATCGAGAGGGGCTCCGCGGGACCGGCTGGCACCCCGAGGCCGGCTCGCTGTCCACCGTTCTCGTGGCCCCGTACGGCTCCTGGTGCCCGGTGGCGCACGAGCCCGACCACCACAGCGAGCACCAGGTCGCCGCAGCTGGAGCGCCGCCCGGATACCCACGCCGATTGACGGTCGAAGTCCACGCAAGCGGAGTAAGGTCACCCGCACGTGAGGTCGCAGGAGGGGCACGTGGATGAACCAAGCGGGTCATGACCTGCGTGTTCACTATCCGGATGGTGTTCGTGGTGCGACTTCGGGATATGACGCGTTCATCTCCTACAGCCATGCCCTGGACGGTTTCCTCGCACCGGCGCTGCAGACCGGGTTGGAGCGGTTCGCGAAACCCTGGTATCGACCGCGGGCCCTGCGGGTCTTCCGGGACACCACGAACCTGGCCGCCAACCCAGGCCTGTGGACGTCCATCGAGGAGGCGTTAGCCGCCTCGACGTGGCTGGTGCTGCTGGCCTCGCCGACCGCAGCACAGTCGAAGTGGGTCAACCGCGAGGTCGCCTGGTGGCTGGCGAACAAGCCGCCGCAGCGGTTGCTCGTGGTGCTCACCGAGGGCGAGTTCGCCTGGGCCGACGACGCCGCACACGATGCCGGGGCGAGCGCGGCCCTGCCACCAGCGCTGCGCGGCGCCTTCGCCGAGGAACCCCGCTGGGTGGACCTGCGCTGGCTGCACGACGCGGACCAGGTGGCCCAGTCCAACCCCCGGTTGCGGGAGTGCGTGGCCGACATCGCCGCGGCCGTACGCGAGGTTCCCAAGGACGAGCTGGTGGGTGAGCACATCCGCCAGCACCGCCGCACCATGCGGCTGGCTCGGGGTAGCGTCGCCGCCTTGGCGGTGCTGCTGGTCACGGCGCTCGTGGCCGCACTCGTCGCCTTCCAACAACGCGCCACCGCGCGGAGCGAACGCGACAACGCGATCTTCAACCAGATCACCGCCCAAGCGGACCGGCAGCGCAGCACTGACGTGTCCCTCGCGGCGCAACTCGACCTCACCGCCTACCACATGCGACCGACGACTCCGGACCTCTACACGGCCTTGGTCACCGATGCGAACGCCACCTTGTCCACCCTGCTGGCCGGCTACACCGACTCTGTCAGGGCTGTGGTGTTCAGCCCTGACAGGCGCACCCTGGCCACCGGCGGCGACGACCACAGAGTGCGGCTGTGGAACGTCACCGACCCGACCCACCCCACGCCCTTCGGCCCACCCCTGACCGGGCACAATGCCAACGTCTTCTCGATGGCGTTCAGCCCTGACGGACGGACCCTGGCCACCGGCAGCGACGACCAGACCGTACGACTGTGGAACGTCACCGACCCCACCCACCCCACACCGCTGAGCCCGCCGCTGACAGGCCGCACTGGCCCGGTCTACGCGGTGGTATTCAGCCCTGACGGGCACACCCTGGCCGCCGGCGGCAATGACCAGACCGTACGACTGTGGAACGTCACCAATCCCACACACCCCGCACCTCTGGGCCCACCCCTGACCGACCACACCGGCAACGTCAACGCGGTGGCGTTCAGTCCCGACGGGCAAACCCTGGCCACCGGCAGCGATGACAACAAGGTGCGGTTGTGGAACGTGGCCGACCCGGCCCATGCCATGCTCCTAGGCCAGCCCCTTGCCGACCACGCCGGCAAAGTCAACACGGTGGCGTTCAGCCCTGACGGGCACACCCTGGCCAGCGGCAGCGACGACCAGACGGTGCGGCTGTGGACTGTGACCGACCCGGCGCATCCCACGCCCCTGGGCCAGCCGCTGACCGACCACACCAACATCGTCAACACAGTGGTGTTCAGTCATGATGGGCGCACCTTGGCCAGTGGCAGCGACGATCACAAAGTGCGGTTATGGGACGTGGCCGACCCCGCCTATCCCACACTCCTGGGCCAGCCCTTGGCCGGCCACACCGACTACGTCAACGTGGTGGCGTTCAGCCCTGACGGGCACACCCTGGCCAGTGGCAGCAACGACGACACGGTCCGGCTGTGGAACGTTCCCTCTACGCTCATGACCGCACACACCGACGACGTCTTCTCGGTGGTGTTCAGCCCTGACGGCCGCACCCTGGCCACCGGCAGCGGCGACCAGACGGTGCGGCTGTGGAACGTCACCGACCCGACCCAACCCACACCCTTCGGCCCACCCCTGACCGGGCACAATGCCAACGTCTTCTCGGTGGCGTTCAGCCCTGACGGACGGACCCTGGCCACCGGCAGCGGCGACCAGACGGTGCGGCTGTGGAACGTCACCGACCCAACCCAACCCACATCCCTGGGCCAGCTCCTGCCCGGTCACACCAAGTCGGTCAATGCGGTGGTGTTCAGTCCTGATGGGCGCACCTTGGCCAGCGGCAGTGACGACCAGACGGTGCGGCTGTGGAACGTGACCGACCCGACCCACCCGACCGCGCTGGGCCAACCCCTGATCGGACACACCAAAGAGGTCAACGTGGTGGTCTTCAGCCCAGACGGGCACACCCTGGCCACCGGCAGCAGCGACCAGACCGTGCGACTGTGGAACGTGACCGACCCAGCCCACCCCACCCCACTGGGCCAACCCCTGACCGGACACACCAAAGAGGTCAACGCGGTGGTCTTCAGCCCAGACGGGCACACCCTGGCCACCGGCAGCAGCGACCGGACCGTGCGACTGTGGAACGTGACCGACGTGACCCACCCAACTCCGCTGGGGCCGCCCCGGACCGGACACACCGACTCGGTCAACACAGTGGTGTTCAGTCACGACGGGCACACCTTGGCCACCGGCAGCCGCGACCAGACCGTGCGACTGTGGAACGTGACCGACCCGACCCGACCCACCCTATTGGACCAACCACTGACCGGACACACCAACTTCGTCAACGCGGTGGTGTTCAGTCCTGATGGGCACACCCTGGCCAGCGGCAGCACTGATCACACAGTTCGGCTGTGGAGAATGGACGTCGACCAAGCGATCCAGCGGATCTGCGCCACCACCGTGAACACGCTCACTCCAGCCGAGTGGGCGCGGTACGTGTCACCGGACCTGCCCTATCGCCCGCTGTGCCGGTGACGTCTCCCTCCGGAGCCCCGCTGGCCGGACCACACCTGAATGGGACTCGGCGAGGTCGATGAACTTCAGGGCCTGTACGGCACACCACGCGCTGTCGGTTCAGTCATGATTCGTGAGGCCGGCTCGCGCGGCGAGCTGTTCCAACTGCTCTGAGCGCGTACCTGAGGAACTACGCCGGAGACCATCGATGAGGTCGATGGCGATGGGGCGGCAGCGTATCTCGTCCGGGAACAGGCTCTCGGCTGTGAGCAATGCGCTGACGGCGTCATCAGGGTGGCCGGCGAGACCGTGACCCCGCGCTACGCTGAGATAGTAACTGGCGCGCCGCTCCTTGGGTAACCGATTGAGACCATCCGACGTAACCTGACGGGCGGCACTGACGGCACCAGCACCCTCACCGAGGGCGAGACGAACCCCGACCTGATGCAAGCGGACATTGGTCGGGCCGAAAGCGGTAAAGCGCTCGTTGCCGTCGTACCCAAGCTGACGGGCGACACTATGGCCTTCATCCAGCAGGTCACGAGCTACCACGGGCCTGGCGGCATGACCGGCGACCTCCGCCCCCCTGAGGAACAGCATCCCATAGACCGACAGGTATGCCGGTGAGCCGCCG
This sequence comes from Pseudonocardiales bacterium, assembly GCA_019243635.1. Classification (GTDB taxonomy): domain Bacteria; phylum Actinomycetota; class Actinomycetes; order Mycobacteriales; family Pseudonocardiaceae. The sequence goes on from JAFAUB010000090.1 coordinate 124,479, forward strand.
CCGCGCTCCGGCTCCAAACGGTCAATGTCGGCCCGCACGAGTTCAAGCGCCTGATCGTAGTGGTTCATGAACATGAGCCCCGAGGCCACCCGGCGTGCCGCCTCGCTGATCAGCAAGCTGTCACCGGTTTCCTCAGCAAGCACGAAACCCCGCTCGGCAGCCAACCAAGCAAGACCAAATTCATCGAGCTTATAGAGCGTAGAGGCGGTCACCTGGTAGGCCTGTGACAATAGCGAGCGGGCACGTCGTGCCTGATCATCGGCACCCGGATAGGCCGCAACGGCCGTCTGCGCAGTGGTGAGCAGACGCGGCAACGTCTGACCGAGCAAGGGCCAGTGGGCATTCTGAAAGACAGTAAAGGCGTAGGTGACCGATTGGGCGAGCCGGTCGAGATCCGGTGGTGCGTTCATCTCAGCAGGTGGGGGCATGAACGTCCGGCTGATGGCCTGGTAAGACTGCAAGGCAGACCGAATAGCGGAGATCTCAAAGAGGTCTAGACAGTGAGGATTATGCAAAATCCTCCTTGAAGAAGTATAGGCCGATAGCGGCTCGAAACGAGGACAAGAAGGTCTTCAACGGCCTTCTGTAATCAGTGAAGAGGATCCGCCATGTCTTGAGGTTGGCGATGGCCCGCTCGACGGGCG
>JAFAUB010000117.1 GCA_019243635.1 Pseudonocardiales bacterium
GCCACCGTGTAGACGATGTTGGTGTGGCCGGTGAGGGTGCTCAGTGGCGTGGGATGGTGGGGGTCGCGGATATCCCACAGCCGTGCGGTCTGGTCGGCGCTGGCGGTGGCCAGGGTGCGCCCGTCGGGGCTGAACACCACCGAGGAGACGCCGCTGGTATGGCCGGTGAGGGTGCCTAGAGGTGTGGGATGGTAAGGGTCGCGGACATCCCACAGCCGCGCGGTGCCGTCTCTGCTGGCGGTGGCCAGGGTGCGCCCGTCGGGGCTGAACGCCACCGAGTAGACGATATTGGTGTGGCCGGCCACGATAGGTCCAGGAAGGTCCCACAACCGCGCGGTGGTGTCGTCGCTGGCGGTGGCCAGAGTACGCCCGTCCGGGCTGAACGCCACCGAGTAGACGTAGCTGGTGTGGCCGGTGAGGGTGTTCAGTGGCGTGGGATGGTGGGGGTCGCGGATATCCCACAGCCGTGCGGTCTGGTCGGCGCTGGCGGTGGCCAGGGTGCGCCCGTCGGGGCTGAACGCCACCGAGTTGACATCGTTGGTGTGGCCGGTGAGGGTGCTCAGTGGTGTGGGATGGTGGGGGTCGCCGACATCCCACAGCCGTGCGGTCTGGTCGGCGCTGGCGGTGGCCAGGGTGCGCCCGTCGGGGCTGAACGCCACCGAGATGACGGTGTCGGTGTGGCCGGTGAGGGTGCTCAGTGGCGTGGGATGGTGGGGGTCGCGGACGTCCCACAGCCGTGCGGTCTGGTCGGCGCTGGCGGTGGCCAGGGTGCGCCCGTCGGGGCTGAACGCCACCGAGCGGACGGCGTTGGTGTGGCCGGTCAGTCGGGTGGGGTAGGCGGTGGCGGAAATGCTGAGGAGACTGCTGCGGGCTTCTGTGGTGGGGGTAAGCCGGTAGGCGGCCAGGGCGAGTTGGGCGGCCAGGGCGGGGTTGGCGGCGCGGAGTGCCAGGGCCTGCCCGGCGACTTGCCGGGATACCGCGACATCCCGTTGCGCCACCGCAGCACGCCGCTGGGTTAAGGCGACTCCCGCCGCCACCACGGCAAGCACGAGCAGCACCGACAACACTGTGAGGGCGCGCCTCCGCCTAATCCGGTCCCGGCGGATGCTGGACCGCAGGAAGACCCGCGCCGTCGAGCTGAGTTCCACACGATCGGTGACCAGATCGTCGCCCTGAATGCGGGCGCCGGTGTCGGCTACTGCGGTGGCCAGTTGCCCGCGTTCCCACAACCGGGTCGGTGACCGACTCTCCTCGTGCCATTCGGTGGCGGCCTGCTCGACCGCGCGGCGGGCCCGCAGCGCCGAGGCGTTCTGCTCAATCGCCTGAGCCAACGGCGCCCAGGCGGACAGGAACGCCTCGTGGGCCACCCCGACGACCACACGGCCCTGATCGGTGTCCGTGGTGAGCAACCGCCGCCGGACAAACGCATCCACCTCCCGGATCACCCTCTCCGGCAACTCATCCCGAGGCACCCGCCACCGAGTGGGACGACCCTGCTCATCCACCGTGACCAACCGCAACAACCCGGCAATGACCTCCGCGCGGCGCTGGCCACCAGCCGCACTCGCCTCAGCCAGCGCCTCCCCAGCCTGACTGGTCAGGGCACCCCGCACCCCGCCGAGCTGGTCATAACGTGCGCCAGACAGCTGACCACCACGGCCGATCCCCTCAGCCAGCTGTGCCAAGGTGAACGCCAGCAGCGGCAACGCCTCCCCGCTGTCGGTATCACTCACCAACCGCGCCACCAGCTCGTCATCCACACCGATACCGGCCATTCGGGCCGGGCCCTGGATCACCGCCGCCAGCGCGTCACGGCGCAACGGGCGCAGCGGGTAGAGACGGGTCGGCAACACCGCCAGGTCGGCGTCGATCAGCAGTGGATCGAAGAACTCCGGCCGCAGTGTGACCACCACCTGCACCGGACCACCCAGCGCCGGACGCAGCAGCTGTGCGAACCGGGCCCGCGCCACGGGCGTGGCCTGGGTGAGCAGCTCCTCGAACTGATCCACCACCACCAGCAACCGCCGCTCCCGCGCGACCAGCAACAACTCATCAACCAACCCCACCAGGCCACCGTCATCGAGCCGGTGCCCTACCTCAGCCACCGTCCAGCCCAGCCCCAGCTTGCGGGCCGCGACGGCCAGTTCCCGAACCAGGGCCGCTACCGGATCGGCGCCGGGCAGCATCGGTGCCAGCGTCCACCAGCCCGGCTCCCCGGCCATCACATGCAGCAACCCGGCCCGCACCAGCGAGGACTTGCCACACCCCGAGGGGCCCACCACCACCAGCACGGCAGCCTCAACGCGCTCAGCCGGGGACCGCAGCAGTCCGGCCAGCTGCTCCACCTCACCAGCGCGACCGAAGAACACCTGATGGTCGTTGACGTCCAACGGGCGCAGCCCCGGGAACGGCGACCGGTCATCGGGCCACCCCCAGCCCCCGGCGGCATCAACCCGACGCAACTCCTCTCCCAGCACCGCACGCCCCGCGGCGGAATCGACGGTCAGGTCGGCGTACTGGATCGACATCAACAGCGGGTGCACCACCCCCGGCTCGGCCCGCACCGGCAACACCCGGCTACCCCGCGACAGCGCAATACCCACCTCGACCGAACACCACGTCGATGCCACCGCGGCGGAGGTGACCACACAGACCACCGCGTCGGCCCACCTTAGCCGCTCATGCAGCCGCCGCTCCCACTCCTCACCCACCCGCAGCCCATCACGCCGATCCCGATCCAGAAACACCTCGTGGCCCTCGCCCACCAGCCACCGATGCAGCTCAGCGGCACACTCACCATCCTCGCTGGCATGACTCACGAAAACCCTGGCCACGACACCTCCCCGTAAGGTCGGCGTAAAACAGCACCCCCACCGGCATTGTCAGACATCCCATGCGTTAGGCTGTCAGCAGCAGTTTGTCGATCTCGTTTGTGGTGGTGTCCCCAGGCGGTGTGCTCGTCGTAGTTCGTGCCGGTTTTAAGGCAGCCGTGGAGGACGCCGGCAAGGCGGTAGGCGAGCCGGCGCGGCGTGGTGGCCGGTGCCTCACCCTGGGGCGTTCCTCGTAGTAGGCACGGGCTCCGGATGAGGCAGTCAGCGGCACCTTGATCGTCGTCCTACTGGTGCCTGCCAGAGGAGCCTGCCTGCCAGAGGAGCCCACCGAACTGCGACGCGACCCGCTGCCACAGTTCATTAGGGTACCGCTGAGCCATATCGATTTTTGACCAGCCCACAATGTCCATCACGGCACGCTCGGTGACCCCGAGGACCAGCAGCATCGTCGCTGCTGTGTGTCGGGCATCGTGTAGCCGGGCCTCGCTCCGTCGCTGCCCGCCGGGACTGGCTCACGCCACTGACCTACCGCGCCGGGCGCCACGCTGGGTCGAGGCCACCGACCGGCTCGTCGAGTACCAGCAGCGACAAACCCGTACGGCGAGTCGAGGGTGGCAGTCACACAGCGCCCGGCATCCCCACGGTCCCAACAAGGGTCAGGATCACGGCGATGACAAACGCGACACACGACAACACAACCAGAACGGTACGCGCCGTCGAGTGCGTCACCAGAAGGCTCACCGCCGAAAACAACAGCCCCAGCGCGATCATCAACGGATAGCTCATCGTATTAACTCGGCGGTTTCAATCGGTCATGGCGACACAATGTGGCTTATGCAAAACCCCATTTATGCTAGATGACGGTCTTTGTTTCGAAAGCTGGCGACACGCCGCATCAAATAATAGGCAACGGCTTCTCCGGTTGATAGAAAGGAGGCGACCAAGCCACACCTTTCACGATGGAGAAGCC
>JAFAUB010000120.1 GCA_019243635.1 Pseudonocardiales bacterium
CACCACCCGAACAGGCTCCGGTCCCCGCGTCATGGCCGCGCTACGCAACCTCGCTGTGGGCGCGATCCACCTGATCGGACGACGAGACATCACCGAGACCACCAGATGGGCAACCCGGGTCATGGAACGGTCCTTCAAGATCCTCAATCTCATATGATCTTGGAACGCCCCTGTGGGCTGGCCCCCGCCCGCGATGTCGATGACCGCTAGCCGACGGTGCCCGAGTGCGGCGTGCGCACTGGCCCAGGATCCGGACGCATCCGGACCGCGCAGCGCCATCGTGGCCGTCATCCTGTCCAGCACGTCTCGGGCCGACCTCAGATCACGAGTGAAATCCACCCAGCCGACGATTCCACACATGTGAGGGTCACCAACCTCCTGTCGCGGGGCAGTGTCCATTCACGAGTCCGGTTGAGCTGGGTGTTTGTGGCCCATCCATCGCGGGCACGATCTCCCTGCTCCGCCATGGTTAATGCTTCGTCCCAACCGCAGCTTCGACATCTCGACGTCCTCTCCCGTCCACCAGCCCAGACCAGCGACCACAGGAAGGATGGCGAGCAACCCCCGGTAAGTACGTCATACTCGAACCCGATCGGTGGAATTGGACTCTACCGGGAGACGGAGAGCGTCACAAAGTGGGAGGCAGACCGCTGGGCCCGGGTAGGTGGGTTCGCGGTGAATTGGCCATGCACGGTGCCCTTGGGCCGGTGGGCCAGGATAGCGCGATGTCTGACGCTGCTACCTCCTCGAACCCTGCCGTGTATCAGCTGCGTGTGGTGCTGGCCTGGGTCAGTCCGCTGATCTGGCGGCGCCTGCTGGTGCCCGCCGAGGCCACGATCGCCGAGTGGCATGCGGTCCTGCAGGCCACCTTCGGTTGGGGCGGTGAGCACCTGCACCGGTTCGTGATCCACGGCACCGGGTACGGAATCTCCTACCTCGGCGGAGTGGGTTTCCGCGACGACGCCCGCGGGATCCGGCTCGGTGAGCTGGGTCTGCGAGCCGGTGAGCGCTTCACCTGTCAGTACAACTTCACCGCGGACTGGCAGGTCGACCTGCGAGTCGAGCGGGTCCAGCCCGGTGAGCCCGGCCGGGTCTACGCGCGCTGCGCGGGTGGGCGTCGGGCCGGCCCACCCGAGGAGTGGGACGCTCCCTGGGCGTCTGCGGAACAGACACAGCCGCACCGGGTGTTTGCCGCGATCGTCCGCGCGGCCGAGATGATGGGCCGGTTGCTGGAAGCCGACGACGACGTGTTCAGTCTCGGCGAGCATCGAGACGAGCTGGCCAGCCTGCTGCCGTTGTTGGGCCTGGAGCGCTTCGAGCGCCGAACCTGCAACCAAGCCCTGGTCGCCTGCGCCACCGCGACGAAGGCGGGTGGGGCATGAAGCTCATGCGTTCAGGTGATCGTACACCCCGACGATGACGGTGAGGGCTCGCCCGTGGTTCGGGAGGTGCTCGCCCTGGACCGCGACGGCGTGGCCCCGGACACACTGGGCCTGCGGCTGGCCGAGGCGAAGGACTTGCTAGTCGCGGTGCAGGACACGATGGTCGCCCACCAGGTCAGCACCGCGGTGGCGGCCCAGATCGCGTGCCCGCGCTGCGGGCGGGCACGCCGACACAAGGACCAGCACACGATCGTGGTGCGCAGCCTGTTCGGCACGCTGCGCCTGCCCAGCCCCCGCTGGTGGCACTGCCCGTGCACGGCTGCGCCCACCCGGACCGGCACGGAGGGACGGCGGGAGCTGTTCTTCCTTCCACCCTATTCTCCTGCGCTGAACCCGGACGAATGGGTCAACAAGAACGTCAAGCACGACAGAGTCGCGAAAGCCGTGCCGCTGACCAGAGACGAGCTGAAGGCCGTCGCGGTCGAAGCCCTGGAGGATTATGCAAAATCCTCCTTGAAGAAGTATAGGCCGATAGCGGCTCGAAACGAGGACAAGAAGGTCTTCAACGGCCTTCTGTAATCAGTGAAGAGGATCCGCCATGTCTTGAGGTTGGCGATGGCCCGCTCGACGGGCGCAC
>JAFAUB010000131.1 GCA_019243635.1 Pseudonocardiales bacterium
TAGCGCAGGTACCAGCGCACCGCCACCATGATCACCTCCGGTGGGAAGCGGAAACCGACGAAGCTAGACCTCGGCGCGGACACTCGAGCAGGACGACGACGCATCAGCCCAGCCTGCCCGCTCGCAGTGACCCGCCGACGCAACAGACCCAGCTGTCCTGCTCGGCGGGCTATCGGACACGACTCGGGGGCGTCGTGGTCGCCTTGGAGGCGTACGCGGGGCGGCGGCGCACGTCGATCAGCAGGTCGAGGAGAACGAGGCATGTTCCCGCACTCGCGGCGCCAACCGCTAGCCGCAACTTTGTCCCGGAGGCAATCCAATGGCGCGCGGGTTGTGTACCGATCCGGTGGGAGGGATCCCAGAGAACCGTGACGAACGTGCCCTTATCCCCACCTCCGTCCACCGTTGTGTCCGGGCCATGCGGGCACTGAAGGTGTTGGACGTAATGAGTGGCAGTAGCGTTATCAGCACTGGATTGTTCCTCCGTCACCGCGACCACTAGGCAGTGGTCGGTTAGGCCGCGGTCGGCCAGCGTCCACTCCTCCTCCGCGTAGCTGGTCAACAACCAGCAGGCCACAACAGCAACACCCGCCGCCGCGCCGAACCCACGGCGGCGGTTGCATCCGGCGAAGGGCGCGAAACACGCTGCCACATACAGCCAGCTGTCGACCAACCACCCGAGCACGGTCCAAGCGCCGCCGGTCGGACTGTGGTCCCGAGCGAAGGCGAGCGCAAAGGGGAGTCCGATGCCCAGTATGGGGATGCCCGCAGCCACTGCGAGACGCATGGCGACCATGCGGCGTGTGGGGTTGAAGTCCACCGTGGCCGTCTCGTTACGGTCGATCTTTCACCTCCCCAGCCGGGGTGACGTGGTCATCGGCCCCTGCGGCGAAGTGTTACTCCGAACCCGTGGTCGTCGCGGCGGTCCTACCGTCCGTGAACGATCGTTCAAGCGGTGAGGGGAACGCACTCAGGTGCGTAACGCCCCGTCACAGCAGCCGATTACCACCACAACCCGCCGAGGGGGATACCCCGCAGGGCGTTCGGCAAAGTCGTGGGCTGTGGCTTGGAGCGGGTCCGGGACGGTCGAACCGGATGGTCACGATCGGATAGTGACAGCGGACAGGCCAATCTCCCTGTAGGCGGACACCGCATCTCCCTTCTTGTGGGCAGCTGGTCTCCCTGTTGTTGTCCTGGGCTGGCGGCGTGTCGGTCCCGTCGTGGGGGTCCCTCCAGGGTGCACTCCGGGGTGCTGATGACCCGAGGCCCGTGGAGGGACCTGTGGAGAAGGATGGCAGGGAGATCATGGAGATTGTTGAAGCGTTCGATCTGACCGGGTGTGCGCATTCTGCCGCTCAGTTGGTCGGGTGTGACCCGAAGACGGTGCGGCACTGGGTTGGCCTGCGTGATCGTGGGGTGGTGGTGACTGATGCCGGGCGGTGAGCGCGGTTGGTCGATCCGTTCGCCGACGAGGTCGAGGAGTGGGTGGACCGGTCCAAGGGGCATGTCCGGGCGGACGTGGTGCACGAGCGGCTGGTCGCGGTCGGGTTCGATGGTGACGAGCGCACCACCCGGCGGGCGGTGGCGGAGGCGGAGGCGCGGTGGCGGGCCGGGCATCGGCGCACGTATCGGCCGTGGATCACCGAGCCGGGTATGTGGTGCCAGTTCGACTGGGGGGTGGGCCCGGTGGTGCCGTGGGCGGGCGGTGCGCCGCGCTCGACGTTGTTGTTCTGTCTGTGGTTGGCGTGGTCGAGGTTCCGGGTGGTGGTCCCGACCTGGGACCGGACCCTGCCCACGCTGCTGGCCTGCATCGACACGTCGCTGCGCCGGTTGGGGGGCGCGCCGAGGTATGCGTTGACCGACAACGAGAAGACGGTGACGGTGGAGCATGTCGCCCGGGTCGCGGTGCGCCATCCCGAGGTGGTCGCCGCGGGGCGGCATTACGGGATGCAGGTCGCGACGTGTGTGCCCTTCGACCCGGAGTCCGAGGGTGGCTCGGAGTCGTCGGTGCGCATCGCGAAGGCCGACCTGGTGCCCACCGAGGCCGACCTGCTCGACGCCTACCCGGACATGGCGACGCTGGTCGCGGCGTGCGACGGGTTCTGCGCGCACGTCAACGCGCGACGGCATCGGGAGACCGGGGTCGCTCCCCGCGAGCGGTTGGCGGTCGAGCGGGAACGGCTGCATGTGCTGCCCTCGGCGCCGTATGCCGCCGCGCTGGGCGAGACGCGGCTGGTGAACACCGACCAGACCGTGCGGTTCGGGTCGGTGCGGTACTCCACCCCGCCCGGGCTGGTCGGGGCCGAGGTGTGGGTCCGTGCCGCTGGTGAGGAGCTGGTCATCGTCGCCGACCTGGCCGCGCTGGCGCTGCGCCCGTCCTGGGCGCCGGCGGCGCCGGCCGGGCTCATCGAGGTCACCCGGCATGCCTTGTCCACTCCGGGCCGGCCGCGGATCGAGCCGGCCCACTACCCGGGCCACCCCCAGGACCCCTCCGGGGCGCCCCGCCCGCCGGTTCCACGCCCGACGAGCCCGGCCGAGACCGCGTTCCTCGAGCTCGGGCCCGGTGCGGAGGCGTGGCTGGTCGAGGCCGCCGCCGCGGGAGCGGTGCGGGTGCGGGCGAGGATGGCCGCCGCGGTCGAGCTCGCCGCCCTGGCCGGTCGCGGCGAGGTCGACGCCGCGCTCGGGATCGCGGCGGCGGCGGGCCGCTTCGCGCCGGACGACCTGCTCGCCATCGTGACCCACCGCGCCGCCGGCGCCCCGTCAGCCGAGCTCGTCGTCGCCGACCAAGCGCACTCCGCACAGCCTGGCACCGCCGCATGGGAGGGATTCGGCCGATGACCAGCCCACCGAACACCCCCGACCCGACCACGCCCGGCTCGGCATCGGCGGACCCGAAGTCCTCTAGCGCGCCGGGACCGCCGTGGATCCTGCTCGACCGCACCACCGCCGAGCAGGCCGCGGCCGTGCTCGACCGGCTCGAGGAGTGGCCGGCCGGCGCCGAGCAGGCCGCCACCGAGGCTTGCGCGCACGCCTGCTCGCACGGCCAAGCCGACGCGTTCGAGGTGGCCGCCTGGGGGGGAACCCTCGCCGCCCACCTGCGCGACCGGATCGAGGAGGTGGACTCGTGGTCGTGACCGCACCCGCCGCGCCCGCGTTGCCCGAGGAGCTGACCGCGCTGCTGCGCCGAATGCGGGCTGCCCTACCTGCGCACTACCGCCCCCGAGGTCCTCGCCACCGCCCGCGCGCAGCGCTGGGACCCCGCCGAAACCCCGCGGGTGCTGCTCACCGAGGAGATCCGCAGCCGCGACGAGGCCACCCGCCGCCAGCACCGCCGCGCCGCCGGCCTCCCAGCAGGGAAGACGTTCACGTCCTGGCGGGAGGCCGACAGTTCCATCCCGACCCCCACCCAGCAGGCCCTGGCCACCCTGGAGTGGATCGGGCGCGCGGAGAACCTCGCGGTCACCGGCCCCTCGGGCACCGGGAAGACCCACCTGCTCCAAGCCCTCGCCCACGCCGCGATCGACACCGGCCGCCGGGTCACCTGGTTCACCCTCGAACCGCTGACCGCCGCGGTCGGCCGCGCCGGTGCCGACGGCTCGGTCGCCCGCACCATCACCAAGATCACCCGAGCGGATCTGATCGTCGGGTAGCAGCATTAGTGGACTAAAAATCAACATGATCGTCGGTGAGTGGCTCCACGGTGCGGTTGCAGGGTCGGCAGAGTGCCGGTCCGTTCCTGTCGAATGCGCAGGGTGAGCAGCTGTTGGGGTTCCCGGCGGAGATCGACGACGAGGCCCTGGATCGTTTCTTCATACTCAGCCGCGCCGACTGGGCCAAGGCTCGCAAACGCCGTGGCATCGGGGGGAACCGACTGGGCTGGCGTTGCGGCTGTGCGGGCTGCGTACGCTGGGGTTTTGCCTTGATGACGTGACCATGGATCCGGCCCGCCGACCCGACACGTTGGTTTTTAGTCCACTAATACTGCTACCCGATGAGCAACAACCGGGCTGGGGAGCGAACTCAAGGCGCCAGAGCGCGGTCGGATCGCCGACAGAACCCCGTCAGATTTAGGCGACGGTGGTTTGTAGCCGCTCACGGAGCTCGGCGACACCGGCGCTGGTGTGGAGGGGTTCCAGCGCGGTGTGCAGGACCCGCAGCCGGTCATAGTTCCGGGGCGAAGACACTGCTGTGGCCGCGTCGACGGCGTGGTGGCCGAGGGTGACGGCGGTGTTGGTGTCGCCAGCGATGGCGTGGGCTCCGGCGAGATTTGTGAGGGCGGATGCCCGGGGGCGGGCGTAGTCGGGGCTGAGGTGGTCCACGGCCTGGCGCAGCAGCGGTACCGCTTTGCTGGCGGCGTGTGGATCGTGGCTGGCCACAGCGAGCTCGTAGTGGGCGGCCCCCCGCAAGCTAGCGAGATGGGCCTCATCAAGGTAATCAGCCCACGACTCCTGTGTCGGGTCGATGGCGGCGAAGTGGTCGAGAGCCTGGCCTAGCGCCCGGTCACAGCCCACCGCGTCACGTTGAAGAGCGTGTGCTCGGGCCTGAATGTTCGCCAGCAGGCTGGTGGTGGCCGCAGTGACGGGATATGCGCTGACGGTGGCGGTGTTGTGGCCGAGGTGGACCAGGCACAGCGCCTCTTTGGGGCGGCCCAGTTCCACCGCTTGGAATGCCATGTCAGCCAGCACGAATACGGTCTGGTCGGTGCCGAGGGGATGGTCGGCGTCGCGGGCGACCTGCAATGCGATCATCCATAGTCGCCGTGCCGCGTCGTGGTCGTTGACCTCAGAGGCCATCCAACCCGCCTGGGTGGCTAGGCGCGCGGTGGCCAGGTACAACTGGGGCCGCACCTCGGCGGTCATCTGGGCACCCAGCAGAGGCATTACCGAGCGGAGGTGCGCGACGGCCACGTCGGTCACCGGCTCCGCTCCGGTGGCGAAGTCCTGGTCACTGAACGCCGAGGTGGCCTGCTCGATGACCGTCACATCGGCTGCCCCCACACGTCGGGTGCCGGTGGGCTCAGCGTGGGGCAGCAAGGCGATCAGCCGGTTGATGTCCAGCCCGGTGGCCGCTGAGACGAGGGTGAGCCCGGCGACGTGCTCCACGAAGTCTCTGCGGTACACCCCACTGCCCTTCCGCTCGGTGTTTGTCCCTCCTCCCACGGTAACCCCGTGGGTGAAGCCCAGTCTGCCTGCGGGGATTCCGAGGCGGTTGGCGACTCTGATGGCGGTGCCCAGGTCGTGCAGTGAGCGTTTGCCGTTCTCGATGGCGGAGACCCGGCATTGCTCGAACCCGAGGTACTCCCCGAGGCTCTGTTGGCTCCAGTGAGTGTGGGCGCGGATCGCCAGGAACACCGGGCCGAAGTCCAGGGCCTCCAGCGCGGCGGGCAGGCCCGGTTGGTCGTAGAAGGCCTCGGGCAGCACCAGCCGGGGCCCGGTGCGCCGGCAGGGGTCGCAGTACTCGCCCGCCTCGCGGCCTCGGCGCAGCTGCGCCCCGCAGTCCGGACAGCGTGGCTTGTCCCCCGGGTTCGCCATTGGATCACCCTAGCAGTGGCCCCCGTATCACACGTCGAGAACGACGCGCCACCGCCGCGCGCCCTATCCGGGCGTGAGTGGGGCCACCCCCGCGCCGCCGCTGTGATGGAGATCGGGCCCCGTGACGCGGCGAAGCAGTGGCCGGCCGCGCCACGGGCAACCGCCGAGGGGCGGTCGCGTGAGGACAGGGGGCGGCGGTGTGGCGAGAGTGACACGGGCGGACACCTACGGGGAGCGGCTGCGGTGGGCCGCGGTCGAGGCGGTGTGCCGGGGCTGGCCGGTGGTGCCCGGCAGGGTCGGGACCGACTCGCAGGGCCTCGCCGAGATGCGACCGCTCCTGGAGAACCGGGATGCGGCGGTCACGAACCCAGACCACGCGTGGAGCATCCGGGGCCGGCAGCCCTATGGGGTGCTGCTGGTCCGCGGGGGCGGCATCGACGCGGTGGAAGTCCCGTTGCGGGTGGTCGAGCTGCTGCCGGTGCTGGTGGACACCGGTCTGGCGGTGCCGGTCGCCACGGCGCCGGCGCCGTCGCGGTGGGTGCTGGTGGTGGCCGCCGGCTCGGGGACGCTGCGGGGTGACCTGGTGGCCGCGTCGGTGTGCCCGCGCGGGAAAGGGCGGTGGGTGGCGTTGCCGCCCACCGCGGTGGTCGGGTCCGCGCCGTCGCGGTGGCGGGTGCCACCGTGTGATGACCTCGCCTCGGCGCCGCCCAGCGCTGATGAGGTGCAGCGCGTGCTCGCTGAGGCACTGCGCTCAGGGACTCCCGATGCCGACCGGGGCTAGCTCCCCGCAGGAGCGGCGGGCGGGACGGCATCACCGCGAGCGGTGGGGCTGGTGGCGGCCCCGACTGGGCGTGGTCGTGGAGGTGACGGTGGCGGAGCTGGTGGGCCGCGCGCAGCGCGAGCGCGCCCACGCCCACCGGGCCCGGCGCGTGCGAGTGGTGCCCCGCCAGCGTCCCGCCCCCGACGCCCTGGCCACCGGCCGGGTCTCGGTCGACTACCAGGGCTCACTGTGTCCGAGAGGAGAGGTCAACCATGGCTGATGGAGCGACCTCGCGGGCACGACCCGCGAACCGCGGGGCGATCGGTGTCACCTGCGCGCCGCACAAGGGCCCGAGGAGCTTCGCCGACCTCGTGGTGGAGAAACAGACGAACCACGACGCCACCGAGATCGTGTTCGACGTGCACGTCGCCGGGGCGTGCGTGATCATCATGGACGAGGACGCCGCGAGGGTCCTGGTCGACGCTCTCGGGGAGTGGCTCGGATGAGCGAGCACCCGACCCCCGTGCCCAGCGCGCGAGGGGCAGCCGGTGGGTGGCGCCCCGCGCTGGGGCGTGTCCTCACGGGACTGGCAGTCCCACGCCATCGACGCCGACGCCGAGCACCCCGAGGGGGTGTACCTCGCCCGCCGCGGGCAGCGACCGGCCAGGGACACCACCCTGTATGACGAGCCACCCGGCGGGATGTGCGTGTTCTGCCTGCGCCGCACCGAGCGGGGGGACACCGCCACCTGATCTTCCTCGCGGACTCCAGATGCTCGGGGCCCGTGAGTCGAGTAACGCCCGGCCGGCCGTTGGTTGAGCCTTGCCCCCCGTGCCCGAGCTCCCGGCGGCCGGCCGGCCCCACCCGGAAGGAAGGACTCCCCGCGTGACCGACCAACCCCGAACCCCGGCGTACCCCGTACAGGTGTCGGTCCCGGGCACCCGCACCGACGACGGCGCCAGCTGCGAGCTGCTGGCCATCCGCGAGGCCGGTGGCACGTGGATGATCCACAGCCTGGACTCAGGCGCCGTGCGGCTCACCGAGGAGGAGGCCATCCGGATGGCGAGGGCGATCCTGCACCTGGTGGGTGGTCGCGCTCAGCGCGCGGCGCGCGGAGTCAGTGAGTAGGTCCCCGGCCGACCGCCGGTCCAGCGTCCTGCCCCGACACCAGCTCCCGGCGGCCGGGCCCACACCACGAAAGCGCAAGGGGGGAACCGATGTCCGGTCGACACCGCACACCACGACACCGAGTACACCGCGAGCCCCGGGCACAGCGACACCCCGCGGTCGAGACGGGGATGGCGGGCGCCTGGCCGCCGAGGTTCGCCCGGCGCCACGAGCTCCCCCGATGCTGAGCGGGACGGAGCTCGTCGACTGGATGGCCCTGTCGCGGGTGCACGCCGGTCAGGTGACCCGGCACCAGGGGCGGTACCTCGACGGCGGCCAGCCGATGCCCGGATACCTGGTCCCCGAGCTGCTGTTCGACGCGCTGCCGCGGGCGGGACTGCTCACCCTGGCGCGCCCGGATGACGACGGGCTGGCGAGGCTGGCGCTGACCGACGCGGGGCGGGTCCGCTACCAGGAGCTGCGCCAGCGGCGCGGCGGGAGGCCCTGACTACACGATGCCCGCCTACGACCGCTGGCGCGACGCCGAGGGCACCCCCATCCCCCCGCGATGCCGGGTCGAGCAGGTCGCGGTGGCCAAGGAGCACGGGGCGCTGCCCTCCCGGCTGCGCAAGCAAGGCCAGGTCCTCGGCCGCGGCACCACCCGCCTGAGCGTGCGGTTCGACGGCGAGGACCACTCGGTCAGTATCCGACCGCACCTGGTGCTCATGCTCGACGCGCCAGGCGGGCACCGGTAAGCGCCACCGACGAGCGGCTCGCCGAGGCGAGCGCCACCGTGGAAACAGCACTCATCAGAGGGTGCTGTTGCAAAGGTGGGGTGAGGGTGCGGTGGAGCCCGCTGCCGGCTGCTCGACCGCTGCCGTGAGCTGCCGACTGTTCTCAGGCGTGGGCGAATGCCTTCTCGACGATCACCACGTCCGGGTTCGAGTGTCCGTAGGCGAAGATCCTGCCCTGGCCTTTGCGCAGTGCGTGCATCGCCTCGATCCCCTTGAGCGTCCGGTAGGCGGTCACCGGGGTCTTGAACCAATGCCACTAAGTTAAGGGGCTGACCTGGGGAGATAGGCTTGGCGCTGCCCCAGAACCTCTCCCAGCCGGCTTCTTGGTTCCGGATAAGGTGATTTGATGGCCCGGGGCGTTTTGGCGACTCTGCGGCGAGACGACACGCGTGTTGAGTCAGCGGTTGTGTGGGTGGTTGTTGCTTTAGGATTCTCGGCATGGCGAATGTGTCGGAACTGGAGCCGGTGAGCGGTTCTTCGCGGTTGACCGATCGGATCTCACTCGGGGTGCTAGCGGACATTCTCCCTCGGGATCTGATCGAGGAGGCGCTGGATGAGACAGGTCGGCGCGAGCGACGGTCCCGGCGTCTTCCCGCCCACGTCATGGTGCGTTTCTGTCTCGCGATGTGCCTGTTCTTCGATGAGGGTTACGAGGAGGTGATGCGGAAGCTCATCGGGTCGCTGGAGGACATGGGGTCGTGGCGTGATGAGTGGGCCATGCCCTCGACGTCGGCCATCACCCAAGCCCGGCAGCGGCTGAAAGCAGATCCGTTGCGGGCGTTGTTCGAAAAAATCGCTGTCCCGGTAGCGGGAAGAGGGACGAAAGGAGCCTGGCTGGGATCACGGAGGTTGATGGCGGTCGATGGGTTCATGCTCGACATCGCGGATACCCCAGACAACGTCAAGGAATTTGGCCGCCTGGACGAGGGGCCGAAAGCGAGCGCGTTTCCCCAAGCTCGCGTGGTGGCCCTCGCTGAATGCGGCTCCCATGCCGCTGTCGCCGCATCGTTCGGCCCGTGCAAGGTCGATGAACGTTCCCTGCTCACGGACATGCCGGGTGCCTTCGAGCCAGACATGCTGGTCATAGCCGACCGGAACCTCTACAGCTTCGAACTCTGGACCCAAGCCCTCGGCACCGGGGCCGACCTGTTATGGAGGGTCTCGGCCACAGTGACGCTCCCGGTGATCAAGTCCCTGCCTGACGGGTCTTACCGATCTATCGTGATCAACCCGAAAATCACCGGTGAGCGCCGCAAGAAACTCATCGAGCAGGTTCGCCACGGCCACAAGATCCCCGCGGACGCAGCGATACCGGTCCGCGTCATCGAGTACGAGATCCCGGATCGGGAAGGAAACGGTGCAGGAGAGCTGATCTGCCTGATCACCTCGATCCTCGATCCCTCCGACGCGACCGCCACCGAACTCGCCGCCGCCTACCATGAACGCTGGGAAATCGAAACCGGCTTCCGCGAAAAGAAAACATTCCTCCGCGGGTCGGGGCGCGTGCTGAGGTCCAAGTCACCGGAGATGGTACGTCAAGAAATCTGGGCACTGCTGCTCACCCACTACGCAATCCGAAAACTCATGTGCCACGCCGCCGACGAAGCCGGCCTCGATCCTGACCGTCTCTCTTTTACGCGCTCACTTCGCGTCATCCGTCGCCAGGTCACCGACCAGGCGGCTTTCCCCCTCGGAGACTGAAGAAAGCGATCAAAGCCACCATCACTGAGATCCTAGAAAAGATAAACCGCCGCCGGCACCGCACCTACCCCGCGTGGTCAAACGAGCCCGCCATAACTCCTACCGTGTCAAACGAGCTACGGATACCGGGACCAAGCACGACGGGCCACCGACCGTGGAACTACGCCGGGTCGCCTAACTTAGTGGCATTGGGTCTTGAACCCGCACTTCGGGCCCAGGACCCTCCTCAACCGGCCGTGACCGCCCTCGATCCGGTTGTCGAGGTACCTCACCGCCCGATGCCGCACCGATGTCGCACACCGCCCGTCGGCCTTGAGTTCGGCGATCACCGCGGCCAGGGCAGGGTTCTCATCCGTGTCGATCACCCTCGGAGGTCCAGCATGCGCCGTGGACCGCAGCGTCTTGGCCAGGAACCTCTTCGCTGAGGCGGTGTTCCGCCTGGTGGACAGGGAGAACTCCAGGGTGTCGCCGGGGGAGGTGACCGCCCGGTACACAGAGCACCACCTCCCGCCAACCCGGATGGAGGTCTCATCGACCCGCCACGACTGCGCTGTCCACCCGCCGACACGGCGGTACCAGCGGGTCCGCTCATCCAGCTCGGGTGCGTAGCGCTGCACCCACCGATAGACGGTGGTGTGGTCGACCGGCACGCCCCCTTCGGTGAGCATCTCCTCCAGGTCGCGGTAGCCGACCCCGTAACGGCAGTACCAGCGCACCACCCACAAGATCACGTCCTTCGGGTGATGCCGGCCGGAGAAGATGCTCACAGACCCCGGATCCTGCCACACCGGGCATCATCGCCCCGAATTTGCAACAGCACCCGTTCGTACACCCTGCCCACCGCCGAAGACCGCCAACGCGCCGTCAACAGCATCCCCAGCGACCGCTGACCAGGCCATCTAAAGATCTACGGCGGGTTTCCGGCGTATCCCGCCCGGCGGCGGAGCGTGGAGTGGGATGGACAAACAAATATCGGGCAACCGGCCTCCGGTCGCCGGCTACCGAAGAGGGCTGTTACGGAGCAACGACAAACCGCGCACGAATCCTGGACGCGGCGAACACAGGACCGACTTGGCCAAACTTCACGCCGATGAGAGTGTGTGGGACAGTTGATGCTCACATACGAGAGGACAGCGGAATGCGGGGACCACACCTGTGTCAAGGATGCCGACGTGAACGGGAATCTGCTGCTGGCGAACGCCAGCAACCATTTCACCGACCCACCGCGGCGGTCACGCACCCTCCCTAGTATCGGCAGTTCCCGGGAGGCGCTTTCCCGTCGATTTTAGCGGAGTATCGGCAGTTCCGTATGGTGAGCCTGCCTGGTTGAGGAGGCAAGGTCGGGCCCGGCTGGGGTGATCCCTGGTGCTGTGTCAGGCTGCTGTGGTGGCCGTGCCGGTGATCTGGTTCCGGGTGGTGAACCGGTCGGTCATCTCGCGGCGGTACTCCTGGGCGGAGAGCCGGTGACGGCCGGGCCGGAAGTGCGGTGATATCCCGCTGAAGGCGGAGAGGAACCGCTGGGCGTGCCGGGGGTGAGGTGAGCTTCTTCATGGCTCGTTCGCGTTGGCGGGTCGGTTGGTGGGAGTTCTCGGCGCGGTTGTTCAGGTACTTTGACTGGCGGTGCTCCACCGAGCGCAGCACCCGGCGCCGGGCAGCGCCGTAGCTGGCGAGTTTGTCGGTGACCAGCACCCGGGGCACGGACTCCAGCCCCGTGAGCAGCTTACGGAAGAACCTGGTCGCGGCCCTGGCATCGCGCCGGGAGGTGACCAGAATGTCCAGCACAGTCCCGTGTTGGTCCACCGCCCGCCACAGGTAGTGGGTCTTCCGACCGATCGTGATGAACACCTCGTCAAGGTGCCACTGATCCCCCGGGCGCGCCCGGCGCCGGCGCAGGGCGTTGGCGTAGGTCTGGCCGAACGTCCTACACCACTGCCGGATGGTCTCGTGGCTGACCACAGTCCCGCGTTGCAGCATCATCTCCTGCACCTCGCGCAAGCTCAGCGGGAACCGGTGGTAGAGCCAGACGCAGTGGCTGATGATCTCCACCGGGAAGCGAAACCCCTTGTAGGACGGCGCACCGACGGTCACCAGACCTCCTCATCCCAGGCAAACATTCAGCCGTTGCTCTGAACTGTGGTGCTGGATGGGTGTGATGGCTTGTTCGGGGGTCTTGGGCGTGTCGGTCAGCGCTGGGGGGTTGGATGTAGTTTGATCTTCGGGTGGTTGTTCCGGAGGAGATGTCGCGCGATGAGTTGGTCGTGCTGGTGCGGCATCAGGCCGGGCAGATCGCGGAGTTGAGGGAAGCGAACGAGACTCTGGTGGGCAGGTTGGCGCGGGTGGAGCATCTGCTCTCGCGGAACAGCGCGAACTCCTCAAGCCCGCCGTCGAAGGACGGTGAGCTGGGCCGCACGCCGCCGGAGAAGCCGAAGCGGTGTGGTGAGGGGCCGGCGCGGACCCGGGGTAAGCAGCCGGGGGCGCCGGGGACGAACCTGGCCTGGAGGGACACTCCGGATGAGCAGGTCGACCGGTTCCCCGAGGGCCGCTGCGAGTGTGGTCATGATCTCGCCGATGCGGTGGACCTGGGGGTCATCGACTGCTGTCAACAGCACGAGATCCCTGTGGTGTCGGTCAAGGTCACCCAGTATGACCAGCACCGGGTGCGCTGCGGGTGCGGCCGGGTCCATACCGCGGGCCAGCCTGAGGGCGCCCGGTCGGGGATCGTGGGGTATGGCCCGAACCTGCAGGCCTTCGCGGTGTATCTGATGGTGGTGCACTTCATCCCGGCGCACCGCTGTGTGGAGTTGCTGGCCTCGCTGACCGGTGCCACACCGAGTGTCGGGTTCGTGCACGGCATGCTGAAGCGCACCGCGACGCCGCTCGGTGAGGTAACCCAGCGGATCCGTGAGCTGATCACCCTGGCCCACGCGGTCTGCTGTGATGAGACCCCGATCAAGGTTGGGTCCCGCGCACCGAAGCCGGGTAAGAAGAAAGCCGAGCGCTACCTACTGGTCGCCTGCACCGAGCGGCTCACCCACTACCTGCTCGGGGACCGCTCGATGCAGACCTTCACCACCTCAGTTATCCCGGAGCTCACTAACTCGGTGATCGTGCACGACCGATACCAGAACTACGACTCCGCCGCGCTCGGGCAGCTGACCCACCAACTCTGTTGCCAGCACCTCCTTCGTGATCTCGCTGCTGCCGGGGAGACCTACCCCGACGCGCACTGGCCCACCCAGATCGCTGAGGCCCTGCGCGGCCTGGTCCACCAGGCCAACCTCGCCCGCGACCACGACCAGGCCGCGATCGACACGGCGATCAGGACCGAGCTCATCGACACCTTCTGCGGCGGGGTACGGGTCGGGCTCTCCGACACCCTCGGCCACCCAGACCGTCCTGGCCAGCGCAAGGCCCGGCTGCTGCTGGAAGTCCTGCGCGACCGGGAAGCCGACGTCCTGCGCTTCGCCCACGACCTGAAGGTGCCCCCCACCTCCAACCAAGCCGAACGAGATCTGCGGCCCGCCAAGGTGCAACAGAACATCTCCGGGCGGCTGACCAGCGAAGACCGCACCCAAGACCGCTACACCATCCGGGGCTACCTCTCCACCGCCACCAAACACGGACACAACATGATCGACGCCCTCCACGAGGCGATACTCGGGCGGCCCTGGATGCCGCCACACCCCAACCCCGCCTAACCGGCACCCACCCGACCGGGCACCGAACCCACCCGGCCACCTTAGCACGCCATCACCCAGCCAACATCAACACAACCGCTGAATGTTTGCCATCCCAGAAGTGCGCCGTCGATCATCCCAGCCACCCAGATCACGAAGTTGACAGCACCGCGGGGCGAACGCGGTGATCTCGTTGGACTTGTGGTCTACCTGGCGCTGGGCCAGCACGGCGCAGTCCTCCTCAAGCATCGCAGCGAGCACGTGCACCGCGCGGCCATCACCGGCGCGGGCGCCACGCAGGGCCTTGCCGTCCACGATCACCTGGCCGGCGGGCAGCCGGGGATACAACCAGGCACCGAACGCGGCGTCGAGCTGGTCACCGTCGCAGTCCTGAAGCACCCGGCGGATGGTCGATTCGCACGGCACCACGAACAATCCGTTGCGCGGATGCACCCGGACCCCGAGGGCGACTAGCACGCCCACGGGTGCGTGCGCAGCCCACTGACCGGCCGCGACGTAGGACCGAGCGCCGGCGACCACCGCGGCTGCGGCCAACGCCAGCACCGAGACCAGGGTATGGCGGATCCCGCAGGGCTTACGCGGATCGGCCACCCTCGCCAGCGCGTCCAGGAGATCCCGGCACTCGCCCTCCACCGCGTCGCCGGCCGCCACCGACGGTGACCCGAATGGGTCTTCGGGACCCTCATCGACAGACAGCGGCGGGCTGGCCATGACAGACTGCGCGCGCAACGAAGCTCCCAGGACTCGGAGGATCTTGGTGGATCACCCGTCCTAGTGGCCTCGGCCACACACCGCGTGATGCTAGGCCGAGGTTAGCGGTTTCGTTCCTAGTAAGGATCCTTGCAGTCCCCTGTTCGGCTTCTCGTCTTTTTCCGTTCACCTACATAGCGGATCTTCATGAATCCGCATATGCAGAGTTTACGGCCTTAATAATCTTGATCCGCGGGAGATGGATCGCGCGGGCAACGAGACCATGGAAAGGGACACGGGAATGCGAAAACGAAACGTTGTCAAGGCGGCGATTGCCGGTGCCGCACTGGCATTGGTCATACCAGGAATCGCCTATGCCACGACCACGGCGACGGTGTCAACTCCGGGAGCGACCACCTTCACGGCACCCGGCGCCGGTGTCCTCCTCAAAACCGACGCCCACTGCTCCAGCGGCCTCGCGTCCGGAGGCGGGGTCCTGGTGACTGGTGCTGATAATGGCATCGACGTGATGGAAAGCACGCCCAGCACCAACGGCACCTCCGAAGCCAGCAACGGCGCCACCGATGCCACGTATTGGCTCGGCTACGGCGGCTCCGGCGGTCAAGGCACCGGCACCTACACCGTCGATCCCTTCGCGGTCTGTTTCACCAACTCCACCATCAATCACACCCAGGTCGTGGTGAGCAGTACCTCCGGACCCACCGGCACCAACTCGACGGCCTCGACGACGGCGACGTGCCCGGCCAACACTAGGTTGCTCGGTGGTGGCGTCGCCTCGACATTGGCCAGCAATAAAAGCGTCAAGGCGATCGCGAGTTACCCCTCCACCAGTTCCGGGGCCGCGGCCGCCGATGGCAGCACCAACCCGACCTCCTGGACAGCGGTCGCGCTCAACGGCGGCGGGACCGGGACCGGCAACACGACCACTGCCTACGCGGTCTGTAGCGGAAGCGGAATCAACGTCAGCGGCCTGACCGTCACGGTCAAACACACCAACGTCGCCGGTCCGACCTCGGCGAGTAGCAGCGCGACGGCGACCACCGCCGCCTGCGGCACGGCCGGCAACCTCATCAGCGGCGGCGGCTCCATCAGCGGCAGCGATCCGACAAAAGGCAGCTTCACCAAGCCGGGTTCCCAGGGCGATCACCTCACCGGCATCTACCCCAGTAATAGCAGTGGCACCGCAACCGGCAACGGAAACTCCACCGACCGCTGGTCAACCATCGGCCACACCGGAGGAATGTCGAGCCCGAACACCGACACCGATGTATGGGGACTATGCCTGCCCTAACACCATCGACACCACTCGCTGATCACTTCACACCGGAAACGACGACCCCACAACAATCACCATCAATATCCTGATACGTCGGCTCCAATAGGGTCTGGTCGCACGCTCACCCGTGTCGACCAGACCCGGGGTCGGCCCCTCGATCCGGCCGGACCGGCTTACGGTCTATTTGGGGTCTCTTGGGGCCTTGGTCAGATGTATTGCGGCTCGGAGAAGGCTCCGGGTGACCATTGACTACACGACCGCCCTGTGAGGGCGGCATGGTCGGAATCCCACGCAGCGTAAGGACCTGCGTAAACGGCGTCTCTCAGGCGGAAGACCAAGCAGTTTGGGCGCCCATTCGGCACAGCCACCTTCGACACGTTCACCGTGTGGGGCGTCGATAGGTCGAAGGTCTGTTGCTGGGTGGGCGTGGGGCGACAGATGTCGGGGTGCCAGCCACTCAACTATTTCCACGATGCGGAGTATCGGATGTCCGTCCCGCCCCGCCAGCGCCTGTTGGGGTATCCCAGGTCGGCTTGGGACAACCGTCGCCAACCCGTCCTGGCCGCAGCGCTGGGTTGTCCGCGCGGACGTCCGGGACCCGCGCGGCTGCGCGTGGTGGTGGAGTGTTCCCGATTTTATTGACACCGATTTAGGCTGCCAGATCGGTTAGCTGTCTGTATCCTAGCTCGTATTCACAGGGTGTCAAGTAGTTGAGCGTGGAGTGCCGCCGTCGGCGGTTGTAGTAGCCTTCGATCCATAGGAACGTGTGGTGTGTGACGTCGGCGAGGTCGTTCCAGGGCCGGGTGTGGATCAGCTCCTTCTTATAGGTCGCGAAGAACGATTCGGCGACCGCGTTGTCGAAGCTCAGACGATTAACTACGCAAACAATGACGGAGTCGTCTGGCGCGTCCTTACCAATGGACTGCGCTACCGCGTCTATAAGACAAACGAGCCTGTAGTTATGGACCAGAAGCTGCTGTTCGAGGTGGACCTTGCTGACGAGTCTGAGCCTCGATCTCAGAAGGCGAAACTGCTCAGGCTCCTGAGCCATGACGCCGTAGAGGGCGGCAGCCTGGACTCGTTCGGTGATCGTGTATTCACCGACACGCGAGTACGTAAGGCGCTCGCCGAGTTGGCCACCGAACCTCCCGATCCATTCATCTCAGCCATCCGGGGCAAGCTCGGTCATCCGCTTGTTTCACACGACGCCCTGCATCGCAGCCTGGTCCGCGTTCTTGACGCCACCGCGTCTCCTGATATCAGCACACCTTCACCTGCCGCGACACCCAAGAAGACACCGGTCGGTCCACCTGAACCGCCAAAAGGTCATGAATACGACCTTGAACACCATCTCGCGAACAAAAGCAGCCTGATCCGCGAACTGTGGGAAGCGATCGACAACTACGCCTCCTCCCTTGGAGGCGATGTCACGCGGCGCGTGCGAAAGCAGTACATCGGCTATTTTCGAGGCAAGCGGTCATTCGTTACCACAGAGATTCAGAAAGGACGCGTGCTCGTCTTCCTGTCGCTAACGAAGACCAGCGCTCAACCGTGGGTTGACCCAGTGATGCGCGACGTTTCAAAGATAGGCCACTTCGGCATGGGAGACGTCGAGTATTCACTTGGAAGCACCGACCAATTGGACGATGTACACAAGTTCATCTCTCTAGCCTACGGCAAGAAGTAGTCCCGGCCCTCTTCGGAGCCCCCAGTCGGAACGCTGAGCTGGTCCCCGTCACCGTAAGCCAGCTCTGCGGCAGACGGGCTGCGCTGACGCCTCATTCGAGTGGCTGCAACCCGTTCTTCAGTAGATCTCTTTACCGCACTTTGCGCTTACGTATGTCATGAACATTTTTCCAGCGCCACACGCTGGTGAGCTTGGTGACTGTGCAACTACACCCGGATCAGCGTTCCGGACCGTTTCGAATAGAGAGCAAGAGCCGCCTTAGTAGATGCAATCGCCGCCATGCTGCCGTCAACCAGAAGTTCGACGCTTGCGGTTATCTGATAGAGTTGCGTTCCTGGAGATGGCGAGCCACCTTGTCGCTTGTTCAAGTACGCGATCATTCCTCGCAGCTCTCCATGCGCAATCGCACTACATGCCTTCCACAGGAAAAGGGCGCCGGTCTTGGGGCCTGCGGGAACGTGTGCTTCCGCAGTCTTGACGATCTTCCCGTACCCAGTCCTCTCCTTGAGCATCACCGGATCAGCGCCGATACGCGCAAGGAGGTCAGACACCTCGCGTTCGTACTCCTGCATCGACTTGGAGCTTGGAATGTTGATCTCTTCTCGGGCAATGTCAAGCTCGCGACGCTCGGCCCAGTCCTTCTGTATCCGACGCAGGATACGTTCAACGGAAACATCGGATTCGAGCAGCCACAATGCCATTGACGCGTTCTCCAGTGCCCCGCGTACCAACGTCAACTGCCCGTGAGTGTGCAACCAAACTTTGACCTCGTTCGGTCCGACGCGGTGAAACAGACTGTCTCGAAGGGTGCCCAGATGGCTTACGGCGGCCACAATAGCTGCCCACGACGCCAGACTCACGTCGTACGGATGACTGAACTCGTCGTCCGCAGCAAGGTCACTTCCGACTGCGGCCTGCCACGCTCCGGTCGCCTGGCCCGTCAGACTCTCCCAATAACGTACAACGTCAAGAGCCTGGCCCAGGCTACGAAGTCTTGCGTCTTTCTTCGGCGTCACGATCCCTACAGTATTATTGTGAATCTAGGGGAAAGTGGCTTATGCAAAACCCCATTTATGCTAGATGACGGTCTTTGTTTCGAAAGCTGGCGACACGCCGCATCAAATAATAGGCAACGGCTTCTCCGGTTGATAGAAAGGAGGCGACCAAGCCACACCTTTCACGATGGAGAAGCCGTTGCGGTTCGATCGTATGTCAGGACTGGACGCTGAGCAACTCGACGAGCTGGAGCGGATGGTCGACGAACTGCTCGAGAAGCCATGGGATAAGAACAAAGGCCGTCCAAGGGAGCTCAACTTGCGCGAGGCGCTTGTCGTCACCAGCGGGTATATGCGCCAGAACATCACCGAGGAGGTGTGGGCGGAGATCTTCGATGTGAACCAGTCCACGATCTCGCGGTACATCACCTTCCTGACGCCGCTGATCGATCAGGCTACCGCGGAGCTCAGGCCATCCGCGCAGGAGGCGGCGGAGGCCACCAGGGGCGCGATCGCCCTGGTGGACGGTACCTTGTGGCCGTGCTGGTCCTGGGCCGGCGAGCGTGAACTGTGGGCTGGGAAGTATAAGACGACGGGTCACGGGTCCCTGATCATCACGAATCTCGCCGGCCGTGTCACCTTCGTCTCCGAGCCGGTTCCCGGGAATCAGCACGACATGGCCAAGCTGAAGGGACCAGAGTGCGAGATGATCCTCGAGGCGGCCGGCGATGCGATTGGCGACAAGGGATTCATCGGAGCCGATGACATCATCACCCCGGTTCGCAAGCCGCGGGACCGTGAGCTGTACATGCGCGAACATGACTACAATAATCAGATCAGCTCGCTGCGTGCGCCCGTCGAGCGGGCCATCGCCAACCTCAAGACATGGCGGATCCTCTTCACTGATTACAGAAGGCCGTTGAAGACCTTCTTGTCCTCGTTTCGAGCCGCTATCGGCCTATACTTCTTCAAGGAGG
>JAFAUB010000153.1 GCA_019243635.1 Pseudonocardiales bacterium
GTGTACCGGGCGATCGACCAGTTCGGGCAGGTCATCGATGTTCTCGTGTCGGAGAAGCGGGATCTGTCGGCCGCCCGCCGGTTTTTCACCAGCGCTCTGCGGCACGGCACAGCTCCCACTGAGGTGACCACCGACCGCGCGCCCGCCCACTCACGGGTACTGGATGAGTTGCTGCCCGCCGCCTGCCACGCCATGAAGGAATACGCGAATAACCCGATCGAAACCGATCATGGCCGGTTGAAGGCTCGGCTGCGGCCGATGCGCGGTCTTAAACGGCTCCAGTCAGCACGAGTGATCAGTGCCGGGCATGCGTTCATCCAGAACATCCGCCGCGGACACTACGAAATCGGAGTCGAGGAGCCCACAACGCCGCAGGTAATGGCTGCCTTCACCGAGCTGACCCTGGCCATCTGATCAGACCACGAGAACGGATCCAGCCCACCACTTCGCACAACGCAACAGTGCCCTCGGAAGAACTCGCCGACCTCTGCGCCATCAACGGCGTGCGCCGCTCCATGGGCCGCCGCGCCACCCGCTACGATAACGCCGTCTCCGAATCGTTCTTCGCGACCTACAAGAAAGAACTCATCCACACCCGGCCGTGGAACGGTCTCGCCGACGTCCGGCAACACACATTCCTCTGGATCGAGGGTTATCACAACCGCCGTCGGCGACACTCCACCCTCAACTACTTGACACCCGCCGAATACGAGCTAGGATATAGGAAACTAACCGACCTGGCAGCCTAAATCGGTGTCAATAAAATCGGGAACACTCCACCATCAGCATTCATGCCTTTCCTCCAGCCCGTAGGTGAAACCACCAACCAACGGGTAGAAAGACGATCATGACGCCACAACCAGCAGCAAATTATGCCGACCAGCGCGTGTCAGCCAGCAGGCACCACTAGCAATGATCTACCGCAGCACGGCATAACCGGCCGTTCGGCATAAGGGCCGTTATGCCGAACTCGGCATAACGGGCCATACCCCACGATCCCCGACCGGGCACCCTCGGGACGGGCGGCGGTGTGCACCCGGCCGCACCCGCGGCGCACCCGATGCTGATCATACTGGGTGACCTTCACACCGACCCGCGGGATCTCATACCGCTGGTAGCTGTCGACCACCCCCAGACCACTCTCGCCAGCCAAGTCATGACCACACTCGCGGCTACCCTCGGGGAACCGGTCGCTGTGCTCATCCGGGATGTCAGTCCAGGCCGGACTCGCACCCGCAGCACCGGGCCGCTTGCCCAGAGACCGTGTGGGCCCGCCGCCGCGGCGCTTGCCTACCCGCGGCGGGGTCTTCCCAGGATCATCGTCTTTGGAGGGCGGACTCGACGAGTCCCTGCTGTTGCGCGACAGCAGATGCTCCAGCCTGGCCGGCTTGCCCGCCAGGACCTCGTCGGCCTCCATCAGCTCCGACAGCTGCCCAGCCATCACCGCGACCTGCGCATCCCGCTGGGCCACGAGCGTGACCAGCTCGTCGCGGGACATCTCCTTCAGGGCGGACACCCAGAGATCAAACTACGTCCACGCCGCTCTGGTCGTGATCGACACGCCGGGGACGTCACCAACCGTCACCCCGCAGCCGTCGAACACACACTCCGGACAAGGGCTGAATGTTCATATGAAACGGCCTGTCAAGCCCGCGGGGGTTTCCGCGCCCGTTTCCTGGTCTGATGTTGTGGTTTTTCCTGTTGGCTTGCCCGGTTTTCGGGCAGGTGTCTGCTGCGGACGCCTGGTGGTAGTGACCGCGGGGCGCCCGGGGAGGCTGTCGTGTCCTGGCCCTCGGGGTGCGCCGGGTGGGCGGGGCAGGCTCCCTTGGCCTGCCCGCACGTGCCGCACCAGGGGCCGTAGAGGCTCCGGGGTCACGGGCCGGCTGCGGGTCGGTCGCGTCAGCGATGCGCAGCACCCTTGAGGCTGGAGGGGTGGCCCCGTAGGCTCCGGCGCACCCCGAGGGCCAGGACACGACAGCCGGGGGTGAGCGGGCGGGGTGGGGGTGGTGTACCGGAGCGGGGTCGTGGCTTGCGCCACTGCCAGGCTCAATGTTCGCGTGTCGAGTGCGCGGGTCGGCTGTTCGCGGGACGGGGCCCCACACTCACCACGAGCATCAACCTGCTGCTCGAAACGTTCACGGGGGTCATTCCTGCCGCGGCGTGCGTCCCGGTACACCACCGGTCTGGAGCGGGGCGCCGGATGCGCCCCAGGGGTTGGGTCAGCTGGTCGTCTCCGCCCACACGAAGCCGGCCGGCTCCCGGGCCAGGGCCACGACAGCCACCCCCGGCGGCTTACCGCGCCTGGTCATCTTCTGGTACTTGGCGTGCGGTCGCTGCTGGGCGGTCCACGAGCGGGCCAGGGTCTGCGCGCTCGCGCCGGCCTGGCGGCGGGACAGGGTGACCCCGGTCCCCGGCCGGTGCTGATATGCCCACGCCGCCTCGATCAGCGCGGTCCGCACACCCACCGGAGCGGCCTTGGTGATCTGACCCCGACGGTCACGCCCGCCACTGGAGTACTCGCTGGGGATCAGCCCACAAAAGCCCATGAACGCGCGTGCGGTCGCGAACCGCCGCCAGTCCACCACCTCGGCGGCCGGCGTCATCCCGGTCAGCTGCGCGATGCCCCGAAAGGCACCCAGCCTGGCCACCGCGGTGGCCGACGGTGGCCAGGCCGCCCACCTCACCAGCTCCGCCTCCACCGCCGCCAGCTCCGCCTCCCGCGCCGCCAACCCACCCCGGTAGGTCGCCACCACCCCCTTCAGCGCCGGCTCGTCGAAGACCTGCCGCCCGATCCACGCCCGGTGGGCCGGCGTCCACGTGCTCCCCCCGCGCCAGATCCGGCCGTGGCGCATCAGCACCGCGTTCAACCGCTGCTGCATCCGTTTGCGGTCATCCAGCACATCCCCCGGGCCCGAACCAGGTCCCGCACCGCCTCCTGCGCCGGTGTCGGCACCCGGACCGCGGTCAGCTCCCCAGCCCGGTGCAACCGGGCCAACCCCGATCGCATCCCGCTTATCCGTCTTCACCCGATCCGAGGACCCCTTCGGGACCGACGACGGCGCGACCACCTCACAGGCCACCCCCATCGACGACAGCAACCGATACAGCTCAAAGCCACCCGGCCCAGCCTCATAACACGCCGACAGCATGCGCCGATCGCCAAACCGCCCGATCAGCCGCCGCACCGACTCCTCATCGTTGACGACCCGGGCCACGACCGGTATCTCCTCCCCAGGACGCAACACCCCCACCACGATCGTGTTCATCGAGGTGTCCATCCCCAGATGGATCAACTCCGCCGATGCCATACTGGACCTCACGGTCGGCTCCCTCTGCCTGTGGCTCCGTCCACCGCCTGGTGACACGCACCTACCAGCGTCGGACGATCCACGACACAAGCCAAGTGGCTACCGGCCTTGGGCTCAAACGGTCGTAGCGACAGGCCTTTATTCTAGCAGAATTTGATCTGCTAAGATGTCCCCTTTCTGGGGAATATTCTGGGGGGATGGTTGATGAGTGGGGGTGTGCCGTTGTGCGCCGAGGAACGGGAGACGATCTCC
>JAFAUB010000091.1 GCA_019243635.1 Pseudonocardiales bacterium
TCGTCATGTCACCACCACCGTCACCTCCGCTGTTTCGCGGCGGCGCTTCCGCGGCGAGGACACCACCGGCTCGCTGGGGGTGGCCAGGCGCAGCGCGGCGGCGGCGCGTTCCAGGGCTGCCGGGTCCTCGACCGTGGGTGGCAGCCCTTGCCGGGCCCGGGAGCGGGTTACCTTGGCGCGCACCTCAGCGGGAGTCACGGGGTGGTGGTCCCGCCGACGAGCACGCTGTCCGGCGTCCCTCCCGGGTCGTCACCATGCTTGGCGGGCTCGATCCCGAGTAGCGTCAGAAGGTCGGCGGTGCGCACCCGGTATGAGGCCCCCAGGCGTAGTACCGGCACGGGGAACTCACCAGCACGTGCCATCCGGTGTGCTTTCGTGCGACCTACTCCGAACGCCCTGCCGGCCGTCACGAGGTCCGTGGACACGGGGAGGCCCAGCAGCTCGGCCCGTGTCATAGGTTGTACCTGCGATCTCACCGCGCAACCCTCCCGGTAGTCGGGATCAGGTGTCCCATGTCGCAGCATGACACCGGAGGCTATGTGATTGCAAGTTGGTGCTGTACTGTGATCCTGTGTCCCAACTGGAGCCTCTCGACTGGCCTGCCCAGCGCACCCGAGTGATCGCGGATGAGATACGTCGGTACCGGGGAGAGCGGAAGATGAGCGTTCAGCAGCTCTCAGACGCCCTAGCCCGTCGCGGCGTCACGATCCAGCGCCCCGTGTTGTCGAACCTGGAGAACGGTCGCCGGCCGACCATCTCAGTGACTGAGCTGCACGCACTGGCCGCCGCGCTGGGGGTGTCGCCGCTCCTGCTGGAGTACCCGTTAGGCCGGATCGAGGCACTGGAGGTCCTGCCCGGCGTCGAGGCCACGCCTTGGGAGGCGTTGCAGTGGGCGCTGGGCAACCAGCCGCTGCCGGGCTGTCCGGAGACCGGGCCTGACCCCACCGGGACCTTTGCGCTATGGCAGGAACACGTCGCGTGCGTGACCATGTGGCGTCGGGCGGTGGAGGATGCGAAGAAGCTACGGGCGGAAGCCGACGGGGCTGAGTCGCCCGACGAACGTGACCGGCTGATCTCAGACGCCAAACACGCCGAGCTCTTCGAGAGCGGAGCCATCTCCGCACTTCGCCGGATACGCAGGCAGATGCGGACAGCAGAGCTCACGCCGCCCGAGCTGCCGCTGGCGTTGCAGCGTGTCGATGACGAGGCGCTGCCGTGAAGGGCTCGAGGGGTCACGCGGTGCGGCTGACTCGGCGGAGGACGGCAAACAGATCGCCGCGACGAGATCGCGCGCTGAGAGCAGCGGATTCACCCGGCAGTGGCACCGCCCGGCGTGACCTCACTCGGTCATGCCCGCCAGATCGGCTCCAGCCGGTCGGGATCGAACCGGTTGCGACCCATCACCGGCGCCGGGTGCACGACCACCTTCTCCAGCACGGCGGTGATCACGGCGCGGCGCTGGCTGTTGTTGGCCGCCTCCCAGCGGGCCCGCATGTCATCCAACGTGCCCACGAAGCCCTCCAGCGCGTTGGTCTGGGTGGAGCGGGCCAGGCGTTGCCGGGCGGCGTCCAGCCGTGCCCTGACCGGGGTTCGGGCGGCCTTCCACTCCGCCCGGCTGATCTCGCCGGCACCGTGGTCGGCGGCCAGGGCCTCCAGCGTGTCCTCCTCGGCGCGGATGCGGGCGTGCAGGTCATCGGGCGCGGTGTCACGCCGCCGTAGCCGCTCGGTCATCGCCGGGGAGCCCAGCGCGGTCAACACCAGGTCGCGGATGTGCTCGTCGCTGGGTGCGGCGGTGATGTACATCCGGCCGCACGCGTCTTTGCCACCATCGGGGTTCCGATTGCAGACGTAGCGCAGCACACCGCGAGACGACCGGCCCACCATGGGTTGTTCGCACCGCGCGCAATGCAAGATCCCACTCAACAGATGCTTACGGGAGCCGCCAGTCGTGATACGCCGCTCCGGGCGGGACATCAGTGTCCGCAACCGATCGGAATCGGCCACGCTGATGATGGCGGGCCATGCCGGGGTGCCCGAGTCGCCCCGGGGTTCCCACACGATCTCGCCGACCAGCGGCCGGGTGGTCCCGTAGGAGGCCCGGGGGATGTGCTCCCGGCGCCCGGATATACGGGCACTGCACAACATCCGGCGCAGCGTGGTCCGGTTCCACGGGTTACCGGCCGAAGTACGGATCCCGTGGTCGTTGAGGTCGCGGACGATCGACGCGATGGACTCACCAGCCAGCACCCGGCGGGCGCAGTCGGCCACGACCGGGGCCTCGGTCGGATGCAAAGTCACGTCCCGCCTCGGGTCGTCGATACGGCGGCGGATCTTCTCACCCGGCCCGGACACGATTTTGAACCGGATCTGATACCCGAACGGGCGGTGCCCGCCACCAGACTGCTTGCCTGCGCGTGCTTTTTGCAGGATCGAGCTGCACATGCGCTCACCCTTAACGTCGGATTCCATGGTGTCGAACTCGCCCAACAAACCGACCATGCCGCGGCCGTAGGCGGTGGACAGGTCCAGTTCCGGGCCCTTGACGGTGACAACCTTCACTCGGTGGGTCTTGAGGGTCTCCATGCCCTCGGCGCGTTCCCGGCGCTGCCGCCACAACCGCGATAGCTGGTAGGTCACGATGATGCGAGCCTCGCCGCGTTCGATCGCGGCGATCAAGTCGGCGTAGCCGGGCCGGAAGATCCCGGTGGACGCGGACAGGTCGTTGTCGGTGTAGACGTGATCTTCCCTCACAGTCCAGCCGCGCGCCGCGCACAGCCTGAGGGCGCCGTCCTCGCCCGCGATCTGCCGGGTGAGCCCGAGTTCCTTGCCGGTGGAGTCCATCGACATCCGGGCGTACACCAGCGCCGCCGGGGCGTCCGGCTCCGGGGTTGGCATCGCTTGCAGAGCCTTGCTGATGGCGGCGCGCAGTTGCCCAGTGCCGTGCTGGTGCTCTGCGGTGGTGCTCATGTACTACATAATGACACGTTCGACACCCTCGACGACCACCGCGCCGAGCGCGGCGAATTCGTTCGGCAACTCCTCCACCAAGCCGGAATCCACCCCGCACACGGCCCCGACGACGGGCCATACCTGTGGGAACGCCCAGCGCCCGCTGACCCCGACGTGCCACCACGGCCCGTGCTGCTGCTGCGGGCCGTCGCGGAGCGACAGCGATGGAAAGCCGAGTACACCGCCGCCCAACTCGCC
>JAFAUB010000162.1 GCA_019243635.1 Pseudonocardiales bacterium
CAAACGCGGCTGTTGCTGCTGGTCACGACACTGATCGTTTTCCGGGTTGGGCGCTGTCTGGAGCACCGAAGCGCTGCGGCTGCGGTGCGCTGACCAGGCGGTATACCACGGATTGCGGTTCCTGGCAGCTTCGTTAACGACACCCCATCTACCGCGAGATCCCCGGCCTCCACCGCACCGCCCGAGACGCTCTCGACACCTGGCTCGACCAACGCCCCCGCTGGCTCCCGAACGGCTCGACGGAGACCGCCCTGTTCCTGTCCCGCCGCGGAAAGCGGCTCTCCGACCGGGCCGCACGCGACATCGTCACCGCCCTCGGGCACGACGCCCGCCTCGGCCCCGATGACCACGGGGAACCATTCGGGCCGCACACCCTACGCCACACCCTGGCCACCAGCCTCCGCGAACAGGGCTACGACCTGCCCACCATCGCCAGCGTCCTCGGACACTCCTCCATCGAAGTGACCGGCCGCTACACCCTCGCCAGCGCCGCCGAGACCGCCCAGGCCCTCGAACACCTCACCATCGAGACCTGACTCGCGGCCCTTCCACAGCCCGGGGTCAACCTGTCATGCCACAGTCACCAGCCCATATCCGTTGATTTTTCGGCGTCTGGACCCGGAACCCCGTCCACGTCGGACGGGACTGTCTACCGTGTTCGACCGCGCTCTACATACGGCGATACCAGGTTCCCGACCGACCTCCGCAGACCACTCCTGAGCTGCGCGAACTCACTCCAAGATCACCTCATGACGGCTTTCGGGATTACCTTGGCTGCACCCCATCATGCGGTCCGGCCCGCATGACCATGCGGTCACCCAGGGTCAAGACACGCGAGCCGGACCGGCCCGGAAACCGGCCGCGTCGCTGGCGTGGACGCTCGTGGCCGGTGTTGCCGGCGCCAGCTCCACCCGCTGCCCCTCCGGGGTGACGGTGAACCGCCACCGGGTGACCACCGGCCGCCCGGCGTGGTCCCAACGCCGGTAGGCGGCTGTGACTTCGTCGAACAGCCGGCGCGGCCCGAACTGCTGTACCGGCCAGCGGTCGGCGTCGGGCTGGTAGTCAAACCGCGCCCACGATCGGGAGCCCGCATCGAGGAACCACACACACCAGCGACCGTCATCGCCGGCGGCGGACTCAAACTCCCGGTGGCAGCCGGGAACCTCCATGGCGATCGCAAAGGGTGCGTCGTCACCGTTGCACAGGCGGGCGGCGTGCAGGTCGGTGTGACTGCGCTCGGGGATGTCAGTCTCGCGCACCACGTCAGCGACCGCGGGCCGGGCGATCCGCTGGGCGCGCAGTTGCATGAACGAGATGGTGGTGTTGACCAAGCCGCCGGTAGCGGTGCCGTCAGACCCCACAGTCAGCGACAGCAACCCGGCAGGCTCATAGGCGCTATTCCAGGGAGTGACCACCAACCCACCGGGGCGCGTTTGCGCGACCCACGAATAAGGCACCTGGGGTGCGGCCACGGTGGACAGCACCCGATCAAACGGTGCCCCCTCGGGATAGCCGTGTGCGCCGTCGCCGGTGATCACCGTCACCTCGCCGTAGCCGGCGGTGGCCAACGCGGCCCGGGCCCGCGCCGCCAGGGCCGGGTCGACCTCGATGGTGGTCACGTTGTGCGCGCCGAGCCGTTCGGCGAGCAGCGCGGCGGTGTAGCCGGTGCCGGTGCCGATCTCCAACACCCGCATCCCCGGCTCGACCTGGCCGGCCTCCAGCATCAGGGCGACGATGTCGGGGCGCGACGCTGAGCTGGTCGCCACCCGGCCCCGCCCCTCGGGCCCGGCCGGGCAGCCGTCGTCAACCTGAGTGACCACATAACGCGGCCCGTAGACCCGCCGCAGCCACTCGGCCGGCTCGTCGCACCGGCACAACGGCACCAGATCGTCCCCGACGTCACGCCAGATCACTTCCGGGATGAACACCTCACGGGGCACCGCCAAAAACGCCGCACGCCACGGCTCGGACAGCACCCCCTGCTCGGCCAGGCCGTCTACCAGCCCGGCCCACAACGGCGGCGCCGTCGTCGTCGTCACTTCCCCGTGCCCTTGTCGTCCTGGGGATCTTTATCGTCGGGATCGTTGGGTTTCCCGTGCTTGCCACCGGGATCCTCGGCCGGGATCGGCCCGGGTCTGTGCCCGTTGCGGGTGTACTTGTCCTTATCGTCTTGCTGCTCATGCCTGCTGATGGCGTTCCCCTCCGATCAGGCGGCACAGGGTGGCCAGCACAGTCACCCCGTCAACCTAAACGACCGTAGAGCAGACCTCACCAGCCCGACAGGCCTCCGGCGCGCATCCTGCGGGCTCGCTCGCTTCGATGCCGCCAGCGGCCTAGCCGACCCTGCCCGTCACGCAGCACCTGGCAGATGCTCTGAAACCGGGACGTACTCGTATCAGCAAGAAGCAAGGAACGGCACTACTCGGAGACCGACCAAAACCGTGGGAGATCAACTGCTCGAGCGCCCGGGGGCGCTGGCCTACGCCACAAGCTCGACAGCCCGCTGTGATGGGTGAACCCGGGATGCCAGCGGGCGAAGTCATCGGCGAGGTCGTCATTGAGGATCCGGGT
>JAFAUB010000108.1 GCA_019243635.1 Pseudonocardiales bacterium
CCCCGGACGGAGTCGCCCACTTCCTCGAGGTCAACGTCGCCCCGGGTCTCACCGAGACGTCCCTGCTCCCGATGGCGCTCGAGTCCGACGGCACGCGGCTGGGTGAGGTGTTCGCCGAGCTGATCGAGCGTGCCGTGGCTCGCGGCTCAGCCGGCCCCTGAGAGGAATCATCCCCGTTGCGCAGCTCCCCGGCGTGTCGTCAGACCTCCTCGGTACAAAAGATCTAGATTCCTCGTAGGTAGACGGTCGTTGGTCCATACAAGCCGACGTCGCACAGGTGACATCCGAGGCGGGTAGCTACTGTGAGTGACACAACCGACGTGGCGGCGCCGCTCATAGACGTACGAGACGTGCTCGAGACGTTCCGCGGACACCGGATTCTCACTGAGGACTGGGCTGCTGTCCTGTCCACGGCGGCACGATCTCTCGACCAGGCTTCCACGGACGTGGTCGCCACTCCGGCCGTGACTCATCTCGCCGCCCAGCTGAGGACGCTGCTCGCGAACGGGCTGCAGGCGGATACCGAGACTGTCGACAGAGTCGCGGACGAGACCCAACGAATTCTCTCTCGAACGAGAGTTCCAGGGATACCTCGACCCGAGGACGAGCACTGGGAGTTCGCATAGCTTATCGGCGACGGGTCCGGACCGCACAGATACCAAGAACACGGTTCGCTCCCGCGTCACGAGCGGCGCGAGCGGTCTCACCCATGCCGGCACCGGAGTGGAAGACGTCATCGACGATTAATACAGTTTGACCCTGCAAGTCATCAGCTATGCCGAACTGACCGGCGAGAACCCTCGCCCGCTCCGACGGGTCCATACTCTTGGCTTCCGCCCGGAACTTGTCTCTAGCGTTGACGCGAATTCTCGGTATCTCGAAGTCACGCGCAACCGTGGCCGCCATACGTGAGCCGAAAGACACTCTCTCGATATCGTGTCCAGGGACGTCCAGGACGATATCTGCCTTCCTCAGCAGCGGGTGCCCCCGGATGACAGCTGACATTTTCCGCATGAGCAGTAGGCCGACCTTCGTCTGACGGTCCCCCTCGGCCTTATATCGATACTTTCCAAGGTGGACCAACTCGCCGATTTCGGTGTTCGGCCAGCTGGTAGCGGAGACCCCCTCCACTGGCTGCTTGTACCAGTCCAGGGCAAGAACGAAGTCCAGAGTCACGGGACAGGACAGCGTCAGAGTAGTACCGAGAACAGCTAGCAGCTCAGCGACATCCGGACGAAGCGCACCAGGTGACCACAAGACATGGGTCCAGATATTCGGTGGAAGCTGACGTAGCGAGTAGTCGGGGGCGAGTTCGAGTAGTTGCGCAACGACCGCATCGGCGGTTCGGAGCGACAGGGAGTGCCCCGCGCTGCTGTCGTGAGTGGTCGTCCAGGACTCGAGGCGGTTCGCCCTGCTGTCGCTCCTGAAGGGGGGTGGTGTGACGTGGACCGACATGATCATTCCTACTCAACCTGGGATGCCGCTCATACCAGCCGCCCCGTGGGTCGTCCACAAGCCGACACGCCGTACCATCGAGTGCCGCCCCTCTTGCGTCAAACGCCCAGTCGGGCCACAATATCGAACATGCGTTCGAACGTCGAGTGGATGGGCCGCTAACGTGCAGGCTAGGAGGTAGCGTGTCCCAACTCAGCAGCGCGAGGGCTGGTCCCTGCATGGATCACCTGACCAAGCTCGAACTTGCCCTCGCCGTGACCCGCTACGGCTCCCCGGGTAAGATCAATACTCAGCTTCGCCGTCGTGGGGTGGGAACTCTTGAAGAGCATAGAGAGCAGCTCGACAGCGCCAGCCGACGGCAGTTGAGGGCCGTTGCGGAAGATCTTCTATCGCAAGGTGTGACGGCGGTACTACGAGAAACGAGCGAGTATCCAAGATTGCTTGATCAAGTCTCCAACGCCCCCCCAGTCCTGTTCTGCTCAGGTCAGCTCTCCTTGCTGTCGGCTCACAGCATTGGAATGTGCGGGTCGAGAAGAGTGAGTGACGAAGGACTTCGAGCGGCCACCATCTGCGGTAGCGTTGCGGCCGGTCAAGATCTAGTATCTGTGTCGGGTTATGCACGCGGTGTCGACATGGCCACCCACATCTCCGCGCTTGAGTCCGGTGGTACGACAATCATTGTTCTCCCCGAAGGGATCAACCATTTCAGAGTTAAACGAGAGATCGCGAGCGTCTGGGATCCGAGCCGAGTTCTCGTAGTATCACAGTTCGCGCCGACCCAGACATGGTGCGCGGGCGGGGCGATGACCCGAAATTCGGTCATAATCGGACTAAGCCTCGCCCTGGTGGTCGTCGAAGCAGGAGAGCGGGGAGGCACCCTCGCTGCGGGACAGCGAGCGCTTGAACTAGGCCGCCGGGTGATTGCCCTTCAGTTCTCGGACATGTCACCAGGAAACGCCGTGCTCGTGGGAAGCGGCGCCATAGCGGTGAGCAATCCGGCCGAGCTGAGTTCGTTCCTGCATGAGCTCAGGTATGTGGCCGACGAACCGACGAGAAGCGGTTTCGCGCAGCAGCACCAAGACGCGCTCATTCCCAGCAGCTGGGCCAGCCCGCCGTGAGCGGAAGCGGGAAGGCCATCGCCTGCATAGGGCGGGGTGCTGGCGCCTTCGGGCGGTGATCGTGCAGCTGGGCTCATCGTCGGCGCCGGGTGGCGCACCCCCCGGGACGGTCATGACTGACAGCGTCGACGAAATCTGCCCGGTCCGATTCTGGCACCCAACTCCTGCCACGCCACCCGCCGATGCCGCCCGTCACCCGATCCGCAGCAACAACCGATACATCGCACCCACATCACCGGCATCCAGCGCCGCCCCGTCTGTACTACGGCCGCACTTTCACGCTGTGTGAGCGAGGGTGCGCGGGGTCACCCTCCACGCCCTCGCAACCCCCATTCGGCTCCGAATGACGGCGAGCAGGTGAAGTGCGGCTGTAGTGCCAGAGGTCGAAGATCGGTAGTGGTAGGGCTACTCGTACTACGGGGATGTACCTTCCTCGCCTATCACAATCGCATCCATGAGACCCCACGGGTGTCCGGAAGTCAGCGTGACGGGGTTATCAGCGCGACGATGCGCTCCAGGTCGTCTACTGAGCCGAACTCGACGACGATGCGGCCCTTGCGGCGGCCTAGTTCCACCTTGACGCGGGTGTCGAAGGCGTCGGAGAGGCTCTCCGCGAGCTGCTGCAGCCCAGGCGCTCGCATCGGGCGGGGTGGCGCCGCTTTCGTGGGGGCCCGGTCGGGCTCCGTACGGCTGAGCGTGACCGCTTCCTCAGTGGCGCGGACCGAGAGCCCTTCAGCAACGATCCGCGCCGCCAGAGACTCCTGGGCGAACGGCTCTTCCAGGCTGAGCAGCGCTCGGGCATGCCCGGCAGAGAGCACTCCGGCCGCGACCCGCCGCTGTACCGCAACCGGCAGCTTGAGCAACCTGATGGTGTTGGTGATGACCGGGCGGCTGCGCCCGATCCGCGACGCCAGCTGCTCATGTGTCACGCCGAAGTCCTCAAGCAACTGCTGGTAGGCGGCCGCCTCCTCCAACGGGTTGAGCTGGACCCGGTGGATGTTCTCCAGCAACGCATCGCGGAGCATCGCGTCATCAGCAGTGCATCGCACGATCGCCGGGATGCAGTCCAGCCCAGCCAGCCGCGCTGCCCGCCATCTCCGCTCGCCCATGATCAGTTCGTAGCGAGCGGTACCCGGGTGCCCGATCACCGGCTCAGCCGGCGGGTGCCCGGTCACCGGCTCAGCCGGCGGGTGCCCGATCACCGGCTCAGCCGGCAGTGGGCGGACCACGATGGGCTGCAGCAGCCCGAACTCCCGGATCGAGTGCGCGAGCTCGGCCAGGGACTCCTCGTCGAATGTCTGCCGGGGTTGCCGAGGGTTGGGCACGATGGCCCCCATCGGCACCTCCTGGTAGACCGCCCCGGCCACCCGACTGGTCGAGGTGTCCGGGGGAGCATCTGGACGGCCATCGTGGCGCAGCTGCGATGCTGGATCACTCGCGGTGCCGACCGGTCCGGTAGGGATCAACGCGGCCAGGCCGCGGCCAAGCCCACCTTTACGTTGCGCTCCGGGAACCGGGGTTGCGGGAGTGGGGGTTGCGGGAGCGGGAGTTGCGGACATGTGCGGGAGTACGCCGCCGGGGGGCATCAGCGTGACACCCCCCGGGCGCCCGAGTGAGCACCGCCCGGATAGCCATCGTCCAGGTCGGCACGGCCCAGGTTGCCACCGGCCAGGTAGCCACGGGCCAGCGCGATTTCCCGCGCGGCGTCCAGGTAGCTGAGCGCTCCTCGGGAGCCGGGGTCGTAGGCCAGCACGGTCTGCCCGAAACCGGGCGCCTCCGAGATCTTCACGCTGCGGGGGATCACGGTGTGCAGCACCTGGTCGCCGAAGTGCTTGCGGACCTCAGCGGTGACCTGATCGGCCAGCTTTGTGCGCCCGTCGTACATCGTCAGCAGGATCGTGGACACCGTCAGCGCGGGGTTGAGGTGCGCCTGCACCAACTCGATGTTGCGGAGCAGCTGTCCGAGCCCCTCCAGCGCGTAGTACTCGCACTGAATGGGAATCAGCACCTCGGGTGCGGCGACCAGGGCGTTCACCGTGAGCAGCCCGAGCGACGGGGGGCAGTCGATGAACACGTAGTCGACGCCCAACTCGTCGAGCGCGACATCAGGCAGGGCCCTGCACAGGCGTGACTCTCGGGCCACCATGGACACCAGCTCGATCTCGGAACCGGCGAGGTCGATGGTGGCGGGGACACAGAGCAGGTTCGACGACTGCGGGCTCACCGCGACGGCGTCGACGATCCCGATCTCCCCCAGCAACACCTCGTACACCGATGGGGTGCCTGCGCGGTGCTCGACTCCCAGCGCGGTAGAGGCGTTTCCCTGCGGGTCCAGGTCGACCACGAGCGTGCGCAGTCCCTGGAGAGCCAGCCCAGCGGCAAGGTTGACCGTGCTCGTGGTCTTACCGACACCACCCTTCTGGTTGGCCACCGCGAGTACCCGGCGCCGGACCGGGCGGGGTAACCGGTCGGTGGGGTGCTTCACACGGGTCGCCCGGGCCGCCTCCTCCGCGATCGGCGTCCACGCGGCCGCGGCGGGAGATGAGCTGGCCGAGGCGCCTCCGGTGGCGCCGACGGCTTCAGGAGAAGCACCGGGGACTGAAGGCACCTGACTGGCTCCACTCTGTTTGATCTCGGTCACAGCGGGTTCGATCACGATGAGGGTTTGATCGACGACGGGGGTTCAATCGACGGCGAGGCGTTGAGTGTGGGCATGTCGCAGCATCGGTCTGCCTAACGCGCCGTCCCTCGAGACGGTTTCACGTGAAACAGCGAGACGTGGGGCAGCTACCCCTCGGGACGCCTCTGGCGCGACAGCTCCCGGGGCCGCACCGCCCCGCCACGCCTCGCTTCCGGGCCGTTTCGGGGACTCACGTTCACCGGTCCTCACCTCCTCCGCGCCCTCACCGGAGGAGTGACACGCCGCGTCAGCCGAGGCACCGCGATGACCGTCGTGGGTGGCTCCACGATGGTGGCACCACACTGCACGATCTCCATTGCCGCCCCTCCGGCGGTCCGCACCGCCTCGACGTCTCGAACGGCCTCCTGCTCCGCACTGGCGCCCTTGACCGCAAGCAACCGCCCGCCCGGCGCGACCAGCGGAAGGCTCCAGCCCACCAACCGCCCCAACGGTGCGACCGCCCGGGCCGTCACGACGTCGTGAACGCCACACTCGTCACGCACCCGCAGGTCCTCGGCGCGACCGCGATGCACCGAGACAGCAAGACCGAGCACCGCGACCACCTCCCGCAGCCACACCACCCGCCGAGCCATCGGCTCCAGCAGGACGATCACCAGGTCTGGCCGGGCGAGCGCAAGCGGTATTCCCGGCAGACCCGCACCCGAGCCGACGTCGAGCACTCGAGCACCCTCTGGCACGAGCTCGCCAAGCACAGCGGAGTTGAGTAGGTGGCGTTCCCACAGCCGGTCCGCTTCCCGCGGCCCGATAAGCCCTCTGACAACCCCGGACCCGGCGAGCAGCGCAGCGTATCGCTCCGCGAGCGGGTACCTGTCACCGAATACCGCCTGGGCGGCTACCCGGACGTCGGGGACCCTCGGGTGTTTCACGTGGAACATCGACCGCTTGTGCGCTCCGGTATTCGATCAGGCAGGCACGGGTCAGGTGGAGGGGAACACCACGACACAGCGCTGCGGCTCCTCGCCCTCGCTCTCGCTGTGCACACCGTCCGCTTCCGCCACCGCGTCATGCACGATCTTCCGCTCGAAGGGGGTCATCGGCTCCAACCGGACCGGCTCACCGCCGTCGCGTACGCGCTCCGCGATCGACCGGCCCAGCTCGCTGAGATCATTGCGCCGAGTGGACCGCCACCGCGCGATATCGAGCATCAGCCGGCTGCGAGCACCGGTCTGTTGCTGCACCGCCAGCCGGGTGAGCTCCTGGAGCGCCTCGAGCACCGCGCCACGAGGCCCCACCAGCTTCGTCAAGTCCTCTCCACCATCGATGCTCACCATGGCCCGGCCCGCCTCGACGTCGAGATCGATGTCGCCGTCGTAGTCCACCAGGTCGAGCAGTCGTTCGAGATAGTCACCCGCGACGTCACCCTCCTGAACGAGAAGCTCCTCGCTCGCCGGGGTGTTGCACACCGACCGGGCAGCCCCGTCCGCGCCCTCACCATCGAACTCGGTCACCGCTGCCTCGGGCACCGCTGCCTCAGTCGCCAGCGTCTCCGCCACAACTGTTCTCCTCTCCGGGCGATCGCGCCCTCAGCGGCGCTTCCGGTTCGTCTTCTTCCCCGGTCTCGGCCGCCGCTGGATCATGCCAGGTGTCACGGAGCGCCCCGCAGGCGCCGCGCCTTGGCCGTTGGACGACCCTTCCGACCCGAGGCGAGCATCCTTCGATCCAGACGATTTCGGTCCAGCTCCCTGGGGGGCAACCCCGTTCGAGGCGACCGCGTTCGAGTCCGCCGGGTCGGGTCCTGAGACGGAGACCGGTCCCGACTCCGGCGTTGCGCCCGGCCCCGTTGCGCCTGATCCCGTTGCGCCTGATCCCGTTGCGCCCGGCCCCGTTGCGCCTGAACCCGCTGGGCCTGATCCCACTGCGCCTGATCCCACTGGGCCCGATCCCGCTGCGTCCGATCGTTCTGGGGAATCGCGCCCACCTGGGCCGGCGGGGGTACCGGTGACGTCCCTCTTCGGCCGGGTCGGCTTCTGGCCGGGCCGCGGTCCCAGCGCTTGACGCTGCGCGATCGCGGCTTCTTTCTTCTCAGCGTCCTCAGCGTCGATCCATTGGTAGACCACCCGCTGTTGGGCCAGTGTCCACAGGTTGTTGGACAGCCAGTACAGCAGGATAGCCAGCGGGAAGAACGGGCCGGTACCCACCACCCCGAGCGGGAACAGGTACACCGTGACCTTGCTCATGAGCGCGGCCTGCGGGTTGGCGGCGAGCTGCGCCGGGCTCTGCCGCGCCACCGAGTGCTTGGCGGTGAGATGGGTGAGGACACCCGCCACGACGGTCAGCGGGACCGCGACCACGGCGATCTGCCACCGGGAGATGTCCCCGTACCGCGCCAGCAGCGCGGCGGGCTCGGTGATGAAGGCCGACAGCGGCACCCCGAACAGGTGAGCGTCGAGGAACGAACGGACGTCGGCCGCGCTGAACACGTAGTTGCCGATCAGACGGTTCTGCTCGGCGGACAGGAACGGTCGGTTGAACGACCGCAGCACGTGGAACAGACCGATG
The DNA here is from genome assembly GCA_019243635.1 of Pseudonocardiales bacterium. GTDB lineage: Bacteria > Actinomycetota > Actinomycetes > Mycobacteriales > Pseudonocardiaceae. The sequence goes on from JAFAUB010000108.1 coordinate 7,774, forward strand.
AACACCGGGATCTGCACCAGCACCGGCAGGCAGCCGCCCACCGGGTTGACCCCGTGCTCGGACTGCAGCTTCTGCATCTCGGTCGCCATCTTCTGGCGGTCGTCGCCGTACTTCTTCTTCAGCTTCTGGATCTCCGGCGCGAACTCCTGCATCTTGCGCATCGAGCGCACCTGGCTGACGAACGGCTTGAACAACAGCGCACGCAGGGTGAACACCAGGAACACCACGGCCAGCGCCCAGGCGAAGCCGTTGCCCGGGCCCAGCAGGTAGCCGAACGCCTGGTGCCAGAACCACAGGATGGCCGACACCGGGTAGTAGATGAAGTTCAGCACTACGACTCACTCTCGGCGTGGGAGCGTGGTGATCTCGCTGGGGGAACCGGGTCCACCCCTCCAGGGTGCCAGGGTCCGCAGCGAAGGAGCCGTCGCGCGGTCAACCACGACCCGCGCAACATCCCGTGAACGGTCAGTGCCTCGATCGCGTAGGCGCTGCAGCTGGGCGAGAACCGGCAGCTCGGCGGCAGAGCGGGAGAGATCCACCGGCGGTAGAACCGCAGTACGTGCACCAGCGTCCCCACCACCGGGCCAGGACGACTGCTCGGGTCGGTCGACTCGGCCGCGTGAGTCCCGGCAAGCAGGGTTGTCATCGCCGGCCGCCGAGGCTCGTCGCGCCGGGAGCGCCCGCGGTGCGGGAGCCGACCAGCCGCCGCAACGCTCCGTCGAGGTCAGCACCCAGCGCCGCGCTGCTCGCGCCCGCCGAGGCCGGCAGCGCGCGCACGACCACGAGCGCCCCAGCGGGCAGACTCGCCAACCGCCACCGCATGAGATGCCGCAGCCGGCGCTGTACCCGGTGCCGGACCACGGAGCCACCGACCGTGCGACCGACCACGAAGCCTATTCTCGGACCCACCACCGGCGACGGGACGGCATCACCGGCACTGCCGCGGGCCGGGTGCACGACGACCAGGTGCACGACGACGCAGCCGCACGTCGCCCGGCGGCCCCGCCGCATCGCCGTCGCGAAGTCCTCGCGGCGGGTCAGTCGGCTGGCAGCGGACAGCAACGGGAGATACCTACCGAACGCCAACTCCTCAGGCCGACAGCTCGGTGCGACCCTTGCGGCGCCGGGCCGCGAGGATGGCCCGCCCGGCGCGGGTGCGCATGCGCAACCGGAACCCGTGGGTCCTCGCGCGGCGACGGTTGTTCGGCTGAAACGTGCGCTTGCCCTTGGTCACGGCTGTCGTTCTCCCGGTGCTCGGTTCTCATTGCGGGGTCGCAGCCGTCGGGACTGCGGTGGTGGGGACTGCGTGTGGTCGGGACTGCGGTGGTCGAGTCATCCCCCGCAGGCACGGACGGCACTGCTGCGAGCGGGTCTCACCCGGTACGCGGACCACATCGGTCCGTGGGCAAGGGCACGCAAAATGCCCGCTGGTGGGCGGGAGACGGCATCGAGCCTAGGCCGCCGGTGCCGGTGCCGTCAAAACCGGCGTCGTGCGTCACCGCGAGGGCGACACGCCGTTACATTGGAGGTGCTTGCTTACACGGGGTTCTTGTGGCAGCACCCTGGGTTTGCCGGCTTGGGGCGCCTGAATATGGTCTGCGGGCCGCCCGGCGAGACGGTCCGTCAGAGCCCAGGGGAGGACGTCGGGCATCGTCATCCACAGCTGTGGACAACCTTGTGGACGCGTAGCGCTCCCGAAGTCCACCACCGGCCGAAGGGGAGTCAGCGGGTGTCAGAGCGACAAACCGACCTCGGGGAGGTATGGAACGAGGTCGTGCGGGAGCTCTCCGCCGGGACGCTGTCTCCTCAGCAACGTGCCTGGATGCGCGTCACCCGTCCGATCGGCCTGCTGGATGGCACCGCGCTGCTGGCCGCGCCCAGCGACTTCGCCAAAGACGCCATCGAGCGGGCACTCCGCGAGCCGATCAGCGCGGCGCTGTCCCGGCGCCTGGGTCGGCAGGTCTCACTCGCGGTCAAGGTCGACCACCCGCTGCCGGTGCCACCGCGGCTACCGCCGCAGTTCACCGAACCCGACACCGAGTGCTCCGACAGCTCCAGCCTGGGTGGTACGCCGCCGAACGGGCATGCCGTCGGCCTCGCCACCGGACCTGGCGAACCAACCGAGGAGGAGGCCGCGCTGGCCACCGTGCACGAGATCTGGCCTCCCTTCCCCGGCCCGGCCGCCGCTGCACCGAGCCTGCCACCGAGCTCGCAGACCAGACTCAACGAGAAGTACACCTTCGACACCTTCGTGATCGGCGCGTCCAACCGGTTCGCGCACGCCGCCGCGGTGGCCGTGGCCGAGGCACCGGCCCGGGCCTACAACCCGCTGTTCGTCTGGGGTGAGTCGGGGTTGGGCAAGACGCACCTGCTGCACGCCGTCGGGCACTACGCGCAGCGGCTGTTCCCCGGTATGCGGGTGCGTTACGTCTCCACCGAGGAGTTCACCAACGACTTCATCAACTCCCTGCGTGACGACCGCAAGGTGGCCTTCCAGCGCCGGTACCGGGATGTCGACGTGCTGCTGGTGGACGACATCCAGTTCCTGGAGGGCAAGGAGGGCACCCAGGAGGAGTTCTTCCACACCTTCAACACCCTGCACAACGCGAACAAACAGATCGTGATCTCCTCCGACCGCCCGCCCAAGGGGCTGGGCACCCTGGAGGACCGGTTGCGCACCCGGTTCGAGTGGGGACTGATCACCGACATCCAGCCGCCCGAGCTGGAGACTCGGATCGCCATCCTGCGCAAGAAGGCCGCCGGCGACCGGCTGGCCGCACCCGACGAGGTGCTGGAGTTCATCGCCGCCCGGATCGAGCGCAACATCCGCGAGCTGGAGGGGGCTCTGATCCGCGTCACCGCGTTCGCCTCGCTGTACCGCCAACCGGTGGACAACCAGCTCGCTGAGATCGTGCTGCGCGACCTCATCCCCGACGAGGCGGCGCACGAGATCGGCGCACCCAACATCATGGCGGTGACTGCGGAGTTCTTCGGGCTCACCATCGAGGACCTGTGCGGGCCCGGCAAGACCAAGCACGTCGCGCAGGCCCGGCAGATCGCCATGTACCTGTGCCGGGAGCTGACCGACCTGTCGCTGCCCCGGATCGGCCAGACCTTCGGCGGCCGCGACCACACCACGGTCATGCACGCGGACCGCAAGATCCGCAAGGAGATGGCCGAACGCCGCCGCACCTACGACCAGGTGCAGGAGCTCACCTCCCGGATCAAACAGCGCGCCCGCTCCTGACCGGTCATGGCCCAGATCAGGGTCGGCCAGATCAGGGTCCGGGTAGGGGAGAACCCTCATGTGCCGGGCGGCGCGGTGCGGCATGGTAGGGATCGTTGGTCTTACGCCTGGGCGCAACGCCGGGACGCCCAGGCGTAAGACCGACGCCGGGGGCGCGGGTCTGGTGAAGCCGCAGCCGGCTCAGGCGAGGATGGTGACCGTGTCGGCCGGGTCGTCCAGCCAGACCCATTGACGCTCGCGGGTCACCGTGAGGTGGAACCGCAGGCGGTCCGGGCGGTCGTGCTCAGTCCACCACCGGTAGGCGGCCACCGCCTCGTCCCACAGCTTCCGGGCGCCCGCCTGGCGCACCTGCCCGTCGGAGATCGACGCCCACGAGTCGCCGGCCAGCAACCACAACACCTCGCCACCGGTAGCGGGGTCGGTCTCGAAGATCTTCCGGCATTCCCCCATACGCAGCGCCGCCGCGAGGGCGGCGTGGTCGCCCAGCACCTCGTGCGGATCAAGGTCCGTGCTCGACAGGACGGCGATGTCGGGAAAGTCGTCCGGCTCGTCGGTGACGTGCCATCGCTGGGCGCGCAGCCGCATGAACCCGACCGAGTCCACGATGGTGCCCACCGCGCCGTCGGGACCGACCTCGAGACGGAGCAGGTGGTCGTTGGCCATCGGCGGTCCCCAGGGCGTGACGATCACACCGCAGGGCCGGGTCTGGGCCACCCATGCCCAGGGCACGACACCGACCGAGCAGGTGGCGATGATCCGGTCGTAGGGGGCACCGGGTGGGTAGCCGGCCGCGCCGTCCCCGGTGATCACCCTGACGTTCCGCCCGGCCATGGCCAGGTTGGACCTGGCCCGCTGCGCGATGTCGGAGTCGATCTCGATGCTCACCACGTTGCCGGCCCCCAGCCGCTGCGCCAGCACCGCGGCGTTGTACCCGGTGCCCGCGCCGATCTCCAGTACTCGTTGGCCCTCGTGGGCGTCCAGCGCGGTGAGCATGGCCAGCATGACCGAGGGCATCGAGGCCGACGAGGTGTAGTCACCTACGCCGTCGGTGGCTCCGTCGTCGATCTGGGTGATGATGGCGTCGTTGGAGTGGGCCGCTGTCATCCAGGTGTCCGGGTCGGTGTCCCGGTCGATGGGGGTCTTCGCCTTGTCGCCGTGCACCCACAGCGCCCGGTCGGGGATGAACAGCTCGCGGGGTGTCGCGGTGAACGCCGGCCGCCACCAGTCGGTCAGGCAGCCATCAGGGCGGTCAGATCCTGTTGTGTGGTCGTCACTTCGTGTCGTCGTCCTTGCCGTCCTCGTCACCCTTGTCCTCGGCGCTGTGCCGGCCGCCGCCGGCTTCCTGCGCATCCTTCGTCTTAGCGGGATCGAGCTCGCCCTGCCCGTCAACGGCGCTCTTACTCTCGTGCTTGCCCATGTCGGTCAGTCCTCCCCTGGGTGGCCATGATGTATCATACCGTGCTCTCAGTGTTGCGTTCGGTCAACGCCGACCAGGCCGTGTTGTCCTAACCCTTGGGGCGCCCGGGCAGGGCATCGGTGCGGAGAGGGGGTTCAGTGGACGCTGAGGACGCCCGGACGATCGGTGCGCGCGCTCGGGTGGTCCGCCGTCGCCGCGGGATGAGCCTCACCGTGGCGGCCGGGTCGGCCGGGATCACCAAGGGCTACCTGTCGATGCTGGAACACGGCCAGCGTGGGTTCAACCGGCGCGGGCTGATCGACGACCTGGCGGCCGCGCTGGGCTGCTCGGTGGCCGATCTGACCGGGCAGCCCTACCTACCGGCGGACCGGGCGACAGCGGACGCGATGGCCACCGTGCCGGGCATCGAGCTCGCGGTCTGCGACTGCACCCTGCACGACGTGCCGGACATGCCGGCGCGGCCGGTGACCGAGCTGGCACAGCTGGCCCGGCGGGCTAATACACACAGCGACGAGACTCGGTACGCACTAGCCGGGCGGGACCTGGGCAAGGTGCTCAGTGAGCTGCACGTGCACGCCGTCACCGGCGACAGCGACACCCGCCGGGCGGCACTGGCCGCGCTGGTGGAGGGATGCATCGCGGCCTCAGGCACCGTTCTGGCCTTGGGTCGCACTTCCCTGGCGGCGGCCCTCGCGCGACGCGGCTACGACGCCGCCGAGCGGCTCGGCGACCCGGCACTGACCGGGTTCGCGGCGATGCAGCGTGCCGGGTCCCTGATCCGGCTGGGGGCCCGACACCGGACCGCGAGGGTGCTCGGTGCCGCACTGGTGGCGGTCGAGTCGGCGGCGGACCCCACAGCGGCCGACAACGCCCGGGCCCAGGCCGCCGGGATGCTGCACCTGTCGTCGGCGCAGCTGGCCTCATGTGAGGGTCGCGGCGAGGACGCGGACACCCACCTGACGCAGGCCGCGGAGCTGGCGAAGGCGACCGGCGAGCGCAACGACCTGAACTTCCACTTCGGACCGGCCAATGTCGCGGCGTGGTCGCTGGCGATCGGGGTGGAGCTGGAGCGCGGCCCGGATGCCGCCGAGCGGGCCGCAGCTGACCTGCCGCGGCTGGCCGCGGCGCTGGCGTCCGCTGACCGTCGCTCCTACCTGCACCTCGACATCGCCCGAGGGTGGGCGCAGGCCGAGGGCGACCGGGACGCCGAGGCGATCCGCCACCTGGACACCGCCGACCGGGTCGCGCCCACCCGGACCCGCAACGACCCGGTCGCCCGGGAGCTGGTGCTCACCCTGGACCGCCGGGCCCGGCGCCGAGTGTGGGAGCTCGACAGCCTGTGTCACCGGTTCGGCGTCCGCGGCACCCGGTCTGCACGGAATGCGAAGTGACGATCACCGGGCGGGCGAGGTCGTGCGGCGCGGCATGACCAGCGTGCCCGCTGACCAACGCTGGTTCTGGGAGCCTGAGTGGCAGGCCGGTGAGCGCGAGGCGAGCGAGCAGATCAGGGCTGGTGACGTCGAGGTCTTCGAGGACGCTGAAGCGATGTTCGCCGCACCGAACGAGTAGCCGACAGTGCCGACGTTCGCGACGACGCCGCGCTTGCGGCGTGATCTCAAGGCGTTGAGCCTTGAGCAGCGCGCCCGCTTCGAGAAGTCACCGGATGTGGGCAGGGGGTCTTGAAACGGCCGTGACTCCGCGGTGGGGTCGATCCGTTCGGAGCGGAGAACCGGAAGCCGCGATTGTCGTCCCGCCTCTTACGAGATGCACGTACTCCGCAGCCAACTGATCAGTGTGGTCGACGAGCTTCAACCGTGTAACGCTCGGACCAGCCGGACCGGAGATCCCAGGATTCGTCCACGGAGGTCTCAGGGTTCTCCAAGATGTCCAGCGGAAGCTCGAGCGATGGACCCCTCTCAGTCGTCCCGGGTAGCCGGTCGCGCTCGCGGGCTGCGCCGTGTCGGCCAACTGACCCGCTGGAGCGCCGCAGGCGGCGGGCTCGCCGCGGTGGTGCTCGGTGTACTGCTGGCGCGGGACCCGGCGGTGGCCTCGACCACCGTCGGCAGCCCATCGTCACCATCAGACGCGCCACAGGCCAGCGTCCAGGACACTCCCGCGCCCGGTTGGCAGCCCACCGGTGAGCAGGGTCTGCAGCCGCCGGTGCCGGCGCCGCAGCCTTCCCACCGCGGCGGGTCGCACATCCTCTCAGGCGGATCATGAGCACATCCGGGACATCATCGAAGCGCGGTTCCCGGCGATCGGAACGACCGCGGTGGTCGTGGTCACCGAGCCGGCCGCCGGTCCGAGAGCCGAGGCGATCCTCCGGACCGACCTCGCCGAGCTGGACCGGACCTGCAGCCGGTTCCGGGTCGACTCCGAGATCCGGGCGCTGGAGCGCGCGGCCGGGTCCCCGGTGCTGGTCAGCCCGCTGTTCGCGGACGTGCTGGCCGCAGCGCTGCGGGCCGCTGAGCTGACCGACGGGATGGTGGATCCCACCGTCGGTGCCGGCCTGGCCGCGCTCGGCTACGACCGGGACTTCGCCGCTGTGGACACCGACGGCCCGGCCGTTGTGCCCACGCCCGCGCCGGGCTGGTGGCGGATCGGCTGGAACGCCCGGCGTCGCGAGGTCGCCCTCGACGTCGGGTCCACCGCGAAGGCACTGGCCGCCGACCGCTCGGCGCACCGGATCGCCGCCGAGCTCGGGTGCGCGGTGCTGGTCGGTCTGGGAGGTGATCTGGCCGTGGCCGGACCCGCCCCGCCAGGTGGCTGGCGGGTGCTCGTCGGTGACGACCACACCCGCCCCGACGACGATGGCGGCGGGCAACCTCACGCTCGGCCGCCGCGACGCCCCCGTGGCGCTGGAACGCCTCACCCGCAGGCTCGGGGTGATCCCCGGGCGCGGTGCCTGCGCGCACCCCGACGGCGCCGTGCGGCTCACCACCAGCGCGCTGCGGGTGTTCGCCGCCGACCTCGGCGAGCACGTACGCGGCCGTCCCTGCCGAGGTGCCGGGGACCCGCCGCTGTTCCCCCTCCCGGAACGGGGCTGAGATGGCCGCACACAGCAGCGGACGGGTGCTGCGGGTGGACCCCATCGCCTGCGTCGGCCACGGCCTGTGCGCCGAGCTGGTCGGCCTCGACGAGTGGGGGTATCCGCTGCTCGACCGCCGCCCGGTCCCGGGTGAGCTGCTACCGCAGGTCCGCCAGGCCGTCGCGGCCTGCCCGACTCTCGCGTTACGGCTGCAGCGCAGCCGGCCGGCCGGCGAGAGGTAACCGATCTACCCACACCTGAGGACAACTCTGTGGATAACCGGGCGCCGCTGTGCGTCCCCCGCCGGTGCCCCGGTTTCGTCCACCGAGACCCGGCACGCTCCACGGATGACGAAGCACGCCGTCCACACCGCACCACACCGGTGGAGCTGGACGGACAGCCGGTGTCCACAGCGCCCACAGCACCTACTACTGCTACTGGTGTTCTCTTCTCAAGAGAAGACTCACGACACTGAGGCGGTGGATGCCCAGGACGGTCGACGTGAGGGCACCGACCCGCCGATACGGTAGAGGCCCGCGCTACGGAGAGGACTCGACGTGCAGCAGGCCAGCTCCGACTCATCCGGCCCCCACGATCACCACTAGCCGCGTGTACGTCAGGCAGCTCGCGGTCACTGACTTCCGCTCCTGGGAGCACGCCGAGCTCGACCTCGACCCCGGTGTCTCGGTGCTGGTCGGCCCGAACGGGCAGGGGAAGACGAACCTTGTCGAGGCGCTGGGCTACCTGTCCACGCTGGGCTCACACCGGGTGAGCACCGATGCGCCGCTGGTACGCCACGGCGCCCAGCGCGCCATCGTGCGCACCGCGGTGGTGCACGCCGGCCGGGAGCTGACCGTAGAGCTGGAGATCTCCCTCGGACGGCCCAACCGGGCCAGGCTCAACCGCTCTCCGGTCTCCCGGCCGCGTGAGGTGCTCGGGGTGCTGCGCAGCGTGCTGTTCGCGCCGGAGGACCTGGCGCTGGTTCGCGGTGACCCGGCGCAGCGCCGCCGGTTTCTCGACGACCTGCTGGTGTTGCGGGCGCCCCGGCTGGCCGGCGTGCAGGCCGACTATGACAGGGTGCTGCGCCAGCGCGTCGCGTTGCTCAAGTCCGCCGGCGCGGCGCGCCGGTCCGGCGGCGGGGCGGGCGAGCTGCGCACCCTGGACGTCTGGGACGGCCACCTCGCCCGGCACGGCGCGGAGCTGCTCGGAGCCCGGCTGGACCTCCTCGCCGAGCTGGCCCCCTATGTCGTCGCGGCCTATCACGCGGTGGCCCCGGCGGTGGCCCCGGAAGCGGTCACTGCCCGGCTGGAGTATCGCGCCAGCCTGGGTGAGGCCCCGCCGGAAGTGGTGCGCACAGCCGGCAAGGCCGATGTCGAGGCGCTGGAGGCGGCGATGCTGGCACAGCTGGCCCGGATGCGGATGACGGAGGTCGAGCGCGGGGTCTGCCTGGTCGGGCCGCACCGCGACGACCTGGAACTCGAGCTGGACGGCAGGCCGGCCAGGGGCTACGCCAGCCACGGTGAGTCGTGGTCGTTCGCGCTGGCCCTGCGGCTGGGCAGCTACCAGTTGCTGCGCCGGGACGGCGCCGAGCCGGTGCTGCTGCTCGATGACGTCTTCGCCGAGCTGGACACCCATCGCCGGGCCCGGCTCGCCGAGGTCGCGCTGGCCGCCGAGCAGGTGCTGGTCACCGCAGCGGTGTCGGCTGATGTGCCCGCCGAGCTCCAGGGCGCGCGGTTCGACGTGCACGGCGGGGAGGTGCGTCGTGTCCGATGAACGGGCCCCCATTGAGCAGACCCCAGCTGGGGACAAACCTGTGGACGGTGTGGACAAGTCGATGTTCGATGAACCACCCGGGGGGCGCAGAGGTGCCGACATCGCGCGCGCCGCCCTGGAGTCCGCCCGCGCCGGGCGTCGCCAGACCGGTGGTCGCCAGTCGGGGACCCAGCGGGTGACGTCCCGGCGCCGCCGGAGCTGGTCCGGCGCGCGTCCGGATGACCGGGACCCGCAGCCGCTGGGCCGGCTGGCGTCCCGGCTGGTCGCCGAGCGCGGGTGGATGGACCGGGTGTCGGCGGGTGTGGTGTTCGCCCGCTGGGCGCAGCTGGTGGGTGTCGAGGTCGCCGAGCACGCCCAGCCGGTGTCGCTGCGGGACGGGGAGCTCATCGTGCGGGCCGGCTCCACGGCGTGGGCCACCCAGCTACGGTTGCTGCAACGGCAGCTGATCGCGCGGATCACCGCCGGCGTCGGGCCGGGCGTGGTCAAGACGCTGCGGGTGCAGGGCCCGGCGGCGCCGAACTGGGTGCACGGTCCCCGGCACGTCCGCGGACGCGGTCCCCGAGACACCTACGGCTGACCGACGTTCCAGCGAGTCGATGGGAGATGACCGAGACGTGGTCGATCTCTCTACCTGGCGGCGGTTGGCCGGCGAGATGGCAACACTTCCGCTGCTTTTCAACGCACCGCTTTCCGAGCGGCATGCCGCTCGGCTCGTCGATGATCTGAGCCTGCACGAGAAGCGTCATATTCTCGACCTCGGTTGTGGCTGGGGTGGACTCCTTCTCCGTGCGTTGGCGACGAGGCCGGCGGCAATCGGTGTCGGCGTTGATCACGATCTTGCTGTGGTGCGCCGAGCACGAGTGGCCGCGGCAGAGCGTAACCTTCTGAACGCGGGGGGGCACCTACGAAGGCGAGCCCGGTTGAGCCGCCTGCCGCAGGTAGCCCTCGCCCTCGGGGCGAGGGTTTTAGGGAGGACCCTCAGGCGTCGCCGTTCGGGAGTCTGTGACCGAGCCGGCGGTGTCCTGGACCCGGTTCTGAGGTACCCGACCAGTAGAATGGTTCTGGTGGGCTGACGCCGACGACCCCCTCCGCCTGTACCGGCCCCATGCAGCGCGGCGCATGATGCGGCACCCCTGACGTCCGTTGGACAGAGCGCGAGGAGACACCAGGCCCGTGGTAGCGAAGAAGATCGAGTACAACGCCGAGTCGATCACTGTGCTGGAAGGCCTCGAGGCTGTCCGCAAGCGCCCCGGTATGTACATCGGCTCCACCGGGGAACGGGGTCTCCATCAACTGGTGTGGGAGCTGGTCGACAATGCGGTCGACGAGGCTCTCGCGGGATACTGCGACCGGTTCACCCTCACGATCCTGGCGGATGGTGGGCTCCGGGTGGTGGACAATGGTCGAGGTATTCCGGTTGATATCCATCCGAAGCTCAAGCGACCGGGTGTCGAAGTGGCGCTCACTGTTCTCCATGCAGGCGGCAAGTTCGACGGAAAGGCGTACGCCGTATCCGGCGGCCTGCACGGCGTGGGCGTCTCTGTGGTCAACGCGTTGTCGACCCGTGTCGAGGTGGAGATCAAACAGAAGGGGTACGTGTGGCGGCAGACCTACAAATACGCCGTCCCCGGACCGCTGGAGAAGGGCGAACCGACTCGCGAGACCGGCACGAGTGTGACCTTCTGGCCTGATCCGAATATCTTGGAGACCACCAACTTCAACACTGAGATGGTGGCCCGCCGCGTTCAGGAGATGGCCTTCCTCAACAAGGGTCTGACGATCACGCTCCGGGACGAGCGGATCCCCGAAGAGAGCGGAGAGGACGCTGGGGGACAGTCAGCGCGACTCAAGGAGCAGGTATTCTACTACCCCGGCGGCCTGGAGGACTTCGTCAAGCACATCAACAACTCCAAGGACCCCATCCACCGCAAGGTGATCGGCTTCGAGGCCGGTGGCGACGGCCTGGAGGTCGAGGTCGCGATGCAGTGGAACGCCGGGTACACCGAGTCGGTCTACACCTTCGCCAACACGATCAACACCCACGAGGGGGGCACCCACGAGGAGGGCTTCCGCTCCGCGCTGACCACGGTGGTCAACCGGTACGCGCGGGACAAGAAGCTGCTCAAGGAGAAGGACGCCGCGCTCACCGGCGACGACGTGCGTGAGGGCCTGGCCGCGATCGTGTCGGTCAAGCTCCGCGAGCCGCAGTTCGAGGACCAGACCAAGACCAGGCTGGGCAACACCGAGGTCAAGTCGTTCGTCCAGCGCACCTGCAACGAATGGCTGATCGACTGGCTGGAGCGCAACCCCGCCGAGGCCAAGACGATCATCAACAAGGCGGTCTCGTCGTCGCAGGCCCGGCTGGCGGCCCGGCGGGCCCGCGAGTTGGTGCGTCGCAAGTCGGCGGGTGACCTGGGAGGACTGCCCGGCAAGCTGTCCGACTGCCGCTCCACAGACCCGTCCCGCAGCGAGGTGTTCATCGTGGAGGGTGACTCCGCGGGGGGCTCGGCGAAGTCCGGCCGAGACTCGCTGTACCAGGCGATCCTGCCGATCCGCGGGAAGATCATCAATGTCGAGAAGGCGCGGCTGGACCGGGTGCTGAAGAACACCGAGGTGCAGGCGCTGATCACCGCGCTGGGCACAGGGATCCATGACGAGTTCGACCTGGCCAAGCTGCGTTACCACAAGGTCGTGCTGATGGCTGACGCCGATGTGGACGGTCAGCACATCCGCACCCTGCTGCTGACGTTGCTGTTCCGCTTCATGCGCCCGCTGGTCGAGCACGGGTATGTGTTCATCGCCCAGCCCCCGCTGTACAAGATCAAATGGCCGAGGGTGGAGGCGCAGTACGCCTACTCCGACCGGGAACGTGACGGGCTCATCGAGGCGGGCATCGCGCAGGGCCGCAAGCTCCCCAAGGACGACGCGATCCAGCGCTACAAGGGCCTGGGCGAGATGAGCGCCACAGAGCTGTGGGAGACCACGATGGACCCGA
>JAFAUB010000133.1 GCA_019243635.1 Pseudonocardiales bacterium
TGACACCGATGGCATGACTGACACCGATGGCATGACTGACACCGATGGCATGACTGACACCGATGGCATGACTGACACCGATGGCATGACTGACGCAGTGGCATGACCGATGCATAGGGGAGGCGACCGTGGCTCAGCTTGACTATCCGGCCTGGCTGCGGATCGAGCACTGGGTGAACGTCCTGTTCGTCACTCTGCTGATCCGCAGCGGGATAGAGATCCTCGCCACCCACCCCAAGCTCTACTGGCGAAACGACAGCAGGCCGGGCACCGAATGGGCCAGGTTCACCCGCAAGACCATGCCCACCGACAAGCTCTACGACACCCTGGACGAGGAGGAGTCGTACTCCTCGATCGTCTCCTTGCCCGGCCACAAGATGCTCGGGATGGGTCGGCACTGGCACTTCATCACCGTGATGGGCTGGATACTCACCGGAGTCGCTTACTACGTTCTGCTGTTCGCGACCGGTCAGTGGCACCGCTACATCCCTTACTCGTGGTCGATCTTTCCCGAAGCGTGGAACGACGTCCTCACCTACTTGAGCTTCAAGCTGCCGCCACTGCTGCCCGGCGAGCCGCTGGACGCGATCCAGAAACTGACCTACGGCTCGGTGATCTTCATCCTGGCGCCGTTCCAGATCCTGACCGGCGCCGCGCAGTCGCCGGCGGTCGAGGCGCACTTCCCGTGGTTCGTGCGGTTATGGGGTGGCCGGCAGGGGGCGCGCAGCCTGCATTTCTTCGGTTTGGTCGCCTTCATCGGGTTCATCGCCGTCCACCTGATGATGGTCGGGCTGTGGGGCTGGTCCCAACTCAACGCCCTGATGATCTTCGGTGTGGTGCGTCACCTGGGCTGGGCGCTCGCCGCCTCGTTGGCGATCGTCGCCGCGATCGTGCTGGTGCACGTCGCGGCCACGGTGTGGAGCCTGCGCAGCCCGCGCACGGTGCAGCGGGTACTCGGTTCCGTGATCATCCGGGGTCGGCGGTTGTTCCTGCGCCCCCTGGCCTCCCGGCAGAACTACTCGCCCTCGCAGCTCTCCGCCGAGCACCGGGTCAACGGCAAACCGCCGGACACCGACGACTACAAGGTCATGGCCGTGCACAACTTCGTGGACTGGAAGCTGGAGGTGGGGGGCCTGGTGGAGAACCCCATGACCTTCACCCTGGCCGAGTTGCGCGCGCTGCGTGAGAAACAGACCCAGCGGGTGCTGCACAACTGCGTCCAGGGCTGGTCGAGCATCGGCGAATGGAGTGGTGTGCCGTTCCGGGAGGTGGTCGAGATGGTCAAGCCGCTCCCGCAGGCCCGCCACGTCTGCTTCCTGACCATGCAGGACACCGGTCGAGATGAGCCGAGCGCGGAAGGCTCCGGACAGTTCTACGAGATCATCGACCTGCAGCTGGCGTATTACCCGCAGTGCCTGCTGGCCTACGAGATGAACGGCCGCCCGCTGCCCATCAAGCACGGCGCCCCGCTGCGCCTGCGGATCGAGAACCAGGTCGGTTTCAAGATGGCCAAGTGGATCGAGCGCATTGAGTTCATCTCCGGCTACCAGGGCATCGGCGAGGGCATGGGTGGCTGGCGTGAGGACAACGTGTACTACGACAAGGACGTGGAGATCTGATGACCACCGTATGGAGCGGCAGCGGATCGCGCATCGACGCCACTGACGCGATCCGCCCTGAGCTCACGGCGCTGACCGACGAGCAGAAGCACCGGGTGCTGCGGCAGGTCCGCCGCAGGCACGGGAGCTGTCGCCACTGCGGTGGAGCGGAGTTCCTGGTGGGCGAGGCCCTGTACCTGGGGTTCCTGTTCCTCAGCGAAGACACCGACGCCTACATGGTGGCCCTGACGTGCACCAGTCCCCGGTGCTTCGCTCCGCGTACCGGGATCAGGCTGTCCGAGTCTGAGCTCTGATCTGTGACGTGCTCCGGTGAGGGTGACCAGGACTCGCCGAGTCAGCGGCGGAGGCGCACGTATGAACCGACCTCGGCGAGCGGAACACGGGTCTGCTCGCCTGACTCCATGTCCCGGACGGTGACCTCGTGGACGTCCCGCTCCTCCGGTCCGTAGATCAGGACCAGCCGGGCGCGCTGGTCATGTGCCCATCTCAGCTGCTTCGCCAGCTTGCCTGAGGAGCCGAGGTAGACGCCGGTCCGCAGGCCCTGTGCGCGGATCTCGGCAGCCAACCGCAGGACGTCGTCCTCGGCCCCGAGCACGGTCAGCGCCACGTCCAGACCGTGCTGAGCGGTCTGGACCGCCGCCTGGGTCGCGAGGATGCGTTCGACTCCGATCGAACCGCCGCAGGCCGGCAGGTCCGGGCCGCCGAGCTTGGCGACCAGGCCGTCGTACCGTCCGCCGGAGGCGATCGAGCCGGGGTAGCCGGTCGCGGTGACCTCGAAGATCGGGCCGGTGTAGTAGTCCAGCCCGCGGACCATCCGGGGAGTGAACACGACTCGATCAGCCGGCAGCCCGGCGGTGAGCTCCAGCAGGCGGTCCACCTCGGCGAGCCCGTGCCGGCCGCGCTCGGTGGTGTCGAGCTGCTTACGCACCCTGTTGGTGTTGGGCGCGATCAGGTCGGCGACCAGATCCTCGGCGGTGGCCGTGGTCAGGCCCCGCTCGACCAACTCGGCGCACACTGTGTCCGGCGCCACCTTGTCCAGCTTGTCCAGGCTGCCGAGCACGACGTCGCCCAGCGTGGGGTCGACGCCGTAGGCCTCCAGCAGGCCGCGCAGCGCCTGCCGGGAGTTGACCAGGAACTGGAAGCCGTGGATGCCGAGAGCCTCCAGCCCGTCGTGCACGGCCCAGACGATCTCCGCGTCCGCCAGCGGGGACGCGGAGCCCACGGTGTCGACGTCGCACTGGACGAACTCGCGGAAGCGGCCCTTGGCGGCGCGGTCGGCCCGCCAGACCGGGCCGATGGCGTACCGCTTGTAGGGCGAGGGCAGCGTGCTGCCGTAGGTGCCGACGACCCGGGCCAGGGGCACCGTATGGTCGTAGCGCAGCGCGAGGTCGGCTTCGCCGCTGGCCTCGTGGACACCCCGCTTGAGGATCTTGAAGATGAGTGCCGAGGCCTCCTCGCCGAGCTTGCCGGTGAAGACCTCCAGCCGTTCGAACGCCGGGGTCTCCAGGGGGTCGAAGCCGTAGCGATCGAACACCGCGCCGATGGTGTCGAACGCCGCCTCGCGGCGACGCACGTCCTGCGCCAGGAAGTCCCTGGTGCCTGACGGCGGCTCGGCGGCCTGCGCCATGAGCTGTCCTCCCGCGACCTGGGTAGAGCGCCCGAACTGGGTAGAGCGCCATTGTGCCCGCGTGGGTCCCGTCGGCTTCCCGCCCACCTACCCCTGGCGCTCGGCGTCGCCGAGCGCCACCCTCGGGCACGCCAGACCCAGTCGCCGCACCAGCGGCAACGAGCGCCGCAGCTCGGAGCGAAGCGACTGGTAGCGCTCCTGCTCCGGCGGCGCGAGCTCGCCCCGGCGGTGATAGTGGGCCAGCCGCTCCAACCGGCCGTGCAGCAGGGTTCCCCACCGGATGCTGAAGTCGTAGACTCGCGCGCTGTCCTGCGCGCTGTCCGGATCGGACGCGAGCTCGCGGAGCGCCTCGACCGCCGCGAACATCAGGTCGAGGTCGGCGTCGACGCCTCGCACGCGGCTGCTCTCCGACTCCTCGCTCACACCGTCCCTTTCCGGTCAGATGCTCGGTTTGGCGATGCTCAGGACGTAGGGCTGCCCCTGGAGAGTCAGGTAGACCCGATCGGGGCCGACGGCCAGGCCCGACAGTGGAGCGTCGCGCGCCGCACCGGGCAGAGCGCTCCTGAAGCCGATCGTGGTGACGAGCGGGACCGTCTGGTCGTGGTAGCCCTCGTAGCTGTTGGTCTTGAGCACCACCAGCTGGTGCTCGGTCGCGGCGTAGATCCGGGTCTGGTCCACGCCCAGGTAGTGCGCGGGCTCACCCAGGTCGGCCCGCGCCACCACCTCCAAGCCGTCCTCGGTGCGCCGGGTGTCCACGGCGAGCAGCCGGTCGGTGCCCTTCTCGGCGACGTAGAGACGGGAGGGCTTGATGCGGTCACTGACGGCCCTCCGCACGCTGATGGCGATCTCTCCCTTGTCGGCCACCCGGCCGGGGCTGCCCTGGTAGTGGGTGATGCCCTCGGGGCCGGTCAGGTGATAGTCGATGCGCCGTCCCCGCTCGCCCGCGTCCAGCTCCGCCGCCGGCCCGGCGTGCACGTCGATGGCGGGCAGGACCGTGTCGTCGTGCAGGTCGACCGGGGTCACCGTCGCGCGGTCGGCGGACAGGGCGAGCAGGTCATCCGAGCCGGAGTCCACGGCGAGGTAGGACGGCGCGGGCCCGGCGGCCAGGGTGGCGACCTGGTGCAGGTCGGTGTCGCTGATGACGGCGACCCGGCCGAGCCCCGGCTGGGGCAGGTACACCGCGCCCTGGACGGCCGGGGTGAGGAGGTCCTCCCCGACGTCGGGAAACGGCGCCGACAGCGTGGTCCGCGCCAGGGGCGGTGCGCTGGGCCGCCCGGACGGGTCGATCTTCGCGATCCGGTGGTCATCGGTCAGGGCGAAGAGCGCCCGCGCGTGGTCAGACCAGGTTGGCTGGCGCGCGGGCGCGTCGATCCGCAGCGCGACGACGGAGGTCGCGGGGCCGGGCGTGCCGCCCGCCGCGGAGCAACCGGTGAGAACCGGCAGTCCCAGGGCCGCGAGCACCATCACCCCGCGAGCGCCCCACCGCGACCGTGCGACTGTCATTGCTTCTCCCGGGCCCAGCGACGCGCGGGCTCAGCGGCGAGCGAGGAGCCGACCCTCTCCACCGCTGTTACCGTTCTGGAAACGACTGTGGACTACCAGTAGCGGCTACCCACCTGTCACAGGGGCCAAACGGTGCCGTGGCGTCCCGGTGTCTGACCGGTACGGGCGAGCCGGTTCGGTAGCGTCTGCTCAAGGCCCGCGAGCGCCCGTCGGTACCTCATCCAGGTCGGTTTCCGCTCAGAGGGCAGTGGTGATGCCCCGGATGCTCTTGAGCTCCCCCAGCAACGCCGAGGACACCGTGACCGGGTAGTCCTCGACTGCGATCTCGGTATTGCGGGTGCCGTGGCAGAGCAGTATGTGTAGCGGGGTGTCACCCTTGTTCGCCACCAGCACGGAGCGCAGCTCGACTGCCGCCTCCTGGTCCAGTTGGCCGGCCTCGACGCGCAGCACGAACGGCGGCGTACCGCCGGGGTTCTTCTCGGCGTCGGTGATGTCCAGCGGTATCACCGCCGATCCGAACACCGACATCTTGTCATCCCGCCAGTTGACCCGGCCCTGGATCGCCACGGCGGTGTCGGGGACCAGATCCTCGGACAGCACGGCGTAGGACTTGGCGAAGAACAGCACCTCCATCGAGGCGTCGAGGTCTTCCAGCGTGACGATCGCCCATGACTCACCGTTCTTGTTCACCCGCTTGTCGACCGAGGCGATCATCCCGGCGACCACGACCTGGCCCTCGGCGGGTGCCTCATCCATGAGTGCGGCGATGGGTTTGGGGGCGTGCTTGCGCAGAATCCGCTCGGCTCCGTCGAGGGGATGAGCGGAGACGTACAGGCCGAGCATCTCCCGTTCGTAGGCCAGCAGTTGCTTGCGCGGGTACTCCTGTGGCCCAAACCTCAGGTGTGCCAGTGGGGACGACTCTGGGGTCGCCTGTGCGCCGTCATCGCCGCCGAACAGGTCGAACTGGCCCCTCTCCTGCTCGCGTTTAAGGCCGATGACCCCGTCTACGGCCTCCTCATGCACTGTGATCAGGGATAGGCGGGTGTGACCCAAGGAGTCGAACGCGCCCGCCTTGATCAGCGACTCGATCGTTCGCTTGTTGCAGCAGGCGATCTCGATCTTCTCAAGGAAGTCGGTGAACGAGGTGTAGCGGCCCTTCTTCTTGCGGGTGGCAATGATCGACTGCACCACATTGGCGCCGACGTTGCGGACTGCGCCCAGGCCGAACCGGATGTCACTGCCCGCTGCGGCGAAATACAGGCCGGAGTCGTTGGCATCAGGAGGCAGCACCTTGATCCCCATGCGGCGGCACTCCGCGAGGTATACTGCGGACTTGTCCTTGTTGTCACCGGTCGACGTGAGCTGACCGGCCATGAACTCGGCCTGGTAGTTGGCTTTCAGATATGCGGTCCAGTACGACACAAGGCCATAGCCGGCCGCGTGGGACTTGTTGAAGGCGTACCCGGCGAATGGTAGAATCGTGTCCCAGAGGGCCTGTACGGCATCGGTTGAGAACCCGTTTGACCGCATGCCGTCATGAAATCCTTCAAACTCTTTTTCGAGAACCTCCTTCTTTTTCTTGCCCATTGCCTTGCGCAGCACGTCCGCACGTCCCATGGTGTAGGAGGACACTTTCTGGGCGATGCGCATGATCTGCTCTTGGTAGACGATCAGGCCATAGGTTTCCGCTAGGATCTCCCGCAGCGGCTCTTCCAGCTCCGGGTGGATCGGCGTGATTTTCTGTCGGCGATTTTTGCGATCCGCGTAGTCGTTGTGGGCGTTCATCCCCATGGGGCCCGGTCGGTACAGGGCCAATACGGCTACAATGTCTTCGAATCCGGTGGGCTGCATTCTTCGCAGCAACTCGCGCATCGCGGCGCCGTCGAGCTGAAAAACCCCCAGTGTATCACCACGGCAAAGAAGGTCATACGTGGCTGGATCGTTCAGGGGAAGAGTGTCCAGGTCGATCTCTCGGCCTTGGTTGGCTTTGATGTTCTCGATCGCGTCACCGATGACCGTCAGGTTGCGCAGGCCGAGCAGGTCCATCTTCAGGAGGCCGACGGCCTCGCATGCCGGATAGTCCCAACCGGTGATGACCGCACCGTCATCCCTCTGCCATAAAGGAATACAGTCAATCAACGGGTCACGTGACAAGATCACCGCGCAGGCGTGAACCCCGGCATTTCTAATCAGCCCTTCCAGGCCCCGCGCGGTCTCGTAGATCTTGCCGACTTCCTGATCGGTCTCGACCAGGCTGCGTACCTGTGCGGCTTCGGTGTAACGGACATGAGCCGGGTCGACGATCCCAGCCAACGGGATATCTTTGGCCATGACCGCCGGCGGCAACGCCTTAGAGATTCGATCCGCGATGGCGAACCCGGGCTGGCCGTACAGCACGCGTGCCGCGTCCTTGATGGCGGCCTTGGTCTTGATGGTGCCGAAGGTGATGACCTGCGCGACCCGGTCCGCCCCGTACTTGTCGGTCGCGTAACGCACCATCTCGCCACGCCTGCGGTCGTCGAAATCGATATCGATGTCGGGCATCGATGGGCGCTCGGGGTTGAGGAACCTCTCGAAGAGCAGGCCGTGCTCGATTGGGTCGAGATTTGTGATACCCAGCGCGTAAGCGACCAGTGAGCCAGCTGCCGACCCGCGACCGGGGCCGACCCGAATACCGACCTCTTTCGCGTGACGAATCAGGTCGCCAACGACAAGAAAGTATGCTGGAAACCCCTTCTGGACAATCACGTTCAGCTCGAAGTCGGCCCGTTGTTGGTGGGCTTCTGGCACGCCGTTGGGGAATCTCCATGACAGGCCGGCCATGACTTCGTGACGGAGCCAGCTCTCTTGTGTGTACCCCTCGGGGATAGAAAAGATCGGCATACGGTCGACGTGCTTATACACTGGCGAGTAGGGTTCGACGCGCTCGGCGATCAGCAGGGTCGCGTCGGCGGCTCCGGGGACTTCGTCGTCCCAGTACTCGCGCATCTCTTCGGCTGACTTAAGATAGTATCCGTCGCCGTCGAACTTGAACCTCTTCGGGTCGGAGAGTGTCCGGCCCGATTGCACGCAGAGCAGGGCCTCGTGGGTCTTCGCCTGGTCCACGGTAACGTAATGGGAGTCGTTCGTCGCCAACGGTCGCAGGCCAAGCCGGCGGCCAATGTCGAGCAGATCCTCCCGAATTGAGCGTTCGATGGACAGGCCGTGATCCATCAACTCGAGAAAGAAGTTCTCCGCGCCGAATATCTCCCGATAGTCGGCGGCGGCCTGTATGGCCTCGGCATGCTGACCGAGACGTAGCCGGGTCTGCACCTCACCGGACGGACAGCCCGTCGTCGCGATGATTCCCTCGACGTGCTCCGCTATCAGTTCACGGTCCATCCGGGGTTTGCGATAGTAGCCTTGTGTCGAGGCCAGGCTCGACAGCTTGAACAGATTGCGCAGGCCGGTCGAGTCAGCCGCGAGCATGGTCATGTGCGTGTACGCGCCAGCGCCGGACACGTCACCGCCCTCGCCCATCTCGTCAGCGTCGCGCTGGCGGGCGGTTCCCCAAAAAATTGCCTTCTTGTCAAATCGAGATGCCGGTGCGACATACGCCTCGATACCGATGATCGGCTTGATGTCAAACTGCGTGGCCTGCTGATAGAACTCGTGCGCGCCATACATGTTGCCGTGGTCGGTCATTCCGACGGCCGGCATCGCCAGCCGCTGTGCCTCGGTAAACAGTGGCGCTATTTTTGCGGCACCGTCGAGCATCGAGTACTCCGTGTGCACGTGCAGGTGCACGAACGAGTTACCGGACATAGGCGTCTCCTCATCACAGAGCCTGCCGACTCGACAGGCCGGCCGACGGTCTAGCGTCGGACCCTAACCTGTGCGCCGGTCACGCCCTGCTGTGACGCCGCTACGCTGAGTACAACAGGCGTGTCTCGAGCGCCCGCCGACGCGCCTGGACACCCGCAGGTGCGGAAGGGTAGTTCCCCGGCTGGTCGCTGTTCGCCAGGGCACGAGGGGGCAAGGACTGATGACGACACCATCTCAGGCTGCGGCGCGCTGATACGCCTTGGCGCGTCGGCACGTGCTCGCCGATCAGTCCGAACCGTGTCGTGCGTCGTCAGTCGGTCGGCGGTTCCTGGGATAGTAGCTGGGAGGTGCGCGAACGACTCGGACACGACTTCATGGACGTTCGGCGGGGGGCTTGGTTGCCACCTAGGGTAGCCTCGCAGCTCCAGGGAGTGTGCGACCCTAGGTGGGCTGCGTTGGATGGTCACCGGTCCCGCCATGCGGTGGGTCAGGCGGCGTGGAGTTGGTCGGGCAGTGACCGGACGGCCGCCGGGCGGTGGATGGTCGTACCGTCTTGATCAACTAATGCGGATGACGAACTCGGCGACCTGCTGCAGGTAGCGGCGGTAGCAGCTCGGGGCCGGCGGCTTGATGGTGGTGGCGAGCTCCACGAGCTGGGTGAGAATGCGCTCGACGCCGTATCGGGGCATCCTGTTCTCGGCCAGTGGCGGCATCCCGCGCGCAGATCACCGCGCCCGCGTCGAGCCCGGCACGCGCGCGGACCGACCGCGACATCGAGATCGCGCGCGTCGGACCGACCCCGGGAGGCGCTGCCGAACATCACGAGAAGCGAGAGGCCATGCTTGTCGGCCAGGAGTCATGCGGTTATGCTGCCGTTAGATGAAACCTTGCCTCAGGGTTGCGACGGAGACGTGCGGCCAGCTCACGTCGATATTTGTCGGAAGCCGATTAAAGACCTCGAAGTTCGGTAAGACCATTTGCGCATACTGAAGTTGCTTGAAGGGAGGAAGGATCCCCCGCTTGACCTTCTCGATCCAGAAGGTCGCGTAGACTAACGCGGTCTCGGCCTTTGGCCCCTTTGGCCCAACCGGTTCGCCACCCTCAAGGAAAGGGATATTCCCGAGATCGCCGGCTCCATCCGGCAGGCTGACGTCCACCGTTGGATCCTTCTTGGCGAGGTGACTGTTGGGATTCTTGAAAAAGTAACTCTGGCCTGGCTCGCGATATTGAGCGCAACTCCCTCGAAGGTGTTCACGCTGGCAACTTGCTGATTGACAACGGCTTGGAGGAGTTTGATCGGATCGTTGACCACGTCCTGCCCGGGTATGCCGTTGATTTGCGTGGGGAGGGGAGGCTCGGGGGGGTTGGTCCGGAAGGGCGTCCGGGCATTTATGCGCCCGGGGGGTATGCCGGGGGCGCCTTGGGGGAGTACACCTTCGGGGATGGTGAGGTCGTACTCCGGAAACGGTACCGGTACGGGAGTGGCCAGCTTCTCCGAGGTTCCCGCGGCGTGGATGATCTGTGGGAACTGAAACGGCGGGATCGGGGCGGGACCGATAGTGAACGGGGTACTGTTGAATGAGGGAAACCGGGAGAACGCGTACTCTGCGGTGGGAGTCTTGAGGGTCGGCGGGCCGGTGAACGGTTGGGCCGTGCCTTGGGCGAGCATGGTGGTACCGTGCGGGATTGATCCCAGCCGGGCTACGATCTTTCCGTTCGGGGGATCTGGCACTGGGGGATAGCTCGTTTCCCGCTGCGTGATCCAGGCCCCAGGTTCGATGTGGAGCAAACCTCCGGTGGAAGCGTCGGTAATCTGCTGCAGATAAGTTAAGCCGAGTAGCTCGATGTCATCCTGCCCAAACCCTCGGTTCGGGATCGACGCGTTGATGGGCTCGAACTTCAGTGTCTCGCGTGTTTGGTTGAGCTGAAGATACAGATCGGCCTTATCGTGGAAATCCGGCCGCGCGATGAGGTTGAATCCGGAGCCTTGCCAGGTTCCGGCGAGTTCCCCAAGAAGCCCCAGCTTGCCGAGGATGGTAGCGTTGTCCAGGGGGAGCCGAACCGAATCTATTCCTATGCCAACCGAAGCTATATCCGCCTCCGGCATTGTTGTTCTCCGTTCATTGAGGTCATGTGGAGGAGCGTGGACCTGGTGGTGATACATGTAGGAGTGGAGAGCCGGCGTCGGTGATGCATCAGAGTTCGGCAAAGTCGTCCCCACTTGCCGAGCGCTTCAGCTGAGACCCGGGCGTAGGTGGCCAGCGAGCGGACCGAGGTGTGCCCGGACAGGGCCATGAGCATGGGGGTGGAGGCGCCGGCTTCGGCGGCGTGGGTGAGTGCGGAGTGGCGCGGTTGGGGCAGGGTGAACGGCCCGCCGGGCATGCCGGTGGTATGGGCCCGGAACAGCTCAGCCGCCCGCCGGTAGGACAGCCGGGCCTTGCCGGTGGGCGAGTCGACGTCGACCAGCGCGACCGAGGGGCGGGCCTTGCGGTCGGTGAGGAACCCCGGTCCGCGCCGGCGTCCAGCCGGCATCCGGGGTAGCAGCCGCGCGGTGCTGGTCTGTCAGACGATCACATCACGGGTACCGCCCTTGCGGATCACGACCGCGCACCGGTTCGGGGTGTCGAGGTCGGTGACGTTCCAGGTCGCCAGACCCCGGAATCCCTGGAAGCCCGCTTCACCGGCTATGAGTCGCAGGCCCGCAGCATGGCCGACCAGACCCGCTTCATCGGCTACGACCTCACTGGGGATGGCAGGCTCGCCCGGTGGGTACCACGGCGCTGCGCGTCGACCATTATGTGCGCACCGCCGAGTACGTGATCCTGCTCGGCGCCGAGGGTCGTGGTCTGCCGCTGAGGCGACCCTGCTGACGTTGGACTACGGCTTTCACATCACGCAGCTGCGCGCGTCTGGTTGAAAGTCCTCGAGCACGACACCACCGGAGTCCGAGCATACGAAGGCGCCGGCTTCACCCCAGTCGGCCGGCTGCGCCGCTCCGGGTACTGGCTTGGCGCTGAATGCGATGAGATCATCATGGACGCGCTCCGCGACGAGTTCCCCGGGCCGTCCGCGGTTCGCCGACTGATCGGAGGGGACTGACCACGCGAGCGTCGCCTGTCATGAGCGGAGCTCGTGGGTGTGGTCGGGGAGCCGGCGGGTGATGCCTCGGCGGGCCAGCAGCTCCATGATCGGGACGGCGACGCGGCGGGTGGTGTCCAGGGCCTGCCGGGCCTGGCTGAGGGTGAACGGGCTGGGCAGTCCGCGCAGCCGCTCGAGGGCGGCCCCCTCCGCGCCGGGAGCGAGGTAGATCCCGTCGGCGATCTTGAGTAGCTCGCCGGCCCGCACGGCGGCGGCGAGTTCTTCGGCGCCCAGCCCGAGCTCGGCGAGCCGGTGCGCCTCGGGTGCGGCGAAGGGCCGCCGCGCGAGCTCGGCGCGAAGGTCGGCGATCGCGTCGCGGACCGCGTCGGGCAGCCCACCGGCCGGCCCGACGCGGTGCACTCGCCCCTCGGTGACCGCCAGTCGCGAGCCCAGCAGCAGCTCGACCAGCCGCGCGTCCGGCATCCCGGTGACGTGCCGGGCGGTCTGCAGGGGCATGCCCGGCCGCAGCGGGTTCGCGACGGCGTGCGCGGCCACCGCGTCGGCGAGCCGGGCGGCCCGCTGCGCCGCCGCGGCGGGGTCGACCAGCCAACCACCCGCCTGCGGCACCCCAGCGGGCTCGGACGCACCCATCGCGACCAGCTCGTCGCGTCGCACCACACCGCGGCGGCGCAGCTCGGCGGCGCCGTCCGGGGTGCCGTCCATCGTGCCCAGCTCGGCGGCGCGGGCCGCTGCCGCCCCTCGGCGGCGCAGCACGGGTGGGACCACATCCAGCACGGTGACCCCGGCGGTGACACGCCGGCTACCGGGATCGCGAAGCAGCGCGCGGTCCCCGATCCGCAGCGGCAGCGGTTGCGCCAAGCCCAACCGCGCGGTGTCCACGCCCAGCGGCCGGACTCGCACCGCCACCGCGGCCGTGCCGGCGTGCAGCACCACATGCCGGGGCAGCTCGGCCGCCGGGCCGGTGGACAGCCGGACATCGACGGTGCGGGTGGCCAGCCAGGCTCCCGGGGTGAGCACGGCATCACCGCGGCGCACGGCCTCGCGGGGCACCCCCCGCAGGTTGACCGCCACCCGGGCCACCGCGGGCGCGGACTCGACGGGCACGCCCAGTGACTGCAGCCCCCGCACGCCCACCCGCCGCCCCCCGGGGCCCAGCTCCAGCTCGTCACCGACGCGTAGCGTCCCGCCGGCCAACGTTCCGGTGACCACGGTGCCCGCGCCGTGGATGGTGAACGCTCGGTCCACCCACAGCCGGACGTCGGCGTGGAGATCCGGCGCGGGCAGCCGGGCGGCCAGCGTGCCCAGCGCGGCCCGCAGGTCGTCCAGCCCGGCCCCCGTGAGGCCGGAGACGCAGACCGAGGGGACCCGGCCCAACGACGAGCCCGCCAGGTGCTCCAGCGCCTCCCCGCGGGCCGCCTCCGGGTCCATCAGGTCGCTGCGGGTCACCGCCAGCAGCCCGTGCCGCACGTTCAGCGCGTGCAGCGCCTCCAGGTGCTCCCGGGACTGCGGCATCCAGCCCTCGTCGGCCGCGACCACGAACAGCACAGCGGGCACCGGACCGACACCGGCGAGCATGTTCGGCACGAACCGCTCGTGCCCGGGAACGTCCACGAACGCCACCGTCGGCCCGGTGGGCAGGGTCGTCCAGGCGAACCCCAGATCGATGGTCATCCCCCGGCGGCGCTCGGCCGCCCACCGGTCGGGCTCCATCCCGGTCAACGCGCGGACCAGGGTGGACTTGCCGTGGTCGACATGACCCGCGGTGGCTACGACGTGCATGCCAGTACCGCGTCGCGCACCGCGGTGTCGTGCTCGGCGGGCAGCGCGCGGAGATCGAGCAGGCAGCGGCCGCGTTCGACGCGGCCGAGCACCGGCGGGCTGCCGGTCCGCAACAGCGGGGCGTAGCGCTCCGGCAGGCTGACCGCGGCGCTGTCCAGCGTCACCCCCGGCGCGCCGCCACCGCCCACCGCGGCCCGTGCCGCCACCGCCGTCGCGTCCACCCCGCGCGCGGCCAGCGCCGTCGCGATCGCCCTCGCGCGCCGCCGCAGCGCATCGGGGTCGGCGGCCAGGGCCCGCGCGGTGGGGGTCTCGGGTCCCCGCAGGGTGGCCTCTAGCGCGGCCAGGGTGAGCTTGTCCACCCGCAACGCCCGAGCCAGCGGGTGCCGGCGCAGCCGGGTCACCAGCGGCTCGCAGCCCAGCAGCAGCCCGGCCTGCGGACCGCCGAGCAGCTTGTCGCCGCTGGCCGTGACCAGGTCAGCACCGTGGGCCAGGGTGGTGGCGGCGTCGGGCTCCGCAGGCAGCGCGGGGTGCGGCGCGAGCAGTCCCGAGCCGATGTCGACGACCACCGGCACCCCCAGCCCGGTCAGCTCCTTGACCGGTACCGAGGAAGTGAACCCGGTGACGCGGAAGTTGGAGGGATGCACCTTGAGCACGAACCCGGTCCCGCGCCCGGTCGCCGCGGCGTAGTCCTCGCGGGTGACCCGGTTGGTGGTGCCGACCTCACGCAGCCGGGCACCGGTGGACTCCAGCAGCTCAGGGATGCGGAACCCGTCGCCGATCTCCACCATCTCACCGCGCGCCAGCACGATCTCGCGACCCGCGGCCAGCGCGGTCGCGGCGAGCACCAGCGCCGCGGCGCCGTTGTTCACCACCGCGACGCCGCCCGCCGAGGGCACCGACTCCGCCAGCGCGGCCACCGCCCCGGCCCCGCGCTGCCCTCGCCCGCCGGTGGCCAGGTCGAGCTCCACATCGGTGGTGCCGGCTGCGGCTCCCAACGCCTCGACCGCGGCGGCGGACAGCGGCGCCCGGCCCAGGTTGGTGTGCAGCAGCACCCCGGTCGCGTTGAGCACCGGGCGCAGCGTCGTCGCCGTGTCCGGCAAGGCGGCCAGCACGTCCGCGACGACATCGGCCGGCGGCAGGGTGCCCTCACGGACCCGCTGCTGAGCCGCGCTCACCGCCCGCTTCACCCGCGGCCGCCCCCACCGCCGCGCGGCGGCCATCACCGCCGGCACGGCCAGCACCGCGTCGGTACGCGGAACCTGCCGGCGCACATCCATAGCCCGCACGTTAGCTCCCCCGACCTCTCGGTGGGCAGAGTGCCTCGACCGCGCTAGCCTCGGCGTGGAGGTGTCTGGGTGAGATCCCGCGCTTCTCAGAGCACCCGCGCTTTCAGAGCACCCACGCTTTTCAGAGTAGGAGTGGCCGAGCACCGCGGCCGGGCGGTTCCATTCCGGTTCGCCTTCACGCGGGGTGTGGCAGCTCCTCGCAGTGCGGGATGGAGGACCTGTGGGAGTGCGGCGGTGGATGGGGAGCTGGCCGGTCGTCCGGCAGGTGACGGGGCCGGACCGGACTGCTCGCGGGGACGCCGTTCGATCATCCTCCAGCGAGCACCTGCGCCCTCGCGTCTCGGAGGCCGACCGCGTCGTCCAGTCGATCTGCCCGTTCTGCGGGGTGGGCTGCGGGCAGCGGGTGTTCGTGAAGGACGACGAGGTCATCCAGATCGAGGGCGATCCGGACTCGCCCATCTCGCGGGGCAAGCTCTGCCCCAAGGGGGCCGCCAGCAAGCAGCTGCTCACCCGGCCCGACCGGGTGACCAAGGTCCGTTACCGCCGTCCCGGCGGCACCGACTGGGAGGACCTCGACCTCGACGCGGCGATGGACATGATCGCTGATCGGGTGATCGAGACCCGCCGGCGCACCTGGCAGGAAACCGACTCCGACGGACGGGTGCTGCGCCGCACGATGGGCATCGCCCATCTCGGCGGGGCCACGCTGGACAACGAGGAGAACTATCTCATCAAGAAGCTGTATACCGCGCTGGGCGCGATCCAGGTGGAGAACCAGGCCCGGTTTTGACACAGCTCCACCGTTCCCGGTCTGGGGACCAGCTTCGGTCGCGGCGGCGCGACGACGTTCCAGCAGGATCTCGCCAAGAGTG
Organism: Pseudonocardiales bacterium; assembly: GCA_019243635.1. Lineage (GTDB taxonomy): Bacteria > Actinomycetota > Actinomycetes > Mycobacteriales > Pseudonocardiaceae. Next base: position 15,590 of record JAFAUB010000133.1, read on the forward strand.
ACTGCATCGTCATCCAGGGTTCGAACTTCGCCGAGTGCCATCCGGTCGGCTTTCAGTTCGTGATCGACGCCAAGCTGCGCGGCGCCAAGATCATTCATATCGATCCGCGGTTCACCCGGACCAGCGCGCTCGCCGACCTGCACGTGCCGATCCGGGCGGGCACGGATATCGCCCTGCTCGGCGGCCTGATCAACTACGTACTGAGCGAGGGTGAGGAGTTCCGCGAGTACGTCGTCGCGTACACGAACGCGGCGGCGATCATCAGCGAGGACTACCGCGACACCGAAGACCTCGACGGGCTGTTCAGCGGGTGGGACCCGGAGCAGGGCGCCTACGACGTCACCACCTGGAGGTACGAGGACGGCGGCTCGGATCACCGCGATGGTCCCCGACACAAGGCGACCGCGGGCGGTGACAGGTACGGCAGCGGCGGCGCATCCGTCAGCGCGAAACCCCCCCGCGACGAGACGTTGCAGCATCCGCGGTGCGTGTTCCAGATTCTCAGGCGGCACTACGCCCGTTACACCCCGGAGCTCGTCGAGCAGGTGTGCGGGATCCCGCGCGAGACGTTCCTCGAGGTGGCCCGGTCGATCACCCGGAACAGCGGGCGGGAGCGAACCACGAACTGGTCGTACGCGGTCGGTTGGACCCAGCACAGCGTGGGCGTGCAGTACATCCGCGCGGCGTCGATCCTGCAGGCGCTGCTCGGCAACATCGGCCGGCCCGGCGGCGGGATCCTGGCGCTGCGAGGGCACGCGAGCATCCAGGGCTCCACCGACATCCCGACCCTGTTCAACATCCTGCCCGGCTACCTGCCGATGCCGGTGGGGTCGCTCGGGAGATCCCTGGCGGACTACGTTGCTCCTAACGCCGGTGTTGCCGGGTTCTGGGGCGACATGCCCAGCTACATCGTCAGCCTGCTTAAGGCGTGGTTCGGCGACGCCGCCAGTGCGGAGAACGACTACGGCTTCGGCTGGCTGCCGCGGCTGACCGGGGACCACAACAACTACCGGACCGTTCTCGATATGGTCGATGGCAGGGTTCCCGGCTACATCGTGGCCGGGGAGAACCCGGCTGTCGGCGGGGCGAACGCCCGGATGCAGCGGCTGGGCCTGGCAAAGCTCGAGTGGCTTGTCGTGCGGGACATGACATGCATCGAGACCGCGACGTTCTGGAAGAACTCGCCCGAGGTCGAGTCCGGTGAGCTGCGCACCGAGGACATCGGCACCGAGGTGTTCTTTCTGCCTGCGGCCGGCCATGTGGAGAAGGAGGGCACGTTCACCAATACCCAGCGGCTGCTGCAGTGGCGGCATAAGGCGGTGGAGCCGCCGGACGATGCCCGCAGCGACCTGGGATTCTTCTACCACCTCGGCCGGATCATCAAGGAGCGGTTGGCTGGTTCCGACGATCCTCGCGACGCCTCGGTCCGGGCGCTGACCTGGGACTATCCGGTACAGGGGCCGAAGGCGGAGCCGTCGGGCGCAGCGGTGCTGCAGGAGATCAACGGGCGGGGACGCGACGGGGAGCTGCTCTCCGCCTACACCCAGCTGCGCGACGACGGCTCGACGAGCTGCGGCTGTTGGATCTACTGCGGGGTGTACGCCGACGGGATCAACCAGGCCGCCCGGCGCAAGCCGGTGTCGCAGCAGGACTGGGTGGCCGCCGAGTGGGGCTGGGCATGGCCGGCGAACCGGCGGCAGCTCTACAACCGCGCCTCGGCCGACCCCGAGGGCAAGCCGTGGAGCGGGCGCAAGGCGTTGATCTGGTGGGACGGGACGCACTGGACGGGCAAGGACGTGCCGGACTTCCCGCCGGACAAGCCGCCGGACTACATTCCACCGCCGGGCGCGAAGGCGGGGGCGGCACTGGCCGGCGACGACCCGTTCATCATGCAGACCGACGGCAAGGCCTGGCTCTTCGCGCCGGTCGGGCTGGTCGACGGACCGCTGCCGACGCACTACGAGCCGGTGGAGACGCCGCACCGCAACCTGCTGCACCCCGAGCAGCCGGCGAACCCGGCCGCCGTGCTGTACGACCAGCCGGGCAACCGGCACCATCCGGTCGGCTCGGCCGTCTTCCCGTACGTGCTCACGACCTTCCGCCTCACCGAGCACCACACCGGCGGCGGGATGAGCCGCCACCTTTCCTACCTCGCCGAGCTGCAGCCCGAAGCGTTCTGCGAGGTCTCCCCCGAACTGGCCCGCGAGCGCGGGCTCACCCATCTCGGGTGGGCCACGCTCGTCACCGCGCGCAGTGCGGTCGAGTTCAAGGTCCTCGTCACCGAGCGGTTGCGGCCGGTGCGCGTCGAGGGCCGCGAAACCCACCAGATCGGGGTGCCGTGGCACTACGGCCCTAACGGGCTCGCCACCGGTGACAGCGCCAACGACCTGCTGTCGATCACGCTCGACCCCAATGTGCACATTCAGGAGTCCAAGGTGCTCACCTGCGACATCCGGCCCGGTCGGCGACCGCACGGTCACAGACTTCAGGCGTTCATCGAGGGCTACCGGCGGCGGGCGGGGATCGAGTCATGAATGCCTACATCGAGCCTGGCAGCCCCGTCGCTCGCGCCGAGCGGCCCGGGGCGGGAAGCACCACCGACCCCACCGCCGGGCTGGCGGGCAACGTCGGCACGCCGTACACGACCCCGATGAGCGGGCAGACCGAGCGGGCCGCGTACCTGGGCATGCCTGGGGAGCGCCCGCCGCGGCTGGGCTTTTTCACCGACACCTCGTTGTGCATCGGGTGCAAGGCCTGCGAAGTGGCCTGCAAGGAGTGGAACCTCGTCCCCGCGGACACCGGCCCGACCGGCGGCAACCCGGCAGACCTCGACGAGGTGCGCGGTATGGACCTGCTCGGCATGTCCTACGACAACTCCGGTGCGCTGGGGGCGTCGACGTGGCGGCACGTCGCGTTCATCGAGACGGAGCACCGCATCGACGCCGCGCAGCAGGGCGACGTCCGGTGGCTGATGTCCTCCAACGTCTGCAAGCACTGCACCCACGCCGCATGCCTGGACGTGTGCCCGACCGGGGCGCTGATGCGGACCGAGTTCGACACCGTCTACGTGCAGCCCGACGTCTGCAACGGCTGCGGCTACTGCGTGCCCGCGTGCCCCTACGGCGTGATCGACATTCGGCCCGGGGACGGCCGCGCCTTCAAGTGCACCCTCTGCTACGACCGCACCAAGGACGGGCTCACCCCGGCGTGTGCGCAGGCCTGCCCGACCGAGTCGATCCAGTTCGGGCCGCTCGAGGAGCTCCGCGAGCGGGCCGACCGCCGGCTGGCTCAGCTGCACGCGAACGGGGTGCCCGAAGCGCGGCTGTACGGCCGCGACCCGGACGACGGCGTCGGCGGCGACGGTGCGTTCTTCCTGCTGCTCGACGAACCGGAGGTCTACGGTCTTCCCCCGGACCCGGTCGTCACCACGCGTGACCTGCCGCAGATGTGGAGACGCGCGGCGGTAGCGGCGGTGGGGCTGGCCGCCGCCATTGCGGGCTCGTTTCTGGGGAGACGCTGATGGCGCACGGTGATCAGAACCCGATCGACGCAAGCGCGACCAGCCACCGCACCGACGGGCGTAGCGGACGCTCCGGGGGACGGCACCGCGGCCGCCGGCGCGAACGTGGCTCGATGGTGCCTGCCGCGGAGTTCAGCTCCTACTACGGTCGGCCGATCCTCAAGAAGCCGACCTGGAGAAGTCCGGACGTGCCGGTCTACCTCTGGGTCGGCGGTCTCGCCGGCACCTCGGCGGTCGTCGCAGCGCTGGGCGACGCGACGAGACGACCGGCGCTGCGCCGCGGCGGCCGGCTCGTCGCCGCGGGTGGCGCGTTGGTGGGCACGATGGCACTACTACACGACCTGGGCCGGCCGGAGCGGTTCCTCAACATGCTGCGGGTGATCAAACCGACCTCGCCGCTGTCGATCGGCTCGTGGATCCTCAGCCCGTTCGCCGCGTTCGCGTCTGCGGCCGCCGCGTCGGAGATCACCGGCATCGCTCCGCGGCTCGGTCGGCTCGCCGGCTGGGGCGCTGCGCTCTTTGGCCCGCCGCTGGCCAGTTACACCGGTGTGCTGCTCTCCGATACGGCCGTCCCAGCGTGGCACGAGGCCCGCGGTGAGCTCCCGGTGCTGTTCGTCAGCAGCGGTGCGGCGGCCGGCGCGGGCGTCCAGCTTCTCGTCACCGGGCTCACCGGCGCCGGGCGTCAGGAGCGGGATCCGATGATCCGGCTGGCGGTGGCCGGGGCTGCGGCGGAGCTGGTCATCGGGGAGGCTCTGGAGCGTCGGCTCGAGCGGGTTCCCGGTGACATCGCCGACGTTTACCGCACTGGCAAGGCGGGACGGCGCAACCGACTGGCCCGGGTGCTCACCACCTGCGGCGGCCTCGGCGCGCTGCTCGCTGGGCGCAGCCGGGTGGCCGCCGTGATGTCAGGCGCCGCGCTCGCCGCTGGGTCGCTGGCCACCCGGTTCGCGGTGTTCGAGGCGGGCCTGGCGTCGGCGGCGGACCCGCGGCACGTCGTCGCCCCGCAGCGCGCCCGGCTCGCCGAGCGCGGCCGTCACTCCAGCGCCGAAGGCTCGTGGCTAGCCGCCGAGAACGCGGGTGTGTCGTGAAGGAACGTACGATCTCCCTGGGTCGTGCTCGGCGAGTCGGATGAGGAAGTCGGCGAAGCCCTCGGTGGCGCGGGCGCGGCGGCGGGCGCTGGTGATCACCGGCGGGTCGGCGGCGTGCAGGACCCGGTGCCCGGTGCGTTTCAGGGTGGTGACCAGGGCGACGTCCTCGTGGGCGGGCAGGGTGGGGAATCCGTCGACGGCGAGGTAGCTGCGGGCGGATATCCCGAGGTTGGCCCCGTGCACGTGGCGGTGCCCGATGACGTGGTGGTGAAGCCGTCGGAAACGCTCGGCGGTGATGGGTGGGTGCTCGCTCCAGTCGCAGACGCAGACCATGCCGGCCACGGCGTCGGCACCGTGACGCGCGTGGGCCAGCTGGTCGGCCAGCCACCCCTTCGGCACCTGGCTGTCGGCGTCGGTGCTCGCCAGCCAGACCCGGTCGGCGCCGAGTTCGTGGAGCAGGTGGGCGAAGCCGGCGCGGCGGGCGGCCCCGACGTTGCGCTCCCACACCGCGAGGACCTCCGCGTCGCCGGCCGCGTCGGCCGTGCGGTCACTGCACGCGTCCAGGACCACCAGCAGGTGGACCGGGATGTCGACCGCGACGGCGGCGCACCGCAGCGCCGCGAGACATCGCGGCAGGAGCTCCTCCTCGTTGTGCGCGGGCACCACGACTCCCACTCGGGTGACCTGGTGACCGGCGGTGGTCACCGCAGGCCGGTCTGCGCGGCGACGGACCGCACGGCGGGAGGAGTGCGGAGGTACACCTCCAGCCGGAAGTCCTCCTCGACGTGCTCGACGAGCCGGCCCAGCCCCGGCTGGGCGGCCAGGGCGGCGTGCACGTCGTCCCCGGTCTGCGGGTACCCGGCCACGGGGTGACGCCAATGCACGGCCAGCAGCGTGCCGCCCGGTTCGAGGGCGTGAATGGCGGTGACCCACAGCCGGCGCAGGTCCGGGGGATCGAGGTAGTAGCCGAGCTCGCTGATCACGAGGAGGTCGAAGCCACCCCGTGGCCAGTCCTCGGGCGCCCCTCGACGCTCGAGGACCACATTGGGTGAGCGCGCCAGCCGAGCGCGGGCGGTGCGCAGTGGCGCCTCGGCCACGTCGGTGGCCAGCAGCTCGTCGCAGCGGGCCGCAAGGTGTTCGGTGAGCACGCCGATCGAGCAGCCCGGCTCGTAGCCGCGGCGGTACCGCGCCCGGGGCAGCGCCGCCAGCGCGCAGGCGTACTTGCGATGTTCATACCAACGGGTGGTGAACCCCCACGGGTCGGTGGCGGTGGCGTAGAGGTCCTCGAAGTACCCGGCCGGCAGGCTGGGGCTCACCGCGGGATCACCACGGCTGCCACTCCTCGGTGCCGGCGGCGAGGTCCCCGAGCACGGCGAGGTCCCGCTCGGCGTGGCTCTGCCGCAGGTAGACGGTCAGATCGGTGACTCGGCGGCTGTGCGCGGCGTCGGTGGCCAGCGGTCGCGGCCCCAGTGCCCGGCCGACCCGCTCGATGGTCTGGGTCGCGGCGGCCTCCACCACCGCCCGGACCCGCAGCGCCCGCCGCCGCGCCAACCGTACGCTCGGGGGGTCGCTGGTCGCCGGGTCAGGACCGCGGTCCGCGGTCGCGGCGGCTTCCCGCAGCACCGAGCCGGCCGCCGCCAGCACGGTGTCGACCGCGCCCAGATGGGCCCGGCCGTGCGGGTCGAGACCCCCGCCGCGGGCCGCCTCCCACAGCGGCCGGCCGACCGCGACCGCCCCGCCATGCCAGCAGGCCGCCACACCCATCGCGCCGTACCAGAAACCGACCCGCTCCAGGTACGCCCCCGGTCCGCCGACCGCCGCCGCCGGCACCGCGTCGAGCTCCACGTCCTCCGTGCCGCTTCCCGACATCCCCAACCCCTCCCATCCACCCACGCCCGTCCGTACCCCGGTCTGGGAGAGATCCACCGCGAACAGCCGGCCCCCGTCACCGGCGCGCGCGGTGACCAGGGCATGGGTGCAGGCGTGAGACCCCGAGCACCACCGCTTGACCCCCGAGAGGCGCCATGTGCCGTCCCGGCGCTGCTCGGCATCCACCCGGCCGTTCGGTGGCTCGGCCGCCCATACCGCCCACCGCTGACCCGGCAGCGGCGCCGGCACCGCGGGAGTCGACGCGGGTCTGCGCAGCTCGTCCAGGATGGCCAGCGCATCGAGATGCGCCTCGACCAGGCGGGCCAGGTCGAGATCATCCGCCGCCAGCCCGGCCAGCACTCCCCACCGCCGCGCGGTGCACCCCCGGCCAGGTAGCGGTACCTCCAGCCGGCCCCGGTTCACCAGGTCGGCGAAGCGGGCCGCGACCGCCTCGGCCCGCCCCGACCCGCCGCTACTTGTCGAAGACGTCCCTCACGGCGTCCTTGACCTTCTCGCCGGCCTGCTTGACATGGCCCGTGGCCTGATCGCCCTGACCCTCAGCCTCCAGCTCCGGGTCGTCAGCGGCGTGGCCTGCGGTCTCCTTCGCCTTGCCCTTGAGAACCTCAGCCTGGTGGTCGATCTTGTCTCCGGCTCCCACAGCGAGTGCCTTCCCTTCGTCGGCCCGTGGTGGAAAGACCTAACGTAACCTCTTGGCGAGGATGTCGCGCGGTGAACCGCTGGAACAGGCCCAGGCTGGTGGATGATCGGCGTCGCGGTATGCCTATCCTGCGCGTATGAGACCCTTCGACGACATCGTCCGGCTGGAGCGAGCCGAGGCGTTGGACCGGCCGGCGGCCGCGGTACGCGGCGTCGTGCAACGGCTGCTGCGCAACCGGACGCTGAAGGACGCGCTGCACGGGGTGTGGCTGGGGCATCCGCTGCATCCCGCCCTGGCGCAGGTCGCGCTCGGTTCGTTCGTGTCCGCCTCGCTGATCGACGCGGTCGGCGGCCGGCGTCGCGAGTCATCCGGGCTGATCGCGGTCGGGCTGGCCAGCGCCGTGCCGACGGTCGCCGCGGGATGGGCGGACTGGTCCGACAGTCACGAGGACCAGCAGCGGGTCGGGCTCGTGCACGCCGCGCTGAACGCCACGGCGGTGTCCTGCTTCACGGCCGCGCTGCTGCGCCGGCGTGGCGACCGAGGCACCGGGCGGTTGCTGTCGTTGCTCGGAGGCACGCTGAGCGTGATGGGGGCGGCGTTGGGCGGCCACCTGGGCTACCGGCAGGCCACCGGCGCCAACCACGGCGAGGAGATACCGCACGTCGGTCCGGGGGACTGGCTGCCGCTGGGGCCGCTCGAGGAGTTCCCGCTGGACCGGCCGGTGCGCCGGCTCGCCGGCGAGGTCCCGGTGTTCGTGCTGCGCCGCGGTGGCCGCTCCGAGGTCACGGTGCTCTCCGACCGCTGCCCGCACCTGTCCGGGCCGCTGCACGAGGGCGAGCTCTCCGAGGTCGACGGGGAGCTGCACGTCAGCTGCCCGTGGCACGCGAGCGTGTTCCGGCTCCGCGACGGCGGGGTCGTGCACGGTCCGGCGACGGCACCGGTGCCCGGCTTCGAGTCTCGCGTCGAGGATGGCGTGCTGCAGGTGCGCGTGCGGACCCTGCCCGGCGTCCCAGCGAGCTGACGGACTCCCCGGGCCGCGGGCACCGACCCGGGTGGATCACAGCCGGTGACGGCGGGCTCGTCGGATCAGCCACTCAGCGTGGGGATAAAACGGGTGGATGTGCCCTACGATCAGGTTGAGACATCCGGTCGGAGCTGGCGGGAGGCATCGTGATCGTTCTTGGGATCGTCCTACTGGTGGTGGGTTACCTGCTCGGGATCCCGATTCTGTGGACTCTCGGGATCATCCTGGTGGTCGTTGGAGTGATCTTGGTGCTGCTCGGGTCGGTCGGGCGTCCCATCGGCGGCCGACGGCACTATTGGTGACGCTGGACTCGTGGTGACGCATGGGTTTCAGGCGCGTCGGCTTCAGACGTATGGGCTTCAGGCGTGGTCCAGACGGGGGAAGAGCACTTCGCGGGTCAGCAGGAGCAGGGCTGCGGCGGCGGGGATGGCCACCAGGGCGCCCACGATGCCCAGCAGGGCGCCTCCCAGCAGCACAGCCACGACGGTCACCAGGGCGGGTACCTTGAGCACCCGGCCGATGATTCGGGGGACCAGCAGGTAGTCCTCGGTCAGCCGGTAGACCAGGAAGAACCCGACGGTGGCCAGGCAGGTGGGCAGCGACACGCTCAGCGCGACCAGGCACACCGCCATGCCCGCGATGGTGGAGCCGATCACCGGGACCAGGTCCAGGAGCGCCACGAAGATGCTGAGCAACAGGGCGTAGGGCACCCTCGCGACCGTCAGGAAGGTGAAGGTGAGGACCCCGGCGATCAGCGAGATCAGCAGGTTGCCCAGGACGTAGCCACCGACCTTGGTGAAGATCTCATCGCCGAGGAGGATCGCGCGGGGACGGCGGGAATGCGGCACCAGCCGGTAGAGGGTCGCGCGGATGCGGGGCAGGTCGGCCACGAAGTACATGGTGAGCACGACCAGGATCAGGGTGCTGGCCAGGGCGCTGAACACGACCTGGCCGGCCCCGAGCAGGCCGTTGAGCACGCTGGAGGGATCCCCGCTGAGGGTTTGCTGCAGGCGTTGTTGCAGGTGCAGGCGCTCGTCGAGCTGACCCAGCAGCGAATGAGGGTTCTGCAGCCGGGAGAGCATGGTCGGGGCCTGGGTGAGGAACTGGGTGGCTTGGCGCGTCAGCGGGGGGATCGCCGCGGCCAGGAACCCGGCCACCAGCGCCAGGGTCGCCATCAGCACGGTGACCACCGCCGTCCACCGCGGGAACCTGTGCCGAGCCAGCACGGACACCGCGGGCTCCAGGCCGATCGCGAGGAACAGCGCCAGCCCGATCAGCACCAGGACATCGCGCACAGTGATGATCATTTCGACCGTGCCGGCCATGACCGCGACGCCGGCGGCGGCGCTCATGCCGACCAGGAACGGTGATCGGCGGTTGAGCGGGCTACCGGGTCGACCGAGGGGGTGCTGCGGTGTGCTGATCTGGGCGGCCACCGCCTCAGCGGCCGCGACGGAACCCTCGGCCTCGGTATGCGGTTGAGCGACCAGGGCGTGATGACCCGTCCCCGGTTCCGAGCCGCCGGTCGCGCACCTGTGCCGCCCCGCGTCCTGATCGTGCGCTACCACCGTTTCCTCCTACCTTCCTGGCTAGCCGACGGTCATTTTCCCACCCCTCCTTCGTGGTGCGCGCCAGCGAACCGCCGAGAGCTCAGGCAGGGGCCACCCGACTGATAACGGCGACACCGCTGTCAGGTTCGGTCCATCTGCAGCCGGATGGTGGTGGGGTGGGGCCACAGGTAGAACTGGTCGCAGAGCTGGTAGGCCAGCCACAGGCCGCGGCCCCGGTGCTGGGTCGTCGACGGGTGCAGTAGCCCGGCCAGCGGCTGGGTGTACCGGCCGTTGCCGGTGATCTGACAGATCACCGAGGTTGCGCTGGCCCACAGGCTCACGGCAGCGGGCGGGACGCCGTGTTCGAGGGCGTTGCTGGCGATCTCGCTGACGGCCAGCACGAAATCGTCACACCGGGCCGGGGACAGTCCGGCACCGGCGGCGTAGCCGGCCACGAGCCGGCGCAGCCCGGACAGTCCTGTGGCGTGCTCGATCGTGTCGGTGATGTCAGGCTCGCCCAGCTCAATCGGTGGCGGCAGCGGGTAGCGGGCCAGGAACTCCTCCGCCGGCAGGTACTCCAGGCTGGGGGTGATCGCGCCGTTGAGCAGGCTGGGATGTGCCCCGCGCACCGTGGCTGCGGTGTCGGGGTCGTCCGGGTAGGCGCAGACCAGCGTGAGGTCGCACTCGGCCAAGGCCAGGGTGGTGACGGCGTCGATGTGCATCCACAGCGCCGCCCGATGCGCGTCCTGGCCGCTCAGGTCAGGGGCGGCGACGATGGTGACCGGCCCGCCGTCGGGGCTCGTGTCGGCGATCCAGTCCCGGTAGCGGCCCAGCACCCGGCCGGGATGGCGATAGAGCCCGCCCGCGTCGGCGGTGTGCAACCCGGCCAGGTCCGCGGCCGGCAACCGGGCGCGCAGGCCGTCCGCGGTGGTGGGGGGCAGCACAGCCAGCACCGGCTCACCGTGAGCCAGCCGATCGGCGACCAGGGGGGCGAGCGCGGCGGACGCATCCACGCTCACAGGGTGCAGCAACCCGTGATGAGTCAGCCTGGCCGACCTGCACCGTCCCATTCGTCACACCCGTCCCTGTCGCTACCGTGCAGTCCCGCTGTCCTCTTATGTGGGAAGTGTCGCTGATGCAGCATGACTCTCAGAAGTTCCCGATCTCACGGCGCCGAAACTCCCGACCACGGGTTCTGATGTCCGCGCGGGCCCTGCGCAGACCGCCCGGACTGCTTCTTGCCCGCGGCGGCATGACTTGCGATCATGTCGCCATCCGGGGTCACTTGGGCTTTCCTACCACCGCCCCTGCCGAAGGAGATCCATCATGGCCGCAGCCAAGGGACTGGAGACCTACCTCAACGATCATCTGGCTGGTGCTGCCGCCGGCAGCGAGCTCGCGAACAAGATCAGCTCAGAGTACGCGGACACCCGGTTCGGTCCCTTCCTTGCGGAGCTGACCCGCGACATCGAGCAGGACAAAGTGACGTTGGAAGCGCTGATGGAGCGGCTAGGGATTCAGCGGAGCTCGACCAAGCAGGCTGCCAGCTGGATCGGGGAGAAGGCCACCAGGCTGAAGCTGAGCGAGACGGCGACCGGTGATCGGGATCTGAAGCGCCTGCTGGAGTTCGAGACGCTGTCCCTGGGCATCGAGGGCAAGCTGTCGATGTGGCGCGCCCTGATCGAGGTGAGTGACTCACACGCCGAGCTCGCCGGGACCGACCTGGCTAGGCTCGCGCAGCGGGCCGAGAGCCAGCGCTCCAGCCTTGAGGATCACCGGCTTGAGGTTGCGCACGGAGCCCTGGTCGGCTGACCTCAGGAGGGCGCCTCAGTCTCCCGGCCGGCGTTCCTGTGACGTTCCGCCATGACCTTGTGAGGAACCTGGAGCAGGCGAAGGACGGTGACCAGCCCGAGGCCGCCGAGCATGTTCCCGAGCCCCGCGAAGGCGAACAGCCTGAGCCAGTCCAGGTAGCCGAACGGTGCGCCGGCTTGCAGCGCGGCGAAGCAGACCAGCGACGCGACGATCGCGTGGTTGACCTTGCCGGCGCCGAGCAGGAAGCCCGCGAGCACCGCCGGCACCAGGCGTACCAGGTCGGACTCCGTGGCGTGTTGCAGATGGGTCAGCAGCGTGATGAGCATGCCGCCGATGAGCGCGAGCGCGAACGCCGACCATCCAAAGCCCAGGGTGACGTAGGACTGGGCCGCCTCGACGGCGCTGCCACGCAGCGTCGGGAAGCCCGCCATCACCAACCCGGTCACGACCCATCCGCCGAGCAGGTTGGTCAGCAGGGTGGCCCCCCACAGCCGTGCCAGGCTCAGCGGCGTGCCGCGCCGGGCGACCACCGCGACCACGGGGACCAGGAAGTTCTCAGTGAACAGCTCGCTGCGCGCCAGGGACAGCGCGATGAACCCCGCCGAGAACGCCACGCCGCCCAGCAGCACGCTGCCCGTGGCGTGCTCCACGAGCAGCAGCGCCAGCACGCCCACACCCACGTCGAGACCACCGAGGAAACCGGTCGCGGCCAACCCGAGCCACGACCGGCCCAACCGCTGCTCCCCCTCCTCGACCAGCCGGTCGAAGGTCTCCTCACTGCCCTGCTGCGGGATATCGGGCTCAGCGGCGCGGCGCGGCATCATTACAGCAGGCTACGGAGGCTCGAGGCACGGTGGAGATCCGGCCGTGGAGATCCGGCTGGGGAGATCCGGCTGGGGAGATCCGGCTGCGGAGATCCGGCTGCGGAGATCCGGCTGCGGAGACGGTCGGCGGAGGCGGACGGGAATCGAACCCGCCTGGTCGAGGTGCTCGACCACGTCGGTGTTGAAGACCGCGGGGGCCACCAGGCACCCATACGCCTCCGTCAGGAGATCTTAGGGGCCGTTCCGGTGAGGAGCTCAGCTGGCGCCGAGCTTCTCCGCGGCCATCCTGGCTCCCTCGACCCGGTTCCTGATCTTCTGGAACGCGACGTCGCGAGCGTAGTCAGGGGAACCGTGGTTCGGCTTCTCGTCGATGCTGAACGGCGAGAAGCCGCAGTCGTCGGTGGCACCGATCCTTTCCCTGGGGATGAAGTTGGACGCCCTCACCAGGGCGTCGCGGACCTCCTCGGCACTCTCGACGCGGGGGTTCCCCGGGTTGATCACCCCGAGGTAGGCCATCTGCGCCACACCCTCCGCGTCGTCGCGCAGGTGCTCACCGATGGACCGGTAGACCGGGTCCTTGTCCCGCTCGCTCGCCAGCTGGATGAGGAAGTAGCCGGCGTTCATCTGGAACATGCTCGGGAGCAGGTTGTTGTAGGGGACATCGGCGCTGTGAACCGAGTCCCGGTCCCCGCCCGGGCAGGTGTGGATACCGATCTTCGACCGCTCCTGCGCGCTGAAGCGCGCGAGTACGCGGTTGTTGAGTTCGATGAAGTGCGGAAGTAGGCCGGCACCCGTCCACGGGTTGCGTGGATCTTCTCTGGTGGCCAGCCTGCCTTCGGTGAAGTCGATGGAAACCCGGGCGGCGCCGGCCGCGAAGGCGCTGCGGATGTCCTTTTCGCATTCGTTGACGAGGTCTTCCTCGAACTGCTCCCGGGGATAGCCGGACACCTCTTCTCTCAGCGGGTAGAGCAGGGTCAGCATGGAAGGCGCGATCACGGCCTGTTTCATGGGGGAGTTCGTCAGGCCGATGGATTTCTTCAGCGTGTCGGCCGCGTAGGTCTTGTACCGGAAGGGGCCACCGGTGAGACGCGGAAGCTGGCGCCCGTGACCATCGGCGAAGATCGCGAAGAACTGGCCGCCCGGGGCGAGGTTCTCGGCGAGCCCGGTCCCGGCCAGGGTGTCGGTGATGGGGTAGGTGGCGAAGCTCGACCAACGTTGCTCGCCGTCGGAGACGATCGGTGACCCGGTGGCCTCATAGCGCTCGAGCGAATCGCGGACCGCTGCGTCCTGTTCGGCTTCCAGCGCTGCTTTATCGATCCTTCCCTCGTCGTAGGCGGCGTAGGCGGCTTGTAACCTGGAAGGTCGGGGGAGGGAGCCGACAGGCTCGGTCGGAATTCCGGTGGCCGTTCTCGGGTCGTAGTCGGTCATGATTATCCTCTCTATTGAGTTGAGTAGGTACGACTTCGACCATAGTCAGCCGGCAATGAGTCAGTCAACGGCCACCCGTTCGTGGTACAGCGAACGCCGCCGTCACCGATGCAACCGTCCCAAGGGGATCCTGCCGGGCTCCGGCAGAGTCTTGTCTCAGCGGAGAGGTGGCTGTCCAGTGCGGGCCACAGGTGTTCCTATGACTTTGCCGGGGCCGTGGGGGATCCTGTGATGGCGCTTCCACGGTGGTGGCCAGAGGCATCAGCCAGTCTCGGCGGGCGGCGACGGACTGCAGGGTGCTCACCTTCTCGATGGCCTCGCGAACCAGTGTCACTCTCCGGGGCTGACGAGTCGTACCCCGGTCCGCCCAGGCTGTGAATCGCCCAGGAGCCGCCCGGTTCGTGGATCACGATCAGTGTGCAGCGGTTGTCGCCGTCGGTGCAGCGGCCCTGCACCATCACCCACGCCCGCTCGGATGGGTCACGTCGGCAGTCCCGCCCGGAAGGCCATCCCTCGCAGCTCCTGGCTCACAGCGTCCCGCCGCACCCGCGTCAGCAGCCCGGCGAGCACCTCGCGGACAATCGGATCCCGGCGCACCCTGGCGGGGAAGAGATCCTCCGCCGTGCGCAGTGCCATCATCGCGTCGTCACGACGTCCTCGCAGCCGGACCAGCGCGCGGCCGTAGTGAGTCCAGTATGCGGTCCGGTTCACCGGGAAGGGGTGACGCTCGGGGCTGACGCCCCGCGCGATGCCGGCCGCCTGGTCGGGCTCGTCCGCTTCAAGCGCGTGCCACATCCGGTGGTTGCCCTCGTCGACTGGCCCGAACAGATACCCCATGGAGTCGGTGTCGCCGGTTGCACCGAACCGCTCGGCCAGCTCCGCGGCGGCGCTGCTCGAGGTCATCGCGCTGATGACCGCGCTGGTGCCGGCGTAGTGGTTGGTGTAACCGTTTCGCTCCTGAGGGGCTTCACGGTGCCGTCGGGTTGAATCTCGCTGATGACGTACGTGGCGGAGTTGGGCTCACCGTGATCGGTGAACCGCAGCGGCCCGGAGGCTCCGTCGTAGGCGATGGGTTTGTGGGCTTTCACGAGCGTCATGCAGGCGGTGAAGCCGGTGCATCTCTCGCCGGCCCTCGTCACGCCGTTGATCTCCTTCGCGACGGCGGCGGGCTCGTCCGTGCCGGCGACCGCCGCCGCCAGTGCGGTGATCGCCACTGCGTCGTAGGCCTGCGCGGCGTAGGTCTGGTCCTGGAGTCCAGGACTGGCCTCCGTCAGCCGCCTCGTGAAGGCCTCGTCCCCAGCGTACAGCGAGGTCCCCTTCATGCCGGCCAAGACGCCCGGATTCTGCGGACTGACTTGGGCGACCATGGTGTTGGTCATATTAGGGTTGTACACCCGCTTGTTCCTCGGGCCAATGTTTTCTTTGATCATTTCGGTGAGGATACGGGCGGCTTCCGCGAAGCCGATCAGGACGATCGCGTCGGGGTTCTCGGCCTTGATCCGCTGGATGTCCTTGTGGTGGTCGTGTGCGTTCGGGTCATAAGGAAAGGAGTCGAGTACCCGACCTCCGGATTGCTGGATTACTTCTCCGGTCTCCTCCCGTAGGTAGTTGCCGTACACGTCGTCGCGCGATATCACCACCGCCGTCGAGTTGCCGTCAGCGACGACGAGCCTGCCGAGCACGGGGCCCTCGAGCACGCTTGACGGCGAGGTGCGGAAGTAGCGCCCATGGCTGGGGTACGTGGTGAACACCGACGACGTGTTCGAGGGCGAAAACAGGATCACGCCTGCGCAGGTGACCTTGTCGATCACCTTGATGGCTGCCGCCGACGTCGAGGGACCGATGATCACATCCACCCCGCCGGACAGCAGCGCATCAGCCGACTGGCTTGCGGTGTCAGCGGAGGGGTTGCCCTCGTCGCGCTGGTTGGTGTCATCGAGCTTCACGGCGATGCCCGGGATGCCGCCGGCGTCGTTGATGTCCTTCATCGCCAGATGCACGCCGGCGTCCAGCGCTGGACCGGAATAGCTGAACTCGCCGGTCTTCGGGAGTAACGTCCCGAGTGAGAGCACCCCGTCGGCGGGTCTGGCGCTGGGCGAACACGGGATGGGACCAGCCTCATGTGCGCTAGGTGTCAGAGGTAGCACGATAACCAGCACCAGCACCAGCACCACCGCGAGCGCCAGGCCGGCCCCCACCAACCGGCGAGAGTGTGGACGTCGAGGAGCTGTGACGCCAGGTCGCCGGGACACTCTGGACAACGCCTCGCCGGCGGCCGCCCGAACGTCGAGATCGACATCGTTGTCACGAAGGTGTTCCAGGGCTTGTCTCGCCGTGAGCTTCTGCCCTCCTGGATGGTCACCATGCAGCAGGCGCCGCAGACCGTCGACCGCCCACAGTCGCTTCCACGCGCTCTCGCTCGCCAGGACTTGTTCGAGCTCGGCCGGCAGCGGTACCAGCGCATGCGGGTTCTTCGCCAGATAGAGCCGGCCGCGCATCCCATCCGCGGACATCGTCGGCGTCTGGTCCGGGGTGTTCCGCCGGACCTGGTCGTACACGTACTGATACAGCTCGCCGACCGATACCTGGCCGTCGCCGTCGAGGTCGGCCGCCCCGGTGGCCAAACCTCGGACCACGGCATCGGTGAACTTCGAGTCGTAGGCGTACTCCATCTTGTCCGACGCGGTGATGACGACGCGGCCGCGGCCACCGAGCTGCTCGAGGATCTCCTCGGTGCCGGCGCTCCTCCGCCGGAGACCCCTGGTGAACGCGCCGCTGTAGCAGCAGTCGAGCAACAGCACGATGCGCTGCGAGCGACTGTGGTCCATCTGCTCCTTCACCCATCGCGCCGAGATCCCTGTCGAGTCCAGCCGCTGCCTCTTCGTGTCGGTGGTCACGAAGTACAGTCGTCCTCGCGGATCCAGCACCCCATGACACGAGAAGTAGAGCAGCAAGAGATCGTCGGGCTTGCGGTCGGCGAAGAAGCTCTCGATCTGTTCTTCGACCTCCGACGACGGCTTGTCGAGCGACGTCTCTACCGTGAAGTCACCGATCGTCGGGTCAGCGAGCACGCGTCTGAACGCATCGACGTCCCGGGCCGGCGCCGGCAGCTGGTGGAAGGCCGGGTCCTGGTAGTCAGAGCAGCCGACCAGCAGCGCGACCCTCGCGTCGCTCACCCGACGTCACCGGTCGGTGTGCCGGTCGACCCAGGTCTCGATCAGCTCACGCTGGTCGGCCCGGCTGATCCCGGTGACCTCCAGCACGTCCCCGTCGATCTCCAGCTTCACGCTGCGCCCGCTGTCGCGGCAGACCCACGACCGCACTGTCTCGACGAGCGCGGTGAGCAGCCCCGACGACTGGGCGAGCACGACGGTCAGCGCGCCCGCGAGGAGAGTCTCACCGGCGCGCGCACCGGGCGGCGCCTGGCCCGCGCTCGCGCGATCGGCGCGCTCGATGTCCAGCTCCAGCAGCTGTTCGCGCAGCTGCACAGCCAGCTCATCCAGCTCCGCAGCGTCGGCTTCCGGGCCCGCCTCGATGCGCAGGCCGAGCCGAGCAACCCGCTCAGTCATAGTCACGTCATGCTATCCGCTCCCCAGCCACCGCCGCCGGGAGTTTCGATGCGGATCCGGTCGCCGCGGCGCAGCGGCCAGGTGCCCTTGCCGGGCAGCTCCACCTCGGTCCCGTCGGCCCGGCGCAGGATGTTGCGGCCCACCGCCCCGGGATGCCCACCGGCCAGGCCCCACGGGGGGTGCTCGCGGCGTTCGGACTGCACGGTCAGCGTGCAGTCGGCCAGGACCTCGACCTCGCGGACGAGGCCCTCGCCGCCGGGATGCGCGCCGGCACCGCCCGAGGAGGACCGCAGCTCATAGCGCCACACCCGCAGCGGGTAGTCCAGCTCGACGGCCTCGGCGGGGGTGTTCTGGGTGTTGGTCATCCCGGTGTGCACCCCGGACATGCCGGGACGGCTGGGGGTGCCCCCCTCGCCGCCGCCCAGCGTCTCGTAGTAGCTGAACGGGTGCTCACCACTGGCCCCGATGAGCAGGTTGTTCATCGTGCCCTGGCTCGCCGCCGGTACCCGCTCGGGAATCGCCTGGGCGAAGCAGCCGAGCAGGACGTCGACGATCCGCTGGCTGGTCTCGACGTTGCCGGCCGCGCTCGGCGCGGGGAACGTCGCGTTCACCACGGAGCCTTCGGGTGCCCGCACCCGCAGCGACCGGTAGCAGCCGGCGTTGGGCGGCGCGTCCGGGTCGGTCAGCATCCGGAACACGAACATCGCGCAGGACCGGGTCACCGCGAGCACCGCGTTGAGGTTCACCGGGATCTGGGGGTCGGTGCCCTCGAAGTCGATCGTCACCTCGTCACCGGCGACGGTGACGGCGGCGCGGATGGTGACCCCGGCCCCGACCTCCAGCACGTCGTGGTACCGGTAGCACCCGTCCGGGATCCGCCGCACGGCCGCCCGGACCCGCCGGTCGGAGTAGTCGCAGACGGCCGCCATGGCCTCGCGCAGCCGCGGCGCCCCCATCCGGCCGGCGAGCTCCCGTAACCGCCGGGCCCCGACGTGGTTGGCCGCGAGCTGCGCCCTCAGGTCGCCCCGGCGCTCGGCGGGTGTCCGGGAGTTCGCGGCGATCAGCCGCACCACCTCCTCCCGTTCCCCGCGGGCGTCGGCGATGAGGATGGGGGGAATGCGGAGTCCCTCCATCGCGATCTCGGTGGCGTTCGCCGGCATGGACCCCGGAGCCGCTCCGCCGACGTCGGCGTGGTGGGCGCGGTTGGTGACGTAGCCGAGCGGCGCTTCGGTATCGGGGTCTTCGGGGGGGCCGGGCTCGGGACCGACGGCGGCGACGACCGTGAGGTCTGGCAGGTGGGTGCCGCCCAGGTACGGGTCGTTGACGCAGACCTGCTGCCCGGGTCGCAGCGCCCCGTAGGTGTCGAGCACCGCACGGACGCTGGCCGGCATGGCGCCCAGGTGCACCGGGATGTGCTCGGCCTGGGCGACCATCTCCCCCTCCGGGTCGAACACCGCCGCCGAGCAGTCCGCGCGCTCCTTGATGTTCGGCGAGTACGCGGCGCGCCGCAGCGCGACGCCCATCTCCTCGGCCACCCCGGCCAGGGCGTGCCGGAACACCTCCAGCTCAACCCCGGATAGCTCAGCCATGGGTGCGGAGTCCCGCGATCGTCGTCATACCCGGTCAGAGTGCCAGCCCGCGCAACCCGCGACCGGGCAGGTCCGGGTGATCATGGCGGGGAGACGCGCTAGCGTGCGTGTTGTGCCGCGCTCGCTGATCCTGACCGTCGCGGGAAACCCGACCGTGCGCAGGCTTGTCGCGACCCCCTCGGTCAGCCGTCATCTCGTCAGCCGCTTCGTGGCGGGGGTGAGCGCCGAGCAGGCGGTGGCCGTCGCCGCCACCCTGGTGGCCGAGGGCCTGGCGGTGAGCCTGGACCACCTGGGGGAGGGCGCCGTGGCCGAGGTCGATGCGGAGTCCGCCGTGCGGGCCTATCTCGACCTGCTGGCGTGCCTGAGCGCCCGGGACCTGACCGACCGGGCCGAGGTCAGCGTGAAGCTGTCCGCGGTGGGCCAGCGGCTGGAGGAGGCACTGGCGCTGCGCAACGCCTCCCGGATCTGCGCCGCCGCCGAGCAGGCCGGCACCACCGTCACCCTGGACGCCGAAGATCACACCCTGACCGACTCCACCCTGCGGGTGCACGCCGAGCTACGTCGGCGCTGGCCGAGGACAGGGGCGGTGCTGCAGGCCTACCTGCATCGCACGCTGGAGGACTGCCGGGCACTGGCGGTCGAGGGCGCCCGGGTCCGGCTGTGTAAGGGCGCCTACGCCGAACCGCCCGAGCTCGCGTTCCGGACCTCGCACGAGGTCGCCCGCAGCTTTGTGCGCTGCGCCAACATCCTGCTCGCCGAGGGTGGCTATCCCATGTTCGCCACCCACGACCCACGGCTGATCGACATCGTCGCGGAGCGGGCTCGCTGGTACGGCCGGCCACCGGGCAGCTTCGAGTACCAGATGCTCTACGGGGTGCGTCCGGCCGAGCAGCGACGGCTGGCCGCGGCCGGAGACACCATCCGGGTGTACCTGCCCTATGGCTCGGACTGGTACTCCTACCTCACCCGGCGGCTCGCCGAGCGACCCCGCAACGTCGCCTTCTTCCTGCGCGCCCTGGTGTCCGGTGACTGAGGGTCCGGTGACTGAGGGTCCGGTGACTGAGGGTCCGGTGACTGAGGGTCCGGCGACTGAGGGTCCGGCCCTGGGTGTCCGGCGACTGAGGGTCCGGTGACCGGGTGTCCTGCCCTGGGCTCCGCACCAGGACTGTGGCACCCTGCCGCCATGACCACGATCGCCGTCCTGGGCGCCGGCAAGATCGGCGAGGCCTTGCTGTTCGGGCTGCTCAATGCCGGTCGCAGCCCGGACGAGCTGATGTTCACCGAGCGCTATCCCGACCGGGCCGCCCACCTCGAGCGGACCTACCAGGTGCGCGCGGTCGACACCACCACCGCGGCGCGCAAGGCCGACGTGGTGGTGGTGTCGGTGAAGCCGCAGGACATCGACCCGCTGTTGGTCGAGCTCGCCGGGCTGATCGGCTCGGGCACCCTGGTCGTGAGCCTGTGCGCCGGGTTGCCTACCGCGCTCTACGAGCGTCGGCTGCCCGAGGGGGTTCCGGTCGTCCGAGCCATGCCCAACACTCCGATGCTGGTCGGCGAGGCGATGAGCGTGATATCGGCCGGCCGCTTCGCCACCGACGCACATCTGGAGCTGACCGAGGAGCTGCTGGGCAGCGTGGGCAAGGTCCTCCGGGTTCCGGAAAGCCAGCAGGACGCCGTCGCCGCGCTGTCCGGGTCCGGTCCCGCCTACTTCTTCTACCTGGTCGAGGCGCTGATCGATGCGGGTATCATGATCGGACTACCCCGGCCGATGGTGGCCGAGCTGGTCACCCAGTCCGCGGTGGGCGCGGCCCGGATGCTCCGCGACACCGGTAAGCACCCGGTGCTGCTGCGGGAGGACGTGACCTCCCCCGGCGGTACGACGATCATGGCGATCCGGGAGCTGGAGCGGCATGGGGTGCGCGCGGCCTTGCTGGCCGCCATCGAGGCGGCTCGGGAGCGGTCGGTCGAGCTCGGAGCCCTCCACCACGACTGATGCCGATGATCACGGGTGTCGACTACCACGGATGGGAGTCGCACAGCCACCACCAGTCCCGCTACTCTCATCAGAACGGTTGCGTCACGGACCGCGGGAGGGGAAGCCCAGCGGGGCGTGACGTGGTGAGGACGCGATGACCCATGCTGACGAACGAGCAAGCCGGGCCGGCCAAGGTGCAGTTCCTCACGGTCGCCGAGGTGGCCGCGATGATGCGGGTCTCCAAGATGACGGTCTACCGACTGGTTCATGCGGGCGAGCTGCCCGCGGTGCGCGTCGGGCGCTCCTTCCGGGTTCCGGAGATGGCCGTGCACGGTTACCTGGAGAGTTCCTACTTCGATGCGGGATGAGCTCGCACCTGCGTGCCGGTCGTGAATCCGATCAGGGCTAAGCTGGGCGCCCGTTCGCGCCCGCTGCCAGGCGCTTCCCCTGGCAGGGACGACCAGCACATCGACGACCGGCACAGCCACGACCAGCGAGGAGGCCGAGCATGGGCTCGGTGATCAAGAAGCGCCGCAAGCGTATGTCCAAGAAGAAGCATCGTAAGCTGCTGCGCAAGACACGGGTGCAACGCCGCAAGCTGAAGAAGTGACCTCAGCGCGTACCGGCGGCGAGCGCGCACCGAATGGCGCGCTGTCCTCGCCCGGACGCAGGGAGCAACATGGCGCCGTCCACGGTTCTCGTCACCGGAGCCGGCCGCTTCGTCGGCGGTCAGCTGGCGGCCCGACTCGCGGCCGACTCCACGATCGACCGGGTTCTCGCCGTGGACACGGTGCCGCCGCCCCAGGAACTGACCGGAGGGATGGGACGTGCCGAGTTCGTCCGTGTCGACCTGCGCGACCCACTGATCGCCAAGGTCGTCTCCACCGCCAAGGTCGACACCGTCGTGCACACGTCGATGACGGCCAGTCCGCGCGGCGCGGGTGGGTACAGCACCATGAAAGAGATGAACGTCATCGGCACCATGCAGCTCCTCGCGGCCTGCCAGCGGTCGACGACGGTGACTCGGCTGGTCGTGAAGTCCACTGGTGCGGTGTACGGGGCGAGCGCACTGGATCAGGCGGTGTTCACCGAGTGTGACGAACCCCACGTGATCTCGGCCTCGGGATACGCCAAAGACGCGGTGGAGATCGAGGGCTACATCCGTGGTTTCGCTCGGCGGCGCGAGGATGTGGACGTCACGGTGCTGCGCTTCGCCAACATCATCGGCCCGCGCATCGACACCGTCCTGAGCCGGTACTTCTCGCTCCCCGTGGTGCCCACGGTGCTGGGCTACGACCCTCGGGTGCAGCTGTTGCACGAGCAGGACGCACTGGCGGTGCTCGAGCGGGCCGCCCGGGAGCGGCGACCGGGGGTTTTCAACGTCGGTGGCGCCGGAGTGCTGATGCTGTCCCAGGCGATTCGGCGGATGGGCCGGATCTCGGTCCCCATCCCCGCGCCGGCCGTGGCCACTGCCGGACGGCTGCTGCGTGGCGCCCAGCTCGTTGACTACTCCCCGGAGCAGGCCAGGTTCCTCAACTTCGGCCGGGTGCTCGACACGACCCGGTTGCGCACCGAGTTCGGCTTCGTGCCTCGGTGGACCACTGCCCAGGCGTTCGACGACTACGTACGGGGGGCAGCGCTGCGGCCCACGATCGACCCGAGGTGGATCGCCACGGCGCAGCGGTGCCTGCTCGGGCTCGCGGCCCGGTTCCGGTAGCCGATGGTGGCACCGGAGCCGGTCGCGGCGGCCGAGCAGGGCCAGGTCGAGCCCCAGTGGTACCGGGAGGTGGCTGACCTGCTGGCGTTCGCGCGCAGGCGGTTGTCCGGCGACTACAGTGTGGATGAGTTCGGCTACGACCCGGATCTCACCGAACATGTGCTGCTCCCGCTGCTACGGCCGCTGTACCGCTCGTGGTTCCGGGTGGAGACGATCGGCATCCATCACGTGCCCGCGCAGGGTGCGGCTCTGGTGGTCGCCAACCACTCCGGGACGCTGCCGCTGGATGCGGTGATGACCGCGATGGCGGTGCGTGAGGCGCATCCGGCGGGGCGGCACCTGCGAATGCTCGGTGCCGACCTGCTTTTCCGTCTCCCGGTGCTCGGCTCGTTGGCGCGCAAGTCGGGCCAGACTCTGGCCTGCGTCCCTGACGCCGAGCGGTTGCTCACGTCCGGCGAGCTGGTGGGGGTGTGGCCGGAGGGGTTCAAGGGCGTCGGCAAGCTCTACCGTGACCGGTACAAGCTGCAGCGTTTCGGGCGCGGCGGGTTCGTCGCCGCAGCGTTGCGCACCCAGGTGCCCATCATCCCGTGCGCCATCGTGGGCGCGGAGGAGATCTACCCGATGATCGGCGACATCAAGCCGCTGGCTCGGTTGTTCAGCGCTCCGTACTTCCCGGTGACGCCGTTCTTCCCGCTGCTGGGACCGCTGGGGATGATTCCGCTGCCGTCCAAGTGGTACATCGAGTTCGGTGAGCCGCTCCGGACCGACGCCTACGAGCCGGGTTCCGCCGAGGACCCGATGCTGGTCTTCAGCCTCACCGACCGGATCCGCGAGATCATCCAGCAGACCGTCTACCGGTTGCTCATCCGGCGCCGTAACCCGTTCCTGGGCTGAGGCACACCGGGTGGGCGCGGGTCAGGGGCGAACACGACGCTGGTAGGCGAGGCGGGCGGCAACCGCGCCGGCTGCGACTCCGATGCCCAGTACCGAGGGCACCCCGATCCTCGCGGCCTTGCGACCGGTCCGGAAGTCCCGGATCTCCCAGCCCCGCGCTCGGGCGGTCTCCCGAAGGTCGGGGTCGGGGTTCACCGCGACCGCGGTGCCTACCAGGGAGAGCATCGGAATGTCGTTGGCTGAGTCGGAGTAGGCGGTGCAGCGCTGCAGGTCCAGCCCCTCCTGGAGGGCCAGCGTGCGCACCGCCTGCGCCTTGGCCGCTCCGTGCAGGATGTCACCTACCAGCCGGCCGGTGTACACACCGTCGACGGTCTCCGCCACCGTGCCCAGCGCGCCCGTGAGGCCGAGCCGGCGGGCGATGATCGTGGCCAGCTCCACCGGCGTCGCGGTGACCAGCCACACCCGCTGCCCGGCGTCGAGGTGCCGCTGAGCCAGCGCGAGCGTCCCCGACCAGATCCGGTCGGCCATCAGCTCGTCATAGATGTCCTCGCCGAGCTCGACGAACTGCTGGTTGGACCTGCCGGCCACGAACGACAGCGCCTGCTCGCGGCTGGTGTGTATCTCCTCGAGGCTGAGCTCTCTGCCGGCTACCCGGAACTTCAGCTGCTGCCACGCGAAGGAGGCGAGCGCTCCGGCGGGGAAGAAGTTCCTCGCGGCCAGACCTTGAGCGAAGTAGAAGATCGACGCACCCCTCATCAGGGTGTTGTCGACGTCGAAGAAGGCGGCTGCGGTGAGGTCCGGGGGCATCGCCGGCGTTGCCGCTATCGCCGCGTGAACTCCGTGGGCGAGAGCTGCTTGCCCACTATGGATGGCCAGGACGGCTTTCTGCTTTCGGGCGCCTTGATGGCACCGTCGCGGCACTGGATCCTGCCCTGAGATCGCCAGTTCTGGTCCTTCCTCGCCAGTCCGCTGAAGCGGATGCTGATCCACAGACTGCCGCGATGACTTCTCCTGAGCAACAAACACTAAGGATATAGCCGTCGACATGTGGGTGCACGAAGTGTGACCTAAGGCTATCCAGGAGGCAGTAACCGCGGCTGCAAAATCCACGGAGGTAACGGGGCGGCGGGCTGTGGCGAATCATGCCCAGGCAAGGGTCGCCAGGGCTGCGGCCGCAACGGCTGCGCTCCGGACTGGCTCGGGTTCGACAGCACACCACCCGGGGTTCCGGTTGCCGGAAGGCCGGAGTGCCTGCTCGAACCGTTCTCAGCGGGAACGGGAACGGAATTCGCCGGAGGCGGACGGAGCAGCAGGTTAGGCAGCATGATCCCGCTGGGCGGGCTCGCCGATGGCGCGGCCGTGACGTCCGGCGATGGTACAGCCGAGGAGGTCCCGTCCACCGGCGCCGAGGGCTTGCAGGCGTCCCTCGCCGGCACCAGGCCGAGATCGTCACGGGTACCGGAGGTGATCGTGACGCAGTTGGACCGCCCGCTCAGCGCGGACGCTCTCGCGACGACCCGATCCAGCAGGCCGAGCGTGCTGTCCAGGCGGGCGCTGATGGGCAGCGGCAGCGCCGCTCGCAGCGCCGTCAGCCGGGACTTCTGCTGGTCGGCCCAGGAACGCAGCTCGGACAGGCTGGCGGGATGGCCGCCCAGGGCTAGTCCGGTCAGCAGCCTGGCACCCGCCGTCGCGTCCGAGTCGAAGTCGTCGAGGGCCCGGAGGAACTTGCCCTGCCCGGCGGACCAGTTGCCGGCGGCGTCGGCCTGGTTCGCCATGATCTCGATCTCGCTCACCCGGTCGCCGGCGAACTCCAGGTGTTTGAGCGCCTTGGGCTGATCACCGAAGGTCAACCCGAGCTCAGCGGACTCGGCGCTGCGCTTGACGGTGTACAACGCGTCACCGGGCAGCGCATCGCGGGAGAGCAGGAAGCTCATCCCGGACAGTGACATCAGCAGGCACAACCCCGCGGCGGCGGCCACCATCAGCCTTCCCCGGGCCTGGCCGGGAACCCAGCGACGACGCCGCGAGGCGCGCAGGGGCAGGACCGGGCTGTTGCCCTCGTGCACCACCGAGGGGAACTCCGCCATGACGCGCCGGCGCATCCGCTCCCGCTCCACCGGATCCGGCCCCACCGTGCCGGCTACCTGACGTAACGCCGCGACCACGAGCAGCTCACGTGGCACGGTGTGATCAGACAGGGCGTGATCGGACACGGTGTGATGAGACACAGTGTGGTCGTCGGAAACAGAGTGATCGGAAACGGTGCGATCACAGACGTCGCACATTCCACTGTCCACAGCGCGGGCGAAGTCTTCCTGCTCCTGCTCGTCGCGCTTCCGTCCCCCGGATGTGTGCGTCGTCCTCACCGCCTTCGGGCCCTGGGGCCATGTCCCTCGGAGCAACGAGTGGCTACCCGGGCGGTTACGCCTGGGCTGGGCGTGTCTGGTAGTGATGTGACAGTCATCGCAGCCCCTCCGGCAGCAGCTGCGCTAGCCTGCGGACCGCGCGATGTTGCAGCGCCTTCACCGCGCCCTCGTTGCGGCCCATCACCGCCGCGGTCTCCGAGACCGAGAGGCCTTGCATGAAGCGCAGCATGATGCACTCCTGCTGATCCTGGCCCAGCTGGGCGACGCAGCGCATGAGCTCGGCGGCGGTGGCCTGCTCGACCACCTCGTGCTCGGGCCCGCGGTCGTCCGCACTGGAGTCGAGGATGTCGGCGGTAGTCATCTCCAGTCGGTACCGGCTGGACTTGACGTGGTCGAGAACCAGGTTACGCGCGATGGTGACGAACCAGGCCCCGACGTCCCGGCCCTGGTAGCTCACCGAGGAGATCCGGCGCAGCGCTCGCAGGAAGGTCTCGCTGGTCAGGTCTTCGGCCAGCGGGCGGTCACCCACCCGGAACAGGACGAAGCGGAAGACCACATCGACATACCGGTCATAGAGCCGGCCGAAGGCATCCTGGTCACCCTGCTGAGCGGCCGCGACGAGTTCCCACGCGGCGGTGTCGACCTCCGGCCCGGCGCCCTCGGCGGCACCGACCATCGTTGCGGCACCCTCGGCATCACCGACCACCGGCCCGGCGCCTTCGGCGCCACCGACCACTGCTGCGGCGCCCGGACCCGGCGGGGCGCTGAGTTCTGGTGCGGCCGGCCCCGGGATCGGCTGGGTGTGGGGGCGGACGAGCTTCACGCGATCAGGTGCCGGCGTTCGACCCGGTCCCACGCCGCTGCGCACAGCCGGTGCAGCGGCGCTCGGGGGCCGCCCGCACGGCAGCACGCCGTTGCGGACCGGCCTCGAAGTTCTGAGGACCATCTCGGTTGCGGCATGAGCCACTCCTCTTCGCTCGTGCCGACCGTTCGCGTCAACGGTCGCCTAAGGCGTGCGAAAGCATACGACGGCGACACGGTACGCGGTGGCGGAGAGTCGCGTTCCGGGGACGGAGCGCACTGGTCCAGGCCGCTCCGCGCCCGTGGTCCCCGCCTGTGGTGCCCGCCTGTGGTGTCCGCCTGTGGTGTCCGCCTGTGGTGCCCGCTGACGCGGCTCGCGGTGACGGTGGCAGGCTGGCGGGATGCGCCACGAGGTGACGTTGCTGGTCCGGGCGGACTGCCACGGGTGCGCGGCGGCCCGCGCCGACATCGCCCGGATCTGCGCCGAGCTGGACGTTCCCTGGCGTATCAGTGACGTGGACGCGGACCCGCGACTGCGGGCCGAGTACGGCGACCGGGTTCCGGTGATCCTCGTCGACGGCCGGGAACACGGCTTCTGGACGGTCCACGAGCAGCGCCTTCGGGCCGCACTCACCCGGTAAGGACCATCACGATCAGGGTCGGGTGTGAACCTCGCGCCGGGGGGCACCCGAATGGGCAGTCATGACTTCGACCCGGTTAGCCGTTCCCGTGACGCCAGCCCCGGTGCCCCGCTTGTCCCTCGCCGTGGCGGCCCTGGTCGGCCTGCTGTCGATGGCTGCGGGGTTGGCGACGGGACATCTGGTGGGCGGGTTCATCTCGCCGACAGCCTCGCCGTTCCTCGCGGTGGGTGGCAGCGCGATAGATCTCACCCCGCTCTGGCTCAAGGACTTCGCGGTCCGCACGTTCGGTAGCGACGACAAGGTTGTCCTGCTGTCGGGCATGGCGGTGGTGATCGGACTGGCCGGGGTGGTCGCCGGGCTGCTGTCCCGGCGCTCCCGCACACCCGGGCTGGTACTGATCTTGGTGCTCGGCGTCGTGGCCGGCATCGCGGTGCTGTGCCGTCCCACCGCGGGTCCGCTCGATGTGCTCGCTCCACTGGCTGCGCTGCTCGCCGGCGCGGGGGTGTTCGCCACCCTGCACCGCCTGGGCCGGCTCAGCCGGCAGCCGGCGGCCGGCGGGGCGACAGAGGTCTCTCGCCGCAGGCTGCTCGTCGGATCGGCGGCGGTCGCCGCGGGTGCCGCCGTCGCGGCGACCGGTGGTCAGCTGTTGACCGGACGCGGCGCCGTCGAGGCGTCCCGCCAGACGCTGGGGCGGATCGTGCCCACGGTGCCCGCGCCGCCGATCCCGCGCGGGGCGGACTTCGCCGCCGACGGGTCGCCGAGCTTCATCACCCCGAACCGGGACTTCTACCGGGTGGACGTCAACCTCGTGCTGCCGCAGCTGCGCGCCGAGGACTGGCGGCTGCGCATCCACGGGATGGTCGACCGGGAGGTCACCCTCACCTGGTCCGACCTGACCTCGCGCTCGCTGGTCGAGCGTCCCGTGACGATGACCTGCGTGTCCAACGAGCTTGGCGGGCCCTACATCTCCACGTCCCACTTCACCGGCGTGCTGCTGGCCGACATCCTCCACGAGGTCGGCGTGCGGCGGGGCGCCGACCAGGTGTTCACCACCAGCGTCGACGGGTGGACCTGCGGCACCCCGACCGCGACCCTCACCGATCCCGGCAGGCAGGCCATGCTGGTGATCGGGATGAACCGTGAGCCACTGCCGATCGAGCACGGCTTCCCCGTTCGGATGCTCGTGCCTGGGCTCTACGGTTTCGTCTCCGGAACCAAGTGGATCACCGATATGGAGCTCACCACGTTCGATGCGCGGCGGGCCTACTGGTTGCAGCGCGGCTGGGGGCAGCGGGCGCCGATCAAGACGATGTCCCGGATCGACAGTCCACGCCCGTTCGCGCGAGTCAGCCCAGACACGCCGATCACCGGCGTCGCCTGGGCTCAGACCCGAGGTATCGAGAGCGTCGAGGTACGCCTCGACCACGGTGAGTGGCGACCCGCCGAGCTGTCCACTGAGGTCAACGTGGATACTTGGCGGATGTTCCGGCTGCGGGGCCGGTGGGCACCCGGCGCGCACGTCGTCGAGGTCCGGGCGACGGACAGGACCGGGTACACCCAGACTGTGGATCGCGTCGCGCCCATCCCCGACGGCGCCAGTGGGTGGGACTCGGCGCGGTTCACCGTCCTCTGAGGACACGCCGAGTGCAGGGTAACTGTGTCCTATTCGTGATGCGCGAACCGTGAACCCGCCGCTGCGGACTGTCGAAGTAATAGCCGTGATGCCTGGACAAGCCGGGCAGATGAGGAGTTGAGATCGAGTGAAGAGGATCCAGCGGCTGGCTGCGGTCGGCGCTATGGCGGCTCTGACCGCCGTGGTCGGTGCATGCAGCAACTCGCAGGGGCCGGCCACCGGGAGTCAGGCTGCCGCGCCCAGTTCTGAGGCGACGGCGCCCAGCGGCGAGGCGACGGCGCCCAGCGGCACGGGTGTCACCAAGATCAGTGACATCTTCGGTCCGGGCTGCAGCAAGGTGCCCACGGAGGGCCCCGGCTCAGCGCAGGGCATGGTCAATGACCCGGTGGCCACCGCGGCCAGCCACAACCCGCTGCTGACCACTCTGACGAAGGCCGTGACCGCAGCCAACCTGGTGGACACCCTGAACAGCGCTCCGGCGCTGACCGTGTTCGCTCCGGACGACGCGGCGTTCCAGCAGTTGGAGTCCCAGCACCCCGGTACCATCACCCAGCTGACCACCGCTCCGGACGTGGCGTCGCCGAACGGCAAGCTGGCCAAGATCCTGACGTACCACGTGGTCGGCACGCGTTACGACGCCGCCAGCCTCGTCCAGGCGGGCACGGTGGACAGCCTGGAAGGTGCCAAGATCACTATTGGCGGCACTGCGGCGGCACCCACCGTGAACGGCATCTCGGTGGTGTGCGGCAACATCCCGACCAAGAACGCCACCGTGTTCGTGATCGGGCAGGTGCTGTCGCTGCCGGCTTCCTAAGCGGCTAGCCGGCTGGTAGACGTCAGGGGCGGCTCCACGATGGAGCCGCCCCTGACGCGTGTCGCGGGCTGGAAAGATCGCTACTTTGTTCCTGCGTTCACAAGCGGCTACCGTGGACGCCTGGTGGGACAGCGGTACTCAAGCCCCTCCTCAGCCCGGACCCGGTTTGCCAGCGCGAGATCCGAGAGGAAGCCAAGCGTGACGGTGCATGAGCACGGCAGGTACAGCACACGGGTCCAGGACTTGCCCTACCGCGCCGTGCCCGATGCCGCGGTCGGTCGCCTCGCCGTCTACCTGCGGGTGCTCACCTCGATGATTGAGCAGGGCGTGACCACGATGTCCAGCGAAGAGCTCGCCGGGGCCGCTGGGGTGAACTCGGCGACGCTGCGCAAGGACCTGTCGTACGTGGGTTCCTACGGCACCCGCGGGGTGGGCTACGACACAGCGCGGCTGGTGGAACACATCGAGCAGCTACTCGGGCTCACCCAGCACCACAGCGTCGCCGTGGTCGGCATCGGCAACCTTGGTCATGCACTGGCCAACTACCCGGGCTTTCCCGACCGCGGCTTCCCGGTCACGGCGTTGTTCGACCTGGACGAGGACCTGATCGGAGTCCCGGTCGGCGGGTTGCCCGTCGACCATGTCAACAGCGTCCCGGCGGTGTGCGCCGAACGAGAGGTCACCATCGGGGTGATCTGCACCCCGGCGGCCGCCGCGCAGTGGGTGTGTGACCTGCTCGTGGCCGGTGGCGTCCGGTGCATTCTCAACTTCGCTCCGGTGGTGCTGCAGGTGCCCGACGATGTCGAGGTACGCCGGGTGGACCTCGCGGTCGAGCTGCAGATCCTGTCGTTCTACCAGTCCCGTCGGGTGGCTGCGCCGGTCGATCCGATTGCGGTGGGCCGATGAGTCTTGTGGTCGTCGGGCTGTCCCACCGCAGCGCGCCAGTCGAGGTGCTGGAGCGGGTCGCGGCGTCCACCGCTGATGCCGACAAGGTTCTGGGCGAGCTGCTGGAGCGCGAGCACGTCGAGGAGGCGCTGCTGCTCTGCACCTGTAACCGGGTCGAGGTCTACGCGGTGGTGGCGACCTTCCACGGTGGTCTGGCCGACATCACCGACATACTGGCGCGCCAGTGCGCGATCGCGCTGGAGGAGCTGACCGGCCATCTCTACGTGCACTACGCGGCGGCTGGTGTCGAGCACCTGTTCTCGGTAGCCGCCGGGCTCGACTCGATGGTCGTCGGCGAGCAGCAGATCCTGGGGCAGCTTCGCGCCGCGTACACCGGCGCCGAACAGGCGGGCACCATCGGGCGCCTGCTCCACGAGGTCGTGCAGCAGGCGCTGCGGGTCGGCAAACGGGTCCATACCGAGACCGGCATCGACGCCGCGGGAGCCTCCGTGGTCTCCGAAGCCCTCGCCGCGACGGCCGCCGCACTGGCTGGTGCCGGCGAGGGTGCACCCGGGGCGGGTCTCGACGGGGCGGCTCTCGACGGCACAGGTCTCGACGGCACGGGTCCACCCGGCGCGGGTCTGGCCGGTCGCCGGGCGTTGGTCCTCGGCGCCGGTTCACTGGGTGGGCTGGCTGCGGCGCAGCTGCGTAGGGCCGGCGTCGCCGAGATCGTGGTGGCCAACCGTACCCGAGTCAGCGCGGCGCGGCTGGCCGCGCTGTGTGAGGCCGAGGGCACCCCCGCCCAGGCCGCCGGTCTGGACGGCGTGGCCGCCGTGTTGACCGCCGTGGACGTGGTGATCTGCTGCACCGGCGCGAGTGACGCGGTGCTCAGCGTCGAGCAGGTCGCCGACGCTCGGGGCGTCGATCAGGCCACCGACGCCCGGGGTCACCGTCGGGTTCCGCTCGTGGTGTGCGACCTGGGGCTGCCCCGCAACGTCGAACCCGGGGTGGGCGAGCTGCCCGGGGTGACCCTGCTGGATCTCACCACCGTGGCCCGCCGGCTGGAGCAGCGCCCCGCAGCCTCCGATGCGGTAAGCGCCGCCCACCACCTCGTCGCCCAGGAGGTGCGCGCTTACCTGGTGACGCAGCGCACCCTGGAGGTCGCTCCGACGGTTGCCGCGCTGCGCAGGCGGGCCGCTGAGGTGGTGGACGCGGAGCTGATGCGGCTGGACGGTCGGCTGCCAGGACTCGATGCCGCAGTTCGCGAGGAGCTGGCGCGGACCGTGCGCCGGGTGGTGGACAAGCTGTTGCACGCCCCCACAGTGCGGGTCAAGCAGCTCGCCGAGACCGGTGGGGGCGCCGCCTACGCTGAGGCGCTGCGAGAGTTGTTCGAGCTGGACCCGAGGGCCGCCGCCGCCATCGCCGCGACCGTCCGCTCCGATCCGTCGAGGGCCGGGTGATGGCCACGGCGCGGCGGTCGACAGTGCTGCTCGGAACCCGCAGCGGTGCGTTGGCGCTCGCCCATGCCGAGTGGGTGGCGCGGCGGTTGCGTGCCGCCGAGGTGCAGGTGCGGATTCTACCGGTGCACTCCGTCGGGGACGCCTTCTCGGCGTTGCGCGCGGCCCTGGTGGCCGGCGCGGTCGACGTGGCGGTGCACTCGTGCAAGGATCTGCCGACCGTGGCGGACCCTCGAGTGATCCTCGCCGCGGTACCGGAGCGCGCGGACCCACGCGATGCGCTGGTGGCCCGAGACGGGCTGGTGCTCGGCGAGCTGCCTGCCGGGGCGCTGCTCGGCACTGGTTCGCTGCGGCGCGCCGCGCAGCTGCGGGCGCTGGGTCTGGGGCTGCGGGTGGTGCCGATCCGCGGCGACGTCGGTTCGCGGATCGCCCGGGTCGCCGACGGCGAGCTCGACGGTGTGGTGGTCGCCGCCGCCGGGCTGGCCCGGCTCGGCCGGATCGATGAGGCCACCGAGCTGCTCGACCCGTTGCAGATGTTGCCCGCGCCCGGGCAGGGAGCGCTGGCCTGCGAGTGCCGGGTCGATGACCTGGACACCGAGCACCTGCTGGGCACGCTGCTCGATGACGCCGGGGTGCGCGCCGCGGTCACCGCCGAGTGGGCGTTGCTCGCTTCGGTCGCGGCCGGCTGCAGCGCCCCGGTCGGTGCGTTGGCCGATGTCGTCGAGGACCTGGACGACGAGGGACGGGTCGTGTTGCGGCTGTTTCTGCGGGGGGTTGCGGCCACCGTGGACGACGACCTGATCAGGTCGTCGTCCACGGCGCCGTATTCCGATGGGGAGTTGACCGATGCCGAGAACCTCGGCCGCCAGGTTGCGGCCGACTTGCTGGACCTGGGTGCCGGCACGCTGGGTGCGGACCCAGCGCTGCATGGCCAGTGTCCCGGCCTGATGGGAAACGAGTAAGTACATGAGCCGTGTCTGCAAGACCACCGGACGGATCGCCTTTGTCGGTGCTGGTCCCGGCGACGCCGGAATGCTCACCGTGCGAGCGCAGCATCTGCTGAGCCGCGTCGATCTGCTGGTGACCGACCCCGACGTGCCCGCCGGCGTGCTCGCGCTGGCGGCGCGGAGCGCCGAGGTGCGCCCGGCGGTGGGGGAGCCCGGCGAGGTCGCCAAGGATCTGGTCGCCGAGGCCAAGGGTGGGCGGGTCGTGGTGCGCTTGGTATCGGGGGATCCGCTGACCGCCGACGCTGTGGTCGCCGAGGCGCTGGCCGTGGCCCGCACCTCGGTATCGTTCGAGGTGGTGCCCGGCGTGCCGATGGGTACCGCGGTGCCGGCTTTCGCCGGCGTGCCGCTGGGCTCCGGGCACACCGAAGCCGACGTCCGCGCGGGCGTGGACTGGGCGTCCCTGGCCGCGGTGTCGGGTCCACTGGTGCTGCACGCCACCGCGTCACATCTGGCCGAGGCGGCCTCCGCGCTGGTCGAGCACGGGCTGGCTCCGCACACCCCGGTGGCGATCACCGTCGCGGGCACCATGCCCACCCAGCACACGGTGGAGACCACCCTGGTGTCGCTGAGCGGTGACATCGGCGAGCTCACCGGGCCGCTGGTGGTGACCGTCGGCTCAGCGGTGGGGCAGCGGGCGAAGCTGTCCTGGTGGGAGTCCCGGGCGCTGTACGGCTGGAAGGTGCTGGTGCCGAGGACCAAGGAGCAGGCCGGGGCGATGAGCGAGCGGCTGGCGCTGCACGGCGCGGTGCCGGTAGAGGTCCCGACCATCTCGGTGGAGCCGCCCCGGTCCCCGGCGCAGATGGAGCGCTCGGTCAAAGGCCTGGTCGACGGCCGTTACCAGTGGGTGGTGTTCACCTCCACCAACGCGGTCCGGGCGGTCTGGGACAAGTTCTCCGAGTTCGGGCTGGATGCCCGCGCGTTCGCCGGGGTGAAGATCGCCTGCGTGGGGGAAGCCACCGCGGACAAGGTGCGCTCGATGGGGATCGTCCCGGAGCTGCTGCCCTCGGGTGAGCAGTCCTCCGAAGGCCTGCTCACCGACTTCCCGCCCTTCGATGACGTGCTCGACCCGGTGGACCGGGTGCTGCTGCCTCGGGCGGACATCGCCACCGAGACGCTGGCCGCCGGGCTGCGCGAGCGGGGCTGGGAGATCGACGACGTGACGGCTTACCGCACGGTGCGGGCCGCTCCGCCGCCGGCCGAGACCCGAGAGATGATCAAGACAGGTGGCTTCGACGCGGTATGCTTCACGTCCTCGTCCACGGTGCGCAACCTGGTGGGTATCGCCGGCAAGCCGCATACTCGCACGATCGTCGCCTGCATCGGCCCAGCGACCGCGGAGACCGCGGTCGAGTTCGGCCTCCGGGTGGATGTGCAGCCCGAGGTGGCGCAGGTCGGCGCCCTGGTCGACGCATTGGCCGAGCACGCCGCCCAGCTCCGCGCCGAGGGCGCCCTGCCCCCACCCCGCAAAGCCAAAAGCCGCCGCCGCTAGCCCCCCCTGTGGACAACCCGTGAGTGGCGATGCGAGTCATGACTCGCATCGCCACTCACGGGGGCCGGAGGCCCCATGTACCCGATGAGCCGGCCGCGCCGGTTGCGCACCACGGCGGCGATGCGCCGGCTGGTCGCTGAGACGACGGTGCGCACGCACCAGCTGGTGCTGCCGGTGTTTGTCAAGCAGGGCGCTGCGGCACCGGTCCCCATCCCCTCCATGCCTGGCGTCGTGCAGCACACTCGGGACTCCCTGCGCAAGACTGCGGCCGAGGCGGTGGCCGTCGGGTTAGGCGGGATCATGCTGTTCGGTGTGCCCGCCACCAGGGACGCCACCGGCTCCGGCGGGATCGACCCGGACGGCGTGCTCAACACCGCCGTGCGCGACGTGCATGCCGAGGTCGGGGACGACATCGTGATCATGGCTGACACGTGTCTGGACGAGTTCACCGATCACGGGCACTGCGGCCTGCTGGACGCGGCCGGCCGGGTGGACAACGACGCGACCCTCGCGGTGTACGCGCAGCTGGCCCTCGCGCAGGTGCGGGCCGGGGCCCACGTGGTCGGGCTCAGCGGCATGATGGATGGCCAGGTGGGAGTGGTCCGGGCGGCGCTGGATGCCGAGGGCCACCACGACGCCGGGATCCTGGCCTACAGCGCCAAGTACGCCTCGGCGTTGTACGGACCGTTCCGCGACGCGGTGGAGTCACAGCTGTGCGGGGACCGCCTGACCTACCAGCAGGACCCGGCGAATGCCCGCGAAGCGCTGCGCGAGGCGGCGCTGGATCTCGCCGAAGGCGCCGACATCGTGATGGTCAAGCCGGCGATGTCCTACCTGGACGTGCTGCACGCGGTCGCCGAGGTCTCCGACGTCTCCGTCGCCGCCTACCAGGTCTCTGGCGAGTACTCGATGGTGGAGGCGGCGGTGGCCCGCGGCTGGCTGGACCGCCGGCGCACCGTGCTGGAGACGCTGACCTCGATCCGCCGGGCCGGTGCCGATCTGGTGCTGACCTACTGGGCGGTGCAGGCCGCAGGCTGGCTGCGCTGACCTCAGCGTGCCCTCGGCGGTGCAGGTGGTCCGCGGCTACGCGGGGGAAGCCGTGACAACGATCCCGCCGCCCTCGGACCCGTAGGTTCAGCGCTGGCCGGCGCCCGGTTGAGTGGGTGGGCGAGCGCCTCGGCGATCTCGTCGAGGATCGGTTCGAGCAGGGTCCGAACATCGTGGGCTGTGTAGCGCAGGATGGTGCACCCGTGCTTGACCGGCACGTTCTGCCGAGTGCGGTCGGCTTGGAAGGCAACCCAGCTGCCGTGGGTGCGGTACCCGTCCACCTCGAGGACCAGCCCTCCGGTGGAGGAAGTCCGCGATGTACCCGAGTACCGGCTCGATGTCGCTTCCTCGGGTCACGGTGACCACGCTGCCAGCGCTCACCGACAGTCCCCGCGACCTACTACGGCCACGTGGTCCGGACGTGAGCGCGCTGACGCGGAATTTCTGTGACGGCGCGGATGTACCACGGCTACCGTCGCAGGCATGACCATGCCACCTCCTCCGGAGGACTATTCGACAGGGCAGGCGCCGCTGCGGGGAAACCGGCCGAAGGAGGTCGAGATTTCCTTCTGGCTCTGGATCGCCACCGTCGTGCTCGGCGTGGTCGGGATGATCGCCATGTACAGCCAGATCAACCAGATCCGAGCCGAGGCGATCAATCGGGTGCTTGCCCAGAACCCGGCGGCGGACCAGTCGACGATCGAGAGCGCCACGACGGCCGGGTTCATCATCGGGAGCGTGCTGGGGCTGCTCGTCGTGGCCGCCGAGCTCGTCTTCGTGTTCTTGATGCGCGGAGGACGTAACTGGGCGCGGATCGTGCTGGCCGTGCTCGGTGGTCTGGGCGTGCTGTTGGGGCTGATCGGCCTCGCTATCGGAGGCGGGTCGATTACCGGGCTGCTCCAGCTGCTGCTTCTCATCGGGGCGATCGTGACCATGTTCTTGCCTCCGGCCAATGCCTGGTTTCAGCCCCGCCGCCCCGGCTTCTGAGGGCCTGGGTGGTCCCTGGGTCTTCGCCGCTACCGGACAGGGTGGGCGGGCATGGCGCCATGCTGGCGCGGTGGGGTGCGGCGGTGGGACGGTCGGTCACCGGCTCGCTCACGGGTCATGGTGCCGGCGATCACTGGTGATCCCGCCGACCAGCTGCGGGAGGTGTCATGGCAGGGTGCGGGTGTGGGTTTCGTGACGTCGACGCAGCGGCGCTCGCCGCGGGTCGTGGTGGCCGTGGCCGAGGTGCTGACCGCCGTCGTGCTCGCCGGGCTTGCCTGGTGGTGCTGGCATCGTGGCGTGCACGTCACGATGCGCCGCGGCGTCGCGCTCAGCCGCGTCGAGGGGAGCTGGTGGGCGGCCGCCACCGGCGCGGCCACCCTTGCCGGGATCCTGCTGCTCGACGCCGGGCGCGAGGCGGTCCTCGCGCGTGGTGGAGACCGGCTCGCGTGAGCGCCACCGAGTCGTCCCGGCTGTTCGACCGGGCCAGTGCTGTGATCCCCGGCGGGGTGAACTCTCCGGTGCGGGCTTTCCGCGCGGTCGGTGGCACGCCGCGCTTCATGGTCGCGGCGGCCGGGCCCTACCTGTGGGACGCCGATGGCAACCGCTACGTCGACCTGGTCTCGTCCTGGGGGCCGATGATCCTGGGTCACGCGCACCCCGCGGTGGTGGACGCGGTACGGACGACCGCCACGCGGGGGCTGTCCTTCGGCACTCCGACCATCGGGGAGGTCGAGCTCGCCGAGGAGATCGTGCGCCGAGTCCCACCGGTCGAGCAGGTCCGGCTGGTCAACTCCGGCACGGAGGCGACGATGAGCGCGATCCGGCTGGCCCGGGGCGTCACCGGGCGCCCCGTGGTGGTCAAGTTCGCCGGGCACTACCACGGGCACGTCGACGCGCTGCTCGTCGCCGCCGGCTCCGGCGTCGCCACCTTCGGGCTGCCCAGTAGCCCCGGCGTCACCGGCGCGCAGGCCGCTGACACGATCGTGGCGCCCTACAACGACCTCGACGCGGTCCGCGCCCTGTTCACCGAACGGGGAACCGAGATCGCCGCCGTCATCGCCGAGGCGGCCGCCGGGAACATGGGCGCGGTACCACCCGACCCCGGCTTCAACGCCGCGCTGCGCGAGCTGTGCCACGCCCACGGTGCGCTGCTGATCCTGGACGAGGTGATGACCGGGTTTCGGGTCTCGGCTGCGGGCTGGTTCGGGCTCGAGCGGGTGAGCGCTGACCTTTACACCTTCGGCAAGGTGATGTCCGGCGGGCTGCCGGCCGCGGCGTTCGGTGGCGCCGCGGAGCTGATGGCCTACCTCGCGCCGGCCGGGCCGGTGTACCAGGCGGGCACGCTGTCCGGGAACCCGGTGGCGGTGGCCGCCGGGCTGGCCACCCTGCGGGCCGCCGACCAGGAGGTCTACGCCCGGCTGGATGCCGCGGCCACCCGGCTGGCCGGTCTGCTCGACCAGGCGTTGGAGGCTGAGGGCGTGCCGCATCTGGTACAGACCGCAGGCTCGCTGCTCAGCGTGTTCTTCACCGACACCACCACTGCGGCGGTGCGGAACTACGCCGGGGTGCACGCCACCCAGACCTGGCGTTTCCCGGCGTTCTTCCACGCGCTGCTCGCTTGCGGCGTCTACGCCCCGCCCAGTGCGTTCGAGTCCTGGTTCGTCTCCGCGGCCCTGGACACCGAGGCATTCGAGGTGGTCGCCGCGGCGCTGCCCCACGCCGCCCGGGCCGCCGCCCAAGCTCGGGAAGGCGCATGAGCCGTACTGTGGTCCACCTGCTGCGACACGGCGAGGTGCACAACCCGGACGGAATCCTCTACGGCCGGCTACCCGGCTTCTGGCTCTCCGAGGTGGGCATCCGCCAAGCTGAGCAGGTCGCGGCGCATCTCGGGGACCACGAGGTGGTGCATGTGGTCGCCTCGCCGTTGCTGCGGGCGCAGCAGACCGCGGTGCCGATCGCCCTGACGCACGGCGTGGACCTGGTCACCGACGAGCAGCTGACCGAGGCGGGCAACGTGTTCGAGGGCACCCCGGTGTCGGTCGCCGACGGGGCACTGCGTGACCCGAGGAACTGGCTCGCGTTGCGTAACCCGTTCCGGCCGTCCTGGGGCGAGCCGTACCGGGAGATCGCGGCCCGGATGCTCGCCGCGATGCACGGGGCCCGCGAGCGGGCCGCCGGGCATGAAGCGGTCTGCGTGTCACATCAGCTGCCGATCTGCGCGCTGGTCCGGCACCTGACCGGGCGGCGGCTCTGGCACGACCCGCGGCGCCGGCGGTGCTCGCCGGCGTCGTTGACCAGCCTGGTGTTCGCCAAGGGGGCACTGGTCGACGTGGTCTACAGCCAACCGATGGTGACCAGGGCATGAGGCGCGCACTGTCGCTCTTCACGGCGGTTCTCCTGCTGGCCGGCTGCGCCACGGTGCTGCTGGCCGGCTGTGCCACCGGGACCGACGCGGTGGCCCGCGGCGGCACCTTCGAGTTCGTCTCACCCGGCGGCAGGACCGACATCTTCTACGACCCACCGACCATCCGGGGCACCGTCGGCGAGCTGTCCGGGGACAGCCTCACCGAACCCGGGACGACGGTGTCGCTCGCGCGCTACCCCAACGAGGTGGTGGTGCTCAACATCTGGGGCTCGTGGTGCGGACCGTGCCGGTCCGAGGCCGCTGAGCTGGTTCGGGTCGCCCACGCGACGGCGAGCCGGGGCGTGCGGTTCGTCGGGATCGACGTGCGGGACGATCGGGCCGCCGGGGCGGACTTCGCCCGCGACTTCGGCCTGACCTACCCGTCGATCTTCGACCCGCCCGGCCGCACCCTGTTCGCTCTCAGCGGTATCCCACGTTCGGTGGTGCCCTTGACGGTCGTGCTGGACCGCCACCACCGGGTCGCCGCGGTATTCCTGCACGCCATGCACGCCCAAGATCTACAGCCTGCGGTGCAGCGCATCGCCACGGAGCGCTGACTCCCGGTGTTCGCGTCGCGGTTAGCATTCGTGGATGGCGCCTCAGCTGCCGGACGGTGTGCGGTTGCTGCGCACCTTGACCGGCCATGACGGGACGATCGGGCGCATCGCCTGGTCGCCGGACGGGCGCCTGCTCGCAACACCATCCTCAGACGGCGCGGTCCGCATCTGGAACACTGACTCCGGCGCATGTCTGCGCACCATCCGCCAGAACAAGTCCGTAGTCGATGTGGCTTTTGATCCGGATGGACGCATCCTCGCCACTGCGGGCACCGGTGGTACAAGCCTATGGGACGTGGACAGCGGAAAATTGCGCGACCGGCTCGCCAGCGGTATCTGCCACGCCGTCGCATTCAGCCCGCACAGCGGCATCTTGGCGAGCGCGAACGACCTGGGTGTCGTCACGCTGTGGGAACTGTCCACCGGCTCCGCGCTGTGCCGGATCACCGGACACAACAGCGTGGTTGCCAGCGTGGCCTTCGACGGTGAGGGTGGCATGCTCGCGACGGGAGGTGACGTCGATGGGACGGTCGGGTTGTGGGCGATCCCGAGCGGACAGCACCTCCGCGCGTTCGACGGGCACGCGGAGAGAGCAATTTCTATTGCCTTCCATCCGGGAGGCGGGACTCTGGCCAGTGCGAGCTTCGATCGCACCATCATAGTGTGGGACCTGACCACGGGCGGCACCGTCTCGATTCTTGAAGGCCATACCGACGCGGTGTGGGACCTTTCATTTTCCGGCGATGGTCGGCTGCTCGCGTCGAATAGTGCTGACGGCACCGTGCGACTCTGGGACTCCGAGAGCGGACGCTGCCGGGCAGCTTTGTCTGCGTTCGCCTTGGACGATTGGATGCGAAGCGTCGCGTTCCACCCACATCTGCCGATCTTGGCGGCGGTCGGGTCGGACGCCTTTCACTCCTCGACCCAGGGTAATGGCGTCGTGCACCTGTGGGAGCTCGATGTCGACCGCCTGCTCGCGCATTCCGCGGCACCCAGCGTCAGCTACACGACAGCGAAGATCGTGCTGGTCGGTGAGTCGGGGGTGGGCAAGACCGGGCTGGGGTGGCGGCTTGCGCACGGCGAGTTCGTCGAGCACGCCTCGACGCACGGCCAGCAGTTCTGGCTGCTCGACGAGCTCGGTGGTACCGGAGCGGACGGAACCAAGCGCGAGGCCATCCTGTGGGACCTCGCCGGGCAGCCCGACTACCGGCTGATCCACGCACTGTACCTGGATGATGCCGACCTGGCTCTCGTGCTGTTCGACCCGACGCGCGACGACGACCCGCTGCGCGGCGTCGAGTACTGGCTGCGCCAGATCGGGCGGCATCGCCCGCTCATCCTGGTCGCGGCCCGCGGTGATCGCGGCGCGCCGCGGCTGACCACCGAGGAGATCGAGGCGTTCTGCGCCGAGCGCGACATCGCGGGATACGTGGCCACCAGCGCGCTGCGCGGCGATGGTCTGGACGAGCTGGTCGGACGGATGCGCGCGGCGATCCGCTGGGACCGGCGGCCGACGACGGTCACCACGCAGACCTTCAAGCGCATCAAGAACTATGTGCTGGAACTCAAGGAGGCTCCCAGCCCCGAGAAGGCGATCCTCAGTCCTGCCGATCTCCGGGCTCGCCTGGAGCAGGAGTATCCCGCTACCGAGTTCACCGACGACGAGCTGCTGACGGCGGTGCGGCACTTGTCGAACCACGGTTATGTCGCGCAGCTGTGTACTTCGCGCGGCGAGCCGCGGATCCTGCTCGCGCCGGTGCTGCTGAACAATCTCGCCGCGTCGATGGTCCTGGAAGCACGGCGCAATCCGAAGGGTCTGGGTGCGCTGGAGGAGCAGCAGGTGCTCGCCGGCGGGTACCGTTTTCCGGAGCTTGCGCAGCTGTCAGCCGAGGAGCGCGAGGTGCTGCTCGATTCGGCTGTCGGAATCTTCCTGGCGCACACGGTCTGTTTCCGCGAGACCGATCCGCTCACCGCGCGCTCCTATCTGGTGTTTCCGGAGCTCATCAACCTCAAGAAACCGGTGGTCGCCGACGAGCAGCCCATCGACGAGGGTGTCGCGTACACGGTGAGCGGCGCGGTGGAGAACCTCTACGCGTCGCTGGTGGTGCTGCTGGGGTACACCAGCACGTTCACCCGGACCAACCAGTGGCGCGACCACGCCCGTTACGTCGTGGGCGAGGGCCTGGTGTGCGGCCTGCGCAAAGAAGCCGAGCGTGAGGGTGAGCTGGACTTCGTGCTCTCCTTCGGCACACGCGTGGGGACGCCGATCCGGACCCTGTTCCAGAGCCTGGTCGAGACTTTCCTGGCCCGCCGCGAGCTGACCGTCCGACGCTACGAGGCGGTGTGGTGCGCCGACGGTCACCAGCTCAACCGGGCCGTCGTGCGGGAGCGGCTCGCCCAGGGCGCCGACTACGCGTTCTGCCCTGACTGCGGGCAGCGGGTCGCGCTGCCTCCGGCTGACACCCCGATCGAGCTCACCCGGGCGCAGGCCGACGACCGCGACACCCAGTGCCGGTCGGTCACCCAGCGGTCGCGGTTCGAGCAGGTGCTGTTCCGGCTCACGACCTACGTCACGCAGGAGGGGATCCCGGCCCCGGACTGCTTCATCAGCTACGCCTGGGGCGAGGAGCGCCACGAGCGCTGGGTGGAGCACGAGCTCGCCGCTGACCTGAGCAAGGCGGGGATCACCGTGGTGCTCGATCGGTGGGAGAACGCGCGCATCGGCGCGAGCGTGCCCCGGTTCGTGGAGCGCATCGCCGGCGCCCGGAGGGTCGTCGTGGTGGGCACGCCGCTCTACCGCACCAAGTATGACAACGACCAGCCGATGGGCGCCTTCGTCGTGGCCGCGGAGGGTGACCTCATCGGGAACCGGATGATCGGCTCCGAGACTGATAAGGAGAGTGTCCTGCCGGTACTCCTGGACGGGACCTCGGAGTCCGCGTTCCCGCCACTGCTGCACGGCCGGGTCTGTGCCGACTTCCGGCCGGTGCAGCGATACCTGCCGACGGTGTTCGACCTGATCGTGAGCCTCTACCAGCTCTCCTCCGACGAGCGCGTCCGCCAGCTGCGGCGCGAGCTCATCGACGAACGGCCCTAGTGCACCCGCCGAGGTGGGTGATGGCCTGCTGCGCGCGGGAGGACAATGGCCTCCCGCGAGGTCATATCGGATACGACACGCGAGATGGGGGCTTGATCAGTGCTCACGACGGTGCTCGGCCGACCGGTGTCATCTGAGGGGAGGTGGGGTTGTGGTCACGGCGAATGACCGGCTTCGGGTGGCGCGGCGGCGCACCGCCTCGCTCACCCATCCGGGGGAGTGCCTGACCCGGCAGGAGCTCGCGGAGCTGGTCAACGCCTGGGTCTGGGACCATCGCCACACGAAGGTGGAGGCCACGGCGAACTACATCGGCAAACTCGAACAAGGCGTCATCCGCTGGCCGGGTACGTTGTACAGGGAGGCGTTCCGGGCGATCTTCGGTGTCTCCACCGATTCGGAGTTGGGGTTCGTCAACGCCCGGTCCCGCCGCGCGGCAGTGAAGCTGGACAACGTGAAACGCAAACAGTTCATCCACAATGCCTTGGGCGTGGGCGCCCTCGTCTTGGGGGAGCCGCTCGCGGCGCTCCTGGGAGACAGCGAACCCACCCCGATCCCCGCGCGCGTCGGCGCGACCGATATCGAACAGATCCGCACCGCCACGCGGGAGTTCAAGTCGTGGGGCGCCACCTACGGTGGCGGATTGGTCCGAGAGCCCGCCATAGGCCAGCTGCGCTGGTCGGCCGGTCTGCTGGAGGCCACCTGCCCGGACCGGCTGCGCCCCGAGCTGCACTCCGCGGTCGGCCACCTCGCCACGACCGCCGGGTACCTGACCGAGGACGTCAACGCCCAGGACGAGGCCCGCCGGGTATACCACTTCGCGCTGGCCTGCGCCGAGCAGGCCAAAGACTGGCCCCTGCGCGCCGAGATCCTGTCCAGCATGACCAAGCAGGCGGTCAGGGCCGGGCAGCCCGACGAAGGCCTCACGCTGGCCGAACAGGCTCTGGTCCGCTCTGACCGGCTCACCGCGGCCGGACGGGCACTGCTGCACGCCGACCGGGGCCGCGCGCTGGCCAAGATGCGCAGGGTCAACGAGGCACTGACCGCCATCGGCACCGCCGATGAGCACTTCGCGCACTTCACCCCGGACAACGAACCGCCGGTCATGGACTACTACAGCGCCGCGCGACATGCCCATCTCACCGGGCAACCCCTGGTCGACTTGGCGATACTGGGCCACCACGACCCCGGCAAGGCCACCGACCGGCTCACGGCGGCGGCCGCCGGGCACGCCGCCGACCACCTCTGCGCCCGGGCGATCTGTCTGACCAAGCTGGCCAGTCTCACGATGGCCACCGGCGACCCGCTCCAGGCCGCCGCCATCGGGCACGCGGCCCTGGACATCGCCTGCACGATCCGCTCCCGCCGGGCCGCCGAGGAACTACGTGAACTGGCCCACTACGCCGCCCCTCACCAGCACCTCGACGAGGTCGCGCACCTGCGGCACCGGATCGCCACCCTGATATGTACCGACAGCCCATAACAGGAGGGGGAAACCCTCACTCGATCCACCCTTGACACGCATGTGATCACGCTGGACGCGGAGTTCCGTGACGGGCGTTGGGAGGCTTCAAACCACCTCGTGCTGCGTTGGCT
Organism: Pseudonocardiales bacterium; assembly: GCA_019243635.1. Lineage (GTDB taxonomy): Bacteria > Actinomycetota > Actinomycetes > Mycobacteriales > Pseudonocardiaceae. Next base: position 59,885 of record JAFAUB010000133.1, read on the forward strand.
GAAGACCGTCGTGGTGAGCGATCGAGGAGAAGGCGTCGTGGGAGACGTCGGGTAGGGATCAGGAAGACGAGCGCGAGTGAGTCGCTGACGACGTGTCGTAACAAAGACAGCTGACATCAAAACCGGGGCGGTTCGATCCTGTCCACGCTGCAAGCTGTAGTCAGCGTCAAATTCGCGTGCCAAGGTTGTGGGTGGACGCGACGCCAACATCATCTTCGCCGAGGGAATGAGCACACGGACCTCGGCATCCGCTGCTCAGCCGGCGAAACCGGCCGTAGGTTTCGCGATCAACGGTAGGCATCCCGCCGGTGGCTGATGTCCAGAACCTGGACGGTCTGGATGCTGTCATCGATGGTGTACCGGACTCGGTACTCCCCGCGCCGAGCGCGCCAGTAGCTTTCGAAGGGCTTACGCAGCGTAGCTCCCACCCGATACGGGTTCTCAGCCAGTGGACCATAGAGGAACTCCACGCAGGCTGCGGCGACAGCCTCCGGTAGGTGTTCGGGGAGTCGGCGTGCCGCAGTGTGGGCCACTCGCACCCGGTAGGTCACTCGGGTTGGGTCCGGTGTCGCTCGTCGATCAGGGCTCGTACCCGCTGCTCGTCGAGCACGTCACCCCGAGCGAAGTCGGCCTCCGAGCAGCGGATGCGCTCCTGGGCCTGCGTGTCGGCGAGCAGCTCCAGGGTCGCCTCGATCGACTCGAGATCCTCAGCGGCGAGCAGCACGACGTATTCACGACCGTTGCGGGTGATGTGGACGCGCTCGTGAGTGCGCCCGACCTCGTCGGCGATCTCAGAGAGTCTAGCCTTCGCTTCGGACAACGGCATCGTACTCATGGACCAGAATTGTAGTCCACCCGCCTCCCGACCGTCCACTGACGCCAGCCGACCACCCACAGTGGCGGCGCGAACACCGCACCTGGCGCGGGTCTCCCACTGCCGGACGCCGCCCCGGGTCCTTCGGAGCCTGCTTCGTCCATGAGGGCGAGCAGCAGCAGGCTTGGGGGCTCTCGGCCAAACACCGGTGCCCCAGCGGCGGCCTCCGAGCGCGAGACGGTGTGACGAGTCGGGCTCGGCGGGCTCAGATGTGCAGTTGGGGCAGTACGCGCTGGCCGTAGAAGTCGATGACCCGCCTGGGGTCGGCTTGCGGGGCGTGGATGAAGGGGATGGCGCCGGCGTCGAGGAGCTTCTGCGCCGCCGCGATGTGCACTGCGGGCTCCGTTCCCCGAACCCACCAGGTGGGCGGCTCCGGTGCTTGCGGTGAGAGCTGCTCGATGGTCACCGGGTTGGGCTGAGACAACAGGCGAGTCGTGGGCGGGGCGGCCAGGAACCGCCAGCGCTGGACAGCATAGTTGACATCAGGTCCCTCGCCCACCACCACGAAGCTCTCCACGAGGATCGGCATCTTTGCGGGGTCTTTCCCGGCGGCGCGGGCGCCCTGCTCGAACGCTGTCCGCAGCCCAGGGTCCACCCTCCCCCCAACGGTGATCCATCCGTCGCCGTACTGGCCGGCGAGGGTCGCGCTCTTCGGCCCACCTGCAGCGACATAGATCGGAGGCGGCTGCTTCGGTAGGTCGTACAGCCGCAGTTGCTCGGTCTGGAAATAACGGCCACGAAATGACACCCGCTGTCCACTCCACAGCCGGCGGATCAGCGTGATGGCCTCGATAAGCCGGTCGTGCCGCTCGCGGTACCGGCCGAACCGTCCCGTACCGGCCAGTTCGTTGACCGCCTCGCCGGTACCCACCCCCAGGAAGGTACGCCCGGGGGCCAGCCCGGCCAGGGTGGCGAACGCCTGGGCCACGTCCGTGGGGTGGTGCCGGTAGGTCGGGCACGTCACGCCGGTACCGAAGGTGACAGTGCGGGTGCGTTGGCTGACCAGGCCGAGCGTCAGCCAGGGAAACGCCGCGTGACCCTCGTTGTCCTGCCAGGGCTGCAGGTGGTCACTGGCCCACAGATAGCCAAACCCGGCCTGTTCAGCCGCTGCGGCGAAGTCCACCAACTCCATGGTCGGGAACTGCTCGTGGGACAACACGAACCCGACCTTCACCTGGGCTCTTGCTGGTGCGCCCACCGGCGAGGACGGGGCCGGCGAGCTGCAGGTGGCCGTCAACCCCGTGACAGCACCACCCACGGCCAGCGCCCCCCATGCGCCGACGTTCCGGCGCGACAGGGCCTGTGCCGGCCCGCCTAGTCCATCGCGCTCGTCCATCCCCCGCCTCCCGCTCACCCGCTGCACGGTCCATCGACCAGCTCAGCCAGGCTACCGACGTCCTAGTCTCGGAGAAGCGGGATCGTTCCCGCGACGCACCGATCGGCCACGGCGACCTTACTGGCCAGCTCGAATGCCCATGTCGGCAGAATTGATCAATGCCCTCGCGGGGGTGGACACCGATCGCCACCATCCCCACAGTTCGATGCTGTCAGGCTTGCTGCGGCCCATCACCCGTTCGTCTCCTGCAGCAGCTGAGCGACCGGCTGCATCCCCCGCACGACCGCGGCGCGGTCACCAGCGGCGCGTCAAGTCCCCCCGCTGCGCCGCAGGCCCGGTCCAGCTCATTCGAGCCCCCACGCTGGTGCCCGAGGCCTGAGCGGAATACTGGCTGCCGTGGCTGGTGCCAACCCTGAGGAGCGCGTGGTCTGGCCCTTGATCTACCAGCGCTGGCAGACGTTCACATTCCTTCACTGGGCCTACGACCCGGGCGACGTGCAGCGCTTACTCCCATCCGGGCTCGACGTCCACACCTATGACGGCGTGGCTTGGGTGGGGCTCACCCCGTTTCTCCTGTGCGACTTTCGCTTGCCCGGGTTTCCCGCGATCCCGGGGTTGTCCACCTTCCCGGAGACCAACGTCCGGACCTACGTCGTCGACAGAAATGGACGGGACGGCCTGTGGTTTCTGTCCCTCGACGCCTCGGGGCTGGCCACCGTACTTGGCGCACGAGCTTCTTTGGGGGTTCCCTACCATTGGGCGGCCATGACGGTGGAGGCTAATTCCACGGTGACCTATCGATCACGTCGGCGATACCCGCCTGCCGCGGGACATCGGCGGTCTCTAGGGGTGAGCGCGACACCGCCCTTGACCTGGGACCCTCGCGAGGGCTCACATCGAGCTACTAGCGGGCAGGCCAGGGGCTGCCCCATGCGCGGGCCAGCTTACGAGCCCTCGCCCCAGGTCAAGAGCGGTGTCGCGCTCACCGTTTGAACTCAAGGGGGGCTCCGCTGCCGTGTGCAGCCCGCGCTCACTCGATCGGCGCTGGGAGCCGCAGGACCTCGGGTGTTGGCGGCAATGCCTCTCCGCCAGTCGCAACCGGGCGTCCTGACTGGGGGGACTGCGCTGTGTAACCACCCTCCTACACGCAGTGATTTCCTCGTGGTGATAATGCACCCCGTGGTCACGCGGGGGTGGCGAGGAGTCGTGGCGGGCCTGGGCCTGCTAGGGCTGGGGGGCTACGGGGTAGTGCTCGTGGCGCTGTTCATTGCGCAGGGTCCGCGCGCTGCCGGGCCTGTGGCCGGGGTCATGGGGGCGGTGCTTGGTTTACCTGCGCTGGCGATCGCGCTGCGCCGCTGGGCGCATCGGGGTGTGGAGGCTACGGCGGATCAGGTGGGGCAGGCGCGGGAGAGCCTCGCGGGCTGGGTCCTCGATCAATGGCGTCACGAGGATTTAGCCCGGTCGCTGAGTAACCCGCAGCCGATGCCGGTGCAGTGGCGGCTCACCGAGCACGCTGTGATGGACCGCGCCCGGTTCATCACGGTCGGTGAGTTGTCCTTCACCGGGTGCAGCGATCGGATCGGTCCGCTGGCGGAGCAGTTCCGGGGGTTACGGCGTCGACGCTTGGTCATTCTGGGGGGCCCTGGCTCGGGGAAGACGACCCTGGCGGTGCAGTTGTTGTCAGAACTGCTTGCCACCTCCCGAGCGGGCGACCCGATCCCGGTGTTGTTGTCCCTGGCCAGCTGGGACCCCACCCAATGGCCTCGGCTGCACGGCTGGCTCGCCGGACGGCTGGCCGCGGATTACCCCTCGCTGCGGGCGTTTGGCCCCGACGTCGCGCGTGCCCTGGCCGAGCAGGGTCACATTCTGCCGATCCTCGACGGCCTGGATGAACTACCCCTGGCCCGCCAGCCGGAGGTGATCACTGCGCTTAACGCCTCGCTCACCGAGGCCGACCAGCTGGTGTTGACCTGCCGCACCCGGGAGTACACAACCGCCATCGCCGAGGCGCACACGGTGCTCACCGGGGCCGCAGTCATCGAACCCGAGCCGCTGAGCTGTGCCCAGGCAGCCGAGTACCTGGAGGCATGCCTGCCTCCGGATCCCAGCCCATCGTGGCGCACAGTGCTTAATCGGCTCCGGGCCGGAACAGCGGGGCCGGTGGCGACGGTGGTGGCCACCCCGCTGGGTCTGTGGCTGTTGCGCACCGTTTACATCACGCCCCACGTCGATCCCCGTCCGCTGTTGACCGGCGAGGTACCCTGCGACGCAGCCCAAATGCGGGCCCACTTGTTCGACCGGCTCATTCCGGCTGTCCTCACCACCCGTCCGGCATCCCGCAATCCCCACGACTGTCTTCGACCACAGCGCAGCTGGGACTGCACCAAGGTTCGCGGCTGGCTGACCTACCTCGCTCAGCACCTCGACCGAACCGAGACCCGGGATCTGCTGTGGTGGCACCTGGCGCGCCACACCCTTACCCGCCGCACGCTCAGGCTGTGGGTCGGGCTGGGGGTCGGCCTGGTGGCCGGGCTGGGGTTTGGGCTAGGGGCCGGGTTGGGGGTCGGCCTGGGAGTGGGCCTGGTGACTGGGCTGGCGGCTGGACTGGGGGCTGGACTGGGGGCTGGACTGATGGTCGGGCTGAGGCGCCACGACTGGCTCATCGACGAACCTGCCTACGCCAACCTGCAAGTGAAGCACCGCACAGGGATGCTGGTGCGCGCTCTGGGGCTCGGACTGGGCACCGGGCTAGTGGCCGGGCTAGTGACCGGGCTGACGGGCGGGCTAGTGACCGGACTGCTAGCCGGGAGCGGAGTCAGGCTGGCGGGCGGGGTAGTGGCTGGGGTGGGGTTCGGAATGATGGCCGGGCTGGGGATCGGACTACTTTTCGATCTGGGGATCGGGGTGGTGACCGGGCTGGTACGCGGGCTGGTGGTCGGGCTCGGGGTCACGCTCGGGACCAAGCTGAACGACGCGCTGAGAGTCGGGCTAGAGACCGGGCTGATGGTCGGGCTGGGAAGCGGACTAGTGATCGGGCTGACCCAGTGGATGGGAACACCAAGCAGGACTAGCTGGGCTAGCACACCGCGCTCCACCTACACGGCAACTCGAGCGCTGACCGTCGTCCAAATCTGTGTCGCCGGGATAGTAGGCGGACTACTAGGCGGACTGGTGGGTGGGCAGCTGGGCGGCCTGGGGGGCGACCCAGTGAGCGGGCTGGTAATCGACCTCGGACACGGGGTCGGGGTGAAAGTCGGGCTGGGAATCGGGCTGGTGATCGGGCTGGTAGGCGGACTGGGACAGATCAGCAGCGGCGCTTGGCTCAGCTATATCCTGACATCATGTCAGCTTGCCGCCACTGGAAAGCTGCCGCTCCGGCTCATGGACTTCCTCGACGATGCCTACCGGCTGGGCCTGCTCCGCACGACCGGCCCGGCCTACCAGTTCCGACACGCTGAGTTCCACGACCACCTTATCCGCACCAGCAGCTCACGAACAGAAACCGACACACAAAACCAACTCGAACCCCTAACCCTCTGATCCATAGCCGCAGCCGACGCCCCGCCATTACCTGCTGGCTGTCCGTGATCTGGCTGCATTTTCCGACCCAGGCCCGAAGACGTTTACGGCCGTCCGTAGTCGTTGATGTAGCGATGGATGTAGGCCCAGGGTCTCTTCGTGCCCGGCTTCCGAGTGGTTGCATATCTGCTCGCCGAACACCTGATCCTTGGTTAGGAGCTTGGAACAACTTGGTCCAGACAGCAAAGACCTCTTACGGTAAGCAGCGGCTTTCTGCTCGCCATGACCGGTGGTGAAGGACCTTAGGCACACAGACAACGAGATCCGCTTTGAGAGTATCTGTGCTGGTCAGCAGCGATTTTTCTCAGTGAGTGGGTGGTACCCTTGGCAGGATTCAACCTGCGACACACGGTTGAGGAAGAGCTGAGACCCCGGCCCATGCGACCAGCGACTACAGTTCGCACCCTTCAGAACGTCGAGCGTCACCGGCCTCGGGGTGAACCGGCCACACCGGTGATGACCTGTGTGGACAGTGCTCGGTATTTGTCAGCGATCGTCACGTCTCGCTGACGTTTCACGGCATGGAGACGGCATGATCTTGAAGCAGGAGTGGGTGCGAGCCTCAGTTTGGAAGGCTGCGCCCATTGCGCCGTCGGGGGCTTCGATCGGTGGTCGGGTGGGGTCTTAGTGCCCTGCTGGTGACTGTGGTTGACCGGTGTTGATGGCACGCTGATGGCACGCGCGGGGTGTTGGCTTGCCGCGGGAGGGGGGTGGGGAGCGGGTATGCCCTCGCGTCGGTGAGCTTGTCTGGGAGCGCGACGGGATACCCGCGCCCCTGGTGACCCCCCACTATCCGGTCCTGGAGCCATCCTGGAGCGAGGCCCGCCGGAGGCGCGGGGTTGGTGATCTCGGATCGGTTGTGCTTTTCGTGTGTGAACGCTGGTTGGTCGTGCGTCTGCGTACCGGGGAGTGTTGTTGTGTGCCGCTGCGCGGTGGCTACGTGCCGGTGTGGATCGTCCCGTATGGACTTGTCGCGCCGTTTCCGTTGACGGTTCGCTGATGATGATCAGACCTGAGCCCCGGCTTGGACGATCGAGCGGTGATCAAGGGGGGTGATGTGCACGGAGCTGGGGTGTGGCTCCTCGGTGGACAGGTGAGGTGAGTGACCGCTGCTGATCCCTCGCGGCCGTGAAAACAGGCACGCAGGGGGTAGGTGCTCGGCTCGGTGCGGGGGTTCTCGTCCTCTCGTTGTGGTGGTCTTGTTCGTGGTCACGATGGGGGGTGGGATGCTGGGTGTCGTGTCCCGGCCGCGGCGGGTGTTTGTGAGTCATACCTCGGAGTTGGCGCGGTTTCCGGTGGGTCGGTCGTTTGTGGCGGCGGCGCGGCGGGCGGTGTCTCGGGCTGGGGACGCGGTGGTGGAGATGGCGTATTTCGGGCCGCGGGAGCAGCGGCCGGCGCGGGTGTGTCGGGATGCGGTGCGGGGCGCGGATGTGTATGTGGCGGTGGTGGGGTTTCGCTACGGCTCACCGGTGGCCGATCGCCCGGAGCTGTCCTACACCGAGTGGGAGTTCCAGGCGGCCAGCGAGGCTGGGTTACCGCGGCTGGTGGTGCTGCTCGGTGAGGAAGCCGAGGGACCGAAGGATCTCTTTGTCGATCCGCGTTATGGCGCTCGGCAGGAGGCGTTCCGGGCCCGGCTGGGCGAGTGTGGGGTGACCACGGCGACGGTGGCGACCCCGGAGGGGCTCAGCGAGGCGTTGTTTTCGGCGCTGGTGCGGTTGCCCGGCGCCGGGGCGGAGCGCGCCGCGGGGGAGCGGGTGTGGAACGTGCCCGCCCGCAACCCGATGTTCACCGGACGCGAGGAGCTGCTCACCGCGCTGCATACCGCGTTGAAGGGCGAGCGCTCGAGGGCGGTGGTGCGGGCCCTGTACGGGATGGGGGGGATCGGCAAGACCGCGCTGGCCATGGAGTACGCCCATCGTTACGGGGCCGACTATGAGGTGGTGTGGTGGGTCCCGGCGGAGCGACCAGCGCTGGTGGCCATCCGGCTGGCCGAGCTGGCCCAGGCCCTGGGGGTGGCGGGCGCCACCGACCCGGTGACCGTGGCGGTGGCCCGGTTGTTGGGGGTGTTGCGGGAGCGGGACCGGTGGTTGCTGATTTTCGACAACGCCGAGGACCCCGCGGCGCTGGCCCCTTATCTGCCCGGGGGTGGTGGGCAGGTGGTGGTCACCTCGCGGAACCCCGGCTGGGACGAGCTGGCCACCCCGGTGAGGATCGATGTGCTGGACCGGGGCGAGTCGGTCATACTGCTGCGCCGTCGTGCGCCGCGGCTGAGGGAGGGAGAGGCGGGGCGGGTTGCGGCGGCCTTGGGGGATCTGCCGCTGGCGCTGGCCCAGGCCGGGGCGCACTTGGCCGACACCGCCACCGGCGTGCGGGACTACCTCATCCTGCTGGCTGAGCGGAGCACGGAGCTGCTGGCCCACGGGGCCCCGGTCACCTACCCGGTGTCGCTGGCCGCCAGTACCCAGATCGCCCTGGACCGGCTGGGCGCCCGGTCCCCGGCGGCGCTGGAGCTGCTTACCCTGGCCGCCTACCTGGCGCCGGAGCCGATCCCGTGGACCCTGCTCAGCACCCACCCCGCTCAGCTGCCCGACTCACTGGCGACCGCGGTCGCGGATCCCTTGGCGTTCACCGGGCTGATCCGGCTGCTGCGCCGGTACGGGCCGGCCCGTGTCGAGCCGGCCACCCTGGTGCTGCATCGGCTGCTGGCCGCGATCCTGCGCGCCCAACCCCACCGGCAACCCGACCTGCCGATCCTGGTGGTTCGGCTGCTGCGGGCCGCGGTCCCGGCTGATGATCCGTGGGAGAACCCCCAGGCCGGCCCGGCCTGGCACCGGCTCCTGCCGCACGTCCTGGTCACCACCGAGCCCCACCGCACCCTGAACCACCCCGGGGTCCAGGAGGACCTGGCCTGGCTGCTCCAGCGCGCCGCCTCATATCTCCAGACCCGGGGGCAAGCCACCTCCGCCCGGCCGCTGCTCGAACGCGCCTGGGAGCTGCGCCGCTCCCTGCTGGGCGGCGACCACCCCGACACCCTGGAGTCGGCCGGCTGCCTCTCCTTCAACTTGTGGGAAGTGGGGCTCTGTGAGCAGGGCCGCCGGCTCGGCGAGGACACCCTCACCCGCTGCCGCCGGATCCTGGGCGCCGAGCACCCCCACACCCTGCGCGCGGCCGGCAGCCTCTCCCTCAACTTATGGGAGCTGGGGCGGTATGAGCAGGCCCACCGGCTCGCCGAGGACACCCTCACCCACTGCCACCGTGAACCGCCCCGGGTCTGATGGAGGCTCTGTCCTAAGTGGAGGATGGAGAGATGGCCCGGTCTACGAGGCACCCTCGTGAGGTGCGTGAGCGCGCGGTGACGCTGGTGTTGGAGCATCAGTCGGAGTACGCGTCGCAGTGG
>JAFAUB010000146.1 GCA_019243635.1 Pseudonocardiales bacterium
CTCGCCGCCCAAGGCGACTTTGTCATGGCGCTTCGACAGTCAGGTCTCCCCTTCCGCCGGCCACCAGCTACGGGGCCGCTTGGCCGCTACCCCGACCGGACTCTCACCGGCAAGTCCATCACAGCTTGACAGGACACACCCCCCACCATCCACAACCCTCACCCCAGCGATCGCATTCAGCGGGCTCAGCGGGTAAAAGGGGTGCGAATTACCCCGCTGAGCCCGCTGAATGCGGAAAGGCGGGTTAGAAGGTGATCGCTTGGGCGGGGTCGGTGAGGAGGGTGGCGATGGCGACGAGGAACTGGGAGGCCTGTTGGCCGTCGACGACGCGGTGGTCTACGGACAGTGCCAGCTGGCAGACCTTGCGGGCCACGACGGCGCCGTCGTGCACCCAGGGCATGTCCCGGATCGCGCCGAGGGCGAGGATCGCCGACTCTCCGGGGTTCAGGATCGGGGTACCGGTGTCCACCCCGAAGACTCCGATGTTGGTGATGGTGACCGTCCCGCCGAGCATGTCGCCCAGGGCGGTGCGTCCCTCCCGAGCCGATGCCGCCAGCTCGTCCACCGCGATGGCAAGCTCGCGCAGCGACATCCGGTCGGCGTTGCGGATCTTCGGCACCACCAGCCCGCGCGGGGTGGCGGCGGCGATCCCGAGATGCACGTAGTCGAAGTAGACGATCTCGCCGGTCGCCTCGTCCCAGCTGGCGTTGACCTCCGGGGTCCGCCGCGCCGCCAGGCACAGCGCCCGGGCGGCGAACGCCAGCGGGGTCAGCTTCACGTCCCGGAACCGCGGTTGGGCCACCAGGCGGTCCCGCAGCTCCATCATCGGCGTGACGTCGACGGTGAGGAACACCGTGACGTGCGGCGCGGTGAAGGCCGAGGACACCACCGCCGCCGCGGTAGCCCTGCGCACCCCGCGGATCGGCTCCCGGCGCTGCCCGGTGCCGGACCCAACGGCGGCGGAACCAACGGCGGCGGAACCAGTGATGCCGGCACCGGTGACGGTGCCGTTGCCGACAGGGTGAGCGGCGCGTTGCACGTCCTCCCGGGTGACCACTCCGCCGGCTCCGGAGCCGGGCACTGTCCGCAGGTCGATCCCCAGCTCCTTGGCCAGCCTGCGCACGGGTGGCTTGGCCTGCGGGAGGGGTGCCCGCGCGGCGGCGGGCGACGCGGTCGGGCCGGCCTTGCGGGGCCGGCGGGTCACGGTCGAGGCCTGCGGGCCGTAACCGACCAGGGTCGTGATCCTCCCGCTGGGCCCTTCCTCCCCGATCGTGCCCGCCGGGGCGGGCTCCGACCCCGCCGCAGCGCTGAGGGGATCGTCGATCGCGATGATGGGAGTCCCCACCGCCACGGTGGCGCCAGGCTCGGCGAACAGCTCGCTGACCACTCCGGCATAGGGGCTGGGCAGCTCGACGGCGGCCTTGGCCGTCTCGATCTCGACGATGATCTGGTTGACGGTGACGGTATCCCCGGGCGCGACGCGCCAGCTGAGGATCTCCGCCTCAGTGAGGCCTTCCCCGACGTCGGGCAGCGCGAAGATGCGGGCCATCTCGGTCAGTACGCCAGTGCTCGGTCGACGGCGTCGAGCACCCGGTCCAGGTCGGGCACGTAGTCCTCCTCGCACTTCGCGGGCGGGTACGGGGTGTCGAACCCGGTCACCCGCAGCACTGGAGCCTCCAGCGAGTAGAAGCACTCCTGGGACACCCGGGCGGCCACCTCGGAGCTCAGCGAGACCTCGCCGGGCGCCTCGGACACGCAGATCAACCGCCCGGTGCGGCGCACCGAGTCGAACACCGGCGCCAGGTCCAGCGGCGACAAGGTGCGCAGGTCGATCACCTCCAGCGTCTGGCCGTCCTGTTCGGCGACGGTCGCGGCATCCAGCACGGTGCGCACCATCGGTCCGTAGGCCACCACCGTCGCGGTCGTGCCGGTACGCAGCACCCGCGAGCTGAACAGCGGCGGAGGCGCCGTCGCGAGGTCCAGCGGCGCCTTGTCCCAGTACCGCCGCTTGGGCTCGAAGAAGATCACCGGGTCGTCGCAGGCGATCGCCTGCTGGATCATCCAGTACGCGTCGACCGGGTTGGCGCAGGCGAGCACCTTGAGCCCGGGGGTGTGCGCGAAGTAGGACTCCGGGGACTCCGAATGGTGCTCGACAGCGCCGATACCACCGCCGTGCGGGATGCGCACCACCACCGGCATCCGTAACCTGCCCTGCGAACGGTAGTGCATCTTGGCGAGCTGGGAGACGATCTGGTCGAAGGCGGGGAAGACGAACGCGTCGAACTGGATCTCACAGACCGGACGGTAGCCCCGAACCGCGAGCCCGACTGCGGTGCCGATGATCCCGGACTCACCCAGCGGGGTATCGAACACCCGCCGTTCACCGAAGTCCTTCTGCAGGCCATCGGTGACCCGGAAGACGCCGCCGAGCCGGCCGACGTCCTCGCCCATCACGATGACCTTGGGGTCGGCCTCCATCGCAGCGCGCAGACCCTGGTTGAGGCCCTTGGCCAGAGTGATCGTCTGAGGCGCGGCAGTGGCCGCCATCAGTGTGCGCTCCCGGGTGCACTCCCGGCGTCGGTGAACGACGCGTGGTAGGCCAGGTAGTCCTCACGGGCCGCGTCGAGGAGGGGCGAGGACTCGGCATAGACCTTCGAGAAGATCCGCTCCGGACCAGGGGCGGGCATCGAGATACAGTAGTCGCGCAGCCGCAGGGCCAGCTCGTCGGCCTCAGCGGCCAGGCCGTCGAAGAACTCCGGCTCCGCCAGCCCCTCGCGCACCAGGTGCACCCGGACCCGCTCCAGGGGATCCTTGAGCTTCCATTCCTCCAGTTCGGTGGCGAGCTGGTAGCGGGTCGGGTCGTCAGAGGTGGTGTGCGCGTCCATCCGGTAGGTGCACGCCTCGATCAGCACCGGGCCATTGCCGGTACGGCACTCCCGCAGCGCCCAGCGGGTGGCGGCCAGGGTGGCCAGCACGTCGTTGCCGTCCACCCGGATCCCGGGAAAGCCGTAGCCGCGGGCCCGCTGGTACAGCGGCACCCGGGTCTGCCGGTCCAGCGACGCGGAGATCGCCCACTGGTTGTTCTGGCAGAAGAACACCACCGGCGCGTCATAGACGGCGGCCCAGACGAAGCCCTCGTGCACGTCGCCCTGTGAGGTGGCGCCGTCGCCGAAGAAGCAGATCGTGGCCTCACCGGTCTCGGCGTCGCCGATCCTCCCGTCCAGCCGCTGCCCCATCGCGTAGCCGGTGGCGTGCAGGCACTGGTTGGCGATCACGATGGTGTACAGCTGCAACCCGGTGCTGAGCGGGTCCCAGGAGCCCTGGTCGATGCCGCGGAAGATGCCGAACAGCTCGGTGGGATCCACCCCTCGGCACCACGCGATGCCATGCTCACGGTAGGACGGGAAGGCCATGTCCTGCGGGGCCATCGCGCGACCAGCACCGATCTGGGCGGCCTCCTGGCCCAGCAGCGGGGCCCACAGACCGAGCTCCCCCTGCCGCTGCAAGGCCTTGGCCTCCCGATCCGACCGGCGGACGAGCACCATGTCGCGGTACAGCGACCGGAGCTCCGCCGGGGAGATCTCCAGGTCGAACCGCGGATGCGAGACCCGCTGCCCCTCCGGGTTGAGCAGCTGGACCAGATCCTCCCCCTCGCTGGTGGCGCGTAGTCCCGCGATCACCTGCTGCGGGGTGTGCTGACCCTCGACGTCCATCGCGGTACCCACCACGGGGCCCCCGATAGCTGACCTGGCGGCGGAGCTGGAGCAAGACGAGGGGGGCGTGCGGGTCGACATGGGATCTCCTTGTTGTCACGCCCCGCTCCACTTGTGATGGACACGGGGCGAGGTCTGCGCAGCCCGGCTCCGGGGTCTGGAGCCGATACTCACGAGTCACTCCACCCCCAATCCTGGCACGGGCGGCGGCGATCGGCACGAACCTGATGGGTCGCCGGAACAGCGCCGGGCCACTCGCTGAAGAATCACCAGGCGTGCGCCCTCGCTGGGTCTCCGTGACCGTCCTCACCGTCGCCCTGATCACGGGGTGCGGCTCCTCGTCCCCGGCGGTGCCGACCTCCACCGGGTCGCCGCCGGCGCTTCGGTTGCCGCCGGCGGCCGAGCCGGCCCCCGCTCCCGTGCCGACCGCGCCACCGGCCGGGCGGACGGTGCCGGTGGGCGCCGCCCCGGAGGGCGTCGTGGTCGACCCGAGGACGCACATCGTGGCCGTCGGGGTGCGTGACGCGCTGACCCTGCTGGACGCCACCACCGGCGCGGTGCTGCGCACGGTGCCGCTGCCCGGTGGGCTGCGGCACCTGCAGCTGGCCGCGCCCGGCGGCCCGGTGCTGGTCCCCGACGAGGACTCGAACCAGCTGCTGCGGGTGGCGCTGCCCGGCGGCGAGATCACCTCTCGGGTGGTCACCGGTAGGGCCCCGCACGATGCCACGGCCGCCGCGGGCGGCACCGTGTTCGTGGCCGACGAGCTCGGGCACAGCGTGGTCGCGGTGCGGGGCGAGGAGATCGTGCACACCTTCACCGACGTCACCCAGCCGGCCGGGTTGGCGGCCGTCGGCGACCTCGTCGGCCTGGTCGACGTCCGGGAGAACACCCTCGACGTCTACGACGCCCAGCGGATGCGGCGGGTGGCGCAGCTGCCCGCGGGTGCCGGACCCACCCATGTGGTCGCCGACAAGCGCGGGCACCTGGCGGTCGTCGACACCCGCGGCGGGGCCGTGCTGCTCTATGCGCTTGCACCCGCGATCCGACAGATCGGTCGGGTTTCCCTCCCCGGCACGCCCTATGGGATCACCTACGACCCGGTCCGCGACCGGCTGTGGGTGACGTTGACCGCGCTCAACGAGGTGATCGGGCTCAACCTCGGCGCGCGGGAGCCGGTACTGGCCACCCCGCTGCCCACGGTCCGCCAGCCGAACACGGTCGCGGTGGACAGCGCTACCGGCCGGCTGTTCGTCACCGGCACCGCCGAGGGGGTACTGGAGATCATCGATGGAGTGACGTAGCGTGCTCGGCGTGCGAGTTCTGATCACCGGCGGCGCGGGTTTCATCGGCTCGCACGTCGCCGACCTGCTCGCCACCGGCGGGCACTCGGTGCTGCTGCTGGACGCGTTCCTGCCGCAGGCCCACGGCTCAGGCGCGCCGCCGGAGTGGACGGCCGGGCACGAGCTGGTCCGCGGCGACGTTCGGGACGCCGAGCTGCTGGGCCGCCTGCTGCCCGGGGTGGACGCGGTGTGCCACCAGGCCGCAATGGTCGGGCACGGGCTCGACCCCTCCGACGCCCCGGACTACACCGCCAACAACGACCTCGGGACCGCGGTACTGCTGGCGGCAATGCACAGAGCGGGGGTGCGCCGGCTGGTGCTGGCCAGCTCGATGGTGGTCTACGGCGAGGGCCGGTACACCTGCCCGAGTCACGGCGTCGTCCCCGCCGCACCACGACGAGCCGAGGACATCGCGGCCGGGCGCTACGAGGTGCCCTGCCCACATTGCGGCGCCGATCTCGAGCCCCTGCTGGTGGGCGAGGACGCCCCGCTAGACCCGCGCAGCACCTACGCCGCCACCAAGCTGTCCCAGGAGCACCTCGCCGCGGTGTGGGCCCGGCAGACCGGAGGGGGGGTGTGGGCGCTGCGCTACCACAACGTCTACGGCTCCCGGATGCCTCGCGACACTCCCTACGCCGGAGTGGCGTCGATCTTCCGGTCGGCGCTGGCGGGTGGTGGCGCGCCGCGGGTGATGGAGGACGGACGGCAGCGCCGGGACTTCGTGCACGTGTCCGACGTCGCGCGGGCCAACGCGCTGGCCCTGACCGCCCGTCCGCCGTTCGGGCGGTGCGTGCCGGTCAACATCTGCTCCGGGCAGCCGCACACCGTCGGTGAGCTGGCCACCGAGCTGGCCCACGCGATGGGCGGGTCAGCTCCGCAGGTCGTCGGTGGCGCCCGGCCCGGCGATGTGCGGCATGTGACGGCCGACCCCACCCGGGCCGCCGAGCTGCTCGGTTACCGGGCGCGAGTGTCCTTCGCCGAAGGTGTCACCCGGTTCGCCACCGACCCGCTGCGCGAGCCGGTCACCACGTCGTGAGCAGCAGGTGGTTGACGGCCAGCGCGAGCACCGCCTGGGCGGCCAGCCACCACCGGGCCCGCCGCGCCGGGAGCAGCCCGGCGGCGGGGAGGAGCCAGACCGCGAACGGCAGCCAGATCCGCTCCACCTCGGCCTTGCTCAGCCCGGACAGGTCGGCGACCAGCACCGCCAGCGCGGCCGCCGCGCACAGCAGAACCAGCGCGCGCGGGTGCGCCCGCTCCGGGGTGAGCACCCGCCGCAGCCCGGCCGTCCCGGCCGGGCCGAGCACCACCGCTAGGCACGCCAGGTCAGCCCACACCCAGTAGCCGTAGGGGCGCTCCAGGCCGTACTCCCCCGGCTGGTAGTACCGGACCGTGACCCGCTGGTATCCCTCGAGCCACCAGAAGCCCGCGGTGACGAAGGTGGCCACCACGGCCACCACGCCGGCACCGGCCACCAGCAGCGGCGCGAGGCGACGGGCGGTGACCGCGACGGCCACCGGGAGCAACCCGGCCAGCACCAGCCCGTAGGACAGGAACAGGGTGGCGCCGAGCAGCAACCCGCCGCTCACGCCTGCGGCGAGCGCCGGAATGTCGAGCCGTCGCCGGGCGGCACCGATGGCGACCAGCGCGACCCCCCAGGCCAGCACCCCCGTGAACAGACCGTCCGCGGACACCCCGACCCAGATCGCGCCGGGAAACAGCACCCCGAACGGCAGCGCCGCTCGGGCGGTGGCCTCGGCGCCCAGGGCCCGCAGCGTGACCGCCACCGCGACCGCGGCCGACGACCCGACCAGCACGCACAGCAGCGCCGCCGGCGCCCCGCCGGGCAGCCCCACCCGGTCCAGGCCGACGAAGACCAGCAGCGCCCCAGGGGGATGCCCGGCGACGTGCGTGGTCCAGGACTCGGGCCGCCCTCCGGCGATCCGCTCGGCGAAGGTCCGCAGCATCGCGCCCACGTCGCCGACCCTCGGGACGTCGTGCAGGTACTCGGTCGGGGTGGTCAGCCGCCCGACCACCCCGCGCTGCCAGCCGTCGATCAGGGCCAGGACCATCGTCCAGGCTGATGCCACAGCGGCGGAGACCCCCAGCAGCGGCCGCCAGGGCAGCCGGGCGGCCAGCTCGGGTCCGCGCAGGATGACCAGCAGCGCGACGAGCACCGAGGGGACCGTGCCCGGCCCGGTGTGCGGCAGCCACTGCGCACCCAGCGGAGGAGCGTCGACATGCAGCGGGACCCCGCAGTGGAGCAACCAGGCGCCGAGTGCCGCGGCCACCGCGACCAGCAGCCCGGCGCACCAGGCGGCCACCAGGTCCGCGCCAAGGCCCCGGGACACTGGGGACACTGTCGAGGGCTCGCGCGGCGCGGTCCTCGTCACGGCGCGGTCCTCGTCACAGCCCCGAGTTATACCTCGCCTGGATGCGGCGAGCCGGCCGGCCACATTCCCGCACTGGTCGAACTGTGACCTGATCGTGATAAACGGACTGTGTTCGAGCCCGTCGATGCGGGTAACCGAAAGCTCGGCTGTTTCCTCTCGCGCGTCTTGTGTGAGATCGAGCGCCCACCAGCTGTTGGGAGGTTTCGTGCGGAACAGGGTTGATGAGGGTGGGTTCCGAGAGCTTCTGGAGGAGTCTGATGATCTCCAGTCGGATGCGATGCGGACCGCTCGCAGGGGTCTGGGTGAGTACGTGGAGGCGGCGCGGGAGGCCCGGGTGGCCGCCGGTCGGAGTGGTGGGCGGTGGGGGTCGGTCGCGGGTGTGGCGGGGGCCGCGGGTCTGGTGGGGGGTAGGAGGGTGTGGGCGGCGGGTGATGACGTGTCGGCGTTGCAGACCGCGGCCGGTCTGGAGAACCTGGCGGTGTCGACGTATCAGACCGCGTTGGGGTTGCCGTTCATCGGGGGTGATGCGGCGAACCCGGTGGTGAAGGCGTTCGCGATGAGGACGATGGGCCAGCACGGCGAGCATGCGATGGCGTTCAACGCCGCGGCGCGGCGGTTGGGTGGCCGGCCTCAGACCGGTCCGGATCCCAGGTACGCGCCAATGGTGCGGGCGAAGGTGCCCACGATCACGGGTCCGTTGGATGTGGTGGGGTTGGCGATCTCGCTGGAGGATGTGGCGACGCAGACCTATGTCAAGGACGTGGGGGTGGTGTCCACGGCGGAGCTGCGGCAGCTGTTCGCCGGTGTGGCCGGGGTGGAGTCGCAGCATCGGGCGATCCTGCTGGCGGTGCAGGCGTTGCTGAAGGCGGACGAGCCGCAGCTGGTCGCGCTGCCCCCGGATGCGGCGAGGCTTCCCGCCGCGGCGGGGAGCGTGGGTTTCCCCGACTCGTTCTATCCCACCACGATGGCCGCTCCGGTCGATGAAGGAGCCGTGAAGTGAGTATTCTCCCCCGGCGGGCGCGGCGCGCGGAGATGGCGGTCAGCGAACGCGAGCTCTCTGAGATGACCCGTGAGCTCGATGAGCTGCACGAGTCGACGTTCCCCCAGGTTCGTGCGCTCATCGACGAGATGGCGGTGAGTCTCGGGCGGGTGGCGCGGGTGGCGTCCACTCGGCGTGGTTTCGTCGTGGGCGCGGCCGGCGCGGTCGCCTTCGGCGCGGTCGCGGCATGCTCCAGCGGTTCCTCGGGCGCGCCGAGCTCTTCACCCGCGGCCACGCCGGGCGCCCGGACGCAGACCTATACCGGGGACCTGAGGGTGGTGGCGTTGGCGACGGCGGCGGAGAACCTGGCGGTGACCGCCTACGCCGGGGCGTTGAAGAAGGCCGGTGCGGGGCAGCTGGGTACGGTGCCCCCGGCGGTGGACACCTTCGTGCGGACCGTGATGAGGCAGCACGCCGACCACGCGCAGGCCTGGAACGCGGTGTTGTCCAAAGCGGGCAAGCCGACCGTGAACGGCGCGCCGCTGCGGGTCACCCCGGAGCAGCTGAGCATGTTCGACGCGGCCGGCTCGGTGCCCGATGTGGCCAAGCTCGCGCTGAACCTGGAGAACACCGCCGCGCAGACCTACACCGCCGCCACGGCGACCGTGTCCGACCCCGGTGGGATCATGACCGCGGCCACCATCCAACCGGTGGAGACCATGCACGCCGCGATCCTGCACTTCATCCTGGGCCAGTACCCGGTCCCGGACTCCTTCATCGGGACCACCGGCTCCCTCAAGCCCGACGACCTGACGGTGGCATGATCCCCCCATGAGCCCGCCCACCACCGCGGTCCGAGGAGGTCCGACCGCGACCCTGCTCACGGTGCTGGTCGCCGTGCTGGGGCTCGTGGCGGGCTGCGGCGGCACGGCGGGCGGCGGCGGGGGCGGTCCGAGCGCCCCCACCGCCGCAGACACTGTTGTGATCAAGAATTTCACGTTCGTGCCCGCCTCGGTGAGCGTCGCACCGGGAACCAGAGTCATGGTGCTCAACGAGGACCAGGCCCCCCATACCCTCACCGCCCGCGACAAGTCCTTCGACACCGGCACGATCCCCAGCGGGCAACGTCGCGAGATCACCGCGCCCACCAAGCCAGGCGACTACCCCTACATCTGCACCCTCCACCCGTACATGACCGGCACACTGATCGTCCAGTGAGACTGTCGCGGCGTGCGGAGGTGCCGACGGCTGAGGCCGGATGGGCACGCTCACCCCACGTCGGACCACTAGGCCGGCACGAGCGGCACCGCGTAGGTGCACACTGGGGACATGGCGCGTTTCCGACGCAGACGGTATGACCGTCGCTACGACTATCCCTACCAGCCCCGGCCCGTAGGCGGGTCATGTCTTCGAGACGCATGCCTACTCGACGCCGGATGCTGTCTCGGGGAAGGCCTCAGCGGCAACTGTCTCGTCCTGACGTTGCTGGCCGGCCCGCAACTGACCGGAACTCTGATCGCCGAGGCCCGGACCCTCCGGCGCAGGGATCCCACGGCGGGCTCGAGACTCACCGCACTGCTGCTTGCCGGTGTCCGTACCTACCAACGCGAGATCAGCCCGCGTCGGGCGCCCTGTTGTCATTTCACTCCGACCTGCTCGGAGTACGCGGCCCAGGCGCTACAGACCCACGGCGCCCGGCGAGGCAGCTGGCTCACCATCAAGCGGCTAGGCCGCTGCCGACCCCGCACGCCCACCACCGACGACCCGGTGCCCCCACCCCCACCGGGTCGCACGTCGGTCCGGGCGCCGGCTCTCAGGCCGGTGTCGGATCAGCCGCCCGCAGCAGCTCGGTGATCTCGATCTTGCCCATACTCAGCACGGCCTGGGTAGCCCGCTGCGCCCGGCCCGCGTCAGGGTCGTCGATCAGGTCGAGGAGCACGGCCGGCACGACCTGCCACGAGACGCCGAACCGGTCCTTGAGCCACCCGCACGGCCCCTCCTGCCCGCCCTCGGACAGCCGGTCCCAGTAATAGTCGACCTCCTCCTGGTCTGCGCAGAGGACCTGGAAAGAGATGGCCTCGGTGAAGGTGAACTGCGGCCCACCGTTGAGCCCGACGAACCGCTGCCCGTCGAGACTGAAGCTGACGGCCATGACGCTGCCCTCGGGCCCGGGCGCCCCGGGCCCGTAGCGAGTCACCCCGAGGACCTCGGAGTCGGGAAAGATCCCGATGTAATGCGCCGCCGCCTGCTCGGCCTGTCCGTCGAACCACAGGCAGGGGACGATTTTCGGCATCTGACATCCTCTCTTCCGCCGGGATGTTCCCGGATAAGCCCCCGATAAGTTCCCGGATAAGATTAATGACCGCTCCCGAGCGTGGAACTCCTCGGTGGTGCTGTCCGCCGGCGAGCTGGAAGCAACGTCAACGCCGGTACCGATCAGTCCGCCGCGACCGCGAAGGTGGTGTTGACGCCCAGCAACCGGTCCGGCATCGGTAGTTGTCTGCTCATCGCCCACTCGACGTCGGCCAGTCGTTCGACTCGAGGCCACGACCAGCCCGCTTCGGTGACGGCGTCGACGATCGCTTCCGGAGTGACGCCATCGGCGAGGGGGAGCGCGGCGCGCAGTGCCTCGTCGTAGTGGCCGTCGTGGCCGTGTCGGGTACCGCGCAGCTGCCGTAGCCAGCCACCCGCGCGGACTCGGCCGCGTTCGACCGGGCCTGCGGCGTCTCCCCACAGGCTCTCCAGCAGCAGCAGTCCGCCGCGCGGAGACACCGCCCGCCAGGAACGCAGTGCGCCCACCGGATCGGGCAGCGTCCACAGCAGGTGCCGGGACATCACCGCGTCCCACGGTCCCGGTGGCGGCTCATCGGCACGGCCGTTGATCGTGACCACGTCGACGCCATCGGCGGCGGCTGTGATGCGCAACCGCTGCAGCATCGCGGGCGCGAGATCGAGTGCTGTGACGGTGTGACCGAGGTGAGCGGCGGCCAGGCTGAGAATGCCGGTGCCGGCGCCGACGTCGAGCACCCGCGCCGGCGCCGGCGGCAGCAGCCGGGCCAGCACGCCGCGCCAGGCCGCCCACTCCAGCGGGGTCTGCGGGTGATGGCCCGCAGCCTGCTCATATGTCGCCGCGGCGGCGTTCCAGTAGGCGCCGATCCGCGCCAGGACGTCAGTCATTCGTGGTCTCCCTTCATCGGTGTCGACGCATCCGCTCATGTCCGCGCTTCGTCATGCAGATCCCGGCCGACTCCACCACCGGGCAAGCGGAAGATCAGCTGCACGCAGTCGGGCTCGGAGAGCGTGCGCACGGCGACGCCGTAGACCGGTTCCAGGACGCTGGGGGTCAGCACGTCGTGGGGATGCCCCGCAGCGACGACCTCACCACGGTCGAGCAGCACGAGCCGGTCACAGTAGCGGGCGGCGAGGTTCAGATCGTGCAGCACCACGACCGTCGTCACCCCGATGCCGTGGATCAGGTCCAGCACCTCGTGCTGGTAGCGGATGTCGAGGTGGTTGGTGGGTTCGTCGAGCAGCAGGTGCTCGGTCTGTTGGGCCAATGCGCGGGCGATCAACACCCGTTGCTTCTCCCCGCCGGATAACCGCCCGTAGTCGCGGTCGGCGAGATGTCGGGCTCCGACGCGGCCGAGCGCCGCCGCCGCGATCCGGTGGTCCGTCGCGGTGTAGCTCTGGAACGTCGACCGGTGAGGCGAGCGGCCGAGCAGGACCATCTCGGTGACCGTGAGCGGAATCTCCGACGGCGGCTCCTGCGCGACGACCCCGATGCGCACGGCGATGTCGCTGACGCGCATCGACCCCACTGGTGCGTCGTCCAGGCTGACCGTCCCCGCGCTCGGCCGCAGCGCCGCGTAGAGGATGCGCAGCAGCGTCGTCTTGCCCGACCCGTTCGGTCCGATCAGCCCGACCATCTCGCCCGGCCCGGCCAGTAGCCCGACGCCCGCGAGCACGAGAGTGCCGCCGTAGCCGAAGGAGACGTCGGACGCTGAGATCATCTCGCGGCGGCGATCGCGTCGTAGATCATCTGGAGGCCGTCGACGGCGCGGCCCAGCAGGTAGGTGTCGCTCAGCACCAGGACGTGGTGGTCGCGAACCGCGCTCATGGTGGCGAACCCGGGCACCGCCATGGCGTCCCGCATCGACTTCTCCGGGCTACCGGTGACGGGGTCGTAGCCGAGTACCACAAACCCGGGGTTTCGGGAGACGAACTCCTCGGGGCTGACGCTGTCGCCACGCTTGGTCAGGTCACTGAAGGCGTTGGTCAGGCCGAGTGTCTCGAGTTGGGTGTTGGCTATACTCGGCTGACCGTAGGTGAAGAAGCTGCCGCTGAACAGACCGGCCGTGATGGCCACGCTCTGCTTGGGCAGGCTCTGCGCCTTCTGCTGGACCGTCGACACGGTCCGTCTCAGCGAGGCGACCGACCGGGCCGCGTAGTCCTGGGTGCCGAGAAGCCGCCCGATGGTCGTGATGTCGTCGTAGATGGCGTCGAAACCGACACGACCGCCGTGGGCGGCGGCGTAACCGTCCCAGCAGACGTTGACGATCATTGTCTTGATGCCCTGTGCGGCCAGCTGGTCCGACATGCTCGCGTCCGCGAAGCCGTGCGTGATGACCAGGTCGGGCCGCTGCCCGATGATGACCTCCTTGGACACGGTCTGGAACGTCGCGAGCCGCGGCACGTTCACCAACGTCTCGCCCACCGCGCCGAGGGGCTGGTCGGCGTCGCCGGTGACCGCCACCACGTTGCCGGTGCGGTTCCCGCCGCCCGCCGCGACGGGGTACACGGCTTCGTACTGGTCGACGAGAACCTTGGGGGCATGGCCGAAGGTGAGGGTGCCTCCGTCGACGCTCACGGTCATCGGGAAGCCACCAGCGGTGCTCGGGGCTGCGCTGGGTGCGGCCGGGCTACCGCACGCAGCCAGCAGGCTGAGGGCTGTCACGGTGACCGAGGTGGTGAGCGAACGGGTTCGGCGCTTCACGGGCTGCTCCGATCGGAACGGTGGGCTAGGTCTGCGACGCGTGGAAACGTCGGACGAGGATCAGGAGCATCGGTGCGCCGACGACCGCGGTGACGATGCCCAGCGGCAGCTCGGCTGGTGCGAGGACGACGCGGGCGAACGCGTCGGCCCAGATGAGGAACGCGGCTCCGATGAGTGCCGCGGTCGGGAGCACCCGGCGGTGGGTGCCGCCGACGCAGAGCCGGGCGATGTGGGGCACGACCAGGCCGACGAACCCGATGCCACCGGAGACCGCGACCACCGCCCCGACACACAGCGAGACCACGAAGAGCAACTGGGTGCGCACCCGGGTGGGAGAGACCCCCAGGGCGCGGGCGGTCTCGTCACCGATGGCGAGCGCATCGAGCCGCCGCGCCCACAGCAGCAGCACGCCGACGGCGGCGGCGACGACGAGACCGGCGGTCACGACCGATGACCAGACGGCGAGTGTGAGCGAACCGAGCAGCCAGAACAGCACGTCCCGGGCACCCTGCTCGGAGTCGGAGATGAAGATCATGAAGCTGGTGGCCGCCGACAGGATGTAGCCGACGGCGACACCGGCGAGCAGCAGCCGGATCGAGGTGATCCGCCCGCCGATCCTCGCCAGCGCGAAGACGACGGCCATCGATGCCAGGGCCCCGACGAACGCGCTGCCGGTCAACGAGCTCGCGCCCAGCGCCGTGCCGACGCCGAACAGGATCGTCGCCGCCGCGCCGGTGGAGGCGCCGGCCGTGACGCCGAGCAGGTAGGGGTCGGCGAGCACGTTGCGCACCATCGCCTGCAGCGCCGTGCCGGTGACGGCTAGTCCGGCGCCGACGACCGCGCCGAGCAGCACTCTCGGTATCCGCACCTGCTCGACGATCGCGTCCTGCGCCGCCGACCAGCTCACCGCCCGCGGCCAGCCGAGCAGGTGATGGCCGATGATCCTCGCCACCGTCGCCGGTGAGATGTCGACGGGGCCGATGCCGGTGGCGACCGGCAGGGTGAGGACCAGCAAGGCCGTGAGGCCGCCCAGCCAGATCCGGGTGCGCCCGCGCGTACGGTCGCGGTCGAGCTCATCGAGCACCTCGCGGCCGGCATCCGTCGGGGTGGCGTGCTCGGTGATCTGACTCATGGTCGGGCTCCTCCACATGCTCGACGAGCAACCGCCGTCGAGCTGTGACCGCTTCTGCCTGCGGACACGGATGCTCTTGTCGCAACTTAGATGCAGTAGCCTCGAAGGGTAATATCGAGCGCAAGACAAAAACAACCCAATCGTGTTAGATACGCCGAATCACTACCCTGGGTGTTCAGATCTCAGCACTTGCCGCCCAGACAGGTGAAGTTGACCCTGTAGTGACGTGCTGGCGGACGTGACAGCCACAGCACCGCCTGTAGCGGGCGAGAGCAGACTCCTGGGGGTCCGCCCTCTCCGTCATGACGTGGCCGGTGAGGCGGGTTCGGGCATGGCGCGGGGGATGACGGTCACCGCGCGGGCCTCGGCCACCGCCTCGTGGACCGCCTCGATGACCCGGCCGCCGAGCTGGTCGGTGGCGGCGATGGGCAGGGCGGGGTCGACCCAGGCCTCGATCTCGATGCGCAGGGTGCGGCCGGTCCAGCGGGCGCGGGCGTGGGCATGGCGGACGCCGGGCACGGTAGCGGCGGCGTGCTCGGCGGCGGTGAGCACGCCGGGGTCGACGCCATCGAGCAGGCGGTGGCCGATGTCGGTGGTGACCTCCCAGCCGACGTGGCAGATGAACAGGGTCACCGCCAACCCGGCCACCGGGTCACCCCAGCGCTGACCCGCGGCCACCGCCACCAGGCCGGCCAGCGCGCCGGCCGAGGAGAGCGCATCCAGCCAGGAGTGTTTGGCGTCGCTGACCAGCGTGGCCGACTGGATGCGCCGACCCACCCGCAGCTTGTAGCGGGCGACGAGCTGGTTGCCCACGATGCCCAGCGCCGCAGCGGCGATACCGGCGCCGACGTGGCTGGTTCCGGACCCGGCGAGCAGCTTGTGCGCGCTCTCCCACCCGGCGAAGACCGCACTGGCCCACACCACCAGGGCTACCCCGAGGCCTGCCAGGTCCTCGGCGCGCTCCAGCCCGTAGGAGTAGCGCTCCGAGGGGGTACGCCGGCTGACCCGGAAGCCGAGGAACACCACCAGGCTGGTCGAGACATCCGACAGGTTGTGCAGCGCGTCGCCGAGCAGACCCACCGAGCCGGTGAGTACCGCGATGCCCAGCTCCACCAGCCCCGTCACGGCCAGCCCCACAGCGCTCACACCGACCGCGCGATTGGCCTGACGCCGGTCACCGGCATCGTCGAACCGCCCAGCCACATAGTCCGCAGGCTCACGCGTTCCCGTCACCGTGTGCATGCCCTCACCCTTCCCCGTAACCGGCCCAGACTGGCGACGCTGTGGCGTCACCTTCTCGAGCACGCCACTGCTGGACCGACTTGACCACCACACTCCAGACGACCCATCGCCTCTTCGAGAACACCGAGCGTAGTTTTTCAGGCATTTTGCCACGATCGAGTGGTTTTAGCTAGTCACTCGGTATTACCATCCGAGGCTACTGCACCCATCTCGCAGCACAGGATCTGTGCCGGCCCGCGGGTGAGGGCCGGCCGAAGCCTGAAAGAGGAGCGCACGATGCCATCCCACCAGAGCGGTTCCACGGCAGCGACAGCGAGCGAGCCGATGGTGACCGACAAGCAGCGGATCCGGTTCACCCGTGATGAGATCCCGCGGCTGGCCGGGCTGTTCGGGTTCGTGGCGTTGCTGCACATCGTGGGGTTCGGGATGTTCTACTACTACAACTCCCAACCCCGCTACCACGATCTGAGCGACACCAAGGGCACCCTGATCTTCGCGGGGGCCGGGGCGTTGGCCTACGGGTTCGGGCTGCGCCACGCCTTCGACGCCGACCACATCTCCGCGATCGATGACACCACCCGCTACCTGCTGCAGAAGGGCAAGCGCCCGCTGGGGGTGGGGTTCTTCTTCTCGCTGGGCCATTCCACCATCGTGCTGGCCCTGTCGGTGGGCATCGCAGTGGCCGCCTCGGCCGCCTCGAGTTTCCGGGACAGCTTCCAGGCCGCCGGCGGGATCATCGGCACCAGCGTCTCGGCGGCGTTCCTCTACCTGATCGCCAGCCTCAACCTGTTCGTGCTGGTCGGGATCCTCCAGATGTGGCGCCAAGCCAAGCGCGGGGAGTACCGCACCGAGGAGCTCGACCAGCTGTTGGCCAGCCGCGGGCTGATGAACCGGATCTTTCGGGGCCGCTACAACAAGTTCATCAACCACTCCTGGCAGCTCTATCCCGTCGGGGTCCTGTTCGGGTTGGGGTTCGACACCGCCACCGAGGTCGGCCTGCTCGGCCTGTCCGCCACCGCCGCCGTCGCCGGCGGGCTCCCCGCGCCGGCGATCCTCTCACTGCCCATCCTGTTCGCCGCCGGCATGTCGCTGATGGACACCCTGGACGGAGTGTTCATGTCCAAGGCCTACGGCTGGGCGTTCGTCACCCCGATCCGCAAGATCTACTACAACATCACCACCACCGGACTGTCGATCTTCGTGGCGTTCGTGATCGGCACCATCGAGCTCCTCGGCCTGCTCGCCCAGGAACTCAACCTCTCCGGCCAACCCTGGGACTACATCTCCAACATCAACATCAACACCGCCGGACGGATCATCGTCGGAGTGTTCCTCGTGGTCTGGATCGGCGCGGTCCTCTACTACAAGGCCCGCCGCATCGACGAGCGCTACGCCCACCTCGCCACCGACGAAACCACCACCGCATCCGACACGGCCGAGCCGGCATGACCCCATCGGTGCGGATCCAGCGGGCAGAGGATGGACACGATGGGAGACGCCAACACCGCGATGCCGAGGCCGCCCTCGCCTCGTTCCGCTGAGGCTCCACGGCTGGGAGGGGCCGGCGCAGGCGAGCCCAACAGCTGCCCGACTGATCCAGACCCGCCCGCTCACCAGCCAGCGGGCGTATCCCACGGCCCCGGCAGCCTCTTCCAGCCGGGGCCGTGGCCCGTTCCGGAGCCGGAGGCGAGCCGTTACTTGTCGGTCGATCCCCAGACTCTCGGGCGGTTGCGGATCCTGAGAATCGGTGACGTGGAGCTGCAGCTCGATGGGCACCGGCTCCTCGTCCGAGGAACACCGGTTCACCTGCCCCACAAAGAGTTCGTGATTCTGCGGCAGCTGATGGACAACGCCGGTCGGGTCGTCACCCGGCGTGAGTTGATAGACAACGCATGGGGCCCCGACCGGGCGGACGTCCGGAACTACCTGGAGGTGCACATTCGCCGGCTTCGGACAAAAATCGAGAGTGACGCGGACCGGCCGACTCGAATTCGGACAGTCCGCAGTGCCGGCTACATCTTCGACTTACCACAAGACGACTGACACCACTGAGCATGGAACGTGAGCGAAGGGGCGACCTCCTTTCGTGACGCACCGGCCGCGGCTGCTCGCCATCATGGGGTCCGGAGAGACCGCCCCGACGATGGCGCGGGTGCATCGCCTGCTGGTGGAGCGCCTGGGCGCCGCACCGGTCGATGCGGTGCTCCTGGACAGCCCCTACGGTTTCCAGGAGAACGCCCCGGAGATCTCGCGGCGCGCGGTCGGCTACTTTCAGAACCTTCAGGTTCCCCTCGAGGTCGTGTCGTGGCGTACCGCAGACGACGTCCTGGCCCGCGAACGGGCCTTGGCACGGGTCGCAGACGCCGACTATGTCTTCGCCGGACCGGGCAGCCCGACCTACGCGCTCGGAGTCTGGGAGCGCAGCCGGCTACCCGAGGTCCTGGCCGGCAAGCTCACCGGCGGCGGCTGCCTGACCTTCGCCAGCGCGGCGGCGGCGACCCTGGGGGCCCTCACCGTGCCGGTGTATGAGATCTACAAGGTGGGCGCGGCGCCGTACTGGGCGCGCGGCATGGACCTGCTGGCACGGATCGGCCTGCGCGCGGCGGTGATCCCGCACTACGACAACACCGAGGGCGGCACCCACGACACCCGGTTCTGCTACCTCGGCGAGCGGCGGCTGCGAACACTGGAGTCGATGATGACCCCCGACACGGTCGTCCTCGGGGTGGACGAGCACACCGCCGCCGTGCTCGACCTCGACACCGACACGGTGACAGTCCTGGGCCGAGGCGCGCTCACCGTCCGCAGACACGGGAGCAGCACCCTGCTCACCCCCGGCGCCCCGGTGCCTCTCGAGGAGTTCCGGGCGATCGCGGCCGGAAGCCACCCGACCCCCTCCCGCGCGCGACACCACACCCCCGACACACCCCGCCCACCACCCTCACTGCGCGCGCGAGCACACCAGCTAGCGGAGCTCTTCACCACCGCGCTAGGGACCCGCGACGTGACCACGGCGCTCACGGCCACCCTCCAGCTGGAACAGGCGATCGTCGACTGGTCAGCCGACACCGAGGAGGCGGACAGCACCGAGGAACCCCGCGCCATCCTGCGCCAAATGATCACTCGCCTGGCCCAGCTCGCCACACTCGGCGCCCGAGACCCCCGCCAGACCCTCGCGCCCCTCGTCGAGGCCCTCCTCGAGCTCCGCGAACACGCCCGCGAACAGGGCTCCTGGGCACTCGCCGACACCTTGCGCGACCGGCTCACCACAGCCGGAATCGAGGTCCGCGACACCCCCCAGGGCCCCGTCTGGCTGCTCACCGGCCACCCCGGAGAGACTGACGCAACCGATCAGCGCGCTGGTCCGGCCCCCGGGTCGAGATAACGCAGATGCACCGCGTGCAGGACCTCGCCGCAGGATCGACCGGTGACCTCGGCGAGCTCATCGAGCAGGATCCCGGACAGCGAGGACAGCCCGAACATCATCTCAGCCAGCCCCCGCAGCGGGTCCTGAGCGGCGGCGGCGTCGCCGAGGGCGCGGTCCATGGCCTGGCGGAAGACTGAAGGGTCCGTTTCGGCCTGGGCGATGCTCCACGCGGTGAGCACCTCCAGCGCCGGCGCCAACACCGTGTGCAGCAGCTCATCCGGACCCTCGACGCTCATGTCACCTTTCCGCCCCGGCGGATCCGAGCAGCACCACCGACCTGGCGTGGGCGAACCGGCGGGCGACGTCGGCCCAGTTCACCACGTTCCACCAAGCCTCGACATAGTCCGGCTTGACGTTGCGGTACTGCAGGTAGAAGGCGTGCTCCCACATGTCGAGCAGGAGCAGCGGCACCATGCCGGGGGTCATGTTTCCCTGGTGGTCATAGACCTGCTCAAGGACCAGACGCCGCCCCAGCGACTCCCACGCCAGGATCGACCACCCGGATCCCTGCACGCCGAGCGAGGTGGCGGTGAAGTGGCCGCGGAAGGCGTCGAAGGACCCGAAGTGCTCGTCGATCGCCGCGGCGAGCTCGCCGTCGGGCTTGTCACCGCCGTCGGGGGACATGTTGGGCCAGAACACCGAGTGGTTGACGTGCCCACCGAGGTTGAACGCCAGGTTCTTCTCCAGCATGTTCACCGCCGCCAGCGCCTCGCGCTCCCGTGCCTGCGCCAGCTGCTCCAGGGCGGTGTTGGCGCCCTGGACGTAGGCGGCATGGTGCTTGGAATGGTGCAGCTCCATGATCGCCCCGGAGATGTGCGGCTCCAAGGCGCCGTAGTCATAGGGCAGGTCGGGCAGGGTGTAATCGGCCATGGTCGACCTCCTGTAGTGGCCGTTCTGTGCTGTAGCCACTATCTTGCCATTGTCGCTCTCACGCAACTCGGCTGGTCGCCGCTGGACTGGTCACCGCTGGACTGGTCGCCGGCGAGGTTCGCCGGCCGTACCGCGATGCCGGCCACCTCGAGCTCGCGCCGCAGCCTTATCCACCCCAACCCGGTCGTCTTGGCTATACCGCGCAGGCTCGCCCCAGCGGAGTAGGCGTGGCGCAGGTAGCCGGCCAGGTCCTCGAAGCCAAGCTCGCGCAGGCGTCGGGCCAGCACCCGGTCGCGCTGGGTGGCCCTGGTCATCCGGCCCGCGTCGAGCGCCGCGCGGCGCAGCCGGGTCAGCTCGGGTGGTGGGCTGGTGGTGTGCGCGGCGCTGGCCAGCGTGGCCAGCCGGCCGGTCTTGGAGAGCTCCTGACCGACCGCGAGCCGGGCCCGGAGGGCGGGTGAGCGCTGGTAAGCCTCACTCTGGCGAGTGGCGATCGACCGCGAGAGAGCCTCGGCGACCAGTGGACGGCTCCGGCACAGCCCCATCTTTTCGCGGTAGGAGTCGGCGGTGTGCCCGTGCGTCCGGAGGTGGCCACCCAGCGAGACGTACCACCGCCCGCACAGATGGCAGCAGACCCGACCAGTGCCGGACTCGATCACCAACTGGCCGTACGGGGCATGCAGGCCAGTGCCGTCGGGCAGCGACCACAGGTGGACGTGGGTACGGGCTTGCCGAGAGCGGCCCACCAGCGCCACCGCGGTGCTCGTCATCATTACACCCCTACTGCCATCAACTTGCAACTGCTTCATCTTGACCCGAAGCCGGTGCAGAATGCAATAGCCGATCCCCGTCCGGCCTCGCCGCCGCGCTGAGGAGTCGATCCCGGCGGGTAGTGGGAGCCAGGCGCAGACACGGTCGCGGCGCTCACGCGTCTTCAGCCCGGAGCTCCCGAACGTGTCACCAGCCCCTCCAACTGGGCTGTCGTTCCTGGTCAGCGTTTCGAGGAAAGACGCAGGTGTTCGCTCGCCTCCTCGGCCAGACGCCGGGTCGACGCGTCGTCGCGCGGGAGGGTGGAGAGCGGGGGCTCGTGCATCAGCAGGCCACCGGTCACGCCGGGTACTGGGCGCCGAGCAGCATGGTGATACTTCGATCCGGTGACCATTCATGCTGGTCACCGTGGAGCGGACGCGGGGACTCGAACCCCGAACCTACCGCCTACAAGCGCCCATCTGTGGTGACCATGGCTTCTACCTGGCACTTCACAGTCTATAGTCTCGCGAGAACTCGCATCGAGCTACCAGCGGGCAGGCCAGGGGCTTACCCGATGCGGGCCGGCTTACGAGCCCTCGCCCCAAGTCAAGGGCGGTGTCACGCTCACCGTTTGAGCTCAAGCTCAAACGGTGAAACATCAAACATGACGGAACCCTGGCATCCCGGTGGTGACACGCCCTCACGTGATCTTCACGGAATCAACCATCGAGGACTGTTGTGCGATGACCAGTCCGCGTCTGGCTGCTAGTGCTGATCGCACCACTGGGCCGTGGTAAGCCGGTAGTGGTCGGCCGTAGGACTGAGCGCGCTCGCTGGCGTCGTATTCTTGAGCCTGCCATCCGTGGCGGCCAAGCCAGCTTGTCGGGTCCTCTTGGGTGCCTGACTGCCACAGGGTCTTGAGGAAGGCCTCGTCGGGGGAGGATGGTTCGCTGAGGGAATCGATCATGAGCTGGACCGCGGTCTGGTTCATGTATTCGCTGTTGTACTCGATGGCCAGTCGGTTGCCCGGTGCTGACAGCTGCCTGATCCTGTCGAGTAGTTGGTCGCGTTCGTGCTGGGTGAGGTAGATGAGCAGGCCCTCTGCCAGCCAGGCGGTGGCCTCAGCGGGGTGAAAGCCCGCCTGGATCAACGCAGCGGGCCAGTCGTGGCGAAGGTCAGCGTCGACGGCCACACGCCGGCAGGCTGGTGTGGCATCTCGCTCGGTGAGGACGTGATCTTTGAATGTGAGCACCTCGGGGGTGTCCAGCTCGAACAGGCGCACTCCTGCCGGCCAGTTCAGGCGAAAGGCGCGGGTGTCCAGTCCGGCCGCCAGGATCACCACTTGGCGGCAGCCTTCTGCGCAGGCATCGCGGAGGTAGTCGTCGAAGAAGCGGGTGCGGACCGCTGCGTAACTGGCGACCCAGGACCACAGGTCAGCGGTGTCCTGCGCCGCGGGCGGATGGTGGCTGGTGAAGGACAGCTCGGCCTCGGCGGCGGTCACGAAATCCGCGGCGAAGGGGTCGTCGAACAGCGGGTCGCTGCGCTGACTCTCCGCAGCGCGGGCCGCTGCCACGTATACCGCAGTCAGTCCCACTCCCGCAAGGACCTGGTACTCCTGCCGCTGATTCCCCGCCATACGTGCCTCCTGTGAAGATCAGATGAATTCTCATGGGATGGATGGTCATCGCCCGGTCCGACGTCGCGTAGACCCGGTGGCTCACCTGCTCGGTGGAGTTGTGTCGGTCTGTGAGCTCGACCCCCGGTATGGATACCGCAGTGTGGGGTCAGTGATCGTCCTGGGTGGATGTCTGGTCGGTACAGAGGGCTTTCAGCTCGACCGGCTGGAATCCTCTGAGACTACCGTAAGAACGCGCTGGGGCGCGATCTTTTCTTGGCCAGACGGCGCAGGTACGCCGAATCCGCTGCTCACCTGGGGTTACCGCAGGTAAACTATGAACACGATCGTCGGAGAGCATGACGTCTTAGGGTTGGCTCAGCAAAACCGATCGTGATCATGGTCAACCCGCCCGTAACGTCACGAAGAGTAGCTCTTCGACCCCCGATCGGAGTATTGACGATTTAGGGGACCTGGACAATGGTATGAGTTCAGATTGACGAGTCGACCAAGAGTCGACGAGTCGACCAACAGTCAGCGTCGGCTTCACCTCAGGGCCAATCGGCGTCGCAAGCTCCTTTCCATTGCCCGAACCTGCCACGAGAACAATCCACGCCGGAAGGACTGAATACACCCCGGAACCGACCGCCCGGGCAGGGTGACGCAAGCCGGCCAGACCCATCCGCATTGCCGCCGGTTCCGATCGGGTAGGCGGCCGGCTGTTACATGGCCTGATGACGACGTTGACACATCCGTCATCAGACTGCGACCGTCAGCGACTTTAAAAACCGTCAGCGACTTTAAAAACACGGCATGTCTCCGCTGTGCGCATGTCACTATCTGGACCGAGGCCGGCGGCCGGCTTCGCAATTTTAGGGTGGAGGAGGTAGGTTCTGAGGTGGGGAAGATCGGTGGTCGCCGAAGGGTTGTGGTGGTGGGGACGGGGGCGGTCTCTTCGGCGGGCGTGGACTCGGAATCCCATGCATTGGGTCTTGTGGCTGGATGGCCGCTGTGTGAAGCGCTCGGGAGCGGGTTCGAGGAGTTCGATCATGCGATTGGCTGTCGCGTTGCGTCCATAGCGGACATCGACGGGCTGCCGAGGCATGTCAGCTTGGGGTTGCCTGCGGTCCGTGAGGCGGTCGAGGAGGCCGGACTGTCCGATCGGGAGCGTGCTGAGGCCGATGTCGTCGCAGCGACCGCGATCAGCGCCATCGTGGAGTTGGAGGTCGCCCACCGCAGCGGGGTGGCTCCGCCGGCCGGTTGGTTCGGCTTCGACCTGTTGACCGAGCGCGTGCGGGCTGAAATGGGGATCCGTGGTCGCTCGCTGACCGTTTCCACCGGATGCACCACGTCGCTGGATGCCCTCGGCGCCGCAGTCGACGCGGTCGCCTCCGGTCGCTCCCCTCGGGTGCTGGTGGCCGCTGCGGAAGCTGCGTTGACTCCCGCGGTGGTGGCCGGCTTTCAACGCGTTGGCGCGTTGTCGACGCGACCGGTACCACCCGAGCGGGCGAGCTGCCCGTTCTCCTGTGAGCGTGACGGATTCGTGCTGGGCGAGGGTGCCGCAGCGCTGGTAGTGGAAGACGCTGAGCTGGCCGCCGCCAGAGGAGCGCGACCGGTGTTAGAAGTCTGCGGCTGGGGGTCGGTGTCGAGCGCGTATCACATGACCGGCATCCGCAAGACCGGCGAGGACATCGCCAGGTCCATCCGGCAGGCGTTGGACAACGCATGCGTTTCGGCCGGCGCGATCGACTGCATCGACGCCCATGGGTCGTCGACCCCACTCAATGACGCCAGCGAGGCTGCCGCCTTCGCCGACGTCTTCGGTAACCGGTCCGCTTCGATGCCGGTCATGGCGCAGAAGGGCGTTCTGGGCCACGCGCTGGGGGCGTCGAACCTGCTGGAGGTCGTCGGGTTGGCCGGCTTACTGCCGAAAGGAGTGCTGCCGCCGGTCAAGAACACAACCAGGGACACCCTCAACGAGCCGGTGGACCTCGTGCTCGATGAGCCCCGGCACATGCAACCCGAGTACGTCATCAAGACCAGCAGCGGCTTCTCCGGCTTACACAGCGCCTGTGTCATCCGGGTGATCTCATGAGGACGGGTGATCTCATGAGGACCGCGGTCGACGAACTCGAAGTGCTGGCCAGCCGGGTTCTGGTGCCGGCCGAAGGTGAGACGGTTGAGCTTTCCAGCCGGCATCCTGACCAGCCCGTCATCGAGTTGCCGGCCTTCGCCGAGGATCCCCGCCGTGCGGAGGGGGTGCCCCCACGTGTCGGCCGCCGCATCGACCGGTTCGCTGCGCTGGCGTACCAGGCGGTGGCCGACCTGGTTGCCCCGCTCGTCATGCCGGCACCCGAGCGGGTGGGCGTCTTCTTCGCCAACACCCGCGCCGGGTGGGCTTACGCGGATCCCCAGCTGGAGTCGATGATCAGTCGAGGGCCTCGGGTGGTGCAGCCCTATTTCGTGACCGCATGGTTCCCGACAGCGGCCACCGGCGAGGTCACTATCGGGTTGGGCTTCCGAGGCTGCGCCAAGACCACGGCCGGCCGCCTGTCCGGCTTCGCCGAGGCGTTGTGGCTGGCCAGGGACGCGCTGGAACGACAGGCCCTTGACGTCGCCATCGTCGGCGCCGTTGAGTCCGTGGTCGCTCCGTTCGCGTTGCTGGACTGGCCACCGGGGCAGGGTCTGCCGACCGCGGGCGCGGCAGAGGGGGCGGCTGTCTTCGCGGTGCGGCAGCGACCGGTGACCGACCAGGGCGCAGGCGGTGCGGCACTGTTCGGCTTGCGCTACGAGGGCACCGACCGCACTACCGCCGCGGACCGGCATTGGATTCCGACTCTCAGCCTCGCGGCCGAGCTCGCGAAGCGCATCACCCAAGCCCCCGACGCGGACCGCGACATCGATGTGGCCCTGGGCGGCGGCTACCGCGTCACGGTCCGGGCACGGGTCCGGGGAGGCGGCGTGACCACGAAGGGAGCACTGGTGACTGGTATACCGACTGACTCGTCAACCCTCGGGTGCGCCGGGGACCTGCCATCTGATGGCCCGCTGACCGGTCGTGTCGCATTGGTGACCGGGGGCAGCCGGGGAATCGGCCTCGCGTGCGCTGCCGAGCTCGGCAGGCTGGGCGCCACCGTGGTCGTCTCGGCCACCAGCCGGGAAACTGCGTACAAAGGCCTCGCCGCACTGCGCGAGTCGGGTGTTCATCGGGTCGACGGCCAGGTGGCCGACGTACGCGACCAGGAGCAGGTCGATGCGCTTTTCGACGCCATCACCAGCGCACACGGACACTGTGACGTGCTGGTCAACAATGCCGGCATCGGTGGCATGACTCGTATTCAGGACACGCCTGATGAGTTGTGGGACCGCATTATCGACACCAACCTCAACGGCGCGTTTCGGGTGACCCGGGCCTGGATGCTGCGTTCCGGTGCTTCCGAACGCGGCTGGGGTCGGATCATCAACATCGCCTCGACCGCGGGCAAACAGGCAGCGCCGCTGGGGCTGGCGTACTCGGCGAGCAAACACGGGCTGGTCGGGATGACGCGGACGCTGGCCGCTGACCTGGCGGGCACCGGCATCACCGTCAACGCCGTGTGTCCCGGCCTGGTCGACACGGACCTGAGCACGGGGGTCATCAACCAGTTGGCAGAGGCGAAGTCCATGACACCCGAGGAAGTGCTGCGGATGCGTAACAAGCTCGTCCCCATCGGCCGGCACCTGCGTCCGGAGGAGGTGGCTCGAATGGTTGGCTTTCTGGCGGTGCCGGAGGCGGACTCGATCACTGGGCAAACATTCAACGTGTGCGGGGGCATGGGAGTCTACTGACCGCGAACAAGCCACGTCGACGGACAACGAGCCCGGAGGAGCGAAACGTGTTCGACCGCAAACCACATCCGCACGTGGAGATGCTGCGCGCCATCTATGCGGACTTGAGCCTGCTGACGGAGCTGGCGAGTGAGGATTTCGTGCTGCACGCCGCCGGGCCACGCGACATCATGCCCGTAGGGTCACGCGGCATCATGACCGGCGATTACGTCGGTAAGCGGGCCGTGCTGGCAAGGGAAACTGAGCTGTTTCGGAGATCCGGAGGGTCACTCGTCATGACCCCGGGCGACATCGTCGCCAACGATCATTTCGGCGCCGTGTTGGGCCGCCTCGCCGCGAATCGCCATGGCCACCGGTTCGAGGGCGATTTCTGCGGGCTCTGGCGATTCCAGGACGGCCATATCGTGGAACACTGGGAAAACGCTGCGGACTGGCCGGCTGTTGAACGTTTCTTCGTGGACGAATTCAACGATGAAGCCAACGCCGAACCCGCCGACATGCGTCACTCGACCGAATGAGGGGTGCGGTGATGACAGGACGCATCGATATCCACCACCACGCGCTGTCGGCCGACATCATCGAGCTGATGCGTGAGCTCGGGCTACCCACGCCGGGCCGGCAGTGGCACCTGAACGACACCCTCGACATGATGGACGCGAACAGGATCGAGGCTAGCGTCATATCCAATGTCATCCCCTGCGACGTGCTCGGTGACGCGACACAGGCGCATCGGCTGGCGCGACAGGTGAATGAGGCAGCCGCCGACGTGGTGAACACGCACCCGAACCGCTTCGGCTTCTTCGCGGTCCTGCCGCTGCCACATATGGACCTCGCACTGGCGGAGGCCGCATACGCACTCGACGAACTGAGAGCCGACGGGGTGGTGCTGCTGCCGCACGGCGGCGACCACTACCTGGGCGCCCCGCTGTTCGACCCGCTGTTTGCGGAGCTGAACCGTCGCCGGGCGGTCGTCCTGGTGCACCCGCTGGACCTGCCCCAAGGCAGCGCACCAGGCGTGCCCTCGGTTTACGCGGACTACCTCCTGGACACGACGCGGGCCGCGATCAACCTGATCACATCGGGCACTCTGGCCCGCTGCCCACACGTGCAGATCATCCTGTCCCACGCGGGCGGATTCCTGCCCTACGCAGCCACCCGCATCGAGGTCGCCGCCGGTGCCCTAGCCGATGTAGACCAAGCCACCGTGTGGGACGGTATCCGGCGCTTCTACTACGACCTGGCACTGTCGGTGCCCTCGGCGCTGCCAAGCCTGCTCGCCGCCGCCGACCCCGGTCGCATACTCTACGGAACCGACTGGAGTGGTGTCCCCGCATCGGTGGTCGAGCGCGCCGGCCACGCTCTCGATGAGACCGCCGTGCTCGACGACCTCACTCGTCAGGCGATCAACCGGGACAATGCCCTGGGCCTGCTCCCGGGCCTGGCCAGCCGCCTGAGCACCACGCCGATCCCCACCTCAGTACGGTGACTCTCAGTGAAGTGGTCCCGGGCGTGTACGCGTGGGTGCAGCCGGACGGTTCGTGGTTCATCAACAACGCGGGCGCCGTCCACGGCGGCAGCGACGTCGTCCTCATCGACACGTGCGCCACCGCGTGGCGCACTCGCCGTTTTCTCGATGCCGTCGCCGACGCGACAGGCGGGGCACCGATACGCCTCGCCGTCAATACACACTGGCACGGCGACCACACCTTCGGCAACGCGCTACTGCCGGCGTCGACGGTGCTGATCAGCCACGAGCACACCAGGAGCGAAATCCTGACCGATACCATGCTGACCACCGAGCTTCCCCCGATCTGGTCCCCGACCCCGAACTGGGGAATCTCCGAGACCCGCGCGCCCACCGTCGTCCTGTCTCATGACCTGACCCTGTTCACCGGTGAGCACCGGATCGACCTGCGCCATCCCGGCCACGAAGCGCACACGCGTGGCGATGTCGTCGCATGGCTACCCCAGCAACGGGTGCTGTTCGCTGGTGACCTGCTGTTCCACCAGGTCACGCCACTGGTCCTGCAGGGGTCGATCGCCGGTGCACTGCGTTCGACGGACTGGCTGCGTCAGTTCCCCGCAGCCCGTGTCGTCCCTGGACACGGTCCGGTCATCGACGAAGCAGAACTGGCCGAGGTCCTCGACGCGCAGACCCGTTACTACCGATTGATCCGACACACCGCGCGGGCCGGGCTAGCGGCCGGCCGCACGCCATTGCAGGCCGCCCGCGACTGCGACCTCGCGGAGTTCGCCCGGTGGCCCGACCCGCATCGGATCGTGCTGAACCTGCACCGCGCATACGCCGACGCCACCGGAGACGCGTTTGACCTGATGAAAGCGTTCACCGATGCCATCACCTTCAACGGTGGCCCGTTCGACTGCGCCGTCGACCATGAAACTCGGGTGCCGGGTTTTCGTGATATCAGCGCACCCGACCCGACGAGATAGACGGGCGCCGCCAGCTCGATACCGACTGATGAACCGATGTGGAGGATCGGCATGAGTGACACCCGAGCCGACGCGGATACGATTCGCGCCCTGGAGAAGCAGCGATTCTGCGCTATGCGGGACGGCGATGTCGATGTGCTCGACGCGCTGTACACCGACGAGATGTGCTACACGCACTCCAACGCTACCCGTGACACCAAGGCCTCTTTGCTGGCGAAGATCCGGGACCAGGAACTGCGTTGCACGGATGTGGTCCACGAGCCAGAGGATCACGTCGTCGTCATCGGTGACACGGCGGTCGCGACCGGGCGGGTGATCGGGACGGTGTACGTGAACGGTATCGCCTTCAAGCAGTGCAACCGAGCACTGGCGGTGTGGACCCGGCAGGGCGGGCGCTGGCGGCTGATCGCCTACCAGTCAACGCCCATCCCGCCGGTTGAGGGGGGTCCCGACCAGGATGACCGGAGCAGGAGAGGTACGCCATGAGATTGGGTTCTCGACGCGCGCGAGGGCGTGATGGCCAACTGGTCCTGGTGAGTCCGGATCTGCGGCGGGCACTGCCGGTCGATGAGATCGCGCCGACGTTGCAGGACGCGCTGGAGCGGTGGACAGAGATCGAGGATGCGCTGCGAACGGCCGACGAGCGATTACGGTCGGGCTGGGTGGCAGGGGTGGAACTCGCCGGGGGCGATCTGCTGGCGCCGCTGCCACGGGCGTACGCGTGGGTCGACTGCGGTGCCTACACGAACCTGATCGAGCTGGCCTGCCAGATGCAGGGCTCCGAGCCGCCCGATCCGGCGCGCGCCAGCCACCCACCGTTCTACGACGGCGTTTCCAGCCGGTTCATCGCCAGCGGCGAGCCACTGGCGACGTTGGGCAGCGACGAGTTGGACATCGAGGCCGAGCTGGCCTTCGTGCTTGCCGACGTCGAGCTCGGCACCTCGGCCAAGGAAGCAGGTTCCGCCATTATCGGGGTCACCGTCGTGAATGACGTCAGCCTCCGCGACGTGCTCCGCGACGATCTGGCCGCCGGGATGGGGATCTATCACGCCAAACCGCTGTGCAGCATGGCGCCCACCATCGTGACCCTGGACGAACTGGGTGATGCCTGGGATGGCGAACACGTGCACGCACAGATGCACAGCTGGGTGAACCGCCGGTTGATCGGACACCCGGACACCGCAGTGGATATCGTCGCCACGGTACCCGAGTTGATCGCCCAGGCGGCCAGAACCAGGCCGCTGACCGCCGGCACGGTGCTAGGCACCGGTACGGTGTCCAACCGCGATCCCAAGGTCGGCGCCGCGTGCATCATCGAGCAGCGGATCCGGGAGACCCTGGACGAGGGTTTCCCCACGACCCGGTTCCTGCGGCCAGGTGACGAACTGGTCATCGACCTGCGCGTGGGTGACCGCTCGGTGGCCGGGGCACTCCACCACACCATCGTGCCGGACCAGGTGGCCGGCTGTGGCATCGACGAGCGACCGGTCGGCGTGCACAGCCCTCATCCATCCTGAACCATGCGCAAGCTGCGCTCGACCGAGCAGACGAAACCGAGAAGGGAACAACCAGTGACAGACGACGCGGAGATCCTTGCCGGCTTTGCTGAGATCCTCAAAGAGGCCACAGCCGGTACGGCGCAGAATGTGACCGCAGAGAAGTCGTTCGTGAAGGACCTGGACATCGACTCACTGACCATGGTGGAGATCGCCGTCCTGGTAGAGACGAAGTTCGGCGTGAAGATCCCGGACAACGAACTCGTCGACCTCGAGACCGTCGGGGACGCGGTGAACTACGTTTCCGCGAACTCCAGGTAGCGATGGACACCGAACGCGACGGTTGGCGTCCTGCGCGCGCCGGAACCTCATCTTGAGGAGTGATGAGATGACAGCCTTGGCCACGAGTCCCGACAGTGAAGTCCGCACGCTCGACCCCCGCGACCCTGAAGTCCGCGTGGCTGCGCTGTTGGACGCGGGCACCGTCGCCCCACTGCGTCACGCCGACTCCAGCGGCGTCTATGCCGTTCGAGGCCGGATCGACGGCGCCCAGGTCATCGTTTACTGCACCGACGCCACCAAGATGGGTGGCGCGTTGAGCGCCACCGGGTGCCGCCACATCGTCGAAGCGATCGATGTGGCCATCCGCGAACGCTGCCCGGTCATCGGGTTGTGGCATTCCGGCGGCGCGCGGCTTTCCGAAGGCGTCGAAGCCCTCGACGCGGTCGGGCACGTGTTCAACGCGATGATCCGTGCCTCTGGGCGCATCCCGCAGATCTCCGTGGTGCTCGGCCCAGCCGCCGGCGGCGCGGCGTACGGCCCCGCTCTCACCGATGTCGTGATCATGACGCCCACCGGCCGTGTGTTCGTCACCGGGCCGGAGGTCGTGCGCAGCGTTACCGGCGAGCAGATCGACCAGGAAGACCTCGGCGGCGTCGACGCACACAGCAGGAAATCCGGCGTGGTTCACATCCTCGCCGAGTCCGAAGCCGACGCCTACGCGCGGGCGCGCCGGATCACTGGGCTCTTCGCGCGGCCCGGCCTGTTCGACCTGCACGCGGTACGCGAGGAGAAGAATCTCCGCGCATTGCTGCCCGAACAGCCGCAGCGCGCTTACGACATCAAGCCGGTGATCGCCGGGGTCGTCGACGCCGACTCGAACGGGGTCAGCATGTTCGAGGAACTGCAGGCGAAGTGGGCGCCGAACATCGTCGTCGGCCTCGGCCGGCTCGGTGGACGCACCATCGGGATCGTGGCGAACAACCCGATCCGCAAGGGCGGCTGCCTGGACTCGTTGTCCGCAGAGAAAGCATCCCGGTTCGTGCGAACCTGCGACTCGTTCGGCGTCCCACTGCTGGTGCTGGTCGACGTCCCGGGCTACCTACCGGGTGCCGGCCAGGAGTGGAGCGGTATCGTCCGGCGCGGCGCGAAGCTGCTGTACGCGTTCGCCGAAGCCGTCGTGCCCCGGGTTACGCTGGTGCTGCGGAAGTCCTACGGTGGCGCGTACATCGCGATGAACGCCCGCTCTCTGGGCGCAACCGCAGTGTTCGCGTGGCCGGAGGCTGAAGTCGCCGTGATGGACGCTAAGGCGGCGGTCGGGATCCTGCACCGCAAAAAGCTCGCCGCAGCACCAGAAGACGAGCGCGGAGTTCTGCACGCGTCGCTGGTCGCCGAGCAGGAACGCGTCGCCGGCGGCGTCAGCCGCGCGATATCGATCGGCGTGGTCGACCAGGTCATCGATCCACCGAAAACCCGGCAGATCCTTGCCGAAACCCTCGCCGCAGCCCTCGCGGGCCGCGGCTCCCACGGCAACATCCCACTCTGAAACACCGCCGTAACTGTGCGTGTCAACCGAAGGGAACCAGTCACATGTCGGGTACGGGGGAACTGAACGAGAGCGCCAACGGTCTCACACAATCGACCGTACAGATGCTCGAATTCCACAATGGTCTGGCTATGGCGCACATATTGAGTGTGCTCGCCGAAATCGGTGTGGCCGACCAGGTGGCCGACGGTCCGCTGGAGGTCGAGGAGCTCGCGAAGCGCACGGACACCAACGCCGACGCCTTGTACCGGGTGCTGCGCGCGGTGGCGAGCAAGGGCGTGTTCACCAAGGTCTTGCCACGAACCTTCGGGCTCACGCCCCTGGCGGCGACACTTCGGTCTGATGTGGGCGGTTCGCTTCGGGATATCTTCAGGCTGCAGGAGCAGCCATCCATGCGGGACGCATACGCGGCGATCGGGCACTCGGTACGCACGGGAGAACCTGCCTTCGAGCATGTGCACGGCACCACCCTGTTCTCCTACCTGACCGCGCGACCGGAACTGTCAAAGCTGTTCAGCAGCGCGATGGGCAATGCCACGCGTCAAATCCAGCGTCCCGTGATCGACGCCTACGACCTTTCGGATGTGCGGCGGCTGATCGATATCGGCGGCGCGCACGGTCACCTCGTGGCCGCCATCCTGAGCCGCTACCCGGAGATGAAGGGCGTGGTCTTCGATCTGCCTGACGTGGTACCGGGCGCCGCCGACGTACTGGCTGAGGCAGGCGTCGCCGACCGCGCGGAGATGGTCGGCGGCGACTATCTCCGCGCGGTACCCGCACA
The DNA here is from genome assembly GCA_019243635.1 of Pseudonocardiales bacterium. Lineage (GTDB taxonomy): Bacteria > Actinomycetota > Actinomycetes > Mycobacteriales > Pseudonocardiaceae. The sequence goes on from JAFAUB010000146.1 coordinate 32,830, forward strand.
GGGCGACGCCTATACGATCTCTCATGTGCTCCATCAGCTGAGCGATGCGGAGGCGGTCACCGTGCTGACCAATATTCGTCAGGTCATGGACCCGGCCGGTCGAGTGCTGGTGATCGACCCGGTGATCCCGGAGGGCGACCTGCCGCATCCAGGAAAATTCATGGATATCGCGATGCTGATGCTGACCCAAGGGCGGGACCGCACCAAGGCTGAGCTCGCCGACCTGTTCGAGCAGGCCGACCTGCAGCAGGTCGAGACTGTTGCTCTCTCCGCCCCCTCGAGCCTCGTCGTAGCCATGGCCGCCTGACGCGGAAGGCTGTCGCTACGACCGTCTGAGCCCAAGCCCATCAGCACCCCCGTGCCTCCTTGCGCTCCCGGCGGCCAGTCGGTTCCACGCCACCCTCGCGAGGCACCAAGTGTCGGGCAGCGGGGATAGGCGCGGCGCTGTGCCTGACGTGCCTCGCCAGGATCACTTCGGCCAACGAAGATCACAGTCACAGTCCATGGGGCAGCGCCCCTTTCCATCACCGGCTGGTCCGTCGGTTGAGGTGAGCACGCGGTCCCCCACGCGTCAGCTCCCGACGGCCAGCCGGCCACCACTCTCGAGACGAGGTATCCACAGAGAGCGGATCCTGCGTCGACGATGAGCCGCGCCACCGAAAGTTAGCCCCCCATGCCCGAAGGGAGTGCCTTGACAGCGTAGGGGTGGAGAGCCATCATGGGAACCATGGAAACTAAATCAGTTTCTCAAGTTTCCGAGGGTGACGGGCAGCGTGCTGACGTGATCGTGGAGGCGGCCGGCCGGCTGTTCTTCGCGCCGGGTTTCGCGCGGGTGAGCATGGACGATCTCGCTCGTGAGCTCGGGATGAGCAAGAAGACGATCTACCGTCATTTCCCGGACAAGCGCAGCCTGCTGGCCGCGGTGCTGGATCGGCAGTTCGCGGCGGTGGAGCGCACGCTGGTGGCGGCGGCCGAGGACGCAGAAGGGCAGCCGTTCGGTGTGCGGGTACAGCGGTTCCTGATCGCGGCAGGCAGTGAGCTCGGGCGGATCGGCGCGGCTCAGCTCGCGACGGGGCGGGGCGATGCGATGCTGCACCAGTACGTGGAGCAGCGTGTGGACGCGGTGGTCTACCGGCGGCTCGACGAGCTGTTCCGGGACGGGCACCGGCGGGGACTGCTGCCAGCGCCGCCTGAGCTGCTGAGTGAGATCACCCGCGGCGCGTTGGAGCGGCTGCTCACCTCGCAGTTGCCGCGCGAACTCGACTGGACCGCGGCCGATCTGCTGCGGGCGACCGTCGACACCGTGCTCTACGGGGCGATCCGCTCAGCACACCCCGGCATCGACGATGAACGACTCCGGGCGGTCATGCCGACGGCCCGCGATGATGAGCAGGAGGTGGGCCCGTGACTGGGGCAACCAGCAGGGTGGCATTGGTGACAGGGGCCAGCAGCGGAATCGGTGCGGCCACCGCGCGCCTTCTGGCCGCGCGAGGGATGCGCGTGGTGGTCGACTACCTCCGCAGCGGCACGGCAGCCGAGGAGGTCGTGGCCGGCATCGAGGCCGCAGGCGGCCAGGCCATGGCCGTGCAGGCCGACGTGCGCGAGGCAGCGGCGGTCGAGAGCATGATCGATCAGGTCCAGGCGGCATGGGGCGGCATCGACGTGCTCGTGCACAACGCGCTCACCCCGTATGTGATCAAGCCGTTCCAGGACATGACGTGGGAAGAACTGGGCGGCAAGCTCGACGACGAGATGCGTGCGGCGTTCGTGGTCACCAAAGCCGTCCTGCCCGCCATGACCGAACAGGGCTGGGGACGCATCATCTATCTCGGTACCGACCTCAGCCGCCGGCCCCGGGAGGGCATGATCGCACTGGGCACGGCCAAGGCCGCACTGGCGCAGTTCGCCCGGTACCTCGCTCAGGAACTGGGCCCGCGGGGCATCACGGTCAACGTCGTCGAGCCCGGTCCGGTGGAGGACACCCGCATGGCGGATGTTGTGTTCGACGAAAAGCACAAGCAGCGGCAGGTGGCCGCTACCCCCCTGGGCCGCCTGGCACACCCGGGCGACGTCGCCCAAGCGGTCGCCTTCTACGCCAGCGAGGACAACGCCTTCATGACCGGCACCACGGCCGCGGTCAACGGCGGGACGTCCATGTACTGACGCCCCGCTGTCCTCCGCACACGGGGCCATACCGTCCGGTCCGGCCGACGGCCGGACCGCATCCCGCACACCGTCACCTCAGCACCATGGGCCGCAGCAGCAGGGCCCGCGGCACGCGCGGGCCCATGGCGGTGACACGATCAAGGAAGAACGTTCATGCACACGATCGATCTCGCCTACGTCGGGCGGGGCCTGCACGAGGAACTGGTCGCCTACATCGCCGACCAGCAGGACTACTACGCCGACGAGAGCGTCCACGTCGCGTTGCGCGACGGCTGCTCCTGGGACGAGGAGCGGCTGCGCCACGGCGCCACCATCGGGCTCGGCCGGGCACTGCTGTCCCGACTGGCCGATGGCATCCCCTGGGTCGCACTCAATGTCAACACCCACCGCCCGCTGTTCTGGTTCCTCGCCCGCCCCGGCCTGACCTCCCCGGCCGACCTGGCCGGCCGACGGCTGGCGGTACACGCCCCCCACACCGCACCCGGGTGCTTCGCCCGGATCGTGCTGCGCCAGGCCGGCCTCGACCCGGACCGCGACATCCACACCATCGTCCGCCCGCCCGGCGACTACGGCATGGACCTGCGCCGGCTGCACGACGGCAGGATCGACGCCGCCCTGGTCGGCAGCACCATGGCCCCGGAGGCGATAGCCGCCGAGCACGGCTGGCGGGTGCTGGCCTGGGTCGGCGACCACTTCCAGATCCCCACCGTAGGCGTGGCCGTCGACCCCACCTACATCCACCCGGACGACCCCGCGGTCCAGGCCGTCGTACGAGCCCACCAGCGCGCCCTGCAGGTGATCCACAACGAACCCGACACCACGGTGCGGCACATCCGGACGTTCCTCGGCCGACACACCGCAGACGAAGCCCGAGCCCACTACGAGACGTTCATCGCACCGTATTTCACCACCGACGGCCAAGCCGACCTCGCCGTCGGCGCCACCGCGATCACCGCAGTCGCCGCCGAACTCGACGTCCCCGCCACCGTCACCGCAGCCGAGTTCTACCGCACCGCAACCACCACACCCTAGGAGCCCGGCTACGCCGGCGCTGCCGAAGCGCAGGCAGTACCTCAAGACCGCCCACGCAGAGACGCCCGCAGCCGCTGGGTCGGCCTCCTGCTCCACGCGCTCCCTCAGCGATCGACCGGGTGATCTCCCGTGCCACGGGCACAGCGAGTGTGACGAAGGTAGCCACGTTGAGCAGATGAGGAGATGGCGATCTTGGACGTTTATGAGGCGGTCACGAGCCGACGGGCGGTGCGCGGATTCACCGACCGGCATGTCCTGAGAGAGGTGCTGGAGCGCGTGCTGTCCGCTGCGGCTTGGGCGCCGTCCGGATCGAACATCCAGCCGTGGCACGTCTACGTGCTGACCGGCGTGCCGCTGGCCGAGCTCAAGAAGCGTGCCGGCGAGCGCGTGGCCGCAGGCGACCCCGGGGACGAACGGGAGTACGAGATGTACCCGCCCGCGCTGAAGTCCCCGTACCGCGAGCGCCGGTCCGCCTTCGCCGAGCAGCGCTACGGCGCACTCGGCATTTCGCGCGAGGATCTGGAGGCGCGCCAGAGGGCCGCTGCCGCGAACTGGGACTGTTTCGGCGCGCCCGCCGCCCTGTTCTGCTACATCGACCGCGACATGGGCCCGGCCCAATGGGCCGACGTCGGCATGTATCTGCAGACCGTCATGCTGCTGCTCCGCGCCGAAGGGCTGCACAGTTGCCCGCAGATGGCGTGGTCGGTGTATCGCAGGACCGTCGCGGAGGTCCTGTCACCCCCGGATGAGCTCATCCTCTTCTGTGGCATGTCGATCGGATTCGAGGACGTCACGGAGGGTCACGCCCGCACGGGCCGGGCAACGCTCGACGAGACGGTCACGTTCGTCGAGGGTTAGAACCTAAGCTGCAATCAGAGCCGCATAAGCCGCATATCGGACACCAAACCACCGAAAGAAGGCGTATACCATGAAGTTCGCAGTCATCGGCGGAACCGGGCTGATCGGGTCACGGGTCGTGGAGAACCTGAACGCGGCCGGGCACCAAGCCGTACCGCACTCCCTGTCCACAGGCGTGGACATCATCACCGGCCAGGGCCTGGATGCGGCCGTGGCGGGCACCGCCGTCGTCATCAACCTGACGAATTCCCCGACCTTCGACGACGCCTCGCTCGCCTTCTTCCAGACTTCGATGGACACCCTTCTTGCCGCGAGCGAGAAGGGTGGGGTCGGGCACTTCGTCATCCTCTCGATCGTCGGCGTGGACCAAGTGCCCGATCTGGACTACTACCGGGCGAAGGTGCTTCAGGAGAACATCCTCAAGGCCGGGCCGATCCCGTATTCCATCGTCCGCGCCACGCAGTTCATGGAGTTCATGGACGCGACCCTGTCCATGACCGCCGACGGCGACACCGTCCGCCTGCCACGCACGCCGATCCAGCCGATCGCCGCTGCGGACGTCTCCAGCATCGTCGCCGAAGTCGCCGCAGGCAGCCCCCTGAACGGCGTCGTCAACATCGCAGGTCCCGACGTCTACCCTCTCGACGAACTCGGCCGACTCACCCTGACCGCCAAGAGCGACGGGCGCTCTGTCGTCACCGATGACACCGCCGGCATGTTCGCCGCCGCCCACGGCGACGTCCTCACCGCCCGAAACGATGCCCGCATTGCCCCCACCCACTACACCGACTGGCTCTCCCGAACCAACCCCTCCAGCGGAACCACCGAGTGAGGGGAGGACAGGACGGATCGCTCACGAAGACAGACATAGCCGGGACACCTTCGGGCGTCCGGCCGCTTCACGGACAAGGCGCTGTCAAAACATGAAGAGCGGTTCCCGAGGGAACCGCGACCGGGTGGCTATCTTACCGCCTCTGAGGAGCGCGGACGCGAACTACGGCGAAGGCTGGGCGTTGACTGGCCCATGCGACGGCATGAGAGGATCATAACAGACCGTTGCATGCTGTCTGAGCTGGTGTTTTGGTGAGGCGAACGTTGTCGGCGTGTTGCGGTTCGTCGGAGGGTTCGCGCGGTGTGTCAGAAGATCAGCGGACCGTCGTCGGTGAGGGGTCGTCGCCGGCCGACTACGAGGAATCGCTTCTCGTCGAGGGTGTCGACGAGCCCGAGGTCGCACAGCAGTACGGAGTCGTCTTCGCGATTGATGATCTTTTCCAGATGTTGTGGTCGGTCCAGTGGTGCATCGGAGAGAACGACACGAGGTGGAGGTCTGTGAGCTGGTGAGCACGACGCGGCGCTCGGCGCCGTAGACCTCGCGACGGGTCTCCAGCGCGGTCAGGCCGGCGAAGCGCTCGGAGTCGACGATGCGCCGGTCGGTGGCGGGCAGGTCGGGGCATTCCGGCGGGGGCCCCGAGCCAACTGGATTGACTTATTCCACAGCCCCAGGGGATGCTGGCGGCCCGCACGGTCCTGACCGTCGTAAGATCGCGCGCCGCGCGGGATCCCTGCCTCGGAGGCGCGTTACACCGTCACGAGCCCTCGCGCCCGGTCCAGGAAGTCTCCTACCGCCGGGACCTTCGCGTGCGGCTTCATCTGGCGGTAGAGGTCGCGGAGACGCCCGACGCCGCGAGTGGAGTCCAGGTTCTCGGACAACTCGAGTGCCGCCATACCCCGCCCGGCGGCGGCATCGAGGTCACGCTGCGGGCCCGGGTGGGCGAGGGCCTCGGCGAGGCGGATCAAGAAGTTCGTCCGGTCACGGATGAATGACTCATCGAACAGGGCGATACCGTCTTCGAGCATGTTCACCGCCTGGTCGGCTTGCCCCAGTTGCAGCAGAGCGCGACCGGCGCCGGCCGTGACCTCCCCGGGTCCCACCCAGTACAGGTACGGGGGTTCGTCCTCTTGTTTGAGGCGTTCGACGTAGGTGCGAGTCTTCGAGATCGCCGCCACGCAGCCGGAGGGGTCCCGCAGGGTCGCCAAGGCGTATGCCTGCCTGCTGTAGAGCGCTGTCAGCAGGCTCGGCGTCTCCCGGCCCCGCACGCCGGCTACCGCAGTCTCGACGAGCGTGACAGCCTGCCTGGGGTACCCTTCGCGTGCGGCCTGATAGGCCATCGACCCGAGGATGTGGGCGCCCAGGGGCCGGTCATCGGCGCTGTGCGCCGCGCGGAGAGCGGCTACGTAGTAGCGCTGCGCCAGTCCCGGCTGCCCGGAGTCATAGGCGGCCCAACCCGCGAGCTGCCCCAGCTCGGCCAGCGCTCCATGAAGTTTGCGGCCGGTGGTCTGGTCGTAGGACGCCAGGTCGAGCAGCTCGGCGATCACTCCGAACTCCCGCTGGACCAGCGCGAGCACCGTGCCTCCCCCAGCAAGGTCATCCATCGCGCGCAGCTCAGGGATCATGGCCCTCAACCGGTCCACCAGCCCGGCCGACACCCGACGCCCCGACAACCCCGACACCAGCGGCCCCGGCTCGTGCACCAGCCACTGATGCGCCGGAGCGGTCAACGCCATGCCGCTGAGGAACACGAACCCTCGGCGCTCCACCGGACGATCACTGCCTCTCAGCACGACTGCCACCTCGACGGTACCCCGATGGTTCCACGGGGGCGCGAGTACTGGGTCATGCTCGAGATCGACGGGCAGCTCCTGCGCCGTATCCAGATCGAGCAGCTCACCAACCCCCCGTAGCTCCGAGCTGCCTGATCGCCCGTCGTCGACCGGCTGTCCTTCGGCGAGCATGACGTTCAACTCTTCGACCGAGACACTCAGGGCATCAGCGAGTTCGGGCCGACACCACGGCTGCGGACAGGTCTCGCCCCACTCCCAGCGCCCCACCGTGGTGGGCTGCACCCCCACGAGCCGCGCCAGCGTCTCCTGGCTGTGCCCAACAACCTCCCGGCGCTCCGCGAAAGCACGGCGCTTAGCGGTCACAGTCCCCAGCCCCCGTAGCCGATCGATCCAGCACCTGACCGGCACACCAGCTCACCAGCACGACCACCACGCCCCACCGCGGCGAGATGACCTAGGGATGTCATGAGCCTGTGCTGTCAGCACCTCAGCCAACCGGATCGTCGTAAACCGCGTCGTGGGCTCCCGGTCTCGGAGGCGCGTTACGCGGCCACAAGCCCACGCGCCCGGTCCAGGAAGTCCCGTACCGCAGGGACTATGGCGTGTGGCTTCAGATCGTGGTACAGGTCGCCGAGATAACCCAACCCGGTGATCGAGTCCAGGCTCTCGACCAGGTCGATGGACTCCATTCCCAGCCCGATGGCGACGTGGAGGTCACGCTGTTTTCCCGGTCGGGTGAGAGCACTGGCGAGATGAGTCACGTAGAACTGCCGGTCCCGGACGAAGGACTCGTCGAGTTGGGCGATACTTTCGGTGAGCATGGCTATCGCGTGGTCGGGCTGACCGAGTCGCAGCAGACACACGCCGGCATTGCCCGTGATCGCTGCTGGGTTGACCCAATACAACCAGGGTGGGTCGTCGTCCGGCGTGAGCGCTTCGACCTGGGTGCGGGCTTGGGAGATCGCCGCGGTGCAGGCCGAGGTGTCGCGCAGGAAGGCGAAAGCGTAGGCATGTCGCATGTACAGTTGGGCGAGCAGGGCTGGTGTCTGTCCTCCCCGCGTGCCGGCGAGGGCTGTCTCGATGAGCGTCACGGCATCGGCGGGCCGACCGTCGTATCGGGCGGCCTGAGAGGCCATAGACGCGAGGATGTACGCGCCCAGGGGCCGGTCATCAGCGCTGTGCGCCGCGCGCAACGCCGCGACGTAGAAGCGCTGCGCCAGACCGTTATAGCCGGTATCGCAGGCTGACCAGCCACAGAACTGGCCCAGCTCGGCGAGCACGACGTGCAGCGCCCGACCGGTCCGCCCGTCGTAGGACGCCTGATCCAGCAGCCGGGCGACCCACCCGAACTCCTGCCGCGCCAAGGCGAGCACACCGCCGCCACCGG
>JAFAUB010000159.1 GCA_019243635.1 Pseudonocardiales bacterium
CCAGGGCCGGGCTGACCACTGAGCTGGTGCGTCCCTCACTCCGGACGACATCCCCCACGTCCAGCCAGTCCGACGTCCCCGACCCTGGGTGCCATCCAAGCAAAGGACGCCACACAGACAGGCTGAGGACACATGCACCACGAGGACGACCACGGGCCGGGATACCGAGGACCATCATCACGGCAACGGCCAGCCAGCGCGGCTGAGTATCGGGCGCAGCCTCCGGCCGGGTACGGGGGCGCCACTCAGGGTGCTCGTGGCCGACATGGGTGACGGGTCACCGTTCCGGCGCACACCGTAGAGCCTCATTGGGAGCGGTGAGTGGCGTTTGGGAAACCCGGGATCGGCTGCTTGTGGAACAGCTTGACCAGTTGGTAAAGAGGCTCAGTGACCAGGAGCCGATAGAGCCGGCCGAACTCACGGAGCAGATGGTGCGACTACTCACGGGCGTGGTCATGCTGCTCAGGCGACACCGTGTGAACAGACGGGGCCAGTGCCAATACTGTGGGTGGACGAGGTGGGTGTGGCGGTTCTGGCGCAGACGGCCACGGTGCACGGTGTATCAGGCTGTGGGTTTCGCCTCCCGCCAGCGGATGGACATGGTGTGGAGCCAGCTGCTTGCCGGAGAACCATGAGACGAGACGGGAATGGGACCCCTCTGAGCGTCAACCGGAACCAGCGCCACGCCTTGTCAACTGCCCACGCGCGCGGCCGCACGTGTCGCTGATGACGACGATCCGCTACGACCACGAAAGGTCCAGCACAGTGCACCCCGACCCACCGGGAGCCTCGACCTTTCCCCAGCCTCGGTCGTTCTTCTGGCTGCCTATCGACGGTCAGCGCCACGCGGCCGGAATCCGGGACCGATATCTGCCTAGCGGCAAGCTGATCACCACACTCTGCGGGCAGCAACTGACGCGAGCACGAGTGACCGACACCGAGTGGCTCTGGCCGACCTGCCGTGAATGCTGGTCCGCCGCTGAAACCCGGGTCGGGCTACGAGGATGATACTACCGCCGCGGACCCCACCCACCACTGACAACTCGGCCGGCATGACACGCTCACCCCTCGGGCACGGAGATGAGCGGACGTTGGTGAATGGCGCCCTACCGTCCGACCAGATCAGGGCGGTGCCGGATACGGCGCGAGGTCGCCATCGGCGAAGACACCCGAGAGGATGCGCAGACGTAGCTCTGCGGCGATTTTCGCGTACGGACTCTGCGGGTCACACTTGGCCCGTTCGACGGCTTTCAGTGGCGCCGGTCGGCTCGGCATCCTGGTGGCAATGCCGCTGGCCGCCCGCTGGTCGGCTTCGGACATCCACGCGGTGTAGGTTCTGAGTGTGGTCGTGCCACCACCGGAGTGACCCAGCCGGCCTGCGACTGTCCGCACGTCTACGCCCGCCGAGATGAGCTCCGTCGCCGAGTAGTGCCGGAGCTTGTGCAGGGTTGTCTCGATCGCGAGGCGCTCGGCCATCAACGCGCCCCAGTCGGGGTCCTTCCACGCCTCGTTGACGATCCGGGCGGCCTCGGCTGCACTCGGCGGGTGCGGGTTAGGCATGGGTGCGGCCGGAGGCTCAGCCTGGCGCAGCGGGTTGACCATGACCCACTTCCAGCGCACCGCGCCCTTGTAGGCGCCGGAGAGGATGAAATGCATGTCCGGATGGTCGTCGCACCTAGCGGCCGGCAGCGGTGCTGACCGCAGTGGTCGTCGCAACGATGCTCGACAGCGGTGCGGTGCTGGACAAAGGGACGCCCGGAGCAGTGATCCCGGCACCGGCGCAGCTCCGCGTAGAACGAGTCGAGGATGTCCGCATCCAGCGCGCTGAGCTTGATCTTGCCCAGGAACGGCGCGATGTGGTTTCGGACATAGCCACGGTAGAGCGTCAAGGTGCTGGGGGCGCCGTCGAACTGGTCGAGGTAACGCTCGAGTAGCTGATCCACCGTAGCGCTGGTTCGAGGATTCCGGCGCTCCTCGACCTGACTGATCAACCGGTCGCGAGTGGCACGCATCCGCCTGTCGGCCCCGGGTCCGGCGGCGATGATCTCGGTCAAGTAGTGCCGACGCTTGCTCACCTGATCGAGGCCGGCATAGACGCGGACCCGTAGCGCCCACTCGGCAACTCGTCGATGCTGCCTCGGGACCGCTGCGCAGAAGGCCCCCAGTGCTCGCGGCACGGAAGACGGGCTAACACGGTTCGCGTCACGAATGACGTCACGCGGACCGGTCCGAGAACTCGACTGGAAGCGTTCTCCCTGTTCAAACCGGAGCCGACGCGGGGACTCGAACCCCGAACCTACCGCTTACAAGGCGGTTGCTCTGCCAGTTGAGCTACGCCGGCGGGTGCGACAGCCATGGTAAGGGCACCGGCTTCCCCGCGTCGCGGTACTGGGCGGCCACCCCGGTGACGATCACTACTGTGACGATCAGCGGGCGGCGGGCCGCGCCGCTAATCTCGATGGGTAACGGTGCGGACGAGGGGGTAACCCATGACCGATGCCACGAGCACCACGAGCACCGGAGCGGATTTCGTGGTGGTGGCCAACCGGTTGCTGGGGGACCTGGAACAGCTGCCCGACGGCACGCAGCGGTGGAAGTCCAGCCCGGGCGGACTGGTCACGGCGCTGGAGCCGTTCCTGCGCTCGCGCAGCGGCGCTTGGGTCGGCTGGCCAGGCGTGCCCGACGCCGAGGTGGAACCCATAGCCGACGGTGACATCACCTTGCATCCGGTGACGCTGTCCGCAGCGGAGCTCACCTCCTACTACGAGGGCTTCTCCAACGCGACGCTGTGGCCGCTCTACCACGACGTGGTGGCTCCCCCGGTGTTCGATCGACACTGGTGGAACGCCTACCTGGAGGTCAACGAGCGGTTCGCGGCGGCCACCGCCAAAGTCGCGGGCGACGGTGCGACCGTCTGGGTGCAGGACTACCAGCTGCAGCTGGTGCCCCGAATGCTCCGGGAACTGCGACCGGATCTGCGGATCGGGTTCTTCCTGCACATTCCGTTCCCGCCGGTGGAGCTGTTCATGCAACTGCCGTGGCGCGCCGAGCTGATCCACGGCCTGCTCGGCGCTGACCTGGTCGGGTTCCAGCTGCCGGGCGGGGCGCAGAACTTCCTGTTCCTGGCCCGCCGGCTGGCCGGGATGTCGGCGACCAGGAGCGCGGTGGGGATGGGCACCAAGCCCGGCCAGGTCACCGTCGGCGACCGGACTGTCCGGGTCGGTGCCTTCCCGATCTCCATCGACTCCACCGCGTTGGACAGGCTGGCCCGCAGCCGGCCGACCCGCCGGCGCGCCGTGAAGATCCGTAACGAGCTGGGCAACCCGAGGACCATCGTGCTCGGGGTGGACCGGCTGGACTACACCAAGGGCATCGACGTGCGGCTGCGCGCGCTGGGAGAGCTGTACGCCGAGAACCGGATCTCAGCCGAGGACGTCGTCATGGTGCAGCTGGCCACCCCGTCGCGCGAGCGGGTGGAGCACTACCAGCGCATGCGCAACGACATCGAGCAGGTCGTCAGCCGGATCAACGGTGAGTTCGGCCGGGTGGGCCACCCCGCGGTGCACTACCTGCACCAGTCGATGCCGCGCAGCGAGCTGGCCGCGCTGTTCGTGGCCGCGGACGTCATGCTCGTCACCTCCGTGCGGGACGGCATGAACCTGGTGGCCAAGGAGTACGTGGCCTGCCGGAACGACCTGCGCGGCACGCTGGTGCTGTCCGAGTTCGCCGGCGCGGCGGCCGAGCTGACCAGCGCGTTCCTGGTCAACCCGCATGACCTGGACGGCATCAAGAATGCCATCGAAGCGGCCATCACCGTCCATCCCGAGGAGGGGCGCAGGCGGATGCGGGCACTGCGCCGGCAGGTGATGACCCACGACGTGCAGCGCTGGGCGCGCTCCTTTCTGGCCGCCCTCGGCGCCTCGTGAGTGCGCCGCCGCCGGTTCTGTCAGACCGTCGCCATACGATCTGGCCATGATCCGACCCGGGGACAGCCCCGCCCTCCGCAAGGAGCGCGGGGCCTTCTTCACACCCCCGGAGATCGCCGACTACCTGGCCGACTGGGCGGTCGGTGGTGACCGTGACGCCCGGATTCTGGACCCGACCTGCGGAGAGGCGGCCTTCCTGCTGTCGGCGGGTCGACGGTTGCGTGCACTCGGCCGGGAAGACGCCAACCTGGAGGAGCACCTCTTCGGTGTGGATCTTCATGAGGCCTCGCTGGACTGGGCGAGCGCCGTCCTGAAGTCCGAGGGCCTTGACGCGCACCTGCTGGCCGCGGACTTCTTCGACGTCGCTACCCCGGACCAGCTGGGTGCGCCGCTGCCCGCCATGGACGCGGTGATCGGCAACCCGCCTTTTGTCCGTTACCAGCGCCATATCGGCGAGGCGCGAGCGAAGTCGCGGCAGGCGGCTCTCCGCCAGCACGTCCACCTGTCCGGTCTGGCCTCATCGTGGGCGGCACTACTCGTCCACGCCGGTGGCTTCCTCAGGCCGGAGGGACGACTGGCGATGGTGCTGCCCGCCGAGCTGCTGACCGTGGGATATGCCGAACCGATCCGCGGGTGGCTGCGACGGCGTTTCGAGCAGGTGCATCTGGTGCTCTTCGAGCGGTTGCAGTTCCAGGACGCGACCGAGAAGGTGGTCCTGGTACTGGCGGCCGGCAGCGGTGGCTGCGACGCCTTCTCGCTCTACTGCCTTCATGACGCCGCCGATCTCGTCGCCATCCGGCCCATGACCAACCTGAGCGTCACACCCGCGGACAGCGGCAAGTGGACCGACCTGCTACTGCCGAACCGGCAGCGGCGTTTGTTCAAGACCGTGAGCGGCGAGCGCTTCACGCCGTTGTCCAGCTACGGTAAGCCCGAGCTGGGCACGGTGACGGGTGCGAACAACTACTTCACGATGTCGGAGCAGACACGCGTGCGGTACCAACTCATCCAGGACCGCCACGTGATCAAAGTCTGCCCGCCGGGGACGAAGCATCTACAGGGCCTAACCTTCTCAGCTGAGCGTTGGGCGGAACTCCGCGATCAAGGTGAGCGGGTGTGGCTGCTCCATCCCGAGTCGAATGATCGATCGAAGGCTCTGGCGGCATACCTCGCCCAGGGACGGGAGCAGGCAGTGCACGAGGCTTACAAATGTACCGTCCGATCTCCTTGGTGGCGGCCACCTGCTGTGTCTCCACCGGATCTCTTCTTCACCTACATGAGCCATCGCTATCCCCGGCTGATCGCCAACACGGCGGAGGTGACATTCGTCAACTCGATGCACGGAGTCCGACTACTGCCGGGCGTACCCCGGACCGCTCGGTCGGCCTTGCCGCTCGTGTCCTTGAACAGCGTCTCATTGCTCGGTGCGGAGGTATTCGGCCGTTCCTACGGTGGGGGCGTCCTCAAGATGGAGCCGCGCGAGGCAGCCGTGCTACCGATGCCGACGCCGGCTGACCTGCAGGCAGCCTGGGAACGCCTGCAACCATCAAGCACGAGACTCGACGAGTGGCTGGCGGCCGGTCGCTGGACTGAGGTGGTCACGTGCGTGGATGACGTGCTCCTGCGCGAGGTCATGGGACTGGAGCCCTACCAGGTCAGTCAACTTCGCGCGGCCGCCGACGCCCTGCGCTCGCGTCGGCTGACCCGGCCGGAGTCGGCACCGCCCGCAAACGGTCAGTGAGGAGTGCGGCGCGTGGCGAAAGATGATGTCTTCGGCAGCTTCGAAGACGCCATTCGTGTCCGCGCTGACATCGGCAATCCGTGGCATATCACACCGATGGGCCGCCGCTATGAACCAGACTATGACCTGCTCCGGACACTGCTGGCGATCCCGATTGAAGCCGGCAGCGGCTCGGAGTCGGGCCGGTTCGCCAACGCAATCGATGCGTGGGTTGCCGCAGAGCTGAGGCGGGCCGGCTTCCCCGCGGACGAGGTTTGGCCACGCCTGACTAAACCCCGCTTGGTGTCAAGTAGTGAACGCACCACCAGCTTCAACCAGCCTCGACCAGGAATGTGTTGAGGACTTCGGTCGGTTTCTTCCAGTTGAGTGTCTGCCGTGGACGGTTGTTGAGTTCGTCGGCGACGGCGTCGAGTTCGGCCT
>JAFAUB010000010.1 GCA_019243635.1 Pseudonocardiales bacterium
CACGATGGGATTCTTGCGGTTGTTCCTTCCGCATCCGCGACACGAGACGAACCGAACGTTCACGAAGCTCGTTGGGATACTTCCTGGGAGCGGGCACGACTCCATCCTCTCAAAGGTCGGAGTCTCCACCGAAGCCGGGGCGGTTCACGCGTCACGCCATGCCTGCACTTGCTGAAGTAGGGCCAATCTCTGAAGTTGCTGGCATCTCGCACCGCTGGGAAAACGGCCACTGGCATATCACGATTAACGAGAATGACAGCCTCGGACGTCGCCGGTTCAGTCTCGGCCACGAGTTTAAGCACGTGCTCGACTACTCGATCTATCGCGTCGCCTACAGTCAGCTTGGCTTCGGCAATGAGAATATTCGACACAAGCAGATCGAACGGATTTGTGACCACTTCGCCGCAAGCTTCCTCATGCCGCGTTCGGCCGTCAAGCGGGCCTGGGGCAACGGTATTCAGGACGTAGATGCTCTCGCCGGCCTGTTCGCCACCTCGTTGACCGCGATGCGTATCCGCCTCGATTACCTCGGTCTCAGCAACAAACCGAAGCGACCGATTGGCGACTACTTCAAGCGTATGGAGACTGAGACAGGCTCCACCTTCGATTTTGACTTTGACCTTGGCCTCGACGCGGTAGCCGCGTAAGCGATAGGCCGAATAACCGCACCTTCACAAGTAAGGAGAACGAAGTGAGCAAGGCGTCGCTGAACGGGCGAGTGCGCGACGCTGCCGCCAAGCCCGTACTGAGGGTCGTGCTGTATCTGCGAGTGTCCTCGAAACGTCAGATGGACTCCGACTACGACCGCGATCCAGAAGGCAACTCGATCGACACGCAACGCAAGGTGTGTCTCGAAAGAGTACGGGCACTCGGCGGCATCGTCGTGGACGAATACGTGGAACCAGCCAAGTCCGGGCAGACGCTCGACAAGCGTCCGGTGTTCCGAGAGATGATGCAGCGTATTCAAGAGCGGCGTGACGTAGACTGCGTACTCGTCTATCTGCGCTCGCGCGCCTTCCGTAACTACATCGACGCGGGCAATACCGAGGTCGCCCTTGGCAAGCTCGACGTCAAGCTCGTGTCCGCCAAGGAAGAGTTCGGCGAAGGGCACATGGCGCAAGCCATGAAGGCCATCACCGACGTGTTCAACTGGCTGCAAGTCCGCATGAGCGGCGAAGACATCAAAATCAAGATGGCCAACAAGGCACGCAACGGTGGCACGATCGGCCGCGCCAAAGTCGGCTACCTCAACGATAAAGTGCTCATCGACGGCCACAAGGTCAACACGATCGCACTCGACCCTGAGCGGGCCAAATAAATCCCGATGGCCTTCGAGCTATTCGCCACTGGTCACGAAACGGTGGCAAGCCTGCGCGACAAGCTGACGCAGGCGGGCTTCCGAATGCCGGTCACGGGCAAGAGCAACGGCGGACCGATCTCGGTCGAACGGCTGCGTCAGCTCCTCCGAGACCGCTACTACGTCGGCTAGGTGACCTACGACGGCATCGAGTACAAGGGCAGGCACGAACCGTTGGTCTCCGAAGAACTGTTCGACCGCGTGCAACGCATTCTCGACTCGCACTCCGGCGCGGGCACACGGGAGCGCAGCCACAACCACTACCTGAAGGGCCTGCTGTACTGCGGGCGGTGCAAGTACAGGCTCATCGTGCAGAGGGCCGTAGGCCAGCGTGGCGGGGAGTACTACTACTTCTTCTGCCGAGGACGGCAACAGGGCGTCTGCGATCTGCCCTTCGTGCCCGTAGAGGTCATCGAGGACGCCGTGGTCTCGTACTACGGTGACGCCGTGAGCTTGCCGTCCGAGTGGCTCAACCACGTACGGACAGGCGTGGACGCGGCCGTGAACGGCCACCACGAGCTGAGTGACCACACTGCGGGAGGAGTACGCCAAGCGCCTTGACGCGCTCGACCGCAAGGAGAACTACTTCCTCGACCTGGCGGCCGAGCAGGACTGGCCCAAGGACAAGCTACGGACCAAGATCGACGCCATCCGGCACGAGCGCAAGCAGATCGAAGACACACTCGACCAAGCCGAGCGCCACCTCGACCGAGGCCGAGAGGTGTTCGCCAGCGCCCTTGCCCTGCTGGAGTCGCCGCAAGCGGCCTACGAGCGCGGGGACGAGGCCGTGCGTTCGATCCTGAACAAGGCGTTCTTCACGCGCCTCTACGTCGACGGTGGCCGCGTCATCGAGCACGAGATGCAAGAGCCTTTCGACATCCTCACCGAGGCGTATCGCGTCTACCAGGTCAAGCGCGGCGGCACGAGCGTGGGCCAGACGCACCAGAGCGCCGCCCCCACTGAAGGGAACGGCGCTCTGCACCGGGCTTCCATGATCGACTCACTCGCCCTGTCCCTTGCGGGTCAGGGTTGGAGTAAGCCGGTCAACGTGGAGCTGACGGGACTCGAACCCGTGACCCCCGCACTGCCAGTGCGGTGCGCTACCAGCTGCGCTACAGCCCCGAAGCGATCACCACGGTTCAGCCGCGGCGCGTGGGCCACCGTACACGAGACCGGCGATGATCCACGAACGGGGCCCGACCGCCCCGCCCCCGGGTCAGTGTTTAGTGCCGCTGAGCGCCTGGTCCAACCAGGCCGTGTTACTGATGTCGACGAGCGCGCCGTTCACGACGACACTCGGAGTGCCGAACACGTGATCGGATCGCAGCCCGCTGATGTACCCGCTGGCGGTCTGGGTGGCGGCGGTGACGCGCTGCTGCGCACCGGCTTGCACACAGCGCGCGAAGCTGTCGCCGGCGCCCAGGGAGCGGCCGAGCTGCTGGAGCTGAGCGCTGGTCCATCCCGGAGCGCCCTCAGTCGGCTGGGTGGCATACAGGCTGTCGTGGAAGCGGGGAAAGACGCCAGCCTGGGCGGCACAGAAACTCGCGCCGGCGGCCAGCGTGGAGTACCCCGCCGGGACCGAGCGATCATCGAGAATGGCGACCGGGTGGTACACAACCGTGGCTTTGCCGTCCGCGGCGGCTTGGGCGAGCCGCGGATGGTAGAGCTTTTCGAACTCCCCGCAGACCGGGCACATGAAGTCCTCGTAGATATTGATGGTCACCGGCGCCTGGGGGTTTCCGGTCACGATGGTGTCGCCCTGCGCGGCCACCCGGTACTCCACCCCGGCGGGGGCGACGGGGATCGCCGCCGCGAGGGGGCCGGGCTTGTTGTGGCGCTGCACCAGGAGCCCGATCCCGACGACGATGATGAGTACCACGACGACGGCGACCCCCGCGATCACCCCTCGGCTGCCTCCACCGCTGCCGCGGGCTGCCGTCACCGCCTGCGCAGCCTGCCGCTTGCGCTTGTCCTTGATCCGTTCGGCGCTGCCCACGACACATCCCTCTCTAGTCCTTGTTCATTCGGCCGGATTACCGGCTGGGTTCACGTGGCCGGGTTCGGCGACTGGGTTCACTTCGTCGGAGTCCCGTGCGCCCGGATCCGCGCGCAACCACCCGTCGACGCTCAGCACCGTCCGGGGCCGCACCAGCAGCCACAGCGCCGGCAACATTATGCCGATGTCGCGGGCCAGCTCCTGTGGATAGTGCGTGCTGCCCTTAGCCACCGCCCCGCCACCGCCGAAGCAGCCGCAGTCGATGGACAGTCCGCGCGCCCACGACTGCGCCACCGCAGTCATCAGCAACAGCAGCAGCAGCATCGATGCGAGGGCGACCCAGCGGGTGAACGCGCCCACCAACAGCAGGGTTCCCAGTGCCAGCTCCACGAGCGGCAACCCGGTGGCGACCGGCCCGACCAGGCCCGATGGCAGCAGCTGGTAGGCGCTCACCGCGATCCTGGTCTGCGCCGGGTCGACCGCCTTGAGCGCCCCGGAGACCAGGAACACCGCAGCCAGCCCCAGTCGCGCCACGGTGCACAGCCCATCGGCGAGGGGGCGGGACAAATGGGGCACCGGAGCAGCGTAGACCAGTCGCTCGCCAGACCGGACGGGCCTGCCCGCAGCGAGGGCGAGCCTGCGGCACGCCCATGACCCGGTGGGGTCCGTACCGTGGTGGCGAGGGCGTCGCTGAGGTGCGGGGATGGATGATGGATATCGAGCCGGGTGACGAGGTCGGGCACGTCCACCAAGACGTATCCGGAGGGTGGCTACGACCGGCCGTGTTCGGCGCGATGGACGGTCTGGTGACCAACATCGCGCTGATCGCGGGAGTGGGTGGCAGCGGGGCGCGCGCCCACGTGATCGTACTGACCGGGATGGCCGGGCTGGTGGCGGGCGCGTTCTCGATGGCGATGGGGGAGTACGCGTCGGTGGAGACGCAGAACGACTCGGTGCGCGCCGAGGTCCAGGTCGAACGTGAGGAGCTGAGCCGGGATCCGAGTGCGGAGAAGGCCGAGCTGGTCGCCTCCTTCGTGCGGATGGGCCTGACCCGCGAGACCGCGCGGCGAGTGGCTGAGGAGGTACACGCCATCCCGTCGCTGGCCCTGCGGGTGCACATCAACCAGGAGCTCGGCGTGAACCCCGACGAGCAGCCCTCCCCGTGGGTGGCCGCCGGCTCGTCGTTCCTCTGCTTCGCGATCGGCGCGCTGGTCCCGCTCATCCCGTACCTGCTCGGCTTCGCCCGGCTGGTCGCGGGTCTCCTCGCCGGCGCCGGTGGGCTGTTCCTGGCTGGTGGGCTCGCGGCCCGGTTCACCACCCGCTCGTGGTGGCGCGGCGGGCTGCGCCAGGTGGGATTCGGCATGATCGCCGCGGTAGCTGCCTACCTGGTCGGCGCACTGATCGGGATCGGTGCGGGCTGAGTGTCGCCAGAGCAGGGGACACTCACACCGAACTCCTCGGTCCGAGGAGGGAGTGGGGCGGGACGTGCACCGGTGCGGTGGGCTGAAGCAGCATCCGCACCGTGACGTTCTCGCCACCGAAATACACGCGGGTGACCTCCAGATCGATGCAACCGTCGTCACTGACGGTAGCATCCATACGAATGAAGTAGTCGTTGACCTTGTGCAGGCCGCACAACTTTGCGGCGACCAGTTGAGCGATGGACCGAGCCTCCAACCCGGTCGCCGCCGGCGCCTCGAACCTGGGTGGCTCAGAGGGCACAGACTGAATGGTCATGGGGTGGTCATCCTCTCCGTATGGGGCTGAGGAGTGCTATAACGGAATCCACAGCGACTGCCCCGCCAGGATCAGGTCCGGATCGGTGATGACGTCCCGGTTGGCCGCATAGACCTGCTCCCAGCCGCCGGACACACCGTGGCTGGCGGCGATCGAGCAGAGGGTGTCCCCCGGCACCACCCGGTAGACCGACGTCGAGCCGGTCGAGGTCGGTCGTGGACTGGGTGAAAGCGGGGTCGGCAGCTTCACCGGCTTCGTCACGGCGATGGGCGTGACGTCCCCGGCGTGTTTCCCGCACACCGGCCATGCACCGATTCCCTGCGACGTCAGGACCCGCTCGGCGACGGCGATCTGCTGTGACCGGGTGGCATCGGCGGGGTTGCCCACGCCACCGTTAGCGCGCCACGTCGACAGCGTGAACTGCAGCCCACCGTAGAAACCGTTGCCGGTGTTGATGGCCCAGTTCCGGCCAGACTCGCATTGTGCGACCGCATCCCAGTTCACCCCCGACGCGGCGGCTGCGGTACCCGCGAGAAAGCTACTCGCGGCCACCGGGATACAGGCTGCGACAACGACGCCGGGTGGGCGGCGCCGGGTAGGTGCTCGGTGCTTACCTCGGGACACATGAACTCGGTTTCCCGGCCGCCTAAAAGGCGCCGAATGACGGGAGAGTTACGCGGATATCCCCTCATCACGTGCACGGAAACGGAAGTGGCTGGTCTGCCCGTAGCGACGAACGGTCATTTACTGCGATGTGCGGCATCCTCCGCGAGATGCCGTCAAGGAATGCGCAACCAAGCGTCAACCTATAATCTCCTGCTGGTCAACGGTTGCGCCCGTGGGCCCCTGTCGCGGCGGATCGCGAGCGATGCGGCAGGCTACCCGCGGACCGAGGGAGGACCGAGCGTGGGCGAGCGCGCGCTGCCGAAGGTGTCGGTGATCGTGGTCAACTACCGCGGCGCCGAGCACACCGTGGTCTGCCTGCGCGCGCTGCGCGACGAGCTGGACTGGCCCACCGAGGCGCTCGAGCTGATCTGCGTGGATAACGCCTCGGGCGACGGCGGCGCGCGGCGGATCGCCGCCGCGGTACCGCAGGCCCGGCTGGTCCGCTCGGCCACCAACCTGGGGTTCGCCGGCGGCTGCAACCTCGGGGCCGGCGTAGCCACCGGCTCGGTCGTCGCTTTTCTCAACAGCGACGCGCGACCGCACCGCGACTGGGTACGCGCCGCGGTCGAGACGCTGGGCGAACTCCCCGACGTCGCCGCGGTGGCCAGCAAGGTGCTGGACTGGGACGGTGAGCGGATCGACTACGTCGACGGCGGCCTGACCTGGTACGGGATGGGCTACAAGCCGCATGTGGGCAAGCCCGACGACGGTGCCCACGACACCGCCCGTGACGTGCTGTTCGGCACCGGCGCCGCGCTGCTGGTCCGGCGCGAGGCCTTCGAGCGACTCGGCGGGTTCGACGAGCGGTTCTTCATGTTCTGCGAGGACGTCGACCTCGGCTGGCGGCTCAACCTGCGCGGGTACCGGGTGCGCTACGAGCCGCGGTCGATCGCCTACCACCGCCACCACGCCTCGCTGCGCGGCGCGGACCCGGCCCGCGAGACCTACCTGCTGGAACGGAACGCGCTCGCCACGCTGTACAAGAACGTCTCCGAGGAGACCCTGGCCACCGTGCTGCCCGCCGCGCTCGCGCTGGCCGTGCGCCGGGCCACCGCCCGCGGCGAGTGTGACCCGACCGAGCTGGAGATGACCCGCCGCAGCCCGGACGCGGAGACCCCAGGGCCGATGGCCGTGCCCCGGGTGACCATGGCCGGGATCTACGCCATCGACCGCTTCGTCGAGATGCTCCCCACGCTGACCGCGTCGAGACGGGCCGAGCAGACCGCCCGGGTCCGCACCGACGCCGACCTGCTCCCCCTGATGCGCAACGCCCTGGAGCGCACCTCCCCGGAGATCCCCTACCTGCTCGCGCACGAAACGATCGTCGAGGCGCTCGGCGTGGCGCGGGTGTACGGGGCCCGCAGACGGGTCCTGATCATCACCGCGGACGCGGTGTCGCAGCGGATGGCCGGGCCGGCGATCCGAGCGTGGAACATGGCCGAGGTGCTCTCCGGCGAGCACGACGTGCGCCTGGTCAGCCTCAACCAGCTCTGCTCGCCAACGCCCGCCGAGTTCGAGGTGCGGCACGCCACATCCAGGTCGATCGGCCCCGAGCTGGACTGGGCGCAGTTGGTCGTGCTTCAGGGCCACGTGCTCGAGCAGATACCGTCCTTGAAGACGTCCCAGCACATCGTCATCGTCGACATCTACGACCCGATGCACCTCGAGCAGCTCGAGCAGGCCCGTGATCTGGGTGACGAAGCGCGCGCGGAGGTCGTCGAGGCGGTGACCGCAGTGCTGACGACCCAGCTCCGCCGCGGTGACTTCTTCCTGTGCGCCTCGGAACGGCAGCGGCATTTCTGGCTCGGGCATCTCGCCGCGATCGGGCGCCTGTCCCCCGCGGTCTACGACGCTGACCCGACGACCCGCTCGCTGCTCGCGGTGGCCCCCTTCGGGTTGTCCGGCAAGCCGCCGCAGCGCACCGGTCCCGGGTTGCGCGAGACGTTGGGGCTGCGGCTGCGGGACAAGGTCGTGCTCTGGGCGGGCGGCGTCTACTCCTGGTTCGACCCGTTGACCCTGCTGCACGCCGTGCACGCGGTGCGCGCCGAGCACCCGGAGCTGCGGCTGGTGTTCCTCGGGATGCGCCACCCGAACCCCGACGTGCCCGAGATGGGCATGGCCGGGCAGGCCCGCCGGCTCGCCGAGTCCCTCGGGCTCACCGGTGAGCAGGTGTTCTTCAACGAGACCTGGGTGCCCTACACCGACCGGCAGAACTGGCTGCTCGACGCCGACGCCGGCGTCACCACGCACTTCGAGCACGTCGAGACCACGTTCGCCTTCCGGACCCGGGTGCTGGACTACCTGTGGGCGGGGCTGCCCATCGTCACCACCAGCGGCGACGCCTTCGCGGAGCTGGTCGGTACCGAGGAGCTCGGCGTGGTGGTGCCGGCGGGAGATCCAGCGGCACTGGCCGCGGCACTGGCGCGGGTGCTCTACGACGACGCCTTCGCCGCCGGTTGCCGGGATCGGGTCGCGGCGGTGGCCCAGCGCTTCACCTGGGACGCGGCGCTGGCGCCGCTGGTCGAGTTCTGCCGGCACCCACGGCTCGCGCCCGACCGCTCGCGCGGCGCCCCGCTCACCGCGCCCGGTCGCCGGGCCGGGGTGACCGGCGCGCTGCGCCGGGACGCCGCGCTGGCCCGCTCCTACCTGACGGCCGGCGGCCCCGGCGAGGTGGCCCGACGAGCCGCCGGCCGGCTCCAGCGACTGTGGATAACCCGTGAGTGGCGATCCGAGCGATAACTCGCATCGCCACTCACGGGTACTCATCGACGCTACGCCGGTACTCGGGCAGCGCAGTGGGATCGGGCGCTATACCGCCGCGTTGCTGCGTGAGCTGGCAACGCGGGCCGATGTGGACATCACGGTCACCGCGTTCACCGCACGTGGCCAGCGCGCTCTGCGCGCAGCGGCGCCCCCTGGGGTGGCGGTACGCGGTGGACCGGTCCCGGCCCGGGCGCTGCGAGTGTTGTGGCGCCGGGTGAGCTGGCCCCCGACCGAGCTGCTCGCCGCCGAGGCTGATGTGCTGCACGCCACCAACTTCGTGCTGCCGCCCGCCAAGCGCGCCCGCGGTGTCGTCACGGTGCACGACCTGGCGTTCCTGGACCGCCCAGAGCTCCTGGACCCGCGACAGCGTGATCTGCCCGACCTCCTCCGGCGCTCGGTGGCCCGCGCGGCGGTGGTGTGCACCCCCAGTGGCGCGGTGGCGCGGCAGGTGGCCCGCCGGCTGGACATCCCGGCGGAGCGGATCGTGGTCACCCCGCTGGGCGTGGACCCAGCCTGGTCGAGTACCGGGCCGCCGTCCCCGGCGCTGCGCGCGACGCTGGGGCTGCCGCGGCGCTACCTGCTGTTCGTCGGTGCGGCGCAGCCCCGGAAGGGTCTCGACGTGCTGCTCGACGCACACGCCGCACACCCTGGTCTCGCGCCGCTGGTGCTCGCCGGGCCGGCGGGCTGGGGTCCGACACCGGCGGCCTCCTCCCGGGTGCACCCCGTGGGCTACCTCGACGAGGCTGACCTGCGCAGCGTGGTAGCCGGCGCGGCGGTGCTGGTGCTGCCCTCGCGCGAGGAGGGTTTCGGCTTGCCGGTGCTGGAGGCGATGGCGGCCGGCGTACCGGTGGTGTGCTCCGACCTGCCGGCACTGCGGGAGGTCGCCGGAGGCCTCGCCACCCTCGTTCCCCCTGAGGACCCCGCTGCCCTGGCCACCGCGCTGGCCGACGTGGACGGCGCCGGCCGCGACCCGGTAGGCGCGGCCGCCCGACAGGCGCACGCGGCCCGCTACACCTGGCAGGCCTGCGCGCAGGCGACGGTCCACGCGTACCGGAAAGCCCGCGACCGACCGGCGGACAGCCGTGACAACGGTGACGAACGCACTAGGTATCTGTGATAGATACACTAGGATAGGTTTCACCCACGGGGAGTAGCGGGACGGACGTTATGCTATGTCCGGGTCGCACACAGCTACAGAAAACGCTGGAGAGGACTGCTTCCCCCCCTTCGGGTGTCGGGGGGACATCACTTGCGACGACGCCCAGCGCTGGCGCATGACTGCGCCCGCGCGATAGCGCGTGCGTTCACAGAGAAGGGGGAGGATGATGCTCACTCACCGAGTTCGAGCCGGGGCAGCCCTAGCGGCTCTCAGCGCGGCGACTGTAGCAGGCACGGTCAGCGCGGCGGCGCCCGGGGTGGCGCAAACGACGCCGCTGGGCGTGGCAAACCCGGTAGCCGTACTCACCGGCGCCGCGTCCATCAACGCGACCGAGGCGCGGTACCAGGTGAAGGGCACCGACCTGGGGATCATGTGGACCGACGAGCGGGGGCAGATCCTGGCCGCCTTCGGTGACACCTTCGGGCCCGGATGGACCGGCATCAGCAGCGGGTTCGCGAATCCCGCCATGATCGACTGGCGCTCGAACACCCTGGCCCACAGCACGGACCGCAACCCCGCCCAGGGTATGTCGTTCGCCTTCGTCACCGACCGTCCCGGCCACGCCAAGGAGCTGCTGCCCTCGCTCAAGCGGGACGGCGTCGAGATGACCAAGATCCCCACCGGTGGGGTCAACGTCGGCGGGCGCGACTACCTGGCCTACATGTCGGTGCGCAGCTTCACCAAGCCCGGGCACTGGATCACGAACTACAGCGGCATCGCGTACTCCGACGATGGCGGGCAGACCTGGAGGGACGCTCCCAGCACGCGCCGGCCCAACACTCCAGCCCTCGACGAGAAGTTCCAGATGATCGCCTATGCCCGGCGAGACGGCTTCGTCTACGCCTTCGGCACGCCGAACGGCCGCTTCGGTGACGCCCACCTCGCCCGAGTGCCCGAACAGCGGCTGCTCGATGAGTCCGCCTACGAGTACTGGAACGGGAAGGTCTGGCAACGGGGTGACAGCGAGCTCGCGGCGCCCATCGTGAAGGGGCCCGTCGGAGAGATATCGGTCCGCTACGACGAGATCCTCCAGAGCTGGGAGATGATGTACCTCGACGAGTCGCGTGAGGCGATCGTGGTCCGGCTGGCACCGCAGCCGGCTGGGCCGTGGGGCGCGCCGATGCCGGTCGCCACGTCACGGGAGTACCCGAACCTCTACGGCGGGTTCATGAACCCGGACTCGAAGGGACGTGACCTCTACTTCACGATGACCCAGTACGACCGCTACAACGTCTCGATGATGCACGCCACGCTGCCGGCCAACGCGGTGAACAGCACCCGGCCGCACTGAGATCCTCGAACGTGTTGACGGGCGGGTGAGCGTCCGCCGGCGGAGCAGTGTCAGTGGGTAGGCGTGGTCAGCCCAGTGCCGCGAGAATGCCCTCGACCCTGCGGCGGACGCTGTCCTCGACGTCTCCGTGCGTCAACGCGTACAGCCGGTCGGCTTCGACCGCGGCGATGATTCGCTCGGCCGCAACGTCCGGCTCCATCATGGTGACCATCCCCTCGAGCCTCGCCCTCACCTGTTCCACCTGTTCCGTCGAGAAGCCTGCCGGCAGGCGCTCGGCCAGCTGCGTGTCATCACCAGCTTGAAGCAGGGTCACCATGCCCTCGGTCATCGGCGTGCGCACGTATCCCGGACAGACCACGGTCACCCCGATGGGTAGCCTCATCATGTCCAGTTCGGCGCGCAGCGTCTCGGAGATCGCGACCACCGCGTGCTTGCTGGCGCAGTAGGCACTCCCGAACGGCACCGCCATCAGCCCGGCCAACGAGGCGATGTTGACCACGTGCCCGGCGCCGGCTGCCGCCAGATGCGGCACGAACGCCCGGATCCCGTGCACCGCACCGAGTAGGTTCACCGCCAGCACGCGTCGCCAGTCCTCCAGGTCCGCCTGCCACAGCGGCCGGACGTGGTGGGCTGTGATGCCGGCGTTGTTCACCACCACGTCCACCCGGCCGAAGTGCTCGAGCGTTCGAGAAGCCAGCGCCCGGACCGCCGCCGCGTCGGCCACGTCGGTCACCACCGGCAGCACCTGTCCGCCGCCTGCGGTGAACGCCTCGGCCGTGTCACGCAGCCGTTCCTGTGCCGTGTCCGCCAGCGCGACCGACACGCCACGGTCGAGGAGCCCGGCGGCCAGAGCGCGGCCCAGTCCCTGCGCCGCCCCCGTCACGACCGCGACCTGTCCCGCTTCGATGATCATGTGTCCGGCTCCAGTCCTGGTGGGGTGGGTGCGGGGTGGACGCAGAACTCGGCGAGGTCGTCGCGCAGGGCGGTCATGGTGCCGGAGGCGAGGTCGGTGCGCTGAGTCAGCAGCGTGTGCAGGGACCGGGCCCTGCTGATCCCTGGCACAGTGCGGTACTCAGCGCGGGTGGAGCGCAGCACGGGGGCAAGGTGTTCGCTGACCGCGTCCAGGTCGCCCCGGGCCAGGTGAGCGAGGGCGAGGTCGAAGCGGGCGGCGGTGATGTACTTGACTTTGGGCTGGGCCTCGGCGGTGAGCTCGTTCACGGCGGTGTGCGCCAAGTCCACGGCGGCGTCCAGATGGTCGGTGCCGCCGAGTGCGTAGTGCGCCTCGCTGGCGAGAAGAGCAGCCGTCCCGGCGTCGAAGCCCAGCACGCCCGGCTCGTCGGGGGTGCGCTCAGGAGAAGCGGTCGCGGCGAGCGCCAGGGCCCGGCTGACCTCGCCGGGTTGACGGCGAGCGGCGTTGATCCGGGCCTGCTGGCTGGCCAGCCGCAGCAAGGCGGTACCGCTGGTGGCATCGGGCAGAGCGGACTCAACGAGCGCGGCGGCCTCGTCGTAGCGCCCGTCCCAGTAGGCGATATTGGACTGCACGTAGCGGACGAAGGCCCGCACCGGGGTGTAGCCGGACACCTCGGCGCAGTGCAGCGCGGTCCGGGCGTGGGTGCCGGCGGCGTGCGGGTACCCCAGATCGAAGGGCACGACGAGCAGCAGACCGCACAGCTGCCCGTCGATCTTGTACAGACTCACGGTATGACGGGGTGGCTGGCGTCCGGCGATCAAGGTGAACACATCATCGCGAGCACTGAGCAAGCTGGAGAACAGCACGGCGGGCGGGTCGACCTGCTCACGCCGGGCGAGTTCGGCGATGTCGGCGGTCATCAGGTCGAGCACGTCGTCATCGACGTTGGTGGCGGCGCTCCAACGCCGGAACTGGGCGGGTTCCTCGGCCGCCACGACGACCTCCTCCCGGATCGGCAGGCCCCGCGCGTCACAGCGCACGACGCGTCGGCTCCCCCAGCTCACACCAGTGTCACCGCCCCCACGCGCCACCGCACGGCCGGGGTCAGCCTGCTCACGCACCGTGACAGGGACGGCGGGAGCCGGCGCCCCCGTGCTCGCGGGGGCAGGGAGGTGACCCGTGGTGAGCAGGCAGCGGTCGGCGGGGGTGAGGTGCTCCAGGTCATCGGCGTCGACGAGCTGAGCCGGGGTGCACCCGTGCCCGAAGGTGGCGGCGAGCTGGACCAGGTAGCGCGGGCTGGGCGGGCACCCACCGTACGGCCAGGCCTCGAACTCGCTGACCCGGTTGTCCGAGAGCCTGGCGCCGGGATGCGCGGTGTTGTACCACTGCGCCAGCTTCCACTGCGGCCACCCCAGCGCATGCCGCCAGGCCACCCTCGGCCGCAGGTTGAACCGCCGACCCAGCTCGACGGCGATCTGAGCGACCGAGCACCCCCACGCCCGCATCCGATCCCGAAGCTGATCACGCCCGGCTTTCGCCGAGGTCCCCGCCCTGCGCGGCATCGCCCACCCCCCAGCAGCCCCATGCAGGACCACACGGTAACCCCGGCCACCGACACAACGGGCGTCCGGCGGGCTGAACGACCGGTAACCCTTCCCCGTCAGCCGCTTGTTCGTCCAGGTCAACTCCATCGCGATAGGCGAGCAGATATTCCCGTCCACACCCGGCCCCACCACAGATGATCGGCACCACGCTGGTGGGGCAGCCCAACCCGGCTGCGGCCGGTCCTGGCCGCAGCGTGACAGAAGGCGACGGTGTGATACCTGCGACCAGCAAGGGCCCGACCGTGGATCAGATCAGCCATCGGCTCATGTGTGACGCACTGCGCGGGTTCCTGCTCAAGGCCGCGCGAACAAGACCTGGCGCTCTCGAAGGGATCGGCTCGATCGGGTGCCGGGCCGGTGCCGTGTTGTACACGCTGCTGATCGACCACCCCGTCGACCGGCGGGGTCGCTGCCGGTCCTGCCGATGGTCCGGCGCGGTGATCAGGTTCCGACGCTGCCGGATCCACATCACCGCGATCTCCTGGCTGCTGCTCCAACCCGACGAGGCCACGCTGCGATCCCACCTCGCCGGCGAGCTCGGACTGGGCACCGCCCCACCACCCGGCGCGAGACGTCCGCCCGCCCGATCCCTGCTGACCGTCACAGCCCGGACCGCTCCCCGCGCCACCGGCGCACCACCCCGGATCGACACCCAACCGCGCGACCCGCCCACCACACGACACCAAACCCAATCCAGGCTCGGCACATGGTTCCCGCAGGACTCGAACGAGGAGCTCGCGGCGGCCCGCGAGATCATGGCCCCCGTGCAGGCCCAACCCGACGCATCGGGTGAGGTGTTCCTTGACGATCGCACAGTGGAGGTCGCGCCATGACCCGGTTGCGGGTGCTGACGTGGAACGTCCAGCACGCCGCCGCGTCCCGCACCCACCAGCAGGCCGGGTGGCTGGCGACCGCCGATCCACCCGACGTCGTAGTCCTCACCGAGGTCGCCGCCGGCGAGACCGGGCAGCTGTTGGCCCGGCTGCTGAGCGGGCTCGGCTACACCGTCCACCTGACCGAAGCGGGCCTGGACAAGGTACCGGGTACTGCCGGCCAGCCGTATTGGTGTCCTGGACGACTTCTACCGCTCCTTCACCCACGCTGGGTTCACCGACGCCTTCCGGCCTCACCCACCCCACCGGCATGGACTACTCGTGGTTCGGTCGCCCGTCCGGCAATGGTCAGCGCAACGGCTACCGGTTCGCCCACGCCTTCGTCACCGCCGCGCACACCGCAGCCATCCGTGACTGCCGTTACCTGCATGCCATCCGCGAGGCCGGTCTCAGCGACCACGCGGCGATGACCTCGACCCTGGCCCTTTGACGATCAACCGACGAGCACGCCCGCGGCGGCGGCGGCGTGCAGCGCGTGGCGCCAGTGCCGCAGCTCGGGCAGCCCGGCCCCAGCCCACCCGGTGGTGTCCAGCACCGAGTTCGCCGGGCGCGGCGCGGGCCGGGGAAACTCTGCGGTGCGGCAGGGCACCACCCGGTCCGGGTCGGCACCGACCTCGGTGAACACCGCCCTGGCCAGCTCGAACCACGTCGTGGCGGCCGCGTTGGCGCAGTGCAGCACGCCCACCGGCACCCGGTCGGCGGCCAGCGCGAGCGCAACCAGGCCCTCGGCGAGGTCGTGCGTCCAGGTCGGGTTGCCGTGCTGGTCGTCCACCACCCGGACGGTCTCGCGCCCGCGGGCCAAGGCCGCCATGGTGCGGACGAAGTTGCCGCCGTGGGCGCCATAGAGCCACGCGGTGCGCACCACGTGCGCCGAGGCCCCCGAGGACGACACCGAGGACAGCACCGCCCGCTCCCCCGCCAGCTTGGTCCGGCCGTACACGGTCGCCGGCCCGCGAAGACGTAGTCGGTCGAGACCTGCACCAGATGCGCCCGGTGGGCGGCGCAGGCCTGGGCCAGGTTCGCCGGGCCCTGCGCATTGACCGCGTGGGCCCGCGCGGCACCCTCACCCTCGGCGGCGTCCACGGCGGTGTAGGCCGCCGCGTTGACCACCACCAGCCGCGCGCCGACCGGGCACGACGCCGCCGCGACCGCGCCGAACACCGCCACGGGATCGGTGATGTCGAGCTCGGCCGAGCCCGGCGCGTGGATCCGGGTGATCCCGGTGCGGGCGGCCGC
Source organism: Pseudonocardiales bacterium (assembly GCA_019243635.1). Classification (GTDB taxonomy): domain Bacteria; phylum Actinomycetota; class Actinomycetes; order Mycobacteriales; family Pseudonocardiaceae. Next base: position 15,613 of record JAFAUB010000010.1, read on the forward strand.
GGCCACCAGATCCCGGCCGAGCCGGCCCTGGGCACCGGTGACCAGCAGCGACAGCACAGTCATGTCACCTTCAACGGCTCCCACCAGTCCCGATGCTCGGCATACCAGCGCACCGTGTCAGCCAGCCCCTCGGCGAAGTCCACCTCGGGGGCGTAGCCGAGCTGGGTGCGGATCTTCGTCCAGTCCACCGAGTAGCGGCGGTCATGGGCTTTGCGGTCGACCACCGGCTGGACTCGCGACCAGTCCGCACCCAGGGCGTCCAGCAGCAGGCCGGTGAGCTCGGTGTTGGTCAGCTCGGTGCCACCGCCGATGTTGTAGATCTCACCAGCCCGACCGCGCTCGAGCACCAGCGCGACAGCGCGGCAATGGTCCTCGACGTGCAACCAGTCCCGCACGTGGAGCCCATCGCCGTACAGCGGCACCGGCAGCCCGTCGAGCAGGTTGGTGACGAACAGCGGGATGACCTTCTCCGGGTACTGATGGGGACCGTAGTTGTTGGAGCAGCGGGTGATGCGCACGTCCATGCCGTGGGTACGGGCGTACGCGCGGGCGAGCAGATCGGCACTCGCCTTGGACGCCGAGTAGGGCGAGCTCGGCTCCAACCGGTGGTTCTCGGGCCACGAACCCGACTCGATCGACCCGTAGACCTCGTCGGTGGAGATGTGCACGAAGCGCGACACACCGGCGTCCAACGCGGCCCGCAGCAGGATCTGGGTGCCCACCACGTTGGTCACCACGAACGGGTCGGCACCCAGGATCGAGCGGTCCACATGCGACTCCGCGGCGAAGTGCACCACCGCGTCGACGCCGATCATCAGGTCGGCCACCAGCGACTCGTCGGTGATGTCGCCCTTGACGAAGTGCAGCGCCGGGTGGGTCGCGACCGGCGCCAGGTTCGCCTCGTTACCGGCATAGGTCAGCTTGTCCAGAACCACCACGTCGGCGCCGGCCAGTGTCGGCTCAGCGCCCTGGAGCACCCGCCGCACGAACGTCGACCCGATGAACCCAGCACCGCCGGTGACCAGCAGCCGCATCGGCGCATCCTCCTCGCTCTGGCCGGCATGAGGTGACCGACGGCGGTTGAGTGTGCCACGACAACCTGACAGAGGTTCACACGTCTGGACCTGAGCAGCTGGTGAACGCGCAGGCCACCACACCGGACGCAGGGGGCATCCGTGACCGCATCGTCGCGCAGGCGTCACACCGCCTTGTCGCCCAGGCGAGGCCGCGACTACGGGTGCGGGCTCGCCAAGCTGGCGCTCGCGATGGTCTCGGCGCTGGTGCTCAGCCTCACCGGGTACGGGTGGTCGACATTCCGGAACCTCCACCACGGCTTGAGCACCACGAATGTGATCAGGTCGACCACTCCGGACAAAGCCACCGACATCCTGCTGGTGGGCCTGGACAGCCGCACCAACGCACAGGGGGGACCGCTACCCCGCGACGCGCTGGCCCGGCTTCGCGTCGGCGACAACGACGGTGAGCTCACCGACACCATGATCCTGGTGCGGGTCCCGGACGACGGCCGGCGCGCGGTAGCGATCTCGCTGCCCCGGGACCTGTACGTGGAGCTACCTGACGGGTACGGCAGGCACAAGCTCAACTCCGCGTTCTCCCGCGCGAGGAACGCCACCGAGCAGCGGCTCGTCGCGCAAGGCGTCGACCCGGCGACGGTGCGTGCCGAGGGTGTCGCCGCCGGCCGAAAACTGCTGCTGGACGCCGTCACGAAGCTCACCGGGGTCGGCATCGACCACTATGCGGAAATCAACCTGCTCGGCTTCTCGCTGCTCACTGACGCCGTCGGGGGAGTCGAGGTATGCCTGCGGGCGCCGGTTCACGACAGGTTCTCCGGCGCGGACTTCCCGGCCGGCCCGCAGCTGATCTCGGGGCCAGAGGCGTTGGCGTTCGTCCGGCAGCGGCACGGGCTGCCCCGCGGTGACCTCGACCGCATCGTGCGCCAGCAGGCGTACCTGGCCTCACTGGCCGACAAGGTGCTCACCGCGGGGACGCTGGCCAACCCCGGACGAATAAGTCAGCTGATCGATGCGACCCAGCAGTCGCTGGTGCTCGACGAGGGCTTCGACGTGCTCGACTTCGCCGCTCGGATGCAGGGCCTCGCCGCCGGCAACATGGTCTTCGAGACCGTTCCGGTGCTGGGCGACGGGGACAGCGAGTCCGACGGCGCGGTACTCGAGGTCGACCCGGAGGCCGTGCAGGCCTTCGTCGCGCGGGCCATCGAGGCCCCTTCCCCGACGGACTCCCAACACAAGTCCCCAGCCAGGGCGGCGGTCACGGTCGACGTGCTCAACGCCTCGGCCGCGGCCGGGCTCGCCACGTCGGTCTCCGAAGAGCTGACCCGGCAGGGTTTCCGCCAGGGCACTGTCGGCAACGCCCCCGTCCGAGCCACCAGTGTGGTGCGCTATCCGGCCGGTGGAGAGGACGCCGGCCGGATAGTGGCCGATGTGCTGGGCGGCCTGCCGGTCGAGGAGGACGTCCAGCTGAGCGACGGCGCCGTGCGGGTCTACCTCGGCGAGGACTACCCCGGGCGGGGCGTGCCGCGAGTCGCGGGCGCGTTGCCGCGGCGGGGGGGCACCTCGGTCGTCGCGCGACCGGTCGCGGACACCGTGCGCGTGGGGAGCACCTCCACCGCGACGTTCCCGGCCGCAACACCGCCACGACAGCCGATGACGGGTGGCAAGGTGCCGTGCGTCTCCTGACCCGCCGCTGGGCACTCCGGTGGTTCCCGTCGGCCGACGTCAAGCTACCCCGGCGTTAAGCTATGAAGCCGATGACCATCACCGACCAGGTGCTCGGGCCGCTGCTGCGCGCCGACCCGGCCCGACCGCGAATCACCCACTACGACGACGCCACCGGTAGCCGGGTCGAGCTGTCCGGTGCCACGCTGGCCAACTGGGCGGCCAAGACCGCGAACTGGTTGCGGGACGAGCTGGACGTCCAGCCCGGCGACACTGTCGTGGTGTTGCTGCCGCCGCACTGGCAGACCGCCGGAGCGCTGCTGGGCGCATGGTGGTGCGGCGCGACAGTCGACCCACGCGGGGTGGCCCGCTGCAAGGTGACACTGTGCGGGGCCGACCACATCGCCGACGCCACCGGCGCGGACGAGCTGGCAGCGGTGGGGCTCGACGCGATGGGTGCGGGTATCGCGGCACTGCCGCCAGGAGTCCGGGACTTCGCCGGCGAAGTACGGGCGCACGGCGACACCTTTCTGTCCGGCGGGCCGGGACCGGACGCCGAGATGATCATCGAGGCGGCTCGGGCCCGGGCCACGCAACTGGGTCTGACCGCCGGCGACCGGCTGCTGTGCACCACCAGCTGGAACGCGACGGTGCCGGGCGAGGTGTTGCTCGCGGTGCTCGCCGCAGACACGTCACTGGTGCAGTGCACAGCCGCCGATCTCGCCGCGTTGCCGCGCCGCTGCGCGGCTGAGCGGGTGACCGCGACCCTCGGCCTGGAGGTGCCCCCGCTGCGCCGAGCCGGCTGACCAGCCCACGGCCTGCGCCTACCCCACCACGGGCCACTCAACCCGGCCGCCGGATTCGTCACGGCGGGCGCAGGCCATCGAGCAGCCGCGCCGGGCAGATCTGTACCGGGAACGGCTGATGCGCGACAAAGACCTCGTCGCCGCTCACCGTCGCCATCAGCTGGTAGCGGCCTTGCTCATCGCGCTCGTGAACCTCAAGCCCACCCGGCGGAGCCGGGTTGAGCAACCAGTACGAAGGAACTCCCAGCCTCTCGTAGTGCGCCTTCTTGGTGTTGCGGTCGTTGAGCTGGGTACTGCGTGACAACGTCTCCACCACCAGCAGTGGTGCCACCGGCAGGCAAGCCTCAGTGAGGTCGTCGTAGCGCGCCACCAGCACGTCAGGCTGGACCTCGGTGGTGGGAGCGGTCCGCACCGCGAAGGGCGCCGCCAACACGCGCAAACCCGATGGGCATGATCGTCGCAGCGCTGTGTAGAGCGTCAGTGACATCTCCTGGTGTGACCACCCCGGGGCGGGAGTCACGAGGAGCATTCCGTCGATGATCTCGTAGCGCCGTCCGTCATCGGGCATCGCCTCCAGGTCGTGCACCGTGAACGGGCGACCCTCGGCGAGTCCGATCGGTTCGGTCATGGCCGTCATGGTCCCCCTCCTTCCTCGTCTCGGGCCAGTGTGCCGGGCGGTACCGACAGTTTCTCGGCCCGTTCGGACCACGCGGAGCCCGCCGCGGCTGGCTTGTGACCGGTGCTCCAGATGCCCGCGATACCCTGTGCCGGGGCAGCGGTTGGGGAGATTCGGTGGGAGCGATGCGGCGTGTGTTGATGTTGGTCGTGGTGGCGTCGGTGCTTGCCGCGTGCTCGGGAGGATCTCCCGGACCGTCTGGCGGAAGCGCTCCCCCGCGTCCACAGGCGCAGGTCAGCACCCTGCCAGCCGACAAGGCCACGAACGTCAGCCCGACGCTGCCTGTCTCAGTGCGGGTCACCAAGGGCGTCCTGCAGCAGGTGGTGCTGACCAACCCGGATGGCAGGGCCGTGGCCGGCACCCTGAGCGCGGACCGGAGCAGCTGGGTCAGCGCGGAGCCGCTGGGATACGGGAAGACCTACACCTGGAGCGGCAGCGCGGCCGGTGCTGACCACCTGTCCGTGCCGGTCGCCGGCTCGTTCACCACCGTCAGTCCCCTGCGGCAGCTCCATGCCACACTGAACATCGGCGACGGCGACACCGTCGGCATCGCCGCCCCGATCATCCTGCAGTTCGACGACCATGTGTCCGACAAGGCCGCCGTAGAACGCGCGCTGCAGGTGCAGGCTTCCGTGCCCACCGTGGGATCGTGGGCCTGGCTACCCGACGACAACGGCGGCTCGCGAGCACACTACCGGCCCAAGGACTACTGGCAGCCCGACACCCACGTCACTGTCACCGCGAAACTCTATGGAGTGGCCCTCGGCGGGGGCTCCTACGGTATGGAAGACATCAGTACGAAGTTCACCATCGGTCGCGCCCAGATCGTGAGGGCCGACGTCGACAGCCACCGCATGATTGTCATCCGAGACGGCCAGGAGGTGATGAACTTCCCGGCCAGCTACGGGCTGAGCTCCGACCCGAACCGCAACACCACCAGCGGCATCCACGTAGTGATGAACAAGGCACAGACCGTGCTGATGTCGAACCGTGCCTATGGATATGTCAACATACCCGAGCACTGGGCGGTGCGGATCTCCAATAACGGGGAGTTCATCCACGCCAACCCGGAGACCACCGGTGTGCAGGGCTCCGCCAACGTCACCCACGGCTGCGTCAACCTCTCCACCGCGAACGCGCAGGAGTACTACAGCTCGGCTATCTTCGGAGATCCTGTCGAGGTCACCGGTAGCCCGACCCCGCTGACCGGGGCCGACGGCGACATCTATGACTGGACCGTGCCATGGGACGCCTGGCTGGCGATGTCGGCCCTGCACTCCTGAGGGGTCGAGCAGACGGATTTCACTCAAGAGGACCAGCCTGATCGCCGTTACTCATACGCTGTGGCCCGCGTTAGCTTCAGGTGCCTCGGAACACGCAGCCGTCCTCCCTTTCGGGTGTTGGAATGTCTCCCGCTGTGACGGAGCGCTGACGCACGCCATGCACCGCGTGGCCGCACGTGTCCATGCAGGAGGGGGAGAACGATGCTCAGTCACCGAGACCGAGCCGGGACCATTCTGACGGTCCTCATCGCGGCAGTCACGGTAGGTCTAGCGCCGCCAGGAACAGCTGAAACGGAGCCGCAGAGACAGGCGAACCGGGTTGCCGTGCTCACCGGCGCGCAGTCCATCAACGCGACTGAGGCGCGGTACCAGGTGAAGGGCACCGACCTGGGGATCATGTGGACCGACGAGCGGGGGCGGATCCTGGCCGCCTTCGGCGATACCTTCGGACTCGGGTGGGCCGGTCACGGCAGCGAGGTCGGGGACCCGGCCGCGAGCGACTGGCGCTCGAACACACTGGCGCGCAGCAGCGACCACAACCCGGCCGGGGGCATGTCCTTCACCGACTTCGTCTCCGACCGTGCGGGCCACGCCAAGGAGCTGCTGCCCTCCCTCAAGCAGGACGGTGTCGAGGTCAGCAAGATCCCGACCGGCGGCGTCAACGTCGGTGGGCGTAACTACCTGGCCTACATGTCGGTACGCCACTTCGGCCGACCCGGGCAGTGGATCACGAACTACAGTGGCGTCGCCTATTCCGACGACGGGGGGCAGACATGGGTCGACGTCCCCACTGCGGCTCGGCCCAACACCCCGGGCCTCGACGAGAAGTTCCAGATGATCACCTATGTCCGCCAGAACGGCTTCGTCTACGCCTTCGGCACACCCAACGGCCGCTTCGGTGACGCGCATCTCGCCCGGGTACCCGAACAGCGGCTGCTGGACATGTCGGCCTACGAGTACTGGACCGGCACAGCCTGGCAGCGGGGCACCAGCGCGATCGCGGCCCCGATCGCGGCTGGGCCCGTCGGGGAGCTGTCGGTCCGCTACGACCAGACCCTCACAAGCTGGGAGATGATGTACCTCGACGAGCCACGTGAAGCGATCGTGGTCCGGTTAGCCCGGCAGCCCACCGGACCGTGGGGCGCAGCGATGCCGGTCGCCACCTCCAGCCAGTACCCCACCCTTTACGGCGGTTTTCTGAACCCGGACTCGCACGGGCCCGACATCTACTTCACGATGACCCAGTACGACCGCTACAACGTCTCGCTCATGCACGCCACCCTGCCAGCCGGCGCAGTGACCAGCGCACAGGCGCCCTGATACCGGAAACGTTTCGTCCCCGATCTATCGAGAAAACGGAAGATGAACAGGGGAGATACATCTCGGTGGTTCTCGCCGGTTCTCACGCCTGCCCAACGCCTGACGGCCTGGAGACGACCTGATCTTGATCTGCCCAGCCTCCCCCGCCAGCTGCCTGACGACGGGGATCAAACCCGCATGGCCAGCTTGGAAGGCTGCGCCCACTGCGCCCTCAGAAGTCTCGATCGGTGGTCAGGCCGGGTCACAAGGCCCCGCTATTGACCGTGGTTGACCGGTGTTAATGGCACGCCAATGGCACACATGGGGTGTTGGCCTGCCGCAGAACGGGGGTGGGGAGCGGGCAGGGGCGTTCCAAGATCATATGAGATTGAGGATCTTGAAGGACCGTTCCATGACCCGGGTTGCCCATCTGGTGGTCTCGGTGATGTCTCGTCGTCCGATCAGGTGGATCGCGCCCACAGCGAGGTTGCGTAGCGCGGCCATGAC
>JAFAUB010000150.1 GCA_019243635.1 Pseudonocardiales bacterium
CGGACAGCGGCACACCGGAAAGCGCGTCGAGCAGCACGGCCAGCCGGGCGGCTTGCCAGGGTGGCATAGTCGTCTCGGTCATGCCGTCTGCCTCCTCGCTGGGTCGGGCTCCATCAGTGGCGCCTGAAAAGTCCGGGCACCCGCAGCAGAGGTAGGCCGTGTTGGCAGTGGCGCGTGGTCGGTCTGGTACGCCAGCGGCAGTGCCAGTCTCTGGCTGTTGGTAGTCACCACGTGTTTTCTTCCTCCCGCCTTAATGAGGGACTGACACACCTCATCGCGGTGTCCGGTGAGAACGTGGCGATCTTGTGTGGGGCCGCCCTCGGGTTGGCCCGGCTCATCCGGCTGGGACCGCGGACCGCAGTGATGGTGACGGGGCTTGTCCTGGTCGGGTTCGTGGTGCTGTGCCGCCCCTCACCGAGTGTGCTGCGCGCCGCCGTGATGGGTGCCGTCATGCTGCTGGCCCTGGTGCTCGGCCGCCGTCGCTCGGCGGTTCCCGCCCTGTGCGGTGCGGTCCTGGTGCTGCTGCTGGTCGATCCGACGCTCGGCGGTGACCCAGGGTTCACGCTTTCGGTGCTGGCCACCGGTGCGCTGGTGCTACTCGCTCCAGGCTGGACAGCGGCGTTGCGCCGCCACGGGGTGCCGCCGGGAATCGCCGAGGCACTCGCGGTGCCCGCCGCCGCCCACGTGGTCACCGTGCCTGTGGTGGCGGGCCTGTCCGGTCAGGTGAGCCTGGTGGCGGTGCTGACCAACCTACTGGCCACGCCGGCGGTGGCGCCGGCGACAGTGCTTGGTGTACTCGCCGCGGTGCTCGCGGCAGTGCACCCTGATGCCGCCGTTGTCGTGGTGCATCTGGCTGGGCCGGCGGTGAGCTGGCTCGTGGGTGTCGGTCACCACGGGGCCGCTGTTCCCGACGGCGTGGTGCAGTGGCCCGGAGGGGCCTGTGGTGCGCTCCTGCTGGCGTTGATCGTTGTGGTGGCGTTACTCGCGATGCGAGCGCGCCGGCTGCGGGTCCTCGCGGCGGCCGGGTTGGTCGGTGCCCTGCTTGTGCTCGTGCCGACGAGGTTCGTGCCGCCAGGCTGGCCGGCGGCCGGCTGGATGATGGTGTCCTGCGACGTCGGCCAGGGCGATGCGACGGTGCTGGCCACTGCCGAGCCCGGTCGGGCGGTGCTCGTCGACACGGGACCCGACCCGGGACCGGTATCGGCCTGTCTCGACCGCCTCGGCATCCGGCGGCTCGCCCTGGTGGTGCTCAGCCACCTGCATGCCGACCACATCGGCGGGCTGGCCGGCGCGCTCCGGGGACGGGCTGTCAGTGCCGTCGCGCTCGGCTCCGGACACAGCCCCCCGTGGGCATTCACCCAGGTCCTGCGGGTCGCGGCACTGGCCCGCGTGCCGGTGGTCGCGTTGACTGCGGGGCAGCGACTGTCCTGGCCCGGTTTGACGCTCGATGTGCTGGCCCCGCTGCGGGACCCACCGCCGGTCGGGGACTACCAGGCTGCGGTCGACAGCACCACGGTGAACAACACCTCGGTTGTGGTCAGGGCGAACACTCCCGCCGGTCGGATGCTGCTCACCGGAGACGTGGAGCTCGAAGCTCAGGCGGATCTGCTGGCCGCCGGCACCGATCTGCGGGCTGACGTGCTGAAGGTTCCGCACCACGGCTCTCCTTGCATCGAGAAGGTACCATATTCTTGTGACTGTGCGTGCCGCTATCTACCTGAGGATTTCCGAGGATCGAACCGGCGAAGGTCTCGGCGTTGCTCGCCAACGCCAAGCGTGCGAGCAGCTGTGCGCCGCTCGCGGCTGGAAGGTCGTCGAAGTGCTGGAGGAGAACGACACTTCAGCGTCGGGGGATAGACCTCGGCCATTGTTCACTCGGCTCCTGGAAATGATCGAAGTTGGTGAGGTGGATGCCGTGGTGGTGTGGCATGCCGATCGGCTCGTGCGTCGCCTTGTTGACCTTGAGCGTGTCATCGAGCTGTGCGAGCGCAACTGCGTCAAGCTCGCGACAGTAAGCGGTGATCTTGATCTATCTACCGACGCCGGTCGGCTTAATGCCCGCATCCTGGCGGCCGTGGCCCGGAATGAGGTCGAGCGCAAAAGCGCTCGCCAACGCGCTGCGTTTGAGCAGGCAGCGGCGGCGGGCAAGCCGACCGGTGGGCGCCGCGCCTTCGGTTACACCGCCGATCACCTGCATCTCGAGCCCACCGAAGCGCCGATCGCTGCAGAGATGTTCCAGCGGTTTGCTGCGGGTGAGAGCCTGGGGGAGATCATGCGCGATCTGAATAAGCGCGAGATTCTCACTCCCCGTGGCTTCAAGTGGACCACCGGCACGGTGAAGACTGTGCTGAAAAACCCGCGCTACGCCGCGCTGCGTGGTGTACGCCGGGTCAAACTCGACGCACGAGGACGCACGTCGAGCGCCGAGGGCGGGCACCTACAGCGGGAACACTGGTATTCGGTCGCGGGACGGGCGGTGTGGCCGGCCATTGTGGATGAAGCAACGTGGCGGGCCTGCGAGCGCCGCTTGCGCGACCCAGCACGGGCGAAGTACTACACCGGCTCAACCCAGCAGTATTTGCTCAGTGGGCTGGCGGTATGCGGGGTATGCGGCCGCAAGCTTAAGTCCGGCACCAACCAAGGGGGGCGCACCCTGAAGTGCCCCGAGGGGCCGGGGCGGCACGTGGTGCGACGCGCTGTGCGGATTGAGGAGTTCGTGGTCGCAGTGATCCTGGAGCGGTTGCGTCGTCCGGACGCGATCGAGCTTGTGCAGCTCCGTAGCGGTCAGGGTGTCGATCTGCGGAGGCTGCGGGAGGAAGCGGAGGGACTGCGAAAAAACCTGGGGGAGTACGCCGAGGACGCCGGGGCCGGGCGGTTGACCCGGCAGGAGTACTTCGTGCTACGCGAGGCGGCGCACGTCCGACTCGCCGGGATCGATGAGCAGCTCGCCAACGCAAGCCGCAAAGACGTGATCGCTGCGGTGGTGGGCACTGGCCGGGATCCCATTGAGGCATGGGAAGCCTGCTCCTTATCCGCTAAGCGGGCAGTCATCGACACGTTGTGTACGGTGCGGGTGATGCCTGCCAGGCCCGGGCGACCAAAGAGTGACCTGTTCAATCCGGCCTCGCTACGCATCGAATGGAAGTAGCGGCTGCAAGACAATTGCCAGATGGCCGGTCGTGCATCAGTGGCCGTGGCAGCCGGGTGCTAAAAGGAAAACTTGAGGGCTGCGCGAGTTCACGGACAGCGCTCACGTTGCTGCACAACTCGCGGAGCAGCTCTGCTGCGGTGTAGGTGGTGATCCGCGCGGTAACGGACTAGCAGCGCTCAGGGAAGCCAGCTGTGGGGGTTCAAGTCGGAGGGGGGACTCGAACACGGAAACGTGGCGCACCTGCGCAGTGCAGGTGTTCATGCGACAGACCATAGCTTCATGTCGCGATCAAGCGCCAGTCGGCGTCCGCTGTGGGTTCGCCGCAGAAAATACTTATGACACAAGGAGGTTGTGCCTATTTGATCCAAGAGCAAGTCGAAGTTCACCGTCCGCTGGGAGAGTGGCACAAAGTGGGGCAGGCTACGCGGCGAGGTCGTGCCGGTCGGTCGAGGTGTGGGTGAGGCCGGGGTACCAGCGGTGGAAGTCGACGGCCAGGTCGTCGTTGAGGACGCGGGTGCGGACCTGCAGGAACAGGTGGGCGCCGCGGGGTGTCCAGCGCATCTGCTGTTTTTTGACCATGCGTTTTTTCCGAACTAGCGAGGCTGGTGGTCGCGCCCGGGCCGCACGTGATCTCTGTGTCGAGCCGGTCAGCGGTGCGGGGCTCGTCACGGTGGAGGGTCAGTGATCACGGGCATACCTAGGT
>JAFAUB010000018.1 GCA_019243635.1 Pseudonocardiales bacterium
ATCGAATTCTGGTACAATTCCAACAGGCTCCACTCCGGTCTCGACTACAGGACACCGCAAGAGGTCCTTAAAGAGTGGGTAGACTCGCAGGAAGCAGCGTAAGAAGCACACAATCCGACGGTCCGAAAAACGCGGGGCAGATCACCCCTGCGAGTGCGACCTCTACCTCACCTGCACCAAGTTCGTCACCACACCCGCCTACGCCCCACGGCTGCGGGCCCGACACCGACTGGAACACAACCTCGCAGACGACGCCGCCGAACACGGCTGGGACCGCGAAGTCGAACGCCACCGCGGCACCGCCGACCACATCGAGAAGCTCCTCACCGACCTCGGCCGATCACTCGACAACCCCACCGACACACCGGAGAATGATCTTGATCTGTCCACATAACCTCGATCGTTGGGTTCGCCTTCACCTACTTGCTGGGCTATCGGCTGCTGCCCAGGTTGAGAAACATCGGCGCCGCCCGGCTCTACCGGCCAGCTGAGGGCGCCGCCTACGCCGGTCTGGACGCGGTGCTGTCCCGGTCGATCAACTGGGAGCTGATCGCCCAGCAGTACGACCAGATGATCAAATACGCGACCGCGTTGCGGTTGGGCACGGCCGAGGCCGAGCAGATCCTGCGCCGGTTCAACAGCCGCGGCCCCAAACACCCGACCTACCAGGCCATCGAGGAGCTGGGGCGCGCGGTGCGCACGGTGTTTATCGCCGACTACCTGGCCGACCCGCAACTACGCCGGGAGATCCACGAGGGGCTGCAGGTCGTCGAGCAGTGGAACTCGGCCAACGGCGCGATCTTCTACGGTCGCGACGCCGAGCTCACCGGCGCCGACCGGGAACACCAGGAAATCTCCATGCTGGCTCTTCACCTGCTCCAATCCGCGCTCGTGCTGGTCAATACCCGGCTGGTCGACCGGGTCCTCGACGACCCGGAATGGGCGGCCCGGATGACCGTGGTGGACCGGCGCGGACTCACGCCGTTGTTCTGGTCGAATGTGGCGCTTTATCTGGACACTTTCGCGTGGTCGTTGGGTGAGCTACGTCGTGCCTCACGACCGGTGGCGGCGGTGCGGTCGAGGATGCCGCGATGCGTGTGGTCAAGATCCGGGAGGGCGGTGTCGTCCGGAAGGTTCGGCTCCTTGATGACGAGGGCTGCCCTGTCGAGGTGGTATGTCAGTTCCTGGAGCATCTCGTCGACCGAGGTTCGTCACCGGACACGTTGTGCGCGTACGGCTACGACCTCCAGCACTTGTTCACGTTCCTGCATCGCGAGCAGCTCGATTGGCGGCAGTTCGGGCCGGCGGACACGCTGCGGTTCCTGGGCTACCCGCGGAAGCTGCCGAGTAAGCGGGCTGCTCAGCGTCTCGGGTTGACCGTGGTGGTCGGCGGCCCCTCCATGCCGGGAACGCTGCTGTCGCCGGCCACGATCAACCGGGTGCTTGCCGGGACTTCCAGTTTCTTCGACTGGGCGATCGCGACCGAGGCTTACACGCGAGGCGAGTCCCCGTTCCAAGTCTGTGACGACAAGGCCCTGGCCCGTGTCTCCGATCGGCACCAGCCGTTTATGGGTAAGGCCAGCCGTCAGCGCCCGGTGCGCAGGGTCGCCTCGGTGCGTCAGCCGATGCGGCTGCCTCGGCCGATGTCCGAGGCTGATGTCGAGGCGTTCCTTGCCAGCCTGTCTCGTCTGCGGGACCTAGCGATGTTCCTTCTCATGCTTGATGGCGGGCTTCGCCCTGGTGAGGTGTTGTCGCTGCAGCTGGAGGACATCTCCTACGGTCGGCGGCGGGTGACGATCCGCAAGCGCGACGACCATCCACGAGGTGTCCAGGGGAAGTCGCGGGCGGAGCGGGTGGTGGACCTACATGAACCGCGGACGCTGGAAGCGGTCAGTCGCTACGTGATGCATGAGCGGCCCCTGGAAGTCGCCAGTCCGTTCGTGTTTTTGGTTGGTGGCAACGGAAAACGCCGCATGGAACCGCTGAGTTACGACGCTGTGGTGCGATTGTTCGCTCGTCGTCTGGACAAGCTCAAGCTCCGTCGTCCGGAAGCGACTCCGCATGCGCTGCGGCATACGCACGCGACAGCGATGTGGGAAGGCGGAATGCGCGAGCTAGCACTGCAAAAGCGGCTCGGACACGCCTCTCCGGAGTCCACAAAGGTCTACACCCGAGTGTCCGACGACGCCGTCCTGGCCGACTACATCCAGGCGCTGAAAGCCGCGCGATGACTGAGCTTGCCCTGGTTCTGGGCTCACCAACGGCGCCGCGTTGTCATGCTCGGCGTGAGGAGTACTTCGCGTGGGTAGGTCAGGTCTTCTCCGGCTCACCGGCGTCGGTGAAGTCGCGCCGGTACTTCTACAACCGGTTCGTTCGGCACTGGCCGGATCTGGAGGGTTGGTTCGCCGAGCCGCTGCTGGTACGCCTCGATCTGCATGACCGGGACTACTGGCAGTCGGGCAAGCGCAAGGGCCCGTCGCACGAGGCCGGCACCTACTTGGCCTACCTGTCGCTGGTGCACCGCCTGTCGCTGGTGCACCGCCTGCCGCTGGACGCCGATTGGCTGCTCAGCCGCAACTTCGACGGCATGTTCCACCCACAGGTCGCCGCCGGCCTCGGGCTGGACCTGGAACTGCTGGATTCCTGGGTCGAGCGGCTGCTGCAACTTGGCTACAAGAAGCACCATGCACGCTCGGCACTGACGTGGGCCTTGGCCCGGCTCACGCTCTGGCGCGGCGAGCCAGACTTCACCACGATTACCGCTGAGGACATCTGCGCCTTCGGCGACGAGTTGCGCCGCTACAGTGCCCGCCCGGAGGCCGGGTTCATCCGCGCCACCCACGTGTCCAACGCTCGTGGGCAGGACCCGCTCGGCAAGCTGGCCACCCAGTTCGAGAAGAACTGCGCCACGCGTCTGTATGTCCTGCATGTACTGCTGTTCAACACCGAGCAGGTCAGCGAGACGCCCATCTACGGGCTACGTCGCCAAGAGAAGTGGAAGGACCAGCTCGTCCCGTCCGGGACCCCGCCGGCGATCGCCGCGACGGTCAGGCGCTGGCTGGAGCTCCGGCTGCAGGGCACCGACCGTGCCGAATCCGTACGACATGCCCGTGATGCGTTCCGATACCTCATCCGATGGCTGACCACCGCACACCCCGAGATCACCAATCTCGACCAGCTCACCCGCAGCCACCTCGAGGACTACCTCATCCACCTGCACAACCACCGAAACCCCCGCAACAACCAGCCGCTGAGCGTCCGCAGCCGGTACACCTACCTCAGCCCGCTGGCACAGTTCTTCCGCGAGACCTCCCAGTGGCAGTGGGCCGACGTCCCCGGCCGGCCGCTGCTGGGCCACTCCGACCTGCCCAAGCTGCCCGCTCGACTCCCGCGCTTTATCCCCCGCAACGAGCTCGACCGGCTCATGGAAGCCGTGGAGGGATTGGAAGATCTCTACCAGCGCACCGCGCTGTTGTTGCTGCGCTGGAGCGGCGCCCGTCGTGGTGAGATCGCCCGGCTCACCCTCGACTGCCTGGACACCTACCCCGACGGTTATCCCCGGCTGCGTATCCCGGTCGGCAAGACCTACACCGAACGCATGATCCCGCTACACCCGCAGGCCGCTGAGGCGTTGCGTGAGCTGATCGAGCAGGCCAAGGCCGCCGACGCCGCCGCCCGCCACGACCAGTGGGCAGGCCGCCGGGTCCGCTGGGTGTTCGTCTGGCGCGGCCAGCCCATGGGCCGGAAGTACCTGTTCGAGGACGGTCTGGAGATCGCCTGCCAGCGAGCCGGACTCGTCAACGCCGACGGCAAACCCACCGTCACCGCCCACAGATTCCGCCATACCGTGGGCACCCAGCTCGCCGAGGGCGGGGCACGCATCCAGACGATCATGGCCATTCTCGGGCACCGCAGTGCCGGAATGTCGGCCACGTACTCCCACATCAGCGACCCAGTCCTCAAAGAGCAATACGAGCGGGTCATCGCCAACGGCGGCCGCGTCGCCGGCCCCGCCGCCGAAGCGTTGCTCAACAACGAGATCAGCCAGGACACCGTCGACTGGCTCAAGAGCAACTTCTTCAAGACCGAACTGGAATTCGGCCACTGCCTGCGTCTGCCGGCGGAGGGGCCGTGTGAGTGTGACCTTTACTTGCGCTGCTCGAAGTTCTTCACCACCAGCGAGTACGCCCCACGTCTACGCGCCCGACTCGTCCGTGAGCGCCAGCTCATCCAAGACGCCATCGAACGCAACTGGCCCCGCGAGATCGAACGGCACGAGGCCATTACCCGCCGGATCCGTGAGCTCCTGACCGAACTCGGCGAGCCCTGTGACGACCCCGGCGAGGCGCACGAATGACCAGGTCAAGATCAAAGTGTCCAGATAAGGCGCTGCACGGCCGGTTCGACCTGGACATGAACACCCGCCTCAACTACGGCCTCGGCCCTCGACCACCCGATCCCGACGGTCCACCACCCGAGCGCGAACCCAGCATCGCGGCAGCGTGACGCGTCCGAAAACGATCGTTCGCGTCGCAGGTCGCGGTGAGCAGCGTTTGCGCAGGACAGATCTGTAACGCTTGCCGTGTACGCGGCTATGTCACGCGATAGGTGGTTCGCGATACAGTCTGAGGCTATGCGGATCGGTTATGGGCGGGTGTCCGGCCGCGACCAGCACCCCGAAGCCCAACACGACGCGCTGCGCGCCGCCGACTGTGAGGAGATCCTCCTCGACAAGGCCTCCGGCAAACTCGCCCGCCGCCCCGAACTGGACAAGGCACCGCTCTCAGCCAACCGGGCCGGCGACCAGCTCGTGATCACCAAGCTCGACCGGCTCGGCCGGTCCCTGGAACACCTCATCGAGCTGTCCAACCAGCTTCAAACCAAAAAGATCGACCTGGTGGTGCTCGACCAGGGCATCGACACCTCCACCCCCGCGGGAAGGATGTTCTTCCAAATACTGGGCTCGATCGCTGAGTTCGAACACGCCCTCATGTCCGAGAGAACAAGGGACGGCCTGGCCGCCGCCCGCGCCCGAGGGCGCACCGGCGGCCAGAAACCGAAACTCGGGCCACGCCAGGTCAAGCTGGCTCGCCAGATGTACGAGGAGAAAGCCGAAGACGGCAAGCGCCGCTACACCGTAGGGAGTCGTAATTAAATAACCTATTCAATCCGTGGTGTGATGGTGTAGTTCCAGTCTCCATGGAACAGGTGTCGAGTAAGGGGTATCGAGTCCTTCTGCTGGTCGGTGAGTTTGATTTTGGCTCTTCTGCTGTTTCCGTGGGTGCTGTCTGGGGGTGCCGCGCAGCCTGCGGGGCCGCTCCTCCCAGGTCAAGGGCGCCTTCGGCGTCGCTGCGCGATCAATGCCGCGGAGTTAGCGGTTTGGTGATCACGTCCAGGACGCGGTGGGCGTGTCGCCTTCCGGGGTGGGGTGAGTGTGGAGGGCGCTGGTCGTGGCGCAAGGTCGTTCGTCCTGGCTGGGCTGCGGGCGCTGCACCTTGC
>JAFAUB010000043.1 GCA_019243635.1 Pseudonocardiales bacterium
GGTGGGGCGGACAGGGAGACGCGCAGGGTGTCGCCGATGCCCTCGGTGAGCAGGACGGCGAAGGCGACGGTGGACTTGACGGTGCCTTGGAGGTGGGGTCCGGCTTCGGTGACGCCCAGGTGCAGGGGGTAGTCGCAGCGTTCGGCCGGCTGTCGGTAGGCGGTGATCACGACCAGGGGGTCGTGGTGTTTGACGGAGATCTTGAGGTCGGTGAGGCCGTGCTCTTCGAACAGGGAGCATTCCCCCAGGGCGGACTCGCCCCGCTGGGCCGCCATGACGACAGCCGCATCCGGTGATCTCGAGGTGACATCGCGGGCCGCACTCCGGACACGATGATCACGGTTTGGGTGCGTGGAGCGACACCACGTGTCGCTCCACGCACCCAAACCGTGATCATGTCCTGTCGGCTGCGGATCGAGATCACATCATGCGGCTGCCGTACTACGCCGAGCGGGAGAGGGGCGGAGGACGGGCCGCCGCGCCGTGCGGGGCCTCAGCCGATACGTGGACGGTAGCCGCCGCGCACGTCGCCAGAGGCCGCCGCGGTGGAGACGCGCTGTGTCGGATGCGGTCGCGGCGTGGGAACTCCGCACCAGAGCAGCCGGCCGCACAGCCGACCTTGGGCGTCGTGACACCAGTGCAGCCCGCTCGGCCGCGGCAGGCTGAGCAGCACCACCGCGCCGGGTGAGAACGTGACCGCCTCGCAGACCTCCACGATGATCCCGTCGACGTGCCTGACGAGCGCGAAGGCGACCATGGCCGCCGTCTCCTCCGCGATGGCCGGCTGCAGCAGAGAACGTGTCACCGTCCGCACGGTGTCCATGTGCTCGGTGGCGATGCCCCACGCGGGCAGTACCCGCGCCGCCAGGAGGACCCGGCCATCGTGTTCCTCGACTACGCGCACGCCAGCGGCTTCCTGGAGAAGACCCACGAGATCCGGCAGCACACCAGCGTGTTCGGCGTCGTCACGGCCAAAGCGCTCGACCCGGACGACTCGAGGCACAAGATCGCCGAGATCGCGGGCACGTTCGCCTAGGCCACGACCGGCACAACGTGTGAGATCGTGACGAACCTGGTCGTCCAACACTGGTGGGACCGGGCTCCCGCTCTCGTGGGCGGCCAGGACGATCATTGTCAGCGACCAGGACAGCGCACATCAGACGACACGCCCCGGTCACGGCCGAACCGGAGAGCGATGACAGACCAACCAGGCTTCGAGGTACTGCGCAGCGCGCACTACCGCAAGTCCAGCCGGTCCAGCGGGGCACAGGCGTGCGTCGCCATCGGCCACACCGCGGGATGGACCGGCGTGCAGGACACCACAGAGCACGCGGACAGCAGGAAGCGGACCACGCTGGCCGTGCCCACGCGGCAGTTCGCCGCGTTCGTCACGGCGATGAAGGACGGGCAGCTGAACCTGTAACCCGCCCGCCGAACCCGGCGGAACGCCCCGGCCCACACCAGATGGGCCGGGGCATTCCTGTGGGCACCCGATACTGATGATGCCTGCCGCAGCCTGTCCCGGCACGCTCCCGGTGGGTTGTCGTGGGCGGCGGCGTCACGATGACTGCGCCGGGACCCGACGTGCAGTCCACAGTCGAGATCACCCGGTCGTAGGGCGTCCGCGGCTGGGGTGGTGGCCGTGACCGCGACCTACGCCGGCGGCGCATCGCGGCCTTGCAGGCCGACCGGGGCGACTTCCGGCGGGTGGCCCGCCGGGCGGCCGAGCTGCGCACCGGCGAGCCGGTGCCGGACGACGAGCCGTGGTCGGTCACGCGTGTCGAAGCCGGCCTGTAGCCGGTGTACCGGGGTCACCATCGGCGAGCACACCCAGTCCACGAGAACCGCTCGGTCGAGACACCCATGAACCCCGCGATCCCGTCCCGAAGGGGCGTGCTCATCTGATGGCGGCGCCGCTCTCGGGGTCGAAGAAGTACAGCCGCTCGAGATCCACGCCGATCCGGGTGGAGGTGCCCTCCCGCACTGCGGTGCGGCGGTCCAGGCGCGCTGTGAGCGGCCGCGAGGCGGCGGCGCCGTTGATGGAGAAGTACACGACGAGCTCGGATCCCAGCGACTCGGCTCGCGCTGTCGTCACCTGGATGACCCCGTGCTCGCCGTCGCGCATGTTCTCGGTGGACACGAAGTCCTCCGGGCGCAGCCCCAGGAGAACCTCGTGGCCGGCGAACGGCCGCAGTGCTGCGCGCGCCCGCGGGGGGATCAGCACGCGGGAGCCGCCGACCGACGCGTACCACCCGTCGCCGGAGCGCTCGAGTGTCACCGGCAGGAGGTTCATCGCCGGCGAGCCGATGAAGCCGGCGACGAACACGGTGCCGGGCCGCTCGTATAGCTCGAGCGGCGTGCCGATCTGCTCGAGCGCTCCGTCGCGAAGGATCGCGACGCGGTCCCCCATCGTCATGGCCTCGGTCTGGTCATGGGTGACATAGAGCGTCGGCGCACCGATGCGCCGGTGGACGTTAAGGATCTCCGCGCGCATCTCGACGCGCAGCTTCGCATCGAGGTTCGACAGCGGCTCGTCCATCAGGAACGCCGCCGGTTCGCGGACGATGGCCCGTCCCATGGCCACGCGCTGACGCTGGCCGCCCGAGAGCTGGCGTGGCTTGCGGTCGAGCAGGTCGGTGATGCCGAGGATGTCCGCCGCCTGGTCCACCCGCGCGCGGGTCTCGCGCTTCGGCGTGCCCGCCATCTTCAGTCCGAAGCCCATGTTCGCCCGCACGGTCATGTGCGCGTACAGCGCGTAGTTCTGGAAGATCATCGCGATGTCGCGATGTCGCGGGGGCAGACCGGTCACCACGCGGCCCGCGATGCGTACCTCGCCGGCCGTCACCGCCTCGAGTCCGGCGACCATGCGTAGCGTGGTGCTCTTCCCGCAGCCCGACGGGCCGACGAGCACGACGAGCTCGCCCGGCTGCACCTCGAGGCTGATGTCGCGCACCGCGACGACGCCGCCCGGGAACTCCTTGCGGACGCCCTCCAGGACGATCCCGCTCGTCGACGCGGTGTCAGGATGATCCACTCAGCATCCCCCGGACGTGGCGGTTCAGGACGAGGGCGACGATGGCGGGCGGCAGGAGCGCGAGTATGCCCGCCGCCGCCAGCAGCGGGTAGTTCGTCGTGTACTTGCCGACGTACTCCGGGATGAGTACCGTCACGGGCTTGCCGGCGCTGGTCGAGGTCAACAGCAGCGGGATCAGGAACTCGCCCCAGACCGACAGTACGACGAGCGCGCTGAGCGCGGCGATACCCGAACGCATCTGCGGCACAACCACGTGCCGGAACGCCTGCCAGCGCGTGCAGCCATCGATGAGGGCAGCCTCTTCGGGCTCGGCCGGCAGCTCCTTCACGTGGTTGTGCACCAGCCACATCGCCAGCGGCGTGGTCGTGCTGACGAACACCAGTACCAGGCCGAGCTTGTGGTCGATGAGGTGCGCGTCAGCCATGAGCTGGAACAACGCGATGACGACGGTGAATACCGGGACGACGGTCGTCGCGACGATCGCCCGGAACAGCGCGCCGCAGCCGGGGAAGCGCAGGCGGGCGGACGCGTAGCCCGCGCTGATCGCGACGCACAGGATCGCGAGCGTCGACATCAGAGTGATCGATGCGCTGTTCCACATCGCGTGGGCGAACGCGCCGCTCTCCGAGACGGTGCCGCCGGCGTGTGAGCCGCTGGTGCCGCCCAGCAGCGAACGGTAGGGGTCGAGCGTCGCGTGACCAGGCAACCAGCGAGCCGGTACCGCCTGCACGTCGGCCTGTGTCGACAGGCTCGTGGCCACGCCGAGCCCGATCGGCGCGAGCGACCACAGGATGGTCGCGGCGATCGCCACGGTCCGCAGGAGCCGCGCGGCGGAGGAGTGTGTCACGTCGTCGACCTCCTGAAGGTGACCGCATAGACGGCCGCGAACAGCGCGGTGACGGCGGTGAGCATGAACGCGAGCGCTGTGCCGTGGGCGAAGTCGGCGTTGACGAAGGTGGTGTTGTAGACCTCCATGAGGATCGAGCGCGTGTTGAGCGCCGTGCCGTTGAGCACGTAGATCTCGTCGAAGATCTTGGTCGCCCAGACCGTGCCGACGGTCAGCGTGACCGCGATCGAGGGCCGAAGCAGCGGCAGCGTGATGTGGCGGAACTGGCGCAGCGGCGTCGCGCCATCGACCGCCGAGGCGCTGTAGACCTCCTCGGGGATGCTCTGGAGTCCCGCGATGAGGATGAGGCTGACGAGCGGCAGGACGCCCCAGACATGCACGAGCGTGATGAACGCAAGCGCCCACCCGCGACCGGCCAGCCAGACCTGCGGCTGGCTCAGGATGTGCAGCTGCTCGAGCACGCTGTTGAGCAGCCCGCTGTCAGGGTCGAAGACACGCCGCCAGAGCACGCCGCTGACTACGGAGGGTAGTGCACACGGCAGGATGAGGATCGCCAGCACGATGCCGCGTCCACGGAAGGTCCGATGCAGCGCCACGGCGACGATCAGCCCGAGCGCGAGCTCGAGTGTCACCGCCAGCGCCACGTAGCTGAGCGTGTGCACGGTCGCGTCGCGCGCGGTCGAGGAGCCCAGGACCTCGCCGTAGTTGCGCAGGCCGACGAAGTGCGGTTGGCCGCCGACGGCCGCGTCTCCGGACTCGAGGCTCGTCTGGAAACCCCGGACCAGCGGGTAGATGACGAGCGTCGCAGTGGTGACCACTGCGGGTGCCATCATCAGCATCCCGGCCCGAGTCGCCTCCCGCGCGGCGAGATCGACCGGCCTGCGCGGCCCCGACGGCGCGCCGCCGGGGTGAACCTCTCGGGTGAGGATGTCCGAGCCCATCGCCGCCTACGAACCGGAGGTGGCCAGCTCCGTCGCCTTCGCGGCGAGCTGCTTGAGCGCCGCCTCGACGCTCATGTCGCCCTTCACGGCGGCGTTGAGCAAGCCCTGTGCGGTGGAGCTGAACTGGCCGTACCACTTCGGCGCGCCCTGCGGGAACAGCGGCACGACATGGGTGAGCTCGTCGCTCAGGACGGCACCACCGTCGAGCTCGCCGCTGGTGGCCATCGACGTGACAACCGAGCCGCGGCAGGGCACCATGCCTGCATCCTTGTACAGCACGCGAAGGGTGGCCGGCTGCATCCACCACTCGATGAAGGCGCGGGCCGCGTCCTTGTGCCTGGCCGTCACCGGGATCGCCAGGCCCTCAGGCAGGCCGAACGTCGTGCCCGGGCCGCGGACGCCGGGGACGAGCGCGGGCTTAGCGTGAGGGGCGATACTCGACTCCTTGGGGTCGTTGGCGGTCGCCAGGTTACCCGGGCTCGCGGCGAGGAGGATCGCGCTTGAGCCGGCGGCGAACTGGTCGAACGCAGGTCCGTTGTCGAACGTGACGCTGCCCGGTGAGACCCAGCCGTTCTTGAGCGCGTCGACCTCGAACCGCAGGGCCCGGTAGCCGGCCGAGCCAGGGTCGGCGAACAGGGGCTTGAAGTCCTTGTCGAAAAGCTGACCGCCCATCGCCATGGTGAGCAGGTACCACGGCGTGACACCGCCTTCCGTGGCGGCCATCGGTATGCCGAGCGGGTAGCGCACGCCCGAAACCTTCAGCCTGGCCAGCACCGGGCCGAGCTCGGCGAACGTCTTCGGGAACTCACCCAGACCGGCCGCCGTGAACATCCCGGCGTTGTACAGCGACAGGCGATAGTCGTTCGAGTAGCAGGCCGCGTAGGTGTGACCGCCCACGTCGAAGGCCGCGTCGGCCTGGGCGAGGTCCTGCACCAGCGCCGGATCGAGCACCTTCTCGACCGGCTCATACCACCCGGCGGCGGCGAACTGACCCGTGAAGGACCAGTCGAACTCCGTCACGTCGGCGACGTAGGTCTTCGCCGTGTTGGCGACGACCAGCTTGGAGCGCACCGCGTCCCAGCTGGTGACCTCGACGCTCACCCGCACGCCGGTCTTGCGCGTGAACTCGGCCGGCAGCCCCCCGGGGATCTTCTGCGGCAGCAGGACGCTGATCTCCTGACCCTGGATCGACACCTTGTCGCGCGGCGCGAACCCCGAGCTTCCGCCGCCGCTGTCTCCACCGCCGCACGCCGCGATGATCAGTACGGCCGCACCGGCCACCGTCGAGACAACGCCGCGCCGCGCGCGCTTCATCACCCACCGCCCTCGTTGCGCACCACCAACCGGCTGAAGTGCCGCAGCCGATGGGCTGCCGAGGCACCGGATCAACGCCGACATCATCCCGTGTCCGTCACCCGCCCCGTCGACCTTCTGTGCCGGCCCCTCGCAGGCCGGCCAGGCCCTCGCTGGTGGCCCCGTAGAAGACGGGCAACGCGAGGAAGACGGCGAGAGAGATGATCGGGGTCACCGTGGCGCCGAGGACCCCGCCACCGGCGTAGAGGACGATCCCGGCCACCGCCCGCTTGCGCTCATGGTGGAAGAACCGCTCCTCGATGTCGTGGTGCACCAGGTGGGAGCTGTTGCGCAGGTAGTGGTAGAAGACGAGCCAGCTGAGGCACATGAGGACGGCGACGAGGGCGTAGAGAGCCGCCGCCGTCCGGGCGTCGGTCGGGTCACCCTCGCGCAGCGCGTCGGCCAACACGGCGGTGGGGAACGGCAGGAGGACGGTGGTGAGCAGGATTCCGAGGTTGGCCCAGCTGAGGGCTCGGTCGAGGTAGCGGATCCGCCGGAAGGCGGCGTGGTGGTTGGTCCAGATCACCCCGACGTAGAGGAACGACGCCAGGTAGCCGAGGTAGGCCGGCCACAGCCGCACCAGCCCGGCGAGGAGCTCCCCGGGCTGGTGGGCCGGGACGCGCAGGTCGAGGACCAGGATGGTGATGGCCACCGCGAGAACCCCGTCGCTGAACGCCTCCACCCGGTTGGTGTCCGACAGTCGCCCGCGGGGATGCTCATGGTGGCTCTCCTGGCCGGTCCGCCGGGCTGCGCCGGACCGGCCAGGCCTCCTCATCATCAGCCGGTGGCCCAGACGAGCACCTCGGTGCCGTCGGGCCCTGCGGCGAGCCGAGGAGAGCCCGCCCCGGTGAGACGGGCCGCGTCGCCTTCACCGAGCCGACCGGCGCCCTCCAGGTCGGCGGCGCCCACCGCCACGAACAGATGGGCGTGGGGCGCGTCGGGGAGCTCCACGACCTCACCGGGGCGAAGCCGCCCACCCCAGAGCACGGCGTCGCGCTGGCGCAGCGAGATGGCCGCGTCATGGCCCTGCCCGGAGGCGACGGGGACCAGCCCACCCCGGTCCAGCTCGGCGTTGATGTCGAGCTGCTGGTAGCCGGGGTTGACGGAGGCCGTGTCGGGCAGCACCCACATCTGGACGAAGTGGACGTCCTCAGCTCCGCTCGGGTTCATCTCCGAGTGCCGGATCCCGGTCCCGGCGCTCATCCGCTGGGCCAGCCCCGGATAGATGAGTCCCCTGTTCCCCTGGGAGTCCTTGTGCTCCAGGCTGCCCGACAGGACCCAGGTCACGATTTCCATGTCCTGGTGGGGATGGGTGGAGAACCCGGTGCCGGCTCGCACCCGGTCGTCGTTGGAGACCAACAGCAGGCCGTGGCCGGTGTTGGCCGGGTCCCAGTGCCCGCCGAAGCTGAAGCTGTGGCGGGAGTCCAGCCAGCCGGCGCGGGTGTGGAACCGCTGCTCCGCGCGGCGAACGTCGATGGTCGAGGCGCTGATCATATGGCCTCCCAGCTGAGTCAGGTGATAGTGTGACACCTAACGATGCGACCACATGCAACTATTCCCTCTGGACGGAGATGCGCCGGAGCCGGCCCAACCCCGACACCCTGACCGCCTGGCGGTCGCTGCTGGTCGTCCAGCGCCACCTGGTCGAGGTGTTGGACGCCGAGCTGCGGGCCGAGAGCGGCGTGCCCCTCGAGCACTACGATGTGCTGTACCAGCTCAGCCTGGCCGAAGGCCACCGGCTCCGGATGAGCGAGCTGGCCGGGCGCCTCCTGATCGCCCGCAGCACCTGTACCCGTCTCGTGGACCGTCTGGTCCAGCGGCAACTGGTGGAGCGCCGCCATGACCCGGCCGACCGCCGCCTGGTCTGGGTGGCGCTCACCTCGCAGGGGTACAGCGTCCAGCGCCGAGCAGCCCAGGTCCATCTCGACGGGATCGAGGCCCACTTCGGGACGAAGCTGACCCCGGAGGAGCTCGCCTGCCTTGCGCAGGTTCTGAACGAGCTCGCCGATGATCTCTGACTGGTGGAGCTGGAGAACACCGTGGGCGCCCGCGCGGATAGCTCCTCGTATGCGGTTAGTCAGACTGTGAGTAATCAAGGGAGTACACGAATGAGTGGTCTTGCTGGCATTTTTCAGGGCTGAGCGCGACTCTAGGTGAGGCAAGTACACCCGGTACCTTGATCACGCGAGGGCGGGCGGCGTGACGGTAGCCAGCCCCACTCGTTGCTGAACACAATGCTGCTTATGTTAGCGGGACACCGGTGACAAACCCGACCGGTCGCCCGCTTGACGCACAACGCCGTGACCCGCTGACGAGACCCGTACAGTGGTGCCCACGGCGCAGCGCCCGCCCGGCAGCGATCCCGCGGTCAGGGTGACCTGACGTGAGCGAGCACCAGCCGCAGACCGGCGAAGGATCGGTGCCCCCATGACTAGTGAAGGACGACCAGCCCGCGCTCGCCGCAAGGCGATACCCGCAACCTGTGCCCTGCACCGGGGCCCGGTGGGTTTCGCCAACCTGATGGTGAGTGTGAACAACGGGACGGTCGTGTTCGACCCCCACGTCACCGGCGCCTGCGTCATCACATTGGACGAAGCCGGGGCCTGTCTGCTCCGCGACCTGCTGACGGAATGGCTGGGATGAGTCGGGCTGTGACTTGAGGGCTTACTCCGACGGGGGCTAGTGAAGCGCTAGCAGGCGGTCGTAGACCATTTCGTGCACCCAGCGGGTGGCCGTGGTCGGTGGGGTGGCCGCGACCGGGCGGCAGCGCCCGACGTGCACCACGTCGACGGCCTCAGGGTCGAGGTCGTGTGGCCCCGCCGCGGCCAGCACGGTGGGGCCGTGATACTCGGCGTGGCGCAGGCACTCCACGTTCCGAGCGATATGCGCGGGCAGCAGCAGGGCGGTGGGACACAGCCCTGCGAACGGCGCGGCACCGGTGAGCCCGGTCCGCCAGTGTCGCGCCGGCGCGATGATGCCGCTCAGCCGCACCGCGGGTGCCGGCCCACGATGTCGCATCTCGGGCCAGTCCCAGGTGGATACCGATGCCCGGTCGGTCACCGGGCCCCAGCCGGAGCTGATCCGGCGCTCGTGCACGTCGTCCAGGAGGGTCGCGACGGCTACCACCCGGCGCCCGAGCAGCACCATCGGGGGCAGGACCACGCCACCCCAGCCGAGCGTGTCGGCGGCGGCGCAGGCCAGGTGGTCCGGCGCGGACAGAACCTCGGCGGAGTCGAGTGCCCAGCCCTGAGGATAGAGCACGGTCCTGCGGGCCTCGGCCAGCGACTTGGGTGCCACGGGGGACGGTCTCCCATCTGTTGGAGTGTGGACTCACGCCTCGTGCGCCGGGCCGTCGTGCTCAGCCGGGTGGCCGCCGCGGCGCGTGAGACTAAGGACTACCAGGCGCCTGCTGTTCGATGGCGCGACCTCGGCCGCCGCGGCGGCCGGCGGCGGTTCCTCCGCGCTGACTGGTCCGTCGCATTCGGCTCGTCACGAGCGAGAGCCCCGCGACCGGCGGTAATCCACCCCGCCAGGCGGTGGGAGGACTCCGAAGTGGCTGGACACTCGTACCTACTCAGCGGTAGCGTTACCGGTGGTAACACCAGTGTCGACAACCCGGTGCCGACAACACCGTGTGGACAACCCTACGTCGACAACCCGATGTCGACACCACCAAGCCGATGGGAGCGGTCGTGAGCGACGTGAACGAGAAGACCCACCACCACGTCATCATCATCGGCACCGGCTTCGCCGGGCTGGGGATGGCGATCCGCCTCCGTCAGCACGGTATGACCGATTTCGTGGTGCTGGAACGGGCCGCTGAGGTGGGAGGCACCTGGCGGGACAACCGCTATCCGGGGTGCGCCTGCGACGTGCCTTCGCGGCTGTACTCGTTCTCCTTCGAGCTCAACCCGTCGTGGAGCCGTAACTTTTCGCCGCAACAGGAGATATGGGACTACCTGCGGCACTGCGCCGACAGCTACGGCCTGCGTCCCCGTATCCGCTTTCACCACGAGGTACTCGCCGCCGCGTGGGACCACCCGAGGCGCCGCTGGCTGGTTCGCACCAACCGCGGCGAGCTGACCGGCGACGTGCTGGTCACCGGGACCGGCGCGCTCTCGGATCCGAACATTCCAGACATTCCGGGGCTGGACACGTTTCAGGGCACGGTGTTCCACTCCGCGCGCTGGGATCCCGGCTACGACCCGCGCGGCCGGCGGGTAGCTGTCGTCGGCACCGGCGCCTCGGCCATCCAGTTCGTGCCGCAGATCCAGCCGGAGGTCGCCTCCCTCACGCTCTTCCAGCGCACCCCGGCCTGGATCATGCCGAGGAGCGTGCGAGAGGTCGGTGGCGTCGAGCAGACGTTGTACCGGGCGGTGCCCGGCCTGCAGCGGCTGGTGCGGGCCGGGATCTACTGTGGCCGGGAGGCCTTGGTGCCCGGATTCACGGTGAGCCCACGACTGCTCAAGGTCGTCGAGTCGACCGCCCGCGCGCACCTGCGTCGTGAGGTCCCCGACCCCGAGCTGCGGGCCAAGCTGACCCCCGACTACACCATCGGCTGCAAGCGCATCCTGATCTCCAGTGACTACCTTCCCGCCCTGACCAGGCCCAACGTGGACCTCGTCACGTCGGGGCTCGCCCGGGTCGGCACGGACTGGGTGCAGGCCCAGGACGGCACCCGCAGGGAGGTGGACACCCTCATCTTCGGTACCGGGTTCCACGTCACCGACATGCCGATGGCCTCGTGGATCCATGGCCGCGACGGCCGAACCCTGGCGGAGGTCTGGTCCGGCGGAGCGCAGGCGCACCGCGGCACGACGGTGGCCGGGTTCCCCAACTTGTTCATGCTGGTCGGCCCCAACACCGGGCTCGGACACAGCTCGTTGATCTACATGATCGAGTCCCAGGTGGCCTACACCATCGACGCTCTGCGCTACCTCCGGCGCACCGGGGCCGCTGCGGTGGAGGTCCGGCGCCAGGCGCAGACGGCCTACAACCAGACCGTCCAGCGGCGGATGCAGGGCACCGTGTGGACTGCGGGCGGCTGCGCGAGCTGGTACCTCGACGCCCACGGCCATAACACCACCCTGTGGCCGACGTTCACCTGGCGGTTCCGCCGGGCCACTCGCCGGTTCCGGCCCGCCGAGTACCTGCTCCACCGCCACGAGAACGCCACCCAGCCGGCGGCGGCCTGACGGCTCCGTATCCCCGGTATCCCGGCAGAGGCCACGATGGGGCGGTGCGGCTGTTCGTGGCGCTGACCCCTCCCGGGGAGGTCGTCGAGGAGCTGCGGATCGTGACGGCAGGGCTGCGCGAGCGTGCGCCGGAGCTGCGGTGGACGCGTCCGGAGCACTGGCACGTGACGCTGGTCTTCCTGGGCGAGGTCGGCGATGACGTTGTCGACGGGCTGGCCCGCCGGCTCCACCGGGCAGCCGCCCGGCACCCGCCACTGTCCCTGTCCTTGGGCGGTGGCGGCCGGTTCGGGCACCGGGTGTTGTGGACCGGTGTGCGGGGCGACCGCGACGGGCTGCGCAGGCTCGCCGACTCGACGGCAGCCGCGGCCCGCCGCTGCCGTCTGCCGGTGGAGCAGCGCCCGTACCGTCCGCACCTCACCGTGGCCCGAGCGGATGGGACGACAGATCTGTGCCCGTCGGTCGAGCGGCTGGCACTCTGGCAAGGGGTCCCGTGGCCGGCCGGCCGGCTGCATCTGGTCCACAGCCGCCTCGGCGCGGGGCCGGACGGGTCCGCGCTGCACGAGCCGATCGCCGGCTGGCCACTCGCGGGGCGGTAAGGGCGGGGCGGGCGTCGGCGTCGGTGTCGGTGTCGCGGACCGACCGCGACACCGTGACCGTCCGTGCGACTACTGAGGACAGTACGTGCTCGGCGACTAGGTAGTAGCCGGGGCCCCCACGGCGGGGAGAGCGGCCGGGATACCACCGTCGCGGTGTTACCGTTCGTCTCCACTGCGTAGCCACAGCGAAGTCGGCGCTAGGTAGTCATCACCGGCGAACCTAGGTAATCCGCCGCCCGTTTCCGCTCGCCTGGCGCAACCGCCGCGCCCTACCGGCGGTATGAGGATCGCCGCAACCCGGTAATCGCCGCCCCACGGCCCCGCTCCACCACCTATACGGATCGCTCACCAGCGGCGATGCAGGTCGGATGGTGTTGGAGACGTCTCGTCCACCGTCGCGCGGTAGGTGGTCGGCAGCCGAGGTCTACGTACCTTCTCATCGATGGTCAACCGGCTTCGGGGTATAGGTGGCGGGACGCCAATTTTAGGTGGCGAATGGTTATTGTCAGATGGCCTATTTCTCGGCATGGTGGAGGTTACCGAATCGGCACGGGGTCGATGAGGTGTTTATTCCGGCCCCACTGGGGGGCTACCGTAAGGAGGATTTCATGTCTGACGCATTGAGCTTCACCGAGATCGACGGGCAGCACGTGGAGCTGCTGCCGGCGCGTACCGTCATGTCCATGTTCGCCCTCGGCAAGGGTGGCGGCGACGGTGGCAAGGGCGGCGCTGGTGGCAAGGCCGAGGGTGGCATCGGCCTTAACGTCCTGAACATCGACGTGATCGGCGACCAGACCAACAGCGCCGCTGACGCCTTCGGTGGCGCTGGTGGCTCCGCTAACGGCGGTCGTGGCTGAGCCGGCGGCTGGATTGCGTCGGTGATCGCGTGCGGTGCCGTTGGCTAGGGAACGGCACCGGCGTGGCCGGCGGTAACGCTCTAGGGTGGTGCTGAGGCAGCCGACCGCGGTGTGGGTCGTGCAGTACCGCCGCGCGATCACGTGATCGCGCGCGATGCCGTCGGCAAAGGGGGTGGCCGCTTTGCGGCCACCCCCTTTTTTTGTGCTGGGTGTGTCGCTGTACGTGCACGCTGCCGAACACCGGGAACCACGAGGGGTGGCTACCTGGCGACTGAGTGTCGCTGGTACGACAGCCGCATCCGGTGGTTTTCGAGGTATCGTCGCTGGTCGGGGCATGCTCGGTTGCACGCTGGGTGACATCGCCGGCGCAACCGCAGGCCGCACCTTCACGATGATCACGTCCTGTCGGCTGCGGATCGAGATCACATCGTGCGGCTGCCATACTAGGTAGCCACTGTTCGCGAGCCTACGTAGCAACTCGTCGGCCTTTTCTCGAAGTGCGCATGCCCGGTGTCATTTCAGTGGCGATGGTGCCACGCTGAACTCCGTACTCACCGCGCCGCGAGGCGGCTTGCACTACCTACGCTCATCGCCGGTAAGAGTGTTCACCAGCGACGACGCGGATCGGACAGCGCCTGCGCAAGCCCCGCGCGACGCCGCGTGTTAGCCTTGATCATTCGTCTTGATCGGTGGCTGGTCTGGGACGGGCGCTGGGCCTTGTTAAGGGTCTTGATTTTAGGGTCTGGGTATGACAGTGGCCCGGCCGGCGGGCCGGTGGCCGGGGGTTCCACGGGTCCCTGGGGTGCTCCTTCCGTGGTCGCGGGATGGTGTCGCAGTGGTCAGGGGGCGTGGGGCAGGGCGTTGAGGTGGGTCCAGGCGGTGGTGATCGCCCTGGCCCAGGGCCAGGTTCGGGAGATTTTCAGCCGGTGCCGTCGGCCGCTGTGGGTCAGCCGGGCGGCGGTGTGCAGGATTTTGTAGCGCAGGGTCTTGGGTTCGGCGCGGGCCAGCTCGCCCTCGAGAGCCAGCAGTCGTAGCCAGGCCAGCAGGGTGGCCGCGATCAGGGCGGCGGCCAGCCAAGCGGAGTTGATCGCGAAATCGTGCGAGGGAAAGCGGCCGATACCGCAGTCCTTGCCGGTGCGGATCCCGTCCTCGACCCGGGCATGTACTCGGTGAGCAGCGTCGATGTAGGCGGGATCAGCGCGCCAGCCTTGCAGGCTGGTGGGCAGGTTGGTGACCCACAGGGAGTACCGCCAGCCGTCCGCGGTCTCGAACAGGCTCAGTTGGGCGCCCGGGTGGGGGCGCTCGCGGCGGGCGAAGACCCGCATGCTGGGTGGCCAGCCGGTGAGCTGGTCCCCACCAGGGCCTTCGCGCAGCAGCCCGGTGAGCTCGGTGACGTGCGCCGCTTCGCGCCAGCACCGCGCGTGTGCACACCGGGGGTTGGGGCAGGCGTCCTCGGTGCGGCGTTCCCGCACCGCCCCGTGGTGATCGATCGCGATCTGCCAGGCACCCGCGGGTACCCGGGTGATCGCCGCGCGTTCCCGGGCCCCCAGATCCCACCCGACCGAGTAGACCAGCTCATACCCGGGCCGGGCGGCGAGGGTATCCAGGCGGGCGATCAGGCCGTGGCTGGCACCGGCACCATCACAGGTCACCATCAGTCGGTGCCGGTGCTCCGAGGGCAGCGCGGCAATGGAGTCCTCCAGCACCGTGAGGTGATCAGCCACCGTGTTCGAGCCAGCACTGCCCCGGCGCATCATCCCCGCCAAGGGCTCACCGGTGTTGTCGCAATAGGACAGCAAGGGGTGATGGCCGAAGCCCTTGAAGTTCGGCTCCGCCAGTTCCTTGTCCGAGTGCGCCGGGGTCACCGTGGCGTCCAGCCGGATACAGGTCACCCCTTCCAGGACCTCATCCGCGATCCGTACCCCAGGAAGCCCACCGTGACGGGCTGTGGTCGCCGCCCACGCGCGGCACCGGGCGGCCTGGACCGCAGCGCTGATCCGCCCCAGCGTCTCCGGTCCACCCGTGGCGATCTCGCTCAGCGTCCGCCATGTCGTGGGCACCGACGCCACCTGGCCAAACAACTCCTTCTGATCAGCCAGCACCCGGAAATCACTGATCACCTCGCCGCCATCAGCGATCGCGCACCCCAGATCGGCCAGCACCCGGCCCCGATCATGGATCAGCAGCCGCTCCGAGACCAATGCCTGCGACAGACCCCCACTCAACCCAGTCTGATCAGCCAGCCGCCGCAGCAGAACCAGCCCCGCATGCGACACCACACCCTCACCATCCGCGGTGACGTCCAGTCCCTTCGACCAACCGGTAATATTCACTCTCAAGGTGCTCCTCGAACTGGCATCGATAAGGGCTTCAGCACTCTCATCATCCCAGCTCAGGAGCACCCCCCACGATCAACACACCGACCACCCGCGCACCCGGACGAAAAGCCAGGGTTAGGGCCGGAACCTCGGTATTCTCTACCACGGCCTAGGTGGTTGAAAGTGGACTTCGTGGCTAAGTGGTGGGATGCAAACTTAGGTGGCGAATGGGTGTTGTCAGGTGACCTGTTTCTCGCCATGGTAGAGATTACCGAGTCGGCACGGGGCCGATGAGGTGTTTGTTTCCCGGCCCCACAACAGGGGGGCTACCGTAAGGAGGATTTCATGTCTGACGCAGTGAGCTTCGCCGAGGTCGACGGCCAGCACGTGGAGCTGCTGCCTGCGCGTACCGTCATGTCCATGTTCATCGTCAAGGGTGGCGGCGACGGTGGCAAGGGCGGCGCTGGTGGCAAGGCCCAGGGTGGCATCGGCCTTAACGTCCTGAACATCGACGTGCTCGGCGACCAGACCAACAGCGCCGCTGACGCCTTCGGTGGCCATGGTGGCTCCGCTAACGGCGGCCGTGGCTGAGCCGGCGGCTGGGTTGCGCCGGTGATGCCGTCGGCATAAGTACGGCATAGGGGGATGGCCGCGTTGCGGCCATCCCCTTCTTTCCCGTGGTGAGCCCAACCCGTCGACGGTCACCAAGCGGCTCAGAACTGCTCACCCCCCACGGCGACTACCCGCATTCAGCGGGCTGAGCGGGCCTATCAGGCTGCCGGTAACCCCGCTCAGCCCGCTGAATGCCCAGTTCCATCAGCGCGGGACGAACACGTGTCGGGGAACGGCCGCGATGATCGGCCGCCGGCGCGAGATGCGGTGGTGACCCGCTCGGCGAGCCGCTGTGCGCGGGGTTGCCGGCTCACCGGGCCATCTCGGCTTCCTGGCGGGTCACAGTCGTTCGAGTCGGCCGGCGTGCAGGTGACACAGGCGTCCCGGGGTGGGATGCAAGCCGGGATCTCGCGCCAGCGCGGCCCCTCCAGAATGTCTGCAGAGACTGCTCGTCGACGTTACCGGCGCTGAGGAAGCGGCCCAGGACGCAGGGGTGGACTGTGCCGTCCGGGCCGATCGCGGCCCGGACGTTGCCGCACTGCCCGCACAGGGCATCTCTCCTACCACCTGTGGATAGCCGGGACGGCGTCAAACCACGACGTCCCATGGTCCTTTTCATGGGGGTGCGCCGTGGACGGTCATCGTGAGCTGGTCTATACCAACCCGAGCGAGCCGCTCAGGTCATTTCGTGGGGAGCAGGCGAGCGACAACCAGACCGGATCCTGGTACGGGTCTTGATCTCCTCAAGGGTCAGCGGGCCGATCTCGGTGACGTCGCCCGCCCCCATGGTCAGCACCATGTCCCCGGGCCGGACCAACCGGGCCACCACTCCCGGAACCGCCATCCAGCGTGCCTCCCTGCGCACCACGGCACCGGCTTCCAGGGCCGCGTGCGCGACGATGTGGCTTCCCACCCCGGGGATCGGGTCTTCCCGCCCCTGGTACACCTCCATGATCACCACGAGGTCGCTGCTCGCGAGGACCTTCCCGATCTCCTGTCCCAGCGCCCGGGTGCGGCTGGGCAGGTGTGGCTGGAACACCACCACCACCCGGCCGCCAGCCCCCACAGCCTGGCGGGCCGTCTCCAGGTCCGCGGCGATCTCGGTCGGATGGTGCGCGTAGCTGTCCACCACGAGCACGCCCTCGGCCTCGCCCCTGCGGGTGAAGCGGCGCTGGATGCCCTGGTACCCGCCCAGCGCCGGGCCTATCGCCTCCGGGGCCACGCCCAGCGCCAAGCCGACCGCGAGTGCGCCCGCAGCGTTGTGCGCCATGTGCCGGCCCGGCACGTTGAGGACGAAGGTGACCTCGCGACCTTCGGGCAGCCGCACCGTCGCCTCGCTGGAGAACGTGTGGGGCTCGACCTTCACCAGGTGCACGTCCGCGTCCGGTGCCCGCCCGTAGGTGATGATCTTCAACTCGGGGGCGGACTTCCGCAGGCGCGTCACCAGCTCGCGCGCTCCGGCGTTGTCGGCGGAGGTGACCAGCGTGCCGCCGGGCTGGATGCCGTGGGCGAACGTCTCGTAGGACTCGATGTGCTCCTCCAGCGAGGAGTAGTGGTCATGGTGGTCCTCCTCCACGTTGAGCACGGCCCCGACCTGTGGGCGGAAGTGGTGGAAGCTGCGGTCGGACTCGTCGGCCTCCGCGACGAAGAGGTCACCGGTCCCGTGGTGGGCGTTACTGCCGGGCTCGTCCAGGTCCGCGCCCACGGCGAACGACGGGTCCAGCCCCAACCTCTGGAGCGCCACGGCGAGCATGGTCGTGGTACTGCTCTTGCCGTGGGTGCCGGCCACCGCGACCGAGCGGTGGCCGGTCATCATCGCGGCCAGCGCCTCAGCCCGGTGTACCACGTGCAGTCCGTTCTCCCGGGCCGCCTTGAGCTCGACGTTGCCCTCGGGGATGGCCTGCGAGACCACTACGCAGCTCGCGCCGAGCACCTGCCCGGGGTCATGCCCGAGGTGGACCTCACAGCCGAGCCGGCGCAGGGCCGTGACGGTGGTCGTCTGCTTGACGTCGCTCCCCGCGACCCTCGCCCCGCGATGGGCCAGGATCTTCGCCAGCCCGGACATCCCGGTCCCGCCGATGCCGATGAGGTACGGGCGGCTCAGGTCCACCCGGGGGACGTTGGACATCGAGACTGACTCACCAACCAGACCAGGAGTGGGCGAGGGGGGAGTTGAACCCCCACGTCCTTACGGACACACGGACCTGAACCGTGCGCGTCTGCCATTCCGCCACTCGCCCGAGCGACGGCGGCAGCCTAGCACGCATACTCGCCGATGACCTCCCGCAGCGGACCCGTTCCACTGGCGTTCCCGGATACGATCGGGTGCAGCCCCGCCAGTAGGGCCCTGGCCGAGTCTGGGAAAGGAGGTCGCCGTGGGCAAGGTGCAGCGGTTCGAGCGTCGGTTGCAGGGTATGGTCGGCGATGCCTTCGCCAGGGTCTTCGGCGGTAGCGTGGTGCCGCAGGAGGTGGCGCAGGCGCTCCAGCGTGAGGCCGACGACAACGCGCGTCCGCTCGCGGGGGGGCGAGTGCTCGCGCCCAACCGTTACACCGTGACACTCGGGGCCGCCGATCACGACCGGCTGGCGGGCGACGAGCAACAGGTGGTCCGGATGCTCAAGGGCTGCATCCAGAGCCACCTCGTGGAGCGGGCGTGGGATGTCTACGGAGACGTTGTGGTGACTCTGAGGCGGTCTGAGACGCTGCACACCGGACAGTTCCGCACCAGCTCGTCCGTCGATCCCGACACACCGCAACCTCGTACCGCAGGAGACCGAGCCATGAGCCAGCAGCAGGGGGAGCACGCCGGGGACGCCCAGCGCGGCCGGTATCGTTCTGACGTCCCATCCGGGGCCCCGGACTACGGTCAGCCACCCGGCTACGACCACTACGGCTACGACCAGCAGGGTGGCGGCTATCAGCACCCGGGTTACCAGCAGTACGACGAGGGCTACGAGCGGAGCTACGGCCAGTACGGTGGGCAGCCGGGCTACGCCTACGACCAGGGTGACTACCGCGACCAGGGGGACTACCGCAGTCAGCTCTCGGCGTCGCTCATCGTGGACGACGGGTCGGACCGGCACCACCAGCTGACCGAAGGCGTCACCGTGGTGGGTCGCGGCCAGGACGCCCAGTTCCGGCTGCCGGACACCGGTGTGTCCCGGCGGCACCTGGAGATCACCTGGGACGGCCGGAACGCGATACTCGCCGACCTCGGGTCTACCAACGGCACGACGGTCAACGGTACCCCGGTACAGACCTGGCAACTCGCCGACGGCGACGTGGTACGGGTCGGGCAGTCCCGCCTCGTCTTCCGTACCCAGGGTTGAGACCCCCTGACCCAGCCCAGACCCCTAGCCCGAAAACCCCTAGCCCGAAAACCCCTAGCCCAGAACCCCTAGCAGAGACGACCTTCAGCGTGCCGGAGCTGGTGCTACAGCTGACCAGAGCGGGCTTCCTCCTCCTGCTCTGGGTGTTCGTCATCGTCGCGCTCCGCGTCGTGCGCTCCGACCTGTTCGCGGCCTCCGGGCTGCGTGCCGGCCCCTCGCCGTCCCGCCGCGGCGCTCGCGCGGAGCGCAACCGGACGCCCCACCAGCTGGTGGTGACTGCGGGCGGGCTGGCGGGCACCCGCGTCTCGCTGGACGGCAGGCCCATCCTCATCGGCCGTGCCGATGACTCCACGCTGGTGCTCGACGACGACTACGCGTCCACCCGGCACGCCCGCCTCGGCTTGCAGGGCGGGGACTGGTTCCTGGAGGATCTGGGCTCCACCAACGGCACGTACCTGGACCGGGCTAAGGTCACCGGACCTACCCGGGTTCCCCTCGGGGTCCCGATCCGCATCGGTAAGACGGTGATCGAGCTGCGCTCATGACTCTGGTGCTCCGCTACGCAGCCCGAAGCGACCGCGGCCTGGTCCGGCAGAACAACCAGGACGCGGTGTACGCGGGTCCGCGCCTGCTGGCGCTGGCCGACGGGATGGGCGGCCATGCGGCCGGCGAGATAGCCTCGAAAGCCGTCATCGCGGCTTTCGTCCCGCTGGACGACGACGAACCCGGCAACGACCTGCTGGACCAGCTGCACGAGGCCACCCTCGTCGGCAACGCCGCGATCAGCGAGCTGGTCCGCGAGGACCCCGAGCGGGAGGGCATGGGCACCACGCTGACCGCGGTGCTCTTCGGTGGGAACAAGATCGGCCTGGTCCATGTCGGCGACTCCCGCGCCTACCTCCTGCGCGAGGGCGCGTTCAGCCAGATCACCCACGACGACACCTTCGTCCAGTCGTTGATCGACGAGGGCCGGATCTCCGAGGACGAGGCCAGCCACCATCCGCAGCGCTCGCTGCTGCTCAAGGCGCTCACCGGGCACGACGTGGAGCCTTCGCTCACGGTGCGGGAGGCCTTCGCCGGGGATCGTTACCTGTTGTGCTCCGACGGGCTTTCCGGCGTGGTGCGCGCCGAGACCCTGGCCGAGGGGTTGACGATCCCCGACCCGAGGGACTGCGCCGACCGTCTCATCGAGCTGGCCCTCAAAGGCGGCGGGCCGGACAACATCACCTGCATCGTGGCCGATGTGGTGGACGTCGAGTACGGCGAGGACGCGCCCATCATCGGCGGGGCGGCGGGCGACGGGGTCGAGGAACCGCAGCCGGACTCGGCGGCTTCCCGGGCGGCGACGACCACCCTGCCGCGACCGGAGCCCCAGCGGGTCGAGCCGGTGCCGCCCGACCCGCAGCTGCGCCGCCGCACTCGGCGGCGCACGCTGGTCGGTCTGGCCGTTGTCGCCGCACTGCTCGGCGCCGTCATCACGATCGGCTCGGTCCTGGTGCTCGGCCAGTACTACGTGGGGGCCGCCAGTGACGGTGAGGTGGCCGTCTTCCAGGGTGTCCGGGGCGAGTTCCTCGGGCTGCCGCTGCACACCTGGGCCGAGGGCAGCTGCCAGGACGGCGCGCGCGACTGCGAGACGATGTTCTTGCGCGACCTGCAACCGTACGCCCGGTCCAACGTGCGCCGAGGCATGATCAGCAACAGCGGGTTGGACGGCGCTCGTGACATCATCGGCCGGCTGCGCACCAACGACCTGCTGCCGCTGTGCCCGCGAGTCGGTGCCGGTGCCCTCCCCGCCTCGACCTCGCCGTCCCCGGTCCCCCCAGGCACTCCCGCCGCGCCCACGACCACCGGTACACCACTGCCGGAGAGGCCCTCGGAACCCGGAGTGGACTGCCGGACGGTGAACTGATGGTCATGACAGCCGCGCCGGCGCGGGTGCGCACCGGGACGGTGGCGCGCTCGTGAACACGCCGATTCGTCGGGTCGCGCTGGCGGTCATGGGAATGGTCGTTCTGCTGCTGCTGAACGCCACCTACGTCCAGGTCGTCCGCGCCGACACTTACCGCACCGACCCGCGCAACCGCCGGGTGCTGCTCGACGAGTACAGCCGTCCGCGCGGCCAG
The DNA here is from genome assembly GCA_019243635.1 of Pseudonocardiales bacterium. GTDB lineage: Bacteria > Actinomycetota > Actinomycetes > Mycobacteriales > Pseudonocardiaceae. The sequence continues at coordinate 21,206 of JAFAUB010000043.1, forward strand.
ATCATCGCCGGCGGGCTGCCGGTGGCCAACTCGGTGGAGACCGGCGGGGAGCTGCGCTTCCTGCGCGCCTATCTCAACGGCCCGCTGTACGCCCCGGTCACCGGGTACTACTCGCTGCGCTACGGCTCGGGCGGCATCGAGCACTCGATGGACTCGGTGCTCAACGGTTCCGACGGCCGGCTGTTCGTGCGCCGGCTGTCAGACCTGATCACCGGTCGGGAGCCCAGCGGAGGCAGCGTCGAGCTCACCATCAACCCGGCCGTCCAGCGGGTCGCCTACGACCAGCTGACCCGCCGGGGCTACACCGGCGCGGTGGTGGCGATCAAGCCCAGCACCGGGGAGATCCTCGCGATGGTCTCCACCCCGTCCTATGACCCCAACCAGCTGTCCGCGCACGACAGCGCGGAGCAGGAGGCCGCCTGGAACGCGGACACCTCGGCCAGGCGTGGCTCCCCGCTGACCAACCGCGCGGTCGCGTCGACCTACCCGCCGGGGTCGAGCTTCAAGCTGGTGGTCAGCGCGGCCGCGTTCGAGGACGGAAAGGCCACCCCGGGCACCCCGCTCACGGCGGCGTCGGCATTGCAGCTGCAGGACACCACGACCCTGCTGCACAACTTCGCCGACGAGCCGTGCGGCCCCGGCGCCACCGTCACGCTCACCCAGGCGCTGGTGCGCTCCTGTAACGCCTCTTTCGCCCAGCTGGCGGGCATCGTCGGGGAGAACGACCTGCGCAAGCAGGCCCAGCTGTTCGGCATCGGGCAGCAGGATCTCAGCATCCCGATCCCGGTTGCGGCATCCACCCTGGGAGCCGTTCCCGATGTCGCCGCGTTGCAGCAGTCCGGCATCGGGCAGCGTGACGTGGCGCTCACCCCGTTACAGAACGCGGTGATCGTCGCGACGATCGCCAACGGTGGGGTGCGGATGAGACCCGAGCTGGTTCGTCACATCCTGGCCCCGGACCTGTCGGTGCTGGACAGCTTCGTACCGGAGCAGGTCGACACGGCGATGTCCCGCTCCACCGCCGACCAGATCCGGACCATGATGGTCGCCGCCGAGAACAGCTACCCCAACGAGGGTAAGATCAAGGGCGTCAGTATCGCCGCCAAGACCGGCACCGCCGAGCACGGCACCGACCCCAAGAACACTCCGCCGGATGGCTGGTATGTGGCCTTCGCGCCCGCCGACAACCCGCAGGTGGCGATCGCGGTGCTGGTGGAGAACGGTGGAGACCGCAACCTCGCGGCGACCGGAGGCTCGCTGGCCTCCCCGATCGGTCGAGCCGTCATCGCCGCCGCCCTGCAAGGAGCCCGCTGATGGCCCCGGTGATGGTCCCGGTGATGGTCCCGGTGATGGCCCCGGTGATGGCGCTGTCCGGCTTCGTTCCCCGCGGGTCGACCCTGGATCCGACCTGGAGTGGGAAGTGAGTAGCCGACCCCCATCGGGTGACAGCCGGAAGGAGGGCATGATGGGTGCCGGGCCGGGCAGCCACACGGTGCGGGTCACGAGCGAGGAGCGGGACGGCGCAGGAATGACCATTCCCCGGCTACTGTCGGATCGCTACGAGCTGGGCGAGACGCTCGGCTACGGCGGTATGTCCGAGGTGCACCGCGGTCGCGACGTCCGGCTCGGCCGCGACGTCGCGGTCAAGGTGCTGCGCGCCGATCTCGCCCGGGACCCCCAGTTCCAGCACCGCTTCCGGCGGGAGGCGCAGAACGCCGCCGCGCTGAACCATCCGGCCATCGTCGCGGTGTACGACACCGGCGAGACGGATTCCGGCTACGGTCCGTTGCCCTACATCGTGATGGAGTTCGTCGACGGCCGGACGCTGCGCGACATCGTCAAGACCGAAGGCCCCATGGACGGGCAGCGCGCGATGGAGACGATGGCGGACGTCTGCGCCGCGCTGGACTTCAGCCACCGTAACGGCATCATCCATCGGGACGTCAAGCCGGCCAACGTGATGATCAACAACGACGGCGCGGTCAAGGTGATGGACTTCGGCATCGCCAGGGCGCTGGCCGACGGGCAGGGCGTGACCCAGACCGCGGCGGTGGTCGGCACCGCCCAGTACCTGTCTCCCGAGCAGGCCCGCGGCGAACCGGTGGACGCCCGGTCGGACGTCTACGCTGCCGGTTGCGTGCTCTACGAGCTGATCACCGGAGATCCTCCTTTCACCGGCGACTCCCCGGTCGCGGTGGCCTACCAGCACGTCCGCGAGGACCCCTCACCACCGTCGCGGCAGAACCCTGGCGTGCCCGCGGCTCTGGACGCGGTGGTGCTCAAGGCGATGAGCAAGAACCCGGCCAACCGTTACCAGTCCGCCGCCGAGATGCGCACGGACCTGGTCCGCGTGCTGTCCGGGCAGCGGCAGCTGGCGCCGGTGATCATGACCGACGCTGACCGCGATCTCATGCTCGACTCGGGCCCCACCGTGGCCGTCCGGCCCATCCGCCCGAGTCGGGCCGACCGGCGGCGCTCGGAGATCCTCGATGGGCCGGCCGATGAGCGGCGGTCCGGACGTGGCCTCTGGGTCCTCGCCATGGTGGTGGTCATCGCCGTCGTCGGGCTGTTCCTGCTGCTGTTCACCGACGTCTTCGGGGGCGGACCCCAACCGGTCCCGCTGCCCAACGTGGTCGGCGAGCCGGTGGTGCAAGCCGAGCAGGCGCTCAGTGCCGACGGCTTCCAGACCGAGCGCCACCCGGTCGAGTCGACTCCGCAGGATCTCGACCGGGTGGTGGACATGAGTCCCAGCGGCCAGGCGTTGCGAGGGACGACGATCCGGTTGGACGTCGGCGCCGGCCCGGCCGAGGTGGAGGTGCCCAACCTGCTCGGACTGGACCGGGTGCAGGCTCAGGCCTCCCTGCAGCAGGTGGGCCTGGTGCTCTCGCCCGACCAGCTCCAGCAGGTCGTCCAGAACGACAAGGATGTCGGCCGGGTGCTGGCCCAGGACCCGCCTACCGGGCGCCAGCTGGCCAAGGGCAAGTCGGTGGTCATCACCGTGGGGGTACCGCCGGAGACCGTGGGAGTGCCCGACGTCGTGGGCACCAACATCGAGCAGGCCCAGCGCAACATTGCCGTGGCCCACCTCACCGCGCAGGTCCAGGAGGTCGACTCCACGGCGCCGAAGGGCCAGGTCCTCAAGCAGAGCCCAGCCGGGGGTACCGGCGTCAAGGCGGGCGCCGCGGTGACCCTCACGGTGTCCCGGGGCAACCAGCTCCAGATGCCCGACCTGCGCGGTCAGACCCCGACCCAGGCGCTGGACGCGCTGCGGAAACTGGGTTGGTTCGGCACGCTCAGCCAGGCCTTCACTCCGGTGGATGCCGCGAACCAGGTCGGGGTCATCGTCACCCAGGACGTGCCGCCGGGCACCGGGTTCGCCCGGGACCAGACCATCAAGGTCACCGTCGGGCAGGACAACACGACGCCCAGCCCGACCCCCACCAGCGGGATCTTCGGCACACCGGGGTTCACCGGGGGCGGAGGCGGAGGCTGAGCGGCTCAGTGCACCGCCGCGGCGCAGGCGAGCGTGCGCATCCCGGTCTCGAGCTCGACCACCCGCGACTCGTCCACCTCGGCACCCGCGATACGGAGCCAGTTCGCCAGCAGCCGGTGCCCGCCGTCGGTGAGCACCGACTCGGGATGGAACTGAACCCCGTACACCGGGAGCTCCCGATGTCGCAGCGCCATCACGATCCCCGACTCGGTGCGGCCGGTGACCTCGAGCTCGTCCGGGATGGTCTCGGGGAGCACGGTCAGCGAGTGGTAGCGGGTGGCGACGAACGGACGGGGCAACCCGGCGAGCACGGCGACGCCCCGGTGGTGCACCTCAGAGGTCTTGCCGTGCAGCAGCTCCGGCGCACGCGCCACCGTGGCCCCCCAGACCGCCCCGATCGCCTGGTGCCCGAGGCAGACGCCGAGCAGCGGGCGGCCCCGTTCGGCGCACTCCCGGACGACTCCCATGCTCGCTCCGGCCCGCTCCGGGGTGCCCGGCCCCGGGCTGATCAGAACCCCGTCCGTGCCGCGGACGTCCCCGGGCTCGACCGCGTCGTTGCGCCGCACCACGCAGTGGACCCCCAGCTGCGCCAGGTACTGCACGAGGTTGTACACGAAGCTGTCATAGTTGTCGATCACGAGGACGCGCACGTCGGCCAGCCTAGTGGAGCGGTTGATCACAAGAGATGCGGATCAGAGGTGTGCGGATCCGCCGCGGGGGTAGTCTGGCGGTGTTAGCCACCCCGTCTCACGACGAGGAGCAGTCGGATGGCACATTACGCTTCTGGCACCGTGCTGACCTGCGGTCACGGAGAATGCGGCTGCCGCGTCCGGGTCGAGTCGGAATGCGGCTGCGCGCACCCCGAGTCGCACCCCGAGGCGCGCTACGTGTGCGCGTGCGGCGCGCCGATGGTCACGGTCGACGATGACCCGAAGGCGACGGGATCCTCGGCGGGGTGACTCACTCTCGATTCGTTCGCGACCCGATACGGCAAGCCGCTGCAATCGTGTCGCGGTGGCCACGCTGGGTGTGGTTGGCTGGGGATGCCTCGGTGGGGGCTGCGGTCCCTGCCGATGGTGGCGGTGTCGGTTACCGCCTGTCCACACTGGAGGCGAACATGAGTCGTAGCACAGGGACACGCGGTACTCCTACCGGTCGCCGGATCACGTTGATCCTTGCCGGCCTGTTTCTGACCGCGGGGGCGGTGGCGGTGTGGACACTGCTGGTGAGTGAGTACGGCATGGGGAGTCCGCTCACGATGGCGGGATGGCCGGCCTTGCTCTGCTTCGGGCTGCTACTGGGAGCCTTCTGGACCAGTCAGAGCCTCCAGCCGCAGCGTCGTCAGCTGGCCGAGGAGCGTCGCAGGCTGAACGAGGAGTGGGCAGCGGTTCACACCGCTGTCCAGCACCGGGGCCGCTGCCCGCGCTGCTCGAGTCCGTTGGCTCATCGCTCACCCGGCACGCTCGGCGATCAGAAAACGGGTCGGCATCCCCTGGTTGGCATGGACCTCCGGCGGTGAGAACCCCGCGTCATGCAACAGTCGCCGGTAGGTGTCCAGCATGTGCGCCTCGCCCTCACGCGACCACGTGAGCATGACGATCGAGAAGAGGTAAGGGGAGGGGTCGTCGGCCGGACACGGCCCCGACGCGAACTCATGGACCACCAGCCGCCCATCCGGTTTGAGCGCCGTGACCAGCCGGGACATCAGTTCCCGACAACGCTGCTCGGAGAAGTGATGGAGGATGTGGCTCGCGATGATCACATCGTAGGGCCCACCCAACGCCACCTCGAACACGTCGCCCTCGATGAAACTCGTGCGTTCGCGCAGGCCCAGCGCCTCGACGTTGTCCTGGGTGAGCTCAAGCACGTTGGCCCAGTCGAGCAGGGTCGCGCGCGCCGTCGGATGCTGGGCGGCGAGCGTCAGCGAGTACAGGCCGCTGCCGCAGGCGATGTCGAGGATCTCCAGGTTCTCGCGTTGCGCCGCCCATCCCCGCAGTAGTTCACTGAGCCTGCGCGAGGCGGGAGCGGCCATTCCCGTACTCGAGGGCGCGAACGCCTCCCAGAACTCATGCCCGGGTGTCTCGGCATGATGGTCTAGGACGGTGCCACCATGACGGACCGCCTCCGCCAGATGTGAGTAGGCGGTCCACGTCCACGGTGCGGCCGAGATGTTGACCATGCCGCCCAGATAGCCGGGTCGGCTGGTGACGAGGAATGCGTCCGCCAGCGGGGTGAGCCGGTAGCCCTCGGCGGTGTCGAGCAGTCCCAGCGCGGCGAGCGCGTCGAGAAGGATTCGTGTTCCGCGCTCGTCGGCGTCGATCGCGGCCGCGATCGAGCCCGCCTGGTCCCGGCCAGTGGCGATCTGGTCGAAAACGCCCAGCTGGACCCCGGCCCGAATGATCGCCGTCACCTGGAGACCCTCGATCATCCGCATCAGTGGCTCGGGAGACACGGACGCCGTGGAGGTCGAGGGAGGAGTCTCACGGTCCATCGGCAACACCGGAATGATCATGGTCGCTCGGTGTCAGAGCTGCGCCGCGGGCACCGGGGCTGCCGGTCGCATCTGGGTTGGCCGGAGTGTGACCAGGAACCGGTGGGATCTGCTTTGCGGGTACGTCGTCTGTCGCGGGATCAGGTTCGTGTGCCGGGACTACGGGGGGCGCCGGGACGAGCTGACGTGGCGGCGTGACCGAGTGCGCTCGCTGGTGCGGGTGCGCCTGCGGTAACGGTTTCTGGGGTGGCGAGGCTATGTGGGGCGCCGGGACCACCTTCGCCGGGGTTACCCGCGGTGCCGGGACAACCGTCGGAGCTACTGGAGGCGCCGGAGCTACTGGAGGCGCCGGGGCTGTCTGGGGTACCGGGGCTGTCTGGGGTACCGGGGCCACTGGGGGCGCCGGGGCTACTGGGGGCGCCGGGGCTAGCTGGGGCGCCGGGCGCGCTGGTGCGTTGGCGGGATCAGGCGTGCTCGCCTTTAGCGGGGCTCCCACCGAGGAACCGGTCTCCAGATGGACCTGCTCATAACCTGGGGTCTGGTCTTGTCGTTGGTGTAGCACCAGGAAGGTCAGTCCGCCGACAGCCATCACAGCGGTCGCCAGAAAGGCCAGCAAGATTTCATTCGAACGCGCCCAGTGAACGTTCATCAAGGCCCCCTCGGCTCGACCGTCCAGGAATCAAACCAGATCCGCATGAGTGAGATAGTGGAATCCCACGTCCTTGTCCTGACAATAACTCCGAATGAAGTCCGCGCTGAGCCTCCGCTTTAGGCATAATGACCTGTAGGCATATCGGCTTGTAGGCGTAGCGGGCTTGTAGGCGTAGCGGGCTTGAGGCGTAGCGAGCGCTTCAAGCCTCGGCGTAAGGTGTGCCCCCCTCGGTTGTGCCGGCCCCGACCACATGCCAGAGTAGGTCGCCTTTCGGTGGGCGGTCAAGAGCCGGCCGACAGGTGCTAGCTATCGGTCATAAGGGATGTAGCAGATAAATCGTGCGCCGGAGTGGGCACGCTCATCGTGGTTTATCCAGCCGCGACCCACGGCCTCGGCAAAGTCGCTCATTCTCTGGTGAGTCCGTCAGGGGGTAGCCGCGGGAGCCGATCGTCGCCTCAGCGTTCGTCTCATCAGCTCCTCCCGTCTCAGCGGGAGGGGGCACATCCGCACACTGCAACAGTCCTTTCCCCGACCTCACGGACAGTGACATCAGGTCCGTGACACCCGAGGCACCGGGCATCGCCACGCGAGGCGTTGCCACCGGTCGGCCTGCTCGCCACTACTCCCGACTTTGCCGCCGCCCTGGGCCGCGACCCGAGATGATGTCCACGGGACTGTTAGTGTAACGACGTTACAGAACGGCTGAAGGAGCACCGAGAGGCGACGCCATGGGCAACGACTACCTGGAGGGTAACTACGCGCCGGTGCGTCGGGAGCACACCATCACCGAGCTGACCGTCACCGGCACCATCCCGGCCCATCTCGACGGACGGTATCTGCGCAACGGGCCGAACCCGGTCGCCGAGGTCGACCCGGAGGTCTATCACTGGTTCACCGGCGACGGCATGGTCCACGGCGTGCGCCTGCGAGACGGCAGAGCCGAGTGGTACCGCAGTCGCTGGGTCCGCACGCCGGCGGTGGCCCGTGCGCTCGGCGAGGTCGCACCCCGCCGGGCCCCCACCCGGGCCGGGCTGGAGCTGGTGGGCGCCAATACCAACGTGGTCAGCCACGCCAGCCGCACTCTGGCCTTGGTGGAAGGCGGGATCACCAACTACGAGCTCACCGACGACCTGGACACCGTCGGTCCCTGCGACTTCGACGCCACCGTGCGCGGCGGTTACACGGCGCACCCGAAACGCGATCCGGACACCGGGGAGCTGCACGCGGTCTCCTACTCGTTCGGCCGGGGCAACCGTGTGCAGTACTCGGTCATCGGTGTAGACGGGCGAGCCCGCCGCACGGTGGATGTCGAGGTCACCGGAGCTCCGATGATGCACGACTTCTCGTTGACCGAGAACCACGTCGTGTTCTACGACCTCCCGGTCACCTTCGATCCTCGGCAGGCCGTCTCCGTCTCGGTGCCGCCTGCCCTGCGCGCACCGATCCGACTGGTGCTCGCGGCGATCATCGGTCGGGTCCGGGTGCCCGACCCGCTCCTCGCGATGGCCGGCAGGGGACTGCGCGGGAACGCGAACCTGCCCTACCGGTGGGACCCGAGCTATCCGGCACGCGTCGGCGTCATGCCGCGTGCCGGCGGCTCCGGTGACGTCCGTTGGCTCGATGTCGAGCCCTGCTACGTCTTCCACCCGCTCAACGCCTACGACGACGGCGACTCGATCGTGCTGGACGTCGTGCGGCACCCGAAGATGTTCGACACGGAGCTCCACGGGCCCAATGAGGGCCCCACCACCCTGGACCGCTGGACCGTCGACCTCACCGACGGCAAGGTCCGCGAGACCCGCCTGGATGACCACCCGCAGGAGTTCCCGCGCATCGACGACCGGCTCATCGGCCGGCCGCACCGTTACGGGTACGCGATGCAGACGTCCAGCGCCGAGGGCAACGCCGGCCACTCAGTGCTCAAGCACGACCTGTGTCGCGGCCGGACCATCGCCCGGCGGCTGGACGCCCACCAGCGTGTCGGCGAGTTCGTCTTCGTCCCCCACGCACCGCAGGCCCCCGAGGACGACGGCGTGCTCATGGGGTTCGTCTACGACGGGAGCACCGACCGCAGCGACCTGACCATCCTCGATGCCGCCAGCCTGGAGACAGTCGCCGCGATCCACCTGCCGACCCGGGTTCCCTACGGGTTCCACGGCAACTGGGCGCCCACCGCACCATGACCGAGCACCACGCGAGGTGGCTCATGAGCTCCCGAACGAGAAGTGCCGGTCAGCGGCGGCCGAGCCGAGCGTGACCGTCAGCGGCAGGGTGAACGACTGGCCCTTGCACCGGCTGTCCGCGTTGGCCGCCATCGTCACGGAGACGTCGTAGGTCCGGACGTGTCCCGCCTCGATGAAGCCCACTGGGGCCTCGACCGGTGCGCTGGTCACGGTGCCGGCGGGGCACCCCCCCGGGGTCGCGTTCGAGGTGCCCGCGCTGATCGAGGTGACCTGAACGCCGTAACCGTTGGTGTTGTTGACGTAGAGCGGGAGGGTCCTCGTCGCCCCGGGAGGCAGACTGCGGGTGTCGTTGTCCGGCGTGACGGTGAGCTCAGCCGAGGTGGTCTCGCCGGTCCCACCACCGCCGGCGGTGCCGATCAGGAATCCCACGCCGACCAGCGCGAGGGCGATGAGCAGGGCGAGACCGTCGAAGACGTTCAGGTTGCGTACAGCGGAACCCCAGCCGTTCTCCACTGCGCTCTCCAATGGGCTGCTCTCCACCGCAGACTCCCTCCAGGACCGGTCACCCACAGCGCCATGAGTTACTGTTCTATCGGACTTCTGGCTGCGCTGTCGACTGTCCGTGCTCGAAACGCTGCGTTGCGTTGCGTCCGGGGACAGGCTATGCGGTGCCGCCATGGTCGGTATCTCCCGGGTGCCCGGTGGTGGGCACCGGTGGGGGCGTCGTCCTGCTGAGCCGCACTGGCTGTCCGGTGGCCTCCAGGACCGACATCCAGAGGTCACCGTGTGGGTCCACCTGGTTGCGCGAGCCGACGGCCGGCGCCATCGGGATGTGCACGAACCGCCGGCGCCACCGGCCGACGGCCATCTCGGTGCGACCGGACATCGCGGCGTGCACAGCGGCCTGCGCGAGCCGTACGCAGTAGACGCTGTCGTAGGGGTTGGCCGGCACACTCCGGATGGCGTAGCTCGGATCGATGAACCGGATGCAGGCCTGGATGCCGGCCGCAGCGAAGTGCTCGGCGAACCGCCGTCGCAGCAATGCGCCGATATCGCGCAGCTCGGCGTTGCCCGAGGCGTCACGGGGGACGTCGCTGGGGGCCTGTTCGCCCTCGAGCAGCTCCTGCCCCGCCCCCTCGGCGGCCCGCCGCAGGTCACGATCCCGGCCCGGGTCTTGGACGGGTCGAAGAAGATCTTGCGCCGGGGGCCCGCCGGCTCGAGGCTGGGCAGCTCGCCCACCGTGCAGTCCCGCGCCCGGACCATGCTGAGGGTGTCGTCGAGGAGCACGCGATCACCCTCGTCGACATAGTCTTCGGTGGTCGATGGAGGATGATCGTGGTTTGTGTGTCAGAAACGACACGGGGCGTCGCTGAGGGCACACAAACCACGATCATGAGGGGGTGAGGCCGTGTGTCGGTCTCGTTTGGTGATCTGCGGGCACGGGTCAGAGGGTTTTGAGCTCCTCGATGACTGACTCGACGGAGGACTTGGCGTCGCCGAAGAGCATCGCGGTGCCGGGGGAGTAGTACAGCTCGTTCTCAATGCCGGCGAAGCCGGGGTTCATCGAGCGCTTGAGCACGATCACCGATCTGCTCTGGTCGACGTTGAGGATCGGCATCCCGTGGATCGGCGAGCCCGGGTCGCTGCGGGCGGCGGGGTTGGTGACGTCGTTGGCGCCGATCACCAGCGCGAGGTCGGTGCGGGCGAACTCGTCGTTGATCTCGTCCATCTCCTTGAGCTGTTCGTAGGGCACGTCGGCCTCGGCGAGCAGCACATTCATGTGTCCGGGCATCCGGCCGGCGACCGGGTGGATGGCGTACTTGACCCCGACGCCCTTGTCCTCCAGCAACCTGGCCATGTCCCGCACGGCGTGCTGGGCCTGCGCCACCGCCATGCCGTACCCGGGCACCACGACGACCTGGTTGGCGTAGGCCATCTGGACCGCCGCATCGGCGGCGCTGGTCTCCCGGACGGTCTTGTCCCCGACCTCCCGGCCGGCCGCGATGCTACCCCCGCCGAACCCGCCGGCGACGATCGCCGGGATGGACCGGTTCATCGCCTTGGCCATCAGGTTGGTGAGGATCGAGCCCGAGGCGCCGACGATCATACCGGCGACGATCATCGCGGTGTTGTTCAAGGCCAGCCCGGCCGCCGCAGCCGACAGCCCGGTCAGCGCGTTGAGCAGCGAGATCACCACGGGCATGTCGGCGCCGCCGATCGGCAGCACGACCAGCAGCCCCAGCGCCGCAGCGAACACCAGCGTTCCGATGATCAGCAGCTCGGCGTCGCCGCCGATGCCGATCACGACCGCGCAGGCCAGTGCCGCCAGCAGCATCAGCGCGTTGACCAGCTGCTGGGGCTGACCCAGGCTGATCGGCCGACCGGGGATGAGCTCCTGCAGCTTGCCGAAGGCCACCAGGGAGCCCCAGAACGACACCGACCCGACGATCGCGCCGAACAGCGAGGCGACCATCACGTACCCGGGCTCCCCGGTGAACCCGGCGGTGCTGTTGAACTCCACCCAGGCGATCAGCGCGACCGCGCCGCCGCCGACGCCGTTGAACAGGGCCACCATCTGCGGCATCGCGGTCATCCTGACCTGTTTGGCGGCCGGCACCCCGAGCAGGGTGCCCAGGGCCACGCCCAGCACGATGAGCGCCCAGTTGCCCACCCCGGGGGTGAGCAGGGTCGCCAGCACCGCCAGCGCCATTCCCGCCGCCGCGATGAGGTTGCCGCGCACTGCGGTACGCGGCCCGGTCAGACCCATCAAGCCGTAGATGAACAGCGCGAACGCGACGATGTAGAGGCTTACGACCACAGTCGTCATCGTTGTTCAGCGCCCTTCGCCGCAGTCCTGGCGGGCTGTTTGCCCTTGAACATACCCAGCATCCGGTCGGTGACCAGGAAGCCACCGACCACGTTGATGGTGCCGAACGCGATCGCCACCACCAGCAGCAGCTTGTCGAAGATCGTGAGGTCGTGGCGCAGGCCGAGCACCACGATGCCGCCGAGCAGCACGATGCCGTGGATGGCGTTCGTGCCGGACATCAGCGGCGTGTGTAGGGTGTTGGGCACCTTGGAGATCACCGCGAAGCCGACGAAACCGGCTAGCACGAGGATCGCCAGGTTGGCGAGCAGCATCAGCGGTGGTCCCCTTCCCGGGTGATGCAGGAGCGCACCAGCACCTCGTCATCGGAGTCCGGCGTCAGCCGGCCCTGACCGTTCACCATCAGCTCCAGGAGTGACTGCACGTTGCGGGCGTACAGCTCGCTCGCGTGCTCGGGCATCGTCGCCGGCAGGTTCAACGGTGCGGCGATCGTCACATCGTGGCGGACCACGACCTCGCCCGGCTCGGTCAGCTCGCAGTTGCCCCCGGTCTCCCCGGCCAGGTCGACGATCACGCTGCCGGGCCGCATGCCCTTCACCGCCTCGGCGGTGACCAGGATCGGGGCCTTGCGTCCGGGCACCAGCGCGGTGGTGATCACGACGTCGAAACCGCTGATCGCCTCGGTCAGCCGCTGCTTCTGCTCGGCCCGCTCGTCCTCGGTCAGCTCGCGGGCGTAGCCGCCCTCACCGGCCGCCTCGATGCCCAGGTCGAGCCATCTGGCGCCCAGCGAGCGCACCTGGTCGGCGACCTCGGGGCGGACGTCGTAGCCGGTGGTCCTGGCTCCCAGGCGCCTGGCGGTGGCCAGCGCCTGCAGCCCGGCCACCCCGACGCCGAGCACCAGTGCGCTCGCCGGCTTGACGGTGCCGGCGGCCGTGGTGAGCATCGGGAAGAACCGGGTGGACAGCTCAGCGGCCAGCAGCACCGCCTTGTACCCGGCCACGTTGGCCTGCGAGGACAGCGCGTCCATCGACTGCGCGCGGGAGATCCGGGGGATCGACTCCATGGCGAAGGCGGTCACACCCGCCTCCCGGAGCTTCGTGGCGATCTCCGGGTCGGACTGCGGCGCCAGGAACCCGATCAGCACGGCTCCGCGCCGCAGCCGCCCGATCTCCTCGTCGGTCGGCGGCGCCACCTTGACCACCACGTCGGCGTCCCACGCATCCTCGATGGCTGCGCCGGCCTCGATGAACATCTCGTCGGGCATCAGCGCGCCCACGCCGGCGCCGGACTCGACGACGACCCGCAGGCCGCGACCGGTCAGCTTCTCGACCGTCTTGGGTACCAGCGCGACCCGGCGCTCACCGGCTCGCGACTCCCGGGGGACGCCGACCCTGGTGTCTGGATGGTCCTGCGATGCGTTCACCCGCAGAGCATCGAACATGATCGGCGCGGCGTCCAGTGCGGGTGACCAAACAGGCACCGACTGAGTCGACCGCCTGGGCCGGCGCCCGGAACCGGATGCTTCAGGCGGTGCCGGCGAGGATCAGCCGGATGGTCTCCGCCGGGGCGTCCCAGTGCGGGAAGTGGCCGCAGTGGTCGAACCAGTGCAATCGCGCGCCGGGGAACAGCATGGTGGCGTTCGCAGCCTCGCTGGGGAAGGTGACCCGGTCCTGGCGGCCCCAGCCGATCACGACCGCTCCGGGTGTCGAGCCCGCGGGCGCGCCCCGCTGCGGCGGGCCCGCGACCAGCGCGTCCAGCGCATCATCGAATGAGGGCGCCGTGGCATAGCCGCGCAGCTCTCGGAGGACGAGCTCCCGCGGCAGGGCCCACGGGCGGGCTGAGAGCTGGGCGAGCAGCAGGGTGCGGGTGACCGGGTTGCCGGTGAGCAGCGGCAGCGCCGGCTGCAGCGCCCGGACCAGCTTGACCGACGCGCGAAGCGAGATGCCGAGCACCCGTTGCTGACCCGGGCGCCAGAACCCGCCGGGGGCCAGCGCCACGATGGTGCCGCCCACCCCGCGGCGGGCGAGCTCGAGCACCATCTGGCCTCCCATCGAGCTGCCCACCGTGTCGATTCCCGCGAGACCCTGCTCGTCGATGAAAGCCTCCACCGCGTCGGTGAGCGTCGCGATGGAGACTTCGCCGGTGAGTGGCGGGGTGGCACCGAAACCGGGCAGGTCGACCGCGATCACCTCACGCTCGCGGGCCAGCGCGTCGAGAATGAGGTCCCAGGACTGCCAGGTGCCCCCGAGACCGGGGACGAGCAGCAGGGGCTTGCCGGAGCCGCGACGGACGTGGTGCAGCCACATGATTCTCAAGCCTACTGTCGCCTGCCTCGCCGGACTCACCTAAGCAAGGAGGCACGGCTGGCGGCATCATGGGATGCATCAGATAATGCCACCTAGGAGGACAGGGATGCGCCCTCGACGACGACCTCGTCGCGGAGGCGCAGCGTCTGACGGGGACCACGGAGAAGAGCGCTCCTGTCCGCGAGGCCCTGCGGGCCCTCATCCAGCGGGAGAGCGCTCGTCGGCTGGCCAGGCTCGGCGGGTCTGAGCCCGCGCTCACCGAGATCCCGAGGCGTCGCACCGGAACCTCGTGATTCTCGTCGACACGTCCATTTGGATCGACCACCTGCGAATCGGTCTGTGAATGTGCTGTTGGTGAGGCGGGGTCCAGCCTCCGGCGGCTGCTTGAGCCCACCGGCGATCCGCCGACTTGACCTCAATCTCAGTTGAGCTTCTAGGCTCGGGTGAGCGTCGCTCGTCACCAGGTCGGCGATCTCGCTACGAAGCTGAGAAGGAACCTCCCATGACTGAGCAGAGCGTGATCCTGGTGACTGGGGCGACGGGGAATGTCGGCCGGCAGGTCGTGTCCCAGCTTGTGGGGACTCGTGCCGCGCTTCGCGCGTTGGCCCGCGACCCGGACTCCGCCGGGCTGCCGGACGGCATCGAGGTCGTGCGCGGTGACCTGTCCGACCCGGGCACCCTGGAGGCGTGCCTGGACGGGGTCGATACCGTGTTCCTGGTGTGGCCATTTCTCACCGCCGAGGCCGCACCGGCGGTCCTGGAGGTGGCCGCTAAACACGCCCGCCGTATCGTCTACCTCTCATCGATGGGGGTGCGCGACGACCTCGAAGAGCAGGCCGATCCGATCAACCAGTTCCATGCCGATCTCGAGCGTCTGATCGAGGAGTCCGGGCTGGAGCGGACTTTCCTGCGGTCCCACACGTTCGCGACCAACGCGCTGTGGTGGGCACCACAGATCCGAGCCGACGGCGTGGTGCGCGAGCCCTACGGCGCGGCGGCCAGGCCGGTGACTCACGAGCGGAACATCGCGGCCGTCGCGGCGCGAGTGCTGACGAGCGACGGGCACGGCGGGGCGACCTACCGCCTGACCGGACCCCAGGTGCTGACCCAGGTCGAGCAGGTGCACATCATCGGTGAGGCGATCGGTCGCGCGCTACGCTTCGACGGAACCGGCGCCGGTCACGACCACGGTGGAAGAGATCACCGGAACGCCGGCGCGCACGTTCCGCGAATGGGCGCTCGACCACGCCGACGACTTCCGCCGGCCAGGCGGGTAGCAGGCCCACGAGGTCACGTTTGTTGAAGCTCTGTGTCGTCGAGGTCGTCCTCTTCGTTGAGTTCTGTCACGGGAAGCTCCCGGTGCTCGTGACGCTCGCGGACCTCGACGTGCGCCTCGATTGGTGTCCGATCGAGCACTGCTTCAATCAGGGCAGCCAGGAACTGGTCGGCCGCAGATCCGGCGGTGTCACATCGTTACGGATAGTGACTCAGCTTCCTGGGCAAGCCTCGCGTGAATAGCCCGACTTCGTGCGGCAAAACACGGCTTGGGGTCATAGGGTGAACGCACCACCAGGAATGATACCCTATTGCTCGCCCATTCGGCAACCAGAAGGAGCCATCGTCAGTGCAGGGTACGGAACTCGTTGCTGAGGAACGGGAAAACATCTCTCGGGAGCTCGCCGCCGG
>JAFAUB010000113.1 GCA_019243635.1 Pseudonocardiales bacterium
CGCCAACGGCGGTATATCTCCTGGTCAACGCGCCACCGACGCAGCGCACGGTACTCCAGACAAGGCCCAACACCGCAAACGATCAGTGTTGTGACCAGGAACAACAACCGCGTTGGCGGCTCCTGGCAGCTTCGTTAACGACACCCGCAGTACCGAGCCCCGACCCCAGTACCTCGAGTCGGCTCGGCGTGTCGGAGTGTTTTTTCGCCAAAGCCGCGGAACGATCAGCGCCATGAGCCGCCGGAAGGATCCCCGCGGGCGTCCGTCCATCGGACAACCCGAGATGGTGTGGGGCCGGGTCTCCGTCGAGTGCCGCGACGCGATCGACGACCTGGCCGACAAGCACGGCCTGCCCAAGTCGCGCATCGTGGCTGCCCTCCTGGCGGTCGGGCTGGACAACCAGGACCAGATGCGGCTGACCACACGCAGGGCTGACCAGGAGGAGCTGCCCTTGAAGGCTTCGTAAACGAACGAGGCGACCCCTTGAGGGGTCGCCTCGTAGTCCGCGTCATGGACGGGCGCCAACCCAGCCGTGACGCAACACCCCGGTTCCCGCCGGGGGCAGTAGCCAAGCTCCCCGCCGAAGGGTCGCTGACGTGTGTCCACGGTAGCCCCTGCGCTGTCGCCTGCGCGAGAGGCGCGCGGCGCAGTTCGCGAAACAGTCCTCCACGAGCTTGATACGCACCCTGTCTCCGGCTGGTGCGTCGAGTGCGTCGAGTGCGGTCAGTTCGTCCTGGCCGCAGCACCAGACATCTCGCTGTGTGCGTTCCACGTCCGATCGTCACCAGGTGCTGAGGATGTCGCTCCACCGGCTCCACCGGCTTCACTGAGCCAACCGGGGCCTGGGCGCGGCCGTCGGAGCCGCCGGGCGCGCCGTGCGCTGGCGCGGGTGGTAGGTCGGGCCCGGGCTCGGGCCTATGGCCGGGAGCGGGCCCGGCGGCGAGTCGCCTCAGGCCGGTGGGATCCGCACCCGGGGTGGCGTCACCGGGTGGACAGCGACCTGGTGGTGCTCACCGAGCAGGTCGCGGCGCTACTCCGTGTCGAGCAGCTGCTCGACACGGAGTTGTGGCGTGCGGACAAGCGGGTCCGTTGGGCACGGATACTGCGCCGGCTGGTGTGCTCGATGGACTGGACCACGGGCCTGGTGTGCGGGGTAACGCTCGCCCAGCTGGCCGAGGTGGGCGGCTGCTCGCAGCGCACGGTCTCCCGGCTGCTGGCCTGGGCCCAAGACGCGGACCTACTCGTGGTCGTCGAGGTGGGCGCTGCGGCACCCTTCCTCGGCACGACCAGCAACCGGGCCCCGACCTACGTCCTGGTGGCCCCCCGCACTCCCCCACCCGTGGAACCGGTGACCTCCGACGACCAGCCTGCCACCCAGCCGGAGGTGACCGGTTCCACGCAGCTCAGCGGCCCTGTGGATGAAAGTGGCGACCTCCCCTGCTCTTACGCAGATAACCAACCCTTGACAACCGGCAGACGGCTTGACCACTCCTCTCAACCCCAACCCACCTGGCCCATGTGGCAAATCCCCACCGATTCAGCCCAGCGATCCGCCGCAGTCACGACGTTGCTGGCCAGAATCGGCCTCGACGGCCCCGCAGTGCCGGTCTGGCGCGTCCGAGCCCTGCTGCACCAGTGGTGGATCGCCGGTGCCTGTGTGGCCGGGCTGCTGCACGCCATCGACCACCACCCGGGCGGCACGCCGCGCGGCAACGCCCTGCGCGGGGCAGCCGACCCGCTGCGCGTGCTCGGGTACCGACTGCGCCCCTGGGTCGGCCAGCTCCACCGGCTTCCCCCAGATCTGACCGGCCGCCGCGGTGACTACCGGGCCGAGCAGGCCGCCAGCGTCGCCGAACGCATCACCGCCGCTGAGCGCGACCGTACCCGGCGAACCGAGCAGCCGGACCGGTCGCTGTCCACCGCTGCGGCCCGGAAAGCCGCTCGCGCGGCGCTGGAGACACTGCTGGCCGACCGCGCCCGGCGCCGCGAGCCCGCCGCGCTACCGCGGCGGCTCGGTGGCTCGGCCCGGTGACGTCACACTCCAGCCCAGCGGGACCTCACCCCTCCAGGTTCTGCGTGCATCGTGTCGTAGATGTCCTGGCAGGCGGCGCCCACCTCGGCGTCGCGAGGTTTCACTCCGCGTCGCGCTCACGCTGTTCCTTGAGAGCGCGTAAGCCGTGCTGGACGCACACGGTCGCGAACTCTGTGTACGAGATCATCGGATCGATCGACCTCGCCCGCAGCCACTGAGCCCGCAGGATCTTGGCTGTCGGCCGGTTAATCCTGACGGTCTGGTACTCGGGTTCGCGCCGGCGCCGCGGTTTGACCAGCGGTGCATCCGCCACCAGCTCGAACGCTTCGAGGTCATCGTCGTCGTAGTCGTCGACGCGTGGCGGGTCGACGACGGGCCTGTCGTCGCCTCCCTTCCCGCCCTCGTCATCCGGCACAGGTGTCAGGGCTGGCGCGGAGCTGAGCAACGCGGTGATGGTCTCTGTGGACCGGTTCCTCGTAGTCACGTCCTCACCCCTTCGCGTGGCGGCCGCGACGTGTGCGGGCGTCGTTCACTCGCTGGATCACTTCGAGCGTCAGCCGGCCATACGCGTCGTTGATGTCTTCGTCGCTCCCCTCGTCGCCGATGACCAGGCGCGAGGCGATCATCCGCTCGGCTCCGGTGCGCTTGGGGACTACGACATCGAAGAGCGGCAAGCCCGACTGGTAAAGCTCCCCCCTGACCTCGCGCCCGATGCGTGTCCCGCTCTCGAACTTGGTCAGCAGGATGCCGAGGAGGTCGGCGCTGAGAACTCTGGCTTGCCGCAGGTCCTCTCCCCACTCGAGGAACATCTTCGCTCCGCGTAGGCCCCACTCACTCGCATCGGTCGGTACGAGTAGCGACGTCGCGGCGCTGAGCGCTGAGATCACAACGGCGTTGAGCGCCGGCGGCAGATCGAAGATTATGGCGCTGTACTCGTCCAGCAACGGTTCGAGTGCCTCGAACACACGCGCCTCACGTCGATGCATCGAGATCATCTCGTGGTCGAGTCGCGCCACGGCGAGCGTACTGGGTAACAAGTCGAGGCCATCGACACGTGTTGACAACACAACCTTACGCACATCTGTACCACGCGCCACGACGTCATATAGGTCAAGCTCGATGTCGTCGAGTGCGTAAAACAGTGACGTGCTGTTGGCCTGCGCGTCTGCATCGACGAGTAGGCACCGCCAAGACGCATGAGCAAGACCCGTTGCCAGGTTGATAGAAGTAAAGGACTTCCCGACGCCACCTTTCTGCGCAGCGACGGCGATACGTTCTGCTGTCATGGCGGTAGCATCTCAGTGCACGTGAGACTGGTCAAGACGACACGCTGCCGCATGGGTCGAATCTAAGATCAATCATTCGATACGCCGATGCTTCATGTAGGTATCATGTAGGTGTGTTGGCAACACAACTTCGACAACTTCCGAATGATCTGTCAAGAGGCAGCGCCTCGCTCGACTGGGTGAATTCAGGACCAAAGTTCCGAAGGCTACTGGGCCGGGTCGGGGTATCGTCCGCCAGGGGCCCGCCTGCGCGCCAGGGCACGCGGTATCGAATGATCTTGCGTTGTGTGTCCCGGGCGGACTCGCCGTCCTCGACGACCGCAAGCGTTGCCGCCGACTTGACCCGACACTTGGCGTTCGAGGTGCTGAGCGCACCGCCGACCGGAACGGTTGCGCGCCGAACACGCCAGCGAGCTCGACCAGCTCCGCACCGAGGCCGAGGGGAAGCTCGCTACGGTGCACACCGACGACGCCGAGGCGATCGCCGCCGCCCAGGCGCGGGCGGCCGAACAGGTCCGTGCCGCGCAGGCCGATGCGGCCGGCCGCATAGTGGTACATCTCTGGACACGAGACGGAGACATGCTCCAGTGCCCACAACAGCACTAAGCAAACCAACGGCAGCTGACGGTGCCCGGAACAACCCAGTCCCACGCCGGCCTACGAGGAACCGGTCACTGGAGCCCGAGCACCGCACCACCACACTGGACCCGCGCACCCCATGGGAATCGCTGATCGTGTGGTTCCTGGCCAGCTTCGACCTCGGCGCCGACATCTCGCTGGGCTACCGCCGCTTCAAAGACGGGAAACCCACCGCCACCTCCATCACCGTGGGGGACGGCTCCTGGGCCGAGGTCACCCTCACCACCACCCACGGCATGCACCACGTCACCGAAGCCGGCCCCCAACGCGTATGGCGCACCATCGAAAACGCCCACACCCTGTGGAACACACTCGACCACCCCGGCTGGGACCGCTTCGGCCTCACCGTGACCCAAGACCACCAACACGTGTGGCTCGACACACCCACCAGCTCCCACACCTGGCCACTGCCACCGCAACAAACACCCGACGCCGTGAAACCGAGCCTCCCCCCGTAGGAGACGGGGCGCAGAGGGTTCTGGAACGGAATCCGTTGCTCTTCCGACGGCGCCAGGAACGGATCTCCGCGTCGGTCGTGGCATCGCGCTGATCGGCGTACCGCAGGACCGTCTGGGCGCTCGGGCGGTTGACCTCCCCCGGATCCGAACGGTCTCCTCGGAAGGGATGGCCCCTGACGGGGCAGCTCTGGAAACGGGCGCGCAACACTGACCTGGCGTTTCGAGCCAGGTACGCACACAGCCCTCACTTCCCCGCGCATTGTTTGCGTTTACGCAGGTAGAGGCATGGGCCGGTCAGGTCCAGCGGCTGACTCTCCGATGGGTCGCCCTATGGTCTCCGCGGGGAGACGAGGTCTCTGCGTCCCTTTTGGCCGGATTTGCGGCAGCCAGCGATGTTGGGTTGTACCGGTGAGCCGGCTGTCTCCCTCAGCTACGGAGGGAGTCGCCTGCGAGCATGGCACACGGGCGCGACATCGACAACATTTTGTCGATCAGGGACCCGCAAGCGCCTAGGCATCCAGACCAACACCACCCGCGCCGGACCCCGCGCCGCCGACGCCCTACGGCTAGCCCGGCGGTTCCGCGAGCACGAAACCATGATCCTACGGTTCGTGCTCGATCTTGCCGTGCCCTTCACGAACAACCAGGCCGAAAGAGACGCCCGACCGGTCAAGATCCAACAGCGCACCGCCGGGGGCTGCTGGCGCACCCAGCAAGGACTGGCCGACTTCGCCATCGTCCGCTTCTACGTCTCCACCGCCACCAAGGGGGGCATCACCAGCCTCGACGCCTTCGAGCAACTGTTCACCACCGGCGCCTGGCTCTCTCGCCAGCCGCCGCACCCTGCTGAATAGTTACGATGGGCCCATGACCCTCTTGACCTGGTGGGCCTTCCCGATCCGCCGCTGCCTAGGTGGTGGGCGGCCCTGCCAGAGATCTTCCTGAGCCTGTGGAGGTGATATCTGTGCGTGACGTGATGACCTTGCGGGACGCCCGGCAAGCGGCGATCAGGGGGCATCCATTCTTCGAATGGTTGCACAACGAGACCGTCCCCTTGACGGAGCGTCTTCAGTTCGCGCCGATGGGCGCTTTTTTCATCATGCAGTTCCGGGACATGAACCGCTGGGTTCTTCGTTTCCCGCAACCGCGTGATGAATTCGAATGGGTTATCAACTTCGGCACCTACGAGGACGAGAAGCACTCCAGGCTGTTCCTCGAGGACTGGCGCAAGCTGGGGCTGGACCAGCGACTGGGCTGGCGGGCCAGCGACACGCTGTGGTGGTTGTTCCTATCGCCCGATCAGGAAGTGTTCCGCCGCAGCGGAATCGAGTTCACCGCGCTCGCGGTCGAAGACGGCGGCGACGCCCTGATCCGGTTCGGCCACTCCGAGGCCGGTGAGGCCACCGGCCACGTGATGCTCGGCAACACAGCGAAGATCGCCACGTTGCTGTCCCAGGAGACCGGGCTGGACTACCGGTATTTCGGCACCCACCACCTCGACCTGGAAACCGGGCATGTGGCCAACATCGAGGGCATCTTCGAGGAGACCACCCTCGACCCGGGCCGCCGCGCCAAGGCCAGAGAAATGTGCGGGCGCATGTTTGACATTTTCGAGCGCATCTTCGACGGGTTCCTGGCCTATGCGCGTGACTACCTGGATTCGGGTCGCGTGCCGCGCCGGCCCGGCACCCCTCGCAGGGCGGCAGCAGACTGGGTGGCGCCGCCGCTGGAGATCTGCCCGGCCGACCACCGTGATGAGATGGTGTACCGCCGGCTGCAGCAGCGCAAGGCACGCGTCGCGGCGCATCCCTTCTACGGGTGGCTGTGCACCGATAACGGCCTTTCCCCGCGGCAGAAGCTGCAGCGGTTCCTCCCGATGTGGATCATGGATGTCATGGGGTATCGGGATCTGAACAAATACGCGATGCCCTATCCCGGCGCCACCGATCCAGCGAAGCTCGCGGTCAGCAGGTGGGCGAGCCGGCTATCGGCGCACAGCGACCTGCTGCTGTGCGACTGGGACGCGCTCGGCCTGGACGAGCTGCTGGGCTACACCGCCAGCCAAACCCTGGAGTTTTTGTTCCTTGACCAGGACATGGACCTGCACCGCGAGCACATGATCGAGTTCGGCAAGCTCGCGCTGCGCTACACCGATCCGGCGCTGCGGTGGTGGATGCTGGCGGCCCTGGAGTCGACCGGTGAGCGGTTCTTCGCGCACGCCCAGCCACTGGCTCGCGCGGTGGAGGCCGAGACCGGCGCCAAGCTGGACTACCTGTGCGGCCGCCACGACCCGGCCGAGCGGGCCGATGACACCGGCGGCGAGCACAACGGGGTGCCGCCGGCGCGGCTGAGACCCGAGACGCTCGACGTCGCGATCGGCTTGGTGGACCACGTGTTCGACTCCATGGAAAGCCAGCTGTGGCGCTCGCTGGCGCTCGCCCGCGCCAACCGATTCAATGTGGGGTGACGGTGCGCATGGCTGGCACGTCAGCGCGGGCACCGTTGTGGGGCTTGTTCGACCCGGCGATCCGCCCCGACCCCTACCCGCTCTACGACGAGCTGCGCACCAGCGGGCCGATTCACCACGACCCGGCGGGAGCGTTCCTGCTGACCAGGCATCGGGACTGCGTGGCGCTGCTGCGCCATGCCCGCTTCGGGCATGGCCGGCAGGGTGAGGCGGAACGGCGGCGCCAGTTTCTGTTCCTCAACCCGCCCGAGCACACCCGGCTGCGCGGACTGGTGAGCAAGGCGTTCACGCACGCCACGATGAACGCGTTGCGGGATCGGGTGCGCCACCGGGTCGGCCGCCTGCTGGAGCGGGCGTCGCCGGCCGGCGAGGTAGACTTGATCACCGAGTTCGCCTACCCGCTGCCGGTCGGTGTCATCTGCGAACTGCTCGGCGTGCCGCCCGAGGACCACGCGCTGTTCCACACCTGGTCTCATGACCTGACGCTGGCGTTCGACCCGGACTTCGACTTCGCCCAGCCGGCGGAGGTTCTCGCGCGGCGAGACCGCGCCCGGGCGGCCTTCGCGGCCTATTTCCTCGAGCTGGCCGGGCGGCGGCGTGCTCAGCCGGCGAACGACCTGATCAGCGGCTTAGCGCCGGTGCTCGGCGACGAGGAACTGGTCATCACCTGCGAACTGCTGCTCGTCGCCGGGCACGAGACCACGGTGAACCTGATCGGCAACGGCACACTGGCGTTGCTGCGCCACCCCGATCAACTCGACCTGCTGCGCGGCACCCCCAGCCTGATCGGCTCCGCGGTCGAGGAGCTGCTGCGCTACGACTCGCCGGTGCAATACATCGCGCGTACCGCGCTGGCCGACGCGGAATTCGCCGGCACGCGAATCCCAGCCGGCGACCTGGTCATCGCGCTCATCGCGGCGGCGAACCGCGACCCAGCGGTGTTTCACGATCCGCATCGGCTCGACATCACCCGCCGGATCAGCGGCACCCTCGTGTTCGGCCACGGCGCCCACTTTTGTCTCGGCGCACCGCTGGCCCGGCTGGAGGGACGGATCTCACTGGCCGCGCTGGCCGCGCTGCCCGGACTCGCGCTGGCCGGTGAACCGGTATACCGGGACAACCCGGTACTACGCGGACCGGCGAGCCTGCCGGTGCGCCTGCGGTAACCGCGCGGCCTGAGTTTTACCAGCACACCTGCCCAGGGCCGAATACAACGACAATCCGCGACGGGGCTTCACGGTGCAGCAGC
>JAFAUB010000104.1 GCA_019243635.1 Pseudonocardiales bacterium
GGTGACCGGCCGGGACTCCTCACGGACGGTGACACCACATGAGCTGCCCTCGGGCAACGCCCGCGTCGTGAGCTCGGCTAACCGGTCGAGGAACCCGTGCAGGGTGTCGGTGCCCAACAACAACGCCTGCAGCTCCGACAACCACGCACGACCAGGTGAGGACGACGACGGGAACATGACGGGACACCGGCCGATCCGTGGATATCGCGTCCCCAACGGCTACCGCAGATGTCACGTCCCAACGGCGTGCACGACAAAACCCCGGCAACAGACCCACCCTACGACATCGCGGAGCGTCGTCGCCAGCGCCATCCCTGGCCCCGCCGATCCGACGCCCGGCGGCTAGCCTCCCGGGCGTCGACCAGCCACCCGAGATGATAGAGGCGATCAGACTCATGACCGCTCGTTGTGTACAGCACTGCATTCTACCGCCCAGCCTGCTGCACCGCCTTGCCCGCTCCGATGACGACGCGTTGCGGGATGCCGCGCTGAACACGCTGGCCTTCGATGGCCGCTTCCGGCTGGCCCGTGCCGAGTCCGCGGCGAGCCTGCTCCGGTCGCCGAGACCGGCCACCTTCGCCCGGATCGGTGGCCGGCCGCAACGGACCATCTATGACCAGCAGGGCAGTGAGTCTCAGACGCCCGGTGTCGTCATGCGAGTGGAGGGTCAAGGGCCGCGCGAGGACCAAGCGGTCAATCAGGCATATGACGGTCTGGGCGCCACGTACTCGTTCTACTGGGCGGTGTTCGAGCGCGACTCCATCGACGACGCCGGTATGCCCCTGCTCGGCCTGACTCACTACGGTCAGCGCTATGACAACGCGTTCTGGGACGGCGCGGGCCACATGTTCTTCGGCGACGGCGACGGGCGGATCCTCACCCAGACCACGGCGGGGATCGACGTCATCGGCCACGAGCTCACCCACGGCGTCACCCAACATGAGGCGAACCTGACCTACTCCGGGCAGTCCGGAGCGCTCAACGAGTCGGTGTCCGACGTGTTCGGAATCCAGGTCAAACAGCATGCTCTCGGCCAGGATGTGCACAGCTCCGACTGGCTCATCGGGGCGGACATCGTCGGCCCGGCCCTGCGTCCGGCGTTGCGGTCGATGAAGCAGCCCGGCACCGCCAACCCCTACGACGATCAACCTGCGGACATGAGCGGCTACGTGCCGGGCGGCGATGTCCACCTCAACTCGGGTATCCCCAACCGTGCCTTCTACGTGGTGGCCACCACCCTCGGCGGACATGCCTGGGACGCCGCCGGGCCGATCTGGTACGCCGCGCTGGCGGACCTGCGGCTGCGGCGTAACGCGACGTTCCGTGACTTCGCGCGGATCACCTTGCGCCACGCCCGGCAGATCTATGGCACGGCCAGCGACCAGGCCCACGCCGTGCAGCAGGGTTGGGAAGCGGTCAAGGTTCAGCTGTGACGAAGACACTAGCCGGGGGAGGAGCGACGTTGGACACTGGACGACATGCGCGTGTACGTGACTCGTCGTGGCGGCCTCGCCGGGGTTGCCCTGCACGCCACTCTCGACACCGCGCAGCTCTCCACTGCTGACGCTACTCGCGTCGAGGCCGCGCTGCAGGATCTACCCTGGGGTCGGCTTCCCGCCGAGCCCACCGGGGCGGACCGCTTCCGTTACGAGATCCTCATCGAGGAGGGCGGCCACGAGCGGCGCGTAGAGCTGGGTGAAACCGAGATTCCGGACACCCTGCGTCCGCTCTTGGAGCTGCTACCCGGCCATGGGCGGATCCGCCCCGCCTCGGGCGCGGCGGCCTCGGGCCCGCAGGGAGCGCCGCCGTGATGACCCACCAGACCGTGCGCGAGTACTTTCCGTAACGGGCACAACGCGGTAGCGTCTAATGTGGATCGCGTACGGTGGGTGACGTCCCCTCCCGCCCCGAGGTCCGGCCCGGAAGGCTGGTGCGCCGCCCACCCGCCGACCACCGGAACCCGAGCGACCGGTAACCAGCTGGGGTTGAATCGGTGGTGATAGGGGCCAGAATCGTGTAGGGGGGAGTGGGAAATGATTCAGCTGGAGGATCTCACCAAGGTTTACCGGATGGGCAAAGTAGAGGTGCGCGCACTCTACGGCGTCGACCTGACCATCGATGACGGTGAGCTGGTCGCGATCATGGGCCCGTCCGGGTCCGGCAAGACCACGCTCATGAACATCGTGGGCTGTCTGGATGTCCCGACCAGTGGGCGCTACCTGCTCGATGGCACCGACGTCAGCCGGCTGTCCGACAACCGGCTGGCCAAGATCCGCAGCCGCAGGATCGGGTTCGTGTTCCAGTCGTTCAACCTGGTCGCACGCACCACCGCGATCCGCAACGTCGAGCTCCCTCTGGTCTACGCCGGGGTGCGGGCCCGGCGCAACCCGGCTCGGCTCGCGCTGGAGCAGGTGGGGCTGGGCGACCGTCAGAAGCATCTGCCCAACGAGCTCTCCGGTGGTCAGCAGCAGCGGGTGGCGATCGCCCGGGCGTTGATCAACGATCCGGCGATCCTGCTCGCCGACGAGCCCACGGGCAACCTCGACACCGCCTCCAGCGCCGAGATCCTGAAGCTGCTCGGCGCGCTGAACGATACCGGCCGCACGGTGGTGGTCATCACCCACGAGGAGGAGGTCGCCCGGTTCGCCAAGCGGGTGGTGCGGCTGCGCGACGGGCGCATCGTGAGTGACCAGGTGCAGCGGAACCGGACGGAGGTCATCGCGTGAACCTGCGGGAAGCGTTGCGAATCGCGCTGCGCGGACTGCGCGCCAACCGGCTGCGCTCCGTGTTGACCATGCTCGGTATCATCATCGGGGTCTCTTCGGTGATCCTGCTGGTCGCTATCGGCAACGGGGTGCAGTCCTCGGTCAACGAGAAGATCCAGCCGCTGGCCAATCTGATCACGATCGTGCCGTCGGTCGGCAACGTCCCCGGTGGCGCCCCCCCGAAGGACCTGATCGACGCCGATGTCGCGGCGCTGCAGGACCCGGCGCTGTCCCGCCACGTCGCCGCCGTGATACCCGCCACCACCGGCAAAGCGTTGACCGAGACTGACGCCTACCGGTTCCGGGCGACCGTCGTCGGCTCCACCGACCGCTGGCTGGAGGTGAACAACCAGGACATGGCGGCGGGGTCGTTCTTCGACGAGGCCCAGGTCCGCTCCACGGCACGAGTGGTGGTGCTCGGTCCCAGCGTGGCGAGCTACCTCTTCGGTACCGATCCGACGGCCGCGCTGAGCCACACCGTTCGGATCAACCGCCAGACCTTCCGCGTCATCGGCGTGATGCAGTCCGTCGGTGAGCCGGGCGACAGCGTCGCGGTCATGCCGCTGAACACCGCGCGCCGCTACATCTTCGGTGGTGGGGACAAGGTCAACCAGATCATCGTCCAAGCCGCCGAGGCGGCCGCGGTGCCCGCCGCCGAGAACGACGTGATGCGCATCCTCAGCGAACGACACCGGATCAAGGACCCCGCGAACAGGGACTTCGAGGTCCAGTCGCTGCGCAGCCGGCTCGACACCTTCAACCAGATCCTGCGAATTCTCACCTTGTTCACCGCCGCCGTCGCGGCGATCTCACTGTTCGTCGGTGCTATCGGAGTCCTGAACATCATGCTGGTCTCGGTCACCGAACGAACCCGCGAGATCGGCATCCGCAAGGCGATCGGCGCCACCCGCCGCGCGATTCTCGAACAGTTCCTCATCGAGTCTCTCGTGCTGGCCGGCTTGGGCGGGGTTATCGGCATCCTGGTCGGGGTCGGGTTATCGATCCTCGGTGCGACTGTCGCGCCCGCCTTCGGCCCCACTTTCGCTACCTTCGCACCCGCTGTGACCATCTCTTCTGTGGCGATCTCGTTCGCGATAAGCCTCGCGATCGGACTCATCGCCGGCGGCTACCCGGCCAACCGCGCCGCCCGGCTACGACCCATCGAAGCCCTCAGGTTCCAGTAGCCAAGCCCTCAGGTTCCAGTAGCCGCCAGCCCGACCCCACCGACGCGCGACCCCCCCGTAACCCCCCGCCGACTGAGGCGTTGCACAGTCTGAAGCCGAAGACACAGGGGGATCTCGCTGTGACCATGATTAAGGCCAGCTCATCGACACTGTCTCCAGTCCGGCGCTCCCGCGCCCGGTTCTGGGTGTCGCTCGGGCTGGCCGCCGCGCTCAGCGCGGCGGCTGGGTGTGGCAGTGAGCCACCGCCACCGGCGACCGGGCGGGTGGAGCGCGGCTCGGTGGTGACGAAGGTGTCGGCCTCGGGTTCGTTGTCCGCCATCAGACAGCAGAACCTGGGCTTCCCGAAGGAAGGGCAGCTCAAGGAGGTGATGGTCAAGGTCGGGGATCGGGTGACCCCAGGGCAGGTGCTGGCGCGGACCGATGACTTCGCGCTTCGGCAGGCGTTGAACCAACTGCAGGGGCAGCTGAACTCGCAGCAGGCGCTGTTCGGCAAGTTCGTGAACGACACGACTGTGCAGGGCGCTCAGGCCACCCTCGACCAGGCGCGTCAGATCCTCGCCGCGACGCAGCGGGCGGTCGACGCGGAGCTTGCTGCGGATCAGTCGGCGACTGACAGCGCGCACAAGCAGCTGGACTTCGACAGCTATTCGCTGGATAAGGTCCAGGAACAGCTGCGAGCCGATCAGGCCTCCTGCGCCGTCTCCGGGGGAATCCCCTACACTCCGCCCCCGCCCGGTAACGGTGGCGGTAACGGCTCGGCCGGCATTAACGGGCCTGGCTCGTCGGTCGGGGTGGGGCCGGCTCAGGCCGGTCTGGACAACCCCGTGAAGGCCGGCCCGGTGAGCGCGGGCACCACCGGACCAGGTCCGGCCGGCAACGGAAACCCCGCCTGCAACCGCATCGCCCAGGACCAGTCCAATGTCCTCAAGGCACGGAACACGGTGCTGTCGGACAAGGCCGCGCTGGTCGCCGATCAGCAGAAGGAGAGAGTCGACCGCACCCAGGGGGAGGTCACGGTCGAGAACGCCCGCCAGAACGTCGTCACCGCGCAGAACACTCTCGAATCCGCAGCCAGCGATCGACCGTTCAACATCGATCAGCAGGTCGCGCTGGTGGCCAGCATTTCGGCTCAGGTTGCCTCGGCTCAGCGAGATGTCGAGAACACCGTGCTACGCGCGCCGGTCGGGGGCACCGTGTCGGTCATCAACGGCACGGTCGGGGAGTACGTCCAGCCCAGCTCGGGAACCAGCCCGCTGGCGCCGGGCGTCGCTGCCGCTATCCCCGGGCTCAACGGTGTCACGTCGAGCAGCAGCAGCTCCTTGGGCAACCCCGCGACCGGTGCCCAGCGTCCCGGCGGCACTCAGTTCATGGTTCTCGATGACGTGAACAGCTTCCAGGTCGTCGTGCCGTTCGAGGAGTCCGACGCCGCGAAGGTGGCGCCGAACCAGAAGGTCAATATCACCTTCGATGCCATCCCCGATCTCACCCGCTCGGGCACCGTCGTCTCCGTGGCCCCCGGCGGCAGCAACATCTCCAGCGTCATCAACTACTACGTCACCGTGGTGCTCAACGAGATCGACCCGCGGCTCAAGGACGGTCAGACCGCGCAGGCACGGGTGATCACCAACCAGGTCGAGGATGTCCTCACCGTGCCCAACTCGGCCGTCCACAAGCGTGGCGACCAGAGCACCGTGACTCTCATCGACGCCAATGGCTCCCAGCAGCAGGTGAGGTTCCAAGCCGGTCTCGTCGGCGACGACCGTACCCAGGTCATCTCTGGTCTCAGGGAGGGCCAGCAGGTCATCCTCCGTGAAGGAGTGTGATCAGGTTCGCCCACGTGGGGTCGCCAGTCTCTCCAAGGCGCCCGAACCGGGCTTGGTCTGCCGCCAGCTGCTCGCGGTTGTGATGACGGCGATGGCCGATGTCTTGAGTGGCTCGGCGACACCGGTCAACAGCGTCAGAAAGTCCTCGAGGCCGGGATTGTGGCCTACCAGGACCACTGTCGATGCCGTGGACGGGAGTTCCGCAGTGGTGGTCAGCAGGTTCTCAGCCGAGGCCCGGTAAAGCCATTCGTCGTGGCGGACTCGGGGTGTCGGATCCAACTCGGTGGCAGCAAGATCCCAGGTCTGCACGGCTCGAACTGCGGTGGAGCACACCACCAGGTCGATCGTGGGGGCCTGTTCACGCAGCCAGCGACCGACGGCTGGGGCGTCCCGACGCCCGCGCGCGGCCAGTGGACGAGCGGCATCGGGAGTCTCCTTCGGCCATGCCGACTTGGCATGCCTGATCAGGAGGAGCGTACGCGTCATAGTCACCCTGGGTCATAGTCACATTGCGTCACAGTTACTCTGTGTACCGGTTACCTTGTGTCATAGCTGATCTGCGAATCACTCTAACGCCAGGGTGCGCAGCACCAACCGCGCCGCGTCACCACCGGACTCCTCGCCGATCTCGAGAGCGGCGGGGACGTCGAGATCATCCACCAGGGCGGCGGTGAGCGCGTCCGTCGCGGCCCGCGACGTCAGCGCTCTTCCGGCCGCCGAGTACAGCCTGTCGAGCCGGTTCGCCTGGTCGGCGATGTCTTCGGAGCGGAACTCCCAGCTCAGCCGCCACGGCCGGTTGAGTAGCAGCAGCCGTACCGCCGCAGCCGGATAGGAGCGGAGCAGGTCTGAGACCAGCACCAGGTTGCCCCCCGACTTGGCCATCTTCGCGCCGTCGACGGTGACGGTCCCCACCGGGAACTCGGCCCGCGCGAAGGGGCCGACGCCGGTTGCCGCCTCGACCATGGCGGCCTGGTAGGCACGGTGGGGGAAGCTGAGGTCAGCGCCGCCGGCGAGGATGTCCACCGCGCAGCCGTGCACGCCCAGTGCGATGGCGGCGCACTCCGCATGCCAGCCGGGCCGTCCACGACCCCAGGGGCTGGGCCAGCCGGGCTGGTCGTCGGTGGAGGGCCGCCACACCGGGACGTCGAAGGGGTCCTCGCGGTTCAGGTCCTCGGTCCGATCACCGAACTCGACCGCGAGCTCCGTGGCCTCCTCCAGCGTCAGCCCGGTCTTGGCCGGCACGTCGGCGCCTCGGAAGTACACCGCACCGTCGCGCTGGTAGGCGTGGTCCGTGGCCAGCAGCGCCAAGGCCAGCTGCACGACCCGCCCGACGTGGTGCCGGGCCCTCGGCTCGTACTCGGGCCGGCGCACCCGCAGCGCGGCCATGTCCCGCCCGAACAGGTACTCCTGCTCGAGGGCGAACTCGTCGAAGTGCCGACCGCGCCGCTGCGCGGCGTGGGTCAGCACGTCATCGACGTCGGTGACATTGCGACAGGTCAGGGTTTCCGCCCCGGCCAGGCGAAGCACCGCGGCGGCCGCATCGGCCCACACGAACGTGCCGGCGTGCCCCAGATGGGTCACATCGTAGGGAGTGATGCCGCAGACGTAGAGCCGAGCCGGGCTGACGACTGGCAGCGCGGAACCACCCAGCCGGATCCGGTCGGTATGCTCGCGGCGACCGAGGTGGTCCATCTCCCTATCCTGCCCGCGTCCGGCGGGGAGTTCTCCCCCAGGGACGGGTTCGAGGCTCGAGTCGTCGGCCATGATGCGGGGATGGACAGTCGTGACCGTGACCCCACCGGACGTGCCCGTAACGCCCGTCCCCGAGACGCCCAGGGGCGGCCGCTGCCGCGTGGCGCGCGGGGGGTCGACCGCATTCCCGAGGACGCCGTGCTCAGCCCCGAGGACGCGGTACGGCAGGCGCAGCGGCTCATCGACGACGGCTACCCCTTCCAGGCCCACGAGGTGTTCGAGGGGGTGTGGAAGGCGACGTCGGGGGAGTACCGCCGGCTGTGGCAGGGTCTGGCGCAGCTCGCCGTCGGCCTCACCCACATGCAGCGGGCGAACCGGAAGGGGGCGGTGGCGTTGCTGCGCCGCGGCGCGGACCGGCTCGACCCGTACACCGCCGAGCCTCCGTACGGCCTGGACGTCGCGGGCCTGGTCGCTCACGCCCGCTCGCTTGCCGCCCGCATCGAGCGCGACGGGCTGGCAGCCGCGGCCGGCGGCCTCCGGCTGCGGCTGCAGCCGTGAGTGGGAAACAGTGTCATAGCACTCAATGCCACTCACAGGCGCGACCGAAGGGAGCGCAATGCGCATCGGGATGAGCTTGAGCTACAGCGGTGGTTTCGCCGAGACCGTCGCGGAGCTGGCCGACCACGAGAAGGCCGGGCTCGACATCGTGTTCGTGCCCGAGGCTTACAGTTTCGACGCGGTCAGCCAGCTGGGGTTCATCGCCGCCCGCACCGAGCGGCTGGAGATCGCGTCGGGGATCCTGCCGATCTACACCCGCACTCCGGCACTGACGGCGATGACCGCGGCTGGGTTGGACTACGTCTCCGACGGTCGGTTCACCCTGGGCATCGGAGCCTCCGGGCCGCGGGTGATCGAGGGCTTCCACGGGGTGCCCTACACCGCGCCGCTGGGTCGGACCCGGGAGCTGGTGGAGATCTGCCGCATGGTGTGGCGTCGGGAGCCGCTGGAGTACCAGGGCAGGCACTACCGGATCCCCCTACCCGGTACCACGCGGTCCGGTACCGGCTCGGGGTCGGGCAAGCCGCTGAAGCTGATCAACCACCCGGTGCGGGGGCGGATCCCCATCGTGATCGCGGCGATCGGGCCCCAGAACGTGGCGATGGCTGCGGAGATCGCCGAGGGCTGGCAGCCGATCTTCTACCTGCCTGAGCGGGCCGCCGAGGTATGGGGTGCTTCGCTGGCTGCGGGCAGGGCCAGACGGGACCCGGCACTGGGTGATCTCGATGTCGTGGCCGGCGCCCCGCTGGCCATCACCGACGACGGACACGCCGTCGCCGGGCTGCTCGACGCCATCCGCCCGATGCTGGCGCTCTACATCGGCGGCATGGGCGCGCGGGGCCGCAACTTCTACCACGACCTGGCCTGCCGCTACGGGTTCGAGGCGCAGGCCGAGGTGATCGCGGATCGTTACCTGGCGGGCGACAAGAACGCCGCCGCCGCCGCGGTGCCCGACGAGCTGGTCCGCCGCAGCTCGCTGATCGGTGCCGCCGGCTACGTCCGTGAACGGCTGGCGGTGCTGCGCGCGTCAGGCGTCACCACGCTGAGCGTGACCCCGATGGCCGGATCCGCCGCCACGCGGGTCCGGCTCATCGAGCGGATCCGGGATCTCGCGGGTTGAGCGACCCCATATCTTGTCATCGCCGATGCGCGGCGGAC
Source organism: Pseudonocardiales bacterium (assembly GCA_019243635.1). Lineage (GTDB taxonomy): Bacteria > Actinomycetota > Actinomycetes > Mycobacteriales > Pseudonocardiaceae. The sequence continues at coordinate 9,181 of JAFAUB010000104.1, forward strand.
CACATGATGGAGAAGGAAGCGGGAATGGACCTGCTGGAGACCGTGAACACCCTCGCCACCAAGGCCTTGAGCGGTCAGAGACCTACCCGCGAGGAGGTCCTGCGTGTGCTGCGAAGCGAGGACGACGACCTCATGGACGTGGTCGCCGCCGCGTTCCGGGTTCGACGGCACTACTTCGGGAAGCGCGTGAAACTGAACTTCCTGGTGAACCTGAAGAGCGGGCTGTGCCCGGAGGACTGTTTCTATTGTTCGCAGCGGCTCGGTTCGGGAACCGAGATCCTGAAGTACACCTGGTTGGGGCCTGAGGAGGCGGCCGCGTTGGCCGGGGCGGGCATCTCGGGCGGCGCGCGGCGGGTGTGCCTGGTGGCAAGCGGGCGCGGACCCACCGACCGGGACATCGGTCGCGTCGCCGACGTCATCGGCGCGATCAAGGCCGAGCACCCGGCGGTCGAGGTCTGCGCGTGCCTGGGCCTGCTGTCTGACGGGCAGGCGGCGCGACTGCGGGCGGCGGGTGCGTATGCCTACAACCACAACCTGAACACGGCCGGTGGGAGGTACTCCGACATCTGTACCACCCATACCTACGACGACCGGGTCGACACCCTCCGACGTGCCCAACGCGCCGGCCTGTCCCCCTGCTCGGGGATCATCGCGGGGATGGGGGAGCGCGATGAGGACCTGGTCGACGTGGCACTGGCCCTGCGCGATCTCACACCGGACTCCGTCCCGGTGAACTTCCTGATTCCGTTCGAGGGCACGCCGCTGGGCACGGAGTGGAACCTCACGCCGCGGCACTGCCTGCGCATTCTGGCGATGGTGCGGTTCGTGTGCCCGGATGCGGAGGTCCGTGTCGCGGGCGGGCGGGAGATCCACCTCGGCTCGATGCAGCCTCTCGCGTTGTACCTGGCTAACTCGATCTTCTTGGGTGACTATCTGACCAGTGAGGGCCAGCAGGGTCACCAGGACCTGGAGATGATCGCGGAGGCCGGTTTCACGGTCGAGGGTCTCGAGTGCGCGAAGCCGGTGGCCCGTGGTGGGCCGGCGCAGGTCGCGCTGCGCCACCGCGGCGCGGGGACGGACCTGCCCCCCAATGCGTGAGCGCTGCGCGCCTGAGCCTTCCGCCCTGGCGACGCGGCGGCTGCTCGCGCTCGACCAGGCGCATGTCTGGCACCCCTACGGCTCGATGCCGGCCACCGAGGAGCCCTTCCTGGTCGAGTCCGCTCGCGGGACGCGCCTGCGGTTCGCCGAACCGGTCGAGGGGGCTCACGAGGTCGTCGACGGGATGTCGTCCTGGTGGGCGGCTGTCCACGGGTACGCGCACCCGGCGCTGGACGCGGCCGTGCGCGAGCAGGTGGCGCGGGTCAGCCATGTCATGTTCGGCGGGCTCACGAACGCGCCGGCGATCCGCCTGGCCACCCGGCTGGTGGAGCTGACTCCCGACCCCTTGCGTCATGTGTTCCTCTGCGACTCGGGCTCGGTCTGCGTCGAGGTGGCCATCAAGATGGCCATCCAGTACTGGTGGTCCCTCGGGCGCGGGCGCAAGCACCGTCTGATGACCTGGCGCGGTGGCTATCACGGCGACACCTTCCACCCCATGTCGGTGTGCGACCCGGACGGCGGGATGCACCACCTGTGGAGTGGGCTGCTGGGGCGGCAGGTCTTCGCCGACATCCCTCCCTGCGGGTTCGACACTCCCGTCGACCCGACGTACGTGGCGCATCTGGAGGCGCTGCTGGCCCACCACGGCCCGGACCTCGCCGCGGTCATCGTCGAGCCGGTGGTCCAGGGCGCGGGCGGCATGCGGTTCCACAACCCCGGCTACCTTCAGGTGCTGCGCGAGCTGACCCGAGAGCATGACATCCTATTGATCTTCGACGAGATCGCCACCGGGTTCGGGCGCACCGGAGCGCTGTTCGCGGCCGAGCACGCCGGGGTGAGCCCGGACATCATGTGCCTCGGCAAGGCACTGACCGGCGGCTACCTCTCGCTGGCCGCGGCACTGTGCACGAGTGAGATCGCCCAGGGGATATCCCAGGGCGCGATGCCGGTGCTCGCGCACGGGCCCACGTTCATGGGCAACCCCCTCGCCTGCGCGGTCGCGAACGCGTCAGTCGAGCTGTTGTGCGGACGCGACTGGGCGGCGGACGTGGCTCGCATCGAGAAGCGGCTGCTGGCCGGACTGTCGCCGGCGACCCGGCTGCCGGGAGTCGCGGATGTGCGGGTGCTCGGCGCGATCGGGGTCGTGCAGCTCGACCATCCGGTCGACGTCGCCGTCGCCACCCGTGCCGCGATCCGCTCCGGCGTGTGGCTGCGGCCGTTCCGTGACCTCATCTACACGATGCCGCCGTTCGTGGCTGACGACGCCGACATCGACGCCATCGCCCGGGCCATCCACGCTGCGGCGCGGGTCGCGTGACCCGCCGTCACGTCCCTGCCACAGTGGACGGTTGTGCCTGACCACTGTGGACAAGCTCCCGCCGGGCATGGCACCGTGAGTGGATGCGCGAGCTGAACGCCACCTCGGCCGCCCTGCTCGGACTGCTGCACACGGGCCCGATGACCGGCGGGCAGCTGGTCGCGGCCGCGGCGGAGCGGTTCGGGTCGTTCTTCAGCGTCACCCGCAGCCAGGTCTACCGCGAGCTGCCCGTGCTCGCCGAGGCCGGCCTGCTCCGGCTCGGCATGCGGGGAGCGCGGTCCAGCCAGCAGTACGTCCTCACCACCCCCGGCAAGCGCGCGTTCAAGTCCTGGCTGAGCTCCACCTCCGGCTCGGACAACCTGCGCAGCCCACTGGTCCTGCGCCTCGCCTGCGCCGGGGTGCTCACCCCCAAGCAGCGCGCCAACCTGGTCAGCGGCGCCCGAGCCGACTACCTCCGTTACCTGGACGAGGCCAGGACCGCCGTGTCGGCCGCCACCAACCTGTACACCAAGGCGGTCGCGGACTTCACTGTGGCGCACCGGCGCGCGATGCTCACGCTGCTCGACGCCATCCCCACGGACTGAGCGACCGGGCGACTACCCTGGCTCGACGTGAGCACCGACGTCGCCGCCGACCTCAAGGACCTAGCCGCCACCCTCGCCGGGATCGAGGCCGCGCTGGACGTCGACCGGTTGCGGGCGCAGGTGGCCGAGCTGCAGGAGCAGGCGTCCCGCCCCGACCTGTGGGACGACGTCGAGCATGCCCAGCAGGTCAACAGCAGGCTCGCCCACAAGCAGGGCGACCTGCGGCGGGTGCTCGGGCTGCGACAGCGGCTGGAGGACGTGGAGGTGCTCTACGAGCTGGCCGAGGAAGGCGCTGACGAGGGGGTCCGCGGCGAGGCCGAGGCCGAGCACAACCGGTTGCGTAAGGAGATCGCGTCACTGGAGACCCGGACCCTGCTGGCCGGGGAGTATGACGAGCGGGACGCCCTGGTGACGATCCGCTCGGAGGCCGGGGGAGTCGACGCTGCCGACTTCGCCGAGATGCTGATGCGGATGTACCTACGGTGGGCCGAGCGGCACGGCTACCCGACCGAGGTCTACGACATCTCCTTCGCGGAGGAGGCCGGGATCAAGTCGGCGACGTTCGTGGTCAAGGCCCCTTTCGCCTACGGCGTCCTGTCGGTCGAGCAGGGCACCCACCGGCTGGTCCGGATCTCACCGTTCGACAACCAGGGCCGCCGCCAGACTTCCTTCGCCGGCGTCGAGGTGCTGCCGGTGACCGAGACCACCGACCACGTGGAGATCCCGGAGAACGAGATCCGGATCGACGTTTTTCGATCTTCGGGACCTGGTGGGCAGAGCGTCAACACCACCGACTCCGCGGTACGCATCACCCATCTGCCCACCGGGCTCGTGGTGTCCTGCCAGAATGAGAAATCGCAGATCCAGAACCGGGCCGCGGCGATGCGAGTCCTGCAGTCCCGGCTGCTGGAGCGCAAGCGCCGGCAGCAGCAGGCCGAGCTGGACGCGCTCAAGGGTGAGGGCAGCTCGTGGGGCAACCAGATGCGGTCCTACGTGCTGCATCCCTACCAGATGGTCAAGGATCTACGGACCGAGCACGAGGTGGGCAACCCGGCCGCGGTGCTCGACGGGGACATCGACGGCTTCCTCGAAACCGGTATCCGGTGGCGCCGCCAGCAGTGACGGCGCCTCGCCGGCGCGGGCCGCTGGAGCCTTCGCCGTGTTGCCGGGCACGTACCGGCCCTGGATGAGTAGACTCGCCGCTCGTGATCCGGCTCGAGCACGTCAGCAAGTCCTACCGGACTTCTACCCGACCCGCTCTCGATGACGTCACAGTCGAGGTCGAGAAGGGCGAGTTCGCGTTTCTCATCGGACCGTCCGGATCGGGTAAGTCCACTTTACTGCGTCTGTTGCTGCGTGAGGAGGTGCCGAGCAAAGGTGAGGTCTACGTGGCCGACCTGAACGTCAGCAAGCTCTCCCAGCGCCGAATCCCGCAGCTGCGGCAGCGGGTGGGCTGCGTGTTCCAGGACTTCCGGCTGCTGGGTAACAAGACCGTCTCCGAGAACGTCTCGTTCGCGCTCGAGGTGATCGGCAAGCCCCGGCACACCATCCGCAAGGTGGTACCCGAGGTGCTTGACCTCGTCGGCCTGGAGGGCAAGGCGGACCGGATGCCGCATGAGCTCTCCGGCGGAGAGCAGCAGCGGGTGGCGATCGCCAGAGCCTTCGTGAACCGGCCGCTGCTGCTACTGGCCGACGAGCCCACTGGAAACCTGGATCGCGACATCAGTCACGAGATCATGCTACTGCTGGAAAGGATCAACCGAACCGGCACCACCGTGCTGATGGCCACCCACGACCACGCGATCGTCGACTCCATGCGCCGCCGCGTCGTGGAGCTGCACCTCGGGCAGGTGGTCCGGGACGAGAGCCGCGGCGTGTACGGCGTCGGCCGCTGAGACCTGCCTGCCGGGTCGAGGCATCAGTACCGCGAACCCCCCACCACCGATCTGAGGAATGTCACTCCCCATGCGTGCCAGCTTCGTGTTCAGCGAGGTCGCGACCGGCCTGCGCCGCAACGTCACGATGACCGTGGCGATGATCCTGACTACGGCGATCTCACTCGGCCTGCTCGGCGGTGGCCTGCTCGTGGTCCGCACCATCGACCGGATGCAGCAGGACTACTACCAGCGCGTCGAGACCGTGGTGTACCTCAGCGCTGACATCAGCGCGAACGACCCCGGTTGTACGTCGAGCACCTGCTCGGCCCTGCGTGGGCAGCTGGAGTCCACTCCGGGCGTGCAGACAGTGATATTCGAGAGCAGGCAGGCCGCCTTCGCGCGGTTCCAGCGCATCTTCCAGGGCCAGCCGGAGCTCCTGCAGCTGGCCAGGCCCGAGGCGCTACCGGCGTCGCTGCGGGTCCAGCTGTTCGATCCGGCCCGTTTCCCCTCCATCGCCAAGGCGTTCACCGGGCGTCCCGGCGTGGACCGGGTCACCGACCAGGGGGAGTACCTCCGGCAGCTGTTCCGAGCCCTCGACGGGCTGCGCAACGCCACCTTCGTGATCGCGCTGATCCAGGCTCTCGCGGCACTGCTGCTGATCTCCAACACGATCCAGATATCGGCCTTCACCCGGCGCGCCGAGGTCGGCGTCATGCGGCTGACCGGTGCCTCCCGCTGGTACACCCAGCTGCCCTTCCTGCTCGAGGCGGTGGTCGCCGGCGCGGTCGGTGGCCTGCTGGCGATCGTGGGCCTGGTGATCGGCAAGATGGCTTTCGTGGACCGGGTGCTGGCCGGGGTGTTCGAGGCGGCGATCGTGCCGCGGCTGGGCTACGCGGACATCTTCTCGGTCGCCCCGATCCTGCTGCTGGTGGGTGCCGCGGTCGCCGCGCTGACCGGTTACGTGACCTTGCGTCTCTATGTGCGGACGTGATGCGCTGCGCGCTTGTGAGTGGCGATAAGGGCTATAGGTCGCATCGCCACTCACAAGGTGACCGAAGGAAGCCATGAAGGAACACGGCCGCAAGGTGATCGTGTCGAACCGGCGGGCCCGGCACGACTACGAGATCATGGACACCTACGAGGCGGGCATCGTGCTCACCGGCACGGAGGTGAAGTCCCTGCGGGCCGGCCGCGCCTCACTCGCCGACGCCTTCGCCAGCGTCGAGGACGGTGAGGTGTGGCTACGCGGCGTGCACATCCCGGAGTACACCCAGGGTAGCTGGACCAACCACGAGCCCCGGCGGACCCGCAAGCTGCTGCTGCACCGCAAGGAGATCCTCCGGTTGATCGGTAAGACCAGAGAGCAGGGACTGGCCCTGGTGCCGCTGTCGATGTACTTCGCCGACGGCAAGGTGAAGGTGGAGATCGCGCTGGGCCGCGGCAAGCGGTCCTACGACAAGCGGGCCGACCTGGCCAGGCGCGACGCGGACCGCGAGGTGGCACGGGCTTTGGGGCGGCGGGCCAAGGGCATGGGATGAGTGCCGGGCGTCCGCGCGGTAGTATGAGGTGGTTGTCCAGCCAGCAAGGGGGTGAACGGTTTCGACTTCGGATGTCGAGTCAGTGGGAAGCGTGCCGGTGCAGGCGAGAGACCACCGCAAGCGTCATCGCAACCAGATAAGCGCCGATTCCAATCGCGCTCAGTTCGCCCTCGCTGCCTGAGCGAGGGTGACTGTGTCGGACCGGGGATGTCCCCGCCCCGGACTCCGGCATCAGCTAGGGGACTTCTACCACCAGGCCCGGTCGCGGGGCCTGGAGGGGACACCGACAGCGACTGGGATCGTCACACCGGCTCGTCCGCGTGACCGGTGGGTCCGAGTAGAGGCGTAGCGGACTGCGCACGGAGAAGCCCTGACGAGGCGACGAAGGACCCGGGTTCGATTCCCGGCACCTCCACCATATGAGTCTTACTAGAACCCATGGCCAAGAGGGTTAGGGGTGGTGAGGCTGTGGAGTGTGCAGCGTCGTGCCTGGTTTGGGGTGCGGTGCTGTTGCGTTGTGTGGGCGCGTCGCTGTGGAGGGTTGAGCGTGGCCCTGCGGCCCGGCTGGGGCGGCGTAGGCCGGGGGTGGTGTCGGTGTCTTTGGGGTAGCCCTGCCACGTGTTGTACGCCTTAGCGAGGACGTTGAACGGCTCGTTCATTTCGTGGCTGACGATGGTGCGGCCGTCTACGTAGAGCTTGGTGAAGATGGTCCGGTTCATGAGCGCGCGGACGGCTTCGCTGCCCGCTTGGTACATGCTGTGGGGGTCGGTCATGAGGTCTAGGGCGAGGGTGAGGAACTGGGCACCGTCGTCTAGCTGGTTCTCGGCCTGCTCCAGGGTGTGCTCGATCCGTTTGCGGTCGTCACGGATGGTGTCGAGCTTGGCGCGGAGCGTGTCTTTCGGCCACCCTTCCTCGGCAGCGAGGTCAAGGAAGTAATTCTCTTTCTTGTCGAGCTTGGCGAGGTTGGCCGTGAGCTTGTCCCGCATCTCCTCGGAGAGCTTGCTGTTGCTCGTTTTCGCCTCATCGATGAGTGAGTGTATGAGGGTGTGGAACTCCTCCGGCAGCCCGAGTGTGGTGTAGTGGTTGATCACGGCTTGTTCCATGACCTCTACCGGGATGTAGGGGTGGTCACAGATGTGGTCCTGGCGGCCGGTGCAAAAGAAGTAGTAGTAGACGCCGCCGTGGCGGCCTTTGGCGCGTTGGACGAGAAACCGCCGCTTGCACCGGTTGCACCACACGGTTCCTTTGAGGTAGTGGGGGTGGGCGCGATGCCGGACACCGGTGCCGCTGTGGGTGTCGAGTACGTTTTGTACCTGGTCGAACAGGTCCTCAGATATCAGCGGTTCGTGACGGCCGGGGTATTCGATGCCTTTATAGGTGACGTATCCGCAGTAGTAGCGGTCACGGAGTAGCCGGAACATGGTTTGGATCGACACAGGTTCACCGTCGGGCATGCGTAGCCCGGCGTCGGTGATCTTGGCGCGTATGTCGTCAATGTTGGCGAACGTACCGGTGGCCGCGAGCTCGAACGCCATCACGACGCGCGGCGCGCGGTCGGGGTCTATCGCGATGGTGTTCACGTCGTGCCCGTCAACCTTGATTTTGGTGTTGAGGTAGCCGAATTTGGCCTTGCCGACGGTGCCGCCGTTCTGTGCTTTGTTGAGCATCTTTAGCTTGATGTTCGCGCCATTAACTTTGGAATTCATCCAATTGAAAACGTCGGTCATGGCTTCCATGGCTTCGCCGGTTATGTCGTCGCTGAAATTCTCTTTTGCGGATATGACCTTTACGCCAAGTTTCTTAAACATCGACTTGACGAGACCGGCTTCAATATAGTTCCGAAAAATGCGGTTTCGCATGTAGATGATGACGTAATCAACGTCCCGCTGTTCTGTGACTCGTTTCAATAGTTGTTGAAATATGGGTCGCTTTTCGATGGACCGTCCAGAGTAACCGTCTTCGAAGTATTCATCTATCTTGACCGCGCCCAGCTCTTTACATTTGATGTCGCAATGCTTCCGCTGTGTGGGAACCGAGTTACCCTCGGAATCAATATCGGTAGCGGTACGCATCTGCCGAGGAGTCGATACCCGCAACAAATACACTGCTCGCTTCACCGATCCCCCGGAGTCTTGCTTACGCGGTGGCATTACCTTTCCTCCATGTGGTCTGATGCGGTGGCAGATTCGCCGGTATAGCTACGCGGCTTGTGCGCGTTTCTTGCGCTTGTGCAGATGGCCGTATTGTGCTTCGTGAAGGGCTTGTAACATCTCACGCAGGGGGCTAAAGGGTGCGTCCTCGATATCTTCGGTTGCCGATATCAGCCGCACGCCGGCGTCATGTAGGGCCGTGGTTATAGCGCGTCGATCCGGCGGTTATGGGCTTGGTTCACTCGCGGTATGAGAACAGCGTCGATATCGCGCTGCTGTCGCATAGCGTTAAGCATGTTCTGAAACTGTGGACATTCATGCGCTGAGTCCGGTAGTGGCCCGTGCTCGATGAATTCCCCCACAATTTCAATATCGAGATTCGCGGCCTTACGCTCGATCAACTCACGCCGAGGCTCCGGCGGGCAATCACGGCGGGTTAGATATATGTACGAGAATGTCTTGGTGTTGGGTTCGCTCATGAGAATTCAATTTCCTTGTGTCGTGATTATGCGTCGAAATCTGGGCGACTGTGCATCAACATCTATAAATTCTTCTACGTCGGGAAATCTGTTCTTGTTAATTATTCGTTCGATCTTTTGCCTCTGATCAGTACGTCGTTGCTCCCCCTCTTCCGTGCTCAGTTTGCTCTGATTTACTCGCAAATACATGAAAAGCCGTGGTTCATTTTTGCGCATTGCCTATACCTTTCTGTGTTTCGACGATTTGTTGGTACAGTTGCCGATAGGGTGGAAGGAAATTCACGGCCGTAATCGCATTGAGTTCTAGTGCGTCAACAATTTTGGCGAATAGCTCTATCTTGGGAGTGGTTCCGTTTTCGATATCCGTTATTGTGGTGTTGGCTACGCCTAGCCGTTTCGCTAGTTGTCGTCCGGACATTCCTCGTTGCTCCCGCATGAGCTTTACGTAGTTCCCGAATGATTCGGGCTTCCGCATTGGTGTCACTCCTTATTTTAGCACAAGTGATGTGTCTACACATCACTTGTGTGGTGTAGTTCTCTGATCATGTATGTCGCCGCTTCGGTGTTTGTGGTGGCGGTGGTCGTGTCGTCATCGTCGGTGAGTAGGTCGGTTATCTGGTCGGCCCGTTGTTGGTCTGGGGTGGTGAATAGGACGTGCGGGGGTACGTGGTCGGGGCCGACCCCGCCGGAGGTGAGATAGTCGCGGTAGGTGCGAATCTTGGCGCGGAGTCGGGGGGCGGTTTCGGTTCCGGCGTCGATTTCCGGCCACCAACAGTGACCCACCGCGCCAGTTCGCAGGATCACGTAGGCGTCGGGGCGCAAGTAGCCGCCGCTGCCGGTGGGGTGCCAACAGTGCGGCTCTGTGGAAAAGCTGTGGACGGAAAACGTGCCGGTGTGAGTGTGTTCGATCAGGTCCACATAGACACCGCTGACGGCCAGTGTGTGGATGAGGGATAGCTCACCCGGCGTGTGTGAGGGCTGTCGCCGGGGCGGTTCCGGTCCGCCGTTTTGCAGGGCGAGGAACCGGTGCCCGGCCGTGGTGAGCGCGTAGAGGTGCCCGACGCTGCCCGCCCGGACACCGCCGACGCGTCGCCCCAACATCGCCACCAAACCCAGGCCGGTAAGCCGGGCCACCGGCTCCGCCCACCAACACCCTGACATCGACCCCCAACCCCGGCGCGACACCGAACTCAGCGTCACCGACGTCGCCACACGCCTGGGCGTCAAACCCGACGTCATCTACACCTGGGCCGAATGGGGCCACATTCCCAGCCGCCGTGGCCACGCCGGACGGCTCTGGATCACCTTCACCCCCACCATCGAACAGACCTGCCTCCAACGAATCGCCAGCTCATACAAACTCCCCGACGACCTCAAAACCCAAGCCACGCAACGCCTGGAAAGGACAGCACTATGACGCCACCGTCCCGACGGTGGCTGATCGGGTGGTGATGACCGTGGCGAAACTGGTCCTGGAACCGATTTTCGAGGCCGACTTCCTGCCGGTAAGTTTCGGGTTCCGCCCGAAGCGATCTACCCATGATGCTCTGGAAGTGATTCGGGTGGAGGCCAATCGGGGCCGGGAGTGGGTGCTGGACGCGGATGTCGCGGACTGCTTCGGCTCGTTTGATCATGAGGCATTGATGGGTCAAGTGGCTCGCCGAGTCTCCGATCGGCGAATGTTGAAGCTGATTCGCGCGTGGCTGCGTGTGGGGATACTTGACAGAGGGATTGTGAAGACTCCCGGGTCGGGAACTCCTCAGGGTTCACCAATTTCCCCTTTACTGGCGAACATCGCGCTGCACGTGCTGGATGAAGTGTGGAGTGTGGAGGGAGCCGGTGTTGGGGTGCTGGTGAGGTATTGTGATTTATGTTGATATCAACATAAATCCGCTTATGTTGAGCACCGGATTATGTCGAGTGTGATGGTGAAGGTGCTGGTCAGTGGTGGTTGAGGTGGCCTGCTGCTCGGCATAATCCGCAGTGCTCAAGAAGGCAAGCAGAGGTGGCACTAAGGGAAACATAGGTTTCCAGACTCAGGAAATTTCGTTGCTGCGGGTCAGAAATGTTCACGAGTCCGGTTACTTACGTTCTCATTAGTACCGCTCGAACTTAGTGCCCGGGGCTGGAGCTTTGATCAGGCCCCGCTGTCGCGAGCGAGGTCGAGGTGCAGGTAGAGCCGGGTGACTGGTCGTGACGCCTGGTGGCCAGTCATCGTTGCCTCTGCCTCCGTATGTGCGGTCCGACGAAGGAGGCCTCGCTCACACGGCCCGGATTATGCCAACCCAGTCACTCTCGTCTGTTCTGTTGACCAGGGCAAACGGCGAGTCTTCTCGGCTCATTCGGCGTAATCCGGTGCTCAACATAATGCGATGATTTCGTCATCTTGTGCTCCAGTCGGAGTCGGGCCGAAGAAGCCCAGAGGCGAGTCGAGGTGATCCTGTTGACGCTGGGTCTGCGATTGCACGTGGGCAAGACCAGGATTGTTCATCTCACCCACGGTGAGGAAGGGTTCGACTTCCTCGGGTTTCATCACCGCAAGGTGGAGTCCCGGAAACGACAGGGTTGCTATTACTTGCAGAAATGGCCGTCCGATCGCAACATGACCATGATCCGAAATAAGATCATGGACGCGACCGGGCGACGCCGTGTGGGCAGATCTGTCGATGCCGTAGTGGAGGAGCTCAACCCTGTCCTCAGAGGGTGGGGCAACTACTTTCGGTGGGGTAACTCCGCTCGAAAGTTCAGCACAATCGACAGCTACGTACACCGGCGACTGGCCACCTTCGCCAGCAACAAGGAAGGCCGTCGAGGGCGGAACTGGAAAAGGCGATTCACGTCATCCTGGATCAAATCCCTGCTTGGGGTCATAGGGTGAACGCACCACCAGGAATGATACCCTATTGCTCGCCCATTCGGCAACCAGAAGGAGCCATCGTCAGTGCAGGGTACGGAACTCGTTGCTGAGGAACGGGAAAACATCTCTCGGGAGCTCGCCGCCGGT
>JAFAUB010000047.1 GCA_019243635.1 Pseudonocardiales bacterium
CGTCATGGCCGCGCTACGCAACCTCGCTGTGGGCGCGATCCACCTGATCGGACGACGAGACATCACCGAGACCACCAGATGGGCAACCCGGGTCATGGAACGGTCCTTCAAGATCCTCAATCTCATATGATCTTGGAACGCCCCTGATCACCGACGCCCAACGCCAACACCACGCAGCCCACGCCGACCGACACGCCGAACTAGCCACCATCGAAGCCGAACTGACCAAAACCGGGCAAACGATCGACCGCTACCTCGCGGCGTTCGAGCGCGGCACCATGGACGAAGAACTCGTCGCCGACCGACTCATCCAGCTACGCGACAAAACCAAACAACTACGCCTCCGCCGCGACGAACTGACCCTCACCCTCGACGATCAACCCACCACCCCCAACCCAGCCACACTCGACCAGATCACCAACCACATCACCACGATCATCAACACCGGCAGCGCCAACCAACGCAAAGCCCTCATCGAAGCCCTCGTTGATCACGTCACCATCACCGCACCCGACCGGCTCACCCCAGTCTTCCGCATCCCCCAAACCACCACGAGGCCACAACCGCCCTACCAGAAGAAACACCCTCCCAAGGAGCGGTTCGCACACCGACTACATTGGTGGAGCTGAGGGGAATCGAACCCCTGACCTTCTCGATGCGAACGAGACGCGCTACCAACTGCGCTACAGCCCCCCACGATGCGCATCCAGTATAGCAGCCGGTCATGGGCTACTCGCCGACCGCCCGACGGTAGGGCGGCTGGAACGCGGGCCGCAGCTCGTCGAACATCGGGTCTTCGTCGTCCACGTCCAGCGCGACGGCGGTAGGGTGAGGCACGGAAGTCGCCGCTGGAGGCACCGCCGGCTCCTCCGTATCGGGGGAGCCGGGCGCTGTGGCTTCTTCAGCCCCGGGAGTGTGCGCCCCGGGGGCTCGCGGCCTGGCCAGCCGGGCGGCCCGACGCTGGCGCACCTCGTCCTCGATACGCACCTGCCGGCGCAGGTAGCCCAGATAACCGGCTATCGCCATATCCAGCGCCGCGTGCACCCACCACAGCAGGCCGGACACGGCGTAGGCCAGCGCCAGCGTGACGAGGGCCGCGACCGCGAGACCAACGACCACCCGTTGCCGGAACGCGTACTTCGCTTGAGCTAGTTGCGCGGCGAGCTCCGGGTCATAGCCACCGCGACCCGATCTGTACCGACGCTCGTCCAGAGCGGGCTCCCGCTGCGCGACCCGTCCATCGACCATGCGCATCTCCTGACCGTGCTGGGGCGCCACTCGAGGAGGGCCGGGTCGGCGCAGCACCCGCGAGGCCAGCGCGGACTCCGCGATGCGCACCACCTCCTGCCGTCGCTTCGCGACCATCGGAACAAGGACGACGAGCCATGCCGCCGCCAGCGCCGCGAAGATCAGCGAGCTGGGCACTCCTCGCCCCCTCCCTCGGTCCGCCGTTCCCGAACTGCCTGCACCATTGCCGGATCACGGTAGTCACAGCGGTCACCCGAACGCCGGAGGCGCGCCGGGCTAGGGGTGACGGAGCTAGGGGTGACGGAGCTAGGGATGACGAGCACGGCCCGACCGGACCAGGCGTGACACCAGCCCAGCGCCGACCTCATCCCGGGTCATGGCGAGCAACCGATGGTCCCGCCACGCGCCGTCCACCTCCAGGTAGCGTCGCAACAGCCCCTCATCCCGGAACCCGAGCTTGGCCAGCACCCGGAGGCTGGCCGCGTTCTCCGGCCGCACGGTGGCCTCGACCCGGTGCAGACCGACCGGCCCGAACGCGTGGTCCACCGCCAGCGCCACCGCCCCCGTCGCCACGCCACCCCCCGCCGCGCCCGACTCCACCCAGTAACCGACCCAGGCCGAGCGCAGCGAGCCACGCACCACGTTACCCAGCGTGAGCTGGCCGGCGAACCGCCCGTCCAGCGTGATGGTGAACGGCAGGGCATGCCCCCGCCGGGCGCCGGCGCGCAGCCCGCCACACATCACCGGCCAGGCCATGGTGGTGAAGCGCTCCGCCCAGGTACCCTCCGCGTCCGGCTCCCAGGTACGCAGGTAGGCCTCGTCGCGCAGCCGCAGCCGGCTCCACGCTGAGCCGTCGCGCAGCCGCACCGGGCGCAGCGCGACCTGTCCCGCCGCGACCCACACCGGACCCAGCCGCGCCGGCCAGCCGGGATGGCGGCCATCAGGCCCAGACCCAAGCACGGCGCCTCATCCGCGCTGGGCGAGGAAGCTCACTGCCACCTGCTCGCCGATCGGCACCTCGGTGATGTCTGAGTCGACGAGGATCAGGCAGTTCGCCTCGGCCAGCGAGGCCAGCAGATGAGCACCGGAGGTTCCGAGAGGCTGCACCAGGTACTCCCCGGTGTCGGGATCGCGTAGCAGCTGGCCACGCAGGAACCCGCGACGGCCCGCCGTGGACGTCAGCGGGGACAGCAGCCGCGCGGTGATGGTGCGGCGATGGGGGTTGCGCTTGCCCAGCGCGAGCCGGATCATCGGCCGCACCAGCACCTCGAAGACCACCAGCGCGCTGATCGGGTTGCTCGACAGCAGAAACGTGGGCACCGAGTCCGGACCGAGCCGGCCGAAGCCCTGCACTGAACCGGGGTGCATGGCCACCCGTCCCACTTCGAGCGCCCCGAGCTCGCCCAGCGCGCCGCACAGCTGCTCCCCCATCGCCCCGCCGACCGCGCCGGCCACCACTACGATCTCCGAGACCAACACCCTGCCCTCCACCGCCTCGCGCAGTCGCGACGGATCACAGGGCACGATGCCGACCCGGTGCACCTCGGCGCCGGCATCGCGGGCGGCTGCGGCCAGCGCGTAGGAGTTGATGTCGTAGACCTGCCCGGTGCCCGGCGTGCGGTCGACGTCCACCAGCTCCTCACCGACCGACAGCACCGACAGCCGGGGCCGCGGGTGCACTCGCACCTTGGACCGTCCCACCGCGGCGAGCAGCCCCACCTGCGCCGGACCGATCACCGCGCCGGGGCGTACCGCGACGTCACCGGTCTGCACGTCCTCTCCGGTGCGACGCACGTAGGCCTTCGACGGCACCGAGCACGCCACGGTGACCCGAGCCGCATGGGCCACCCCGTTCTCGGTGTGCCCCAGCGGGACCACCGCGTCGGCCAGCGTGGGCAGCGCCGAGCCGGTGGCGACCCGGACCGCCTGGCCAGGCTGCAGGCGCATCGGCTGCCGCGAACCGGCGGCGATCTCGCCCACCACCGGCAGGGTGACCGGGACCTCCGTGACGTCCACGCTGCGCACCGCGTACCCGTCGACGGCGGCCTGATCGAAGCCGGGCAGCGAGCGTTGCGCCACGACTTCCTCCGCGCAGAGCATGCCCTGCGCCTCAGAGATCGCCACCCGCACCGGCGCGGGACGCACCGCAACGTCCAGCACCCGCCCGAGCTGTTCGTCCAGCGACCTCACGTGGTCTCCCGCTCCACCCTGTCGCGCAACCATCTCCTCAGCTCAGGGCCGACATCAGAGTCCGCGAGCGCGAAGTCCACCGATGCCCGAAGCAACCCGGCCGGGGTGCCCAGGTCGTGGCGCTCGCCATGGTGCACCACGACGTGCACCGGATGGTCCTCATCGATCAGCAGCGCGACGGCGTCGGTAAGCTGGAGCTCGCCACCCGCGCCGGGGACGATCCGGCGCAGCGCGTCGAACACCGCTCGGTCCAGCAGGTAGCGGCCGGCAGCCGCGAGGGTGGACGGCGCCGCCTCGGGCGCCGGCTTCTCCACCATCCCGCGCACCCGTCTGACGTCCGGGTCGTCGGTGTCCTCGACCTCGAACACCCCGTAGGCGGAGATCCGCTCGCGCGGGACGTCGAAGGCACACAGCACGCTGCCACCGTGCCGCCGGCGGATCGCGGCCATGGTGCCCAGCACCCCGGTGGGCAGCACGAAGTCGTCGGGCAGCAGGACGGCCACGGCGTCCTCGTCCTCCGCCAGCAACGGCTCGGCACAGCCCACCGCATGCCCCAGCCCGAGCGGCTTGCGCTGCACCGCGACCTCGACGCGGATCAGCCCGGGGGCCCGGCGCACCTTGGCCAGCAGCGCATCCCTGCCCTGCCCCCGCAGCTCGGCCTCCAGATCCGGGTTGGAGTCGAAGTACGCCGCCACCGACTCCTTACCCGGTGAGACGACGAGCACCAGCCGGTCGGCCCCGGCCCGCGCCGCCTCCGCCGCGACGTACTCGATCGCCGGGGTGTCGAGCACCGGCAGGAGCTCCTTGGGCACGGTCTTGGTCGTCGGCAGGAACCGGGTACCGAGCCCGGCCGCAGGCACCACCGCCGTGCGAAACCCCCGATACCCACCCGTGCCACAATCCGAAGCACTCATAACGACCGACCCTATCGGCCCACTCGCCACACCCCGGCCCGACATGGAGACTTATCGGGTCAGCCAGGGCGTCGTGGCCCCGATAAGTCTCCATGTCGGGCGGTTGCGTGGACGAGAGCGGCAAGAAGTGGGAGTTGCGGCGGCGGTTGGTCTCGGCGCGACGGACGGTACCTGCGGCGGTGCGGGAGGCCGAAGCGGTGGCGCTGACTGCGACGGCGCTGGCTGGGGCGCCGCTGACTGGGCTGCCCGGCACGGTGTGCGCCTACTGGCCGGTCGGTAACGAGCCGGGCTCACCGGCATTGCTTGACGGTCTGGTGCGCCGCGGCTGCCGGGTACTGCTGCCCGTAGTCGGTGCGGCCGCGGTGGCGCTGGACTGGGCCGAGTACACCGGCGCCGGGTCGCTGCGGGCCGGGCCGCTGGGGCTGCTCGAACCGACCGGGCCGCGGCTGGGCCGCGCGGCGATCGCCGCCGCGGTGCTGGTGCTGGTGCCGGCGCTGGCCGTCGACCGGCGCGGGACTCGGCTCGGCCGCGGTGGCGGGCACTACGACCGGACACTGCCGCTGGCGAGCCCCGGCACCCCGCTGGTGGCCATCGTCCGGGACGACGAGGTGCTCGCCTCGCTGCCGGCGCAACCGCACGATGTCCCGGTCACCGCAGCCCTGACCCCCAGGCGGGGCCTGCTCCCACTGCATTACTGAGCAAGCCCGCGCGGTGTGCCATCCCGCGTGTAGGCGGTGCCGGTGGCGGACTTGCTATCATCGGGCTAGCACTCTCGTACGTAGAGTGCTAGCTACGTGGAGGCGAGACGTGCCGACCTACTCCTACGCGTGCACCGCGTGCGAGCACCACTTCGACACCGTGCAGAAGTTCACCGACCCGTCGCTGACCGACTGCCCCGAGTGCTCCGGCCGGCTGCGCAAGGTGTTCTCGTCGGTGGGCATCGTGTTCAAGGGCAGCGGCTTCTACCGCACCGACAGCCGCTCCAGCAGCTCGGCCCAGTCCGGACCGACCGAGCCCAGCCCGAACGGCAAGTCCGAGTCCGGTTCCCACGACAAGTCGGATTCCAAGCCGTCCACCTCCGACTCGAAGTCCAAGGCAGGCTTGGCATCATCCTCGCCAGCTTCGAGCTCAGCAACCGCCACCACCTCCTGACCTAGCCACACCAGCTATGGGGAGCTGTCCACAGGTGCCGGGTTGTCCACAGCCCGCTGCGGTGCGACTGTCGATGGAGCCCGATCTTGCCTAGCGTCACGATCGTGACGACAAGGTTCGGGAGGGTGGGTCAGGATGAGACAGTGGGGAGACCAGAGCGGTCCGCGTACGTTGGCGCCGCTGCTGAGGGAGCGCTGCGACGGGCTCCTGCGTTGGTCCGGGTTCGGCCGGACTCTGGTGCTACGCCGGGTCGCCGCCGCAGCGCTCGTCGGGCTCGCCGCCGTGCTGGCGCTGGCTCCGGGGCAGGCACCCTCCACCGGTGACACGGTGGTGGTCGCTGCCCGAGACCTGACCCCGGGCACCGTGCTCGAGGCGAGCGAGCTGACACTGCGCGCGCTACCGGCGCCATCGGTGCCCGACGGCACTGCCCGCAGCCCGACCGCGGTGCTGGGCCGGACACTAGCGGCACCAGTCCGGCGTGGTGAGCCCCTGACCGATGTGCGGCTGACCGGCTCCGATCTCGCCCGAACGGTCACGACGAACCCGGACGCGGTGAGCGTTCCGCTGCGGCTTGCGGATCCGGGCGTCGCCGCGCTGCTGCATCCCGGTGCCGCGGTCGACGTGGTGACCGTCGGCGAACGGCGGGATGAGCCGGTGGTGCTGGCCCGGGGCGCCCGGGTGCTCGCGGTGCTGGAGGCCGGCACCCACGCTGAGGAGCGTGACGGCAAGCTGGTGCTGGTCGCGCTCGACCCCGTTGCCGCGACCCGGGTGGCTGCGGCCTCGATATCCCAGACCCTCAGCGTGACCGTCCACTGAGGAACCGGTCGGGCGGCCCTGCTCCCCGACCGCGTGATCGCGCGACTCAGCCCGCACCGATCACTTCCCGTTACCGGATCCCAGTGCCAGGATAGAGGTTTCTCGGTTCCACGAGCGGAAGGGCTCCCACCATGAGTCTAGTGAGCAAAATCAAGGACGCGGCTGGCCCAGTCATCGACATGGCCGTCCCTGTCGTTGCGCAGGCCATCGACAAGGCCACTCCCCTCGTGGAGATGGCCAAGGAAAAGGCCGGCCCCTACGTCGAGCAGGCCAAGGAAAAGGCCAGCCCCTTCGCCGCCGTGGCCAAGGACCTGGCCGGCCCACTCGTCGAGCAGGCGATCACCAAGGCCGGCCCGTACGCCGAGAAGGTAGCGGTCACGGCTGCTCCGATCGTCGAGCAGGCCATGGAGAAGGCCGTCCCGCTCGTCGAGAAGGCCGGCGGTATCGCCGTCAACTGCGTCGGGGCCGCGGTCTCCACGGTGGACAAGGCCACCGGCGGGCGTTACCACGATCAGTTCGAGAATGTGAGCCAGCGGGTCGGTGACGTGCTGGGCCGAAACGGCCGGACAGGCGGCAAGTCCTGAGCGGCCCCGCCCCTCGGGCCCGCGACGGCGAGGAACTCGGGCCCGTGGTGGTGGGTGCGCCGGTGGTGGGTGCTCAGTCGTGGTCCGGCCAGGACAGCTCGTCGATCACCCGTCCGACCAGGGGCGTGAGGGTGGCCATCCCGTCACGGACCGCTGCCCGCGATGGCGCCAGGTTCACGACCAGGGTGCTACCCGAGACGCCGGCCATCCCGCGCGACAGGCCCGCGTCCACCGCGCCGGCAGCGAGCCCGGAGGCGCGGATGGCCTCGGCGATACCCGGGATCGGGCGGTCCAGCACGCCAGCCGTGGCATCCGGGGTGACGTCGCGCGGCGAGACCCCGGTGCCACCCACGGTGACCACCAGGTCCACACCGCCGATCACCGCCGTGTTCAGGGCGTTGCGGATGCCCACCGACTCGCCGGCCACCACGACCGAGCCGTCGACCACGAAACCGGCCTCCTCGAGGAGCTCGGTGACCAGCGGACCGGTCGCGTCCTCGTGCTCGCCATGCACCGCCCGGTCATCGACGATCACGACGAGAGCCCGCCCCAGGTTGCGCGCGCTGTGTTCCATGCCGAGCACCGTAGCCGGGCGCCGTCCGAGCGGAGAACCAGGTCTCGATCTCCGAGTACACACGATCTTTGTGGGCACCGTCAGCGAGTCCCGACCTGCTGGCTGCCGAGGGTGGCATGGACCTGCCGAGTGGTCCCCGCCGAGTTCTTGATGGTCATCGTGACCTGGGAGCCCGGTGGGTATGAGCGGATGGCCGCGATCAGCGCATCCCCGCTGTCGATCACCTGGTCACCCACCCTGGTGATCATCTCACCGGGCTGGATTCCAGCGGCGGCGGCGGCGCTACCGGGAGTGACCTGCTGGACCAGGGCCGCGCTGTTCTCCAGCTGCTGTCCGGCGGGGACGCTCACGCCGAGGACGGCCTGGGTGGCCTGACCGTTGTGGACGAGCTCGCTCGCGATCCGCCTGGCCTGGTCGATGGGGATCGCGAAGCCCAGACCGATCGAGCCCGCCTGCCCGCCGTTACTGAAGCCCAGTGAGGCGATGGCGGAGTTGATGGCGATCACGCGGCCCTGCATGTCGGTCAGCGGTCCGCCGGAGTTGCCAGGGTTGATCGCGGCGTCGGTCTGGATCGCGTCGAGCACCGTCTCCTGACCGCTGCCTTCGCCGCCGGCCCGCACCGGGCGGTTCAGCGCGCTGACGATACCGCTGGTCACAGTGCCGGACAGGCCCAGCGGCGAGCCGATCGCCACCACTTCCTGCCCGACTCGGACATTGCTGGAGCTCCCCAGCTGGGCCGGGGTCAAACTGCTGACGCCTTGCGCCCGCACCACCGCAAGGTCGAAGGTGGGTGCCCTACCGACGATCTGGACCGGCACCATGCGGCCGTCCTGCAGCACGGCGGTGACATTGCCGCCGCCGGTCGCGGCCGGCTCGACGACATGGTTGTTGGTGAGGATCAACCCGTCGGAGCTGAGGACGATCCCGCTGCCCTCGTCGGCCGTCTGAGCCCCGGTCACCCGGAGCTGAACCACGCTGGGAGTGACCTTCTGCGCCACCTGCTCGACCGAGCCGACCGGGAGGTTAGCGGCTGGCTCGGCCTGCGGCGCGGGCACGTCCAGCGCGCTGGTGACACCGGAGCCGGTGCTCGCGAAATGATAGCCGACGGCGCCCCCGACACCTCCGGCGACCAGGCCCACGATCAGCGACAGCACGACGGCTCCCATGACGGTTCCGCTGCGGCGCGGTCCGGGAACGGCTAAGGGCGGCACGCCGAGCGGCGCGGTGGGCTGGTTTGCACCGGATGCCGGGTGCTGCTCAGGCGGCCCGGGTCGACCGGTCGCGGCCCAGTGCGGATCGGGGTGTGCGCCGGGGTCGCCAGGCTGCCGCGGTCGCGACGTGTCGTCGGTCATGGCTCCAGGGTGTCCCGGATTCCTGAGATGTGCATGTGAGCCACCTAGGGGTGTCATGTGGATGGTCGGCCGGGCAGCTCCAAGGTCATCAGTGTCCCGCCCGACGGGCGTCGGCTGGCCTGCACGGTACCTCCGTGACGGGCGGCGACCTGCGCCACAATGGCCAGCCCCAGCCCCGACCCGGGGAGGGTACGCGCATCCGACGAGCGATAGAACCGCTCGAAGATATAGGGCAGGTCGGCTTCGGCGATCCCCGGCCCGGTGTCGGCCACCTCCACCGTGGCCGTCCCACGGCCAGTCGGCGCTAACGCGACGGTGACCGTCGCCGCCGCGGGGCTCCACTTGGCGGCGTTGTCGAGCAGGTTGAGCACGGCGCGCTCCAGGGCGTTGGCGTCACCGAGCAGGCTCCACGGCGCGAGGTGGACCTCGAAGTGGACGCCCGGCGCCCGCCGGGCCGCCCTGGCCAGCGCCCGCTCCACCACCTCCGGCAGCTCCACCGGTTCGTGCACCACCTGCGGGGCGTCCTCGCGGGCCAGCTCCACGATGTCACCGACCAGGGTGGAGAGCTCCTCCACCTGGGCCCGCACGTCAGCGGAGATCTCCTTGCGGTCCTGATCGGACAGCGATGGAGCGTCCGGGCGGTCGGAGGCGGCCAGCAGCTCCAGGTTGGTGCGCAGCGAGGTGAGCGGGGTGCGCAGCTCATGCCCGGCGTCGGCGACCAGCCTGCGTTGGCGTTCCTGCGACTCGGCCAGTGCGCTGAGCATGCTGTTGAAGCTCGCGGTGAGCCGGGCGAGCTCGTCGTCACCGGAGATGGCGATCGGTTGCAGCTCGCCGGTGCGAGCGATCCGCTCGGTCGCCTCGGTCAGTCGTTGCACCGGACGCAACCCGGCCTGGGCGACCGCTGTGCCCGCGGCCGCGGCCAGCAGCACACCGGCTCCGCCGACCAGCGTGAACACCAGACCAAGCCGGTCCAGCGTGGTCCGGGTGCCGCTCAGTTTCTGGGCCACCACCAGCGCGGTGCCCGGCGGCCCCGCCGGCACGGCGGCGACGCGCAGGTCGCGCACCCGGTCGGTGCGCAACGACTGGGGCCGCTCGCCGCGCGCCACAGCGAGCTCGTCGGGGCCCATCGCCAGGTCGCCGCCGGCCGCGTACTGACCGTTGCCGTCGAGCAGGCCGACCCTGATGTCGGCCGCGCTGAAGAAACCCTCGGGAATGCCACCGAGCTGGGCGGCGCTGGCCAGCGTGCTGCGCAGCGAGTCGGCGCGCTGCAGCAGCGTCGTGTCGAGCTGGTCGTAGAGGCTGCTGCGGACGGTGAAGAAGCCAGCGAGCGACACCAGCGCGACGGTGGTTCCGACGCACACCGCAGCCAGCCCGGTGACCCTGGTACGCACCGACATCCGCCGGTTCCCGAAGCTCGGGCCAGCTGCCGGGGTCACGGAGGCGTCTCCCGCAACGCGTAGCCCACGCCCCGCATGGTGTGGATCAGTCTCGGCTCACCGCCCGCCTCGGTCTTGCGCCGCAGGTACCCGACGTAGACCTCCAGGGCGTTGCCCGAGGTGGGGAAGTCATAGCCCCAGACGTCCTCCAGGATCCGGCTGCGGGTGAGCACCTGCCGGGGGTGTCGCATGAACAGCTCCAGCAAGCTGAACTCGGTGCGGGTCAGGCTGATCGGGCGGCTGCCCCGGACGACCTCACGAGTGCCCTGATCCAGGACGAGGTCAGCGAACCCGAGCGCGGCGCCGGCGACCCCGGCGCCCTCGGGTGGGGAGCGCCGCAGCAGCGCGCGTAGCCGAGCGAGCAGCTCCTCCAGGGCGAATGGCTTGGGCAGGTAGTCGTCCGCGCCGGCGTCCAGCCCGGCGACCCGGTCAGAGACCGCATCCCGGGCGGTGAGCACCAGGATCGGTAGGTCGTCGCCGGTGCCGCGTAGGCGCCGGCACACCTCCAGGCCGTCCACCCTCGGCATCATCACGTCCAGCACCATCGCGTCCGGCCGCTGCGTGGCCAGCACCTCCATGGCCTGCAGACCATCCCCGGCAAGCTGCACCGTGTAGCCGTTGAACTGCAAAGACCGGCGCAGCGACTCCCGGACCGCCCGGTCGTCATCGACCACGAGGATGCGCATACGACCAGTGTGGACCGCCCGCCTGAGAGTGACCTTAGACAGCCGACCGCCCTCAGTTCACCCCACCCCCGGCCTACCCGGATTCCAGGACATGGCGACTTTGAAGTTCACCTCGGCGGTCCCTTTCGTGATGATCATCCCGGTTCCCCCATCTTCAACCCGAACTCCACCGTGGTCTCCTCCGGCGCGATCTCCCGCAGCACCTCGACAATCTTGATCAAGGAGGGCTTGATACCCGCCAGCGCATCCTCCAAGGTCGTGCGCGCCCGAGCCGCGACCTTGCCCGGCTCGGCCGAGGCGAGGACCAGATCTCCGGTGTCTCACCGCGGTCGACCTCGAACACCACGACATCAGCGCCGTCGCCCACCGGAACGCCCAACAGATACGACACGTAGGCCCCTTGGACGGTTGGTCTCGACGGTTGCGCTCGGCGGTCATCTTGTCACCACCGCCGAGCTGGCTCCATGGGGTCGCATAAGCCCCAGGCGGCTACGATTGCTGTTGTGCCGGCGCTCGGTGGAGCCTCGGTCGTCAGCTATGCAGCTGGGCATCAACGGGTCACGCCGCGGTCAGCGGCTGCCGACCCGCAGGGTTACTCGCCGAGACGGAGCTGGACCGTCAGTGACCATCGGGCACGTCGGCGTCGGACATGTTCCGGCGTGAGCGCATGGACCGGCAGACGAGGGGAATGGGCGCGGCGCGCACCGAAGCGTGCGCCGCGGTCGCGTCCGCCGTTTCGTCGGACTCGAGGAGGGTTCACCGATGCGGGTGCTGGTGGCCGGCTCGTCGGGATTCGTGGGCAGGCGGCTGTGTCCCGCGTTGGACAAGGCGGGCTACGCGGTCCGGGCGATGACGCGACGTCCGGAGACCTACCGCGGCGCGGGCGAGGCGGTTCACGGCGACGTGCATGACGCCGGCTCGTTGAGCACCGCCCTCGCCGGCTGCGACGCTGCGTACTACCTTGTGCACTCCCTCGACGACGCTGACTTCGAGCGGCGCGACGCAGCGGCAGCGCGCACCTTCGCCCGCGCCGCAGCCGACGCGGGGCTGTGCCGGATCGTCTACCTCGGGGGCCTCGGCGACGACGCCGACGACCTGTCCGCCCACCTGCGCAGCCGCCGCGAGGTCGAGGAGCTGCTCGGGTCCGGTGGTGTGCCGGTCACCACGCTGCGGGCCGGGATCATCGTGGGCCATGGCGGCATCTCCTGGGAGATGACCCGCCAACTCGTGGAGCGCCTGCCCGTGATGATCACACCGCAGTGGGTCCAGACACGGACCCAGCCGATCGCGGTGGCCGACGTGGTGCGCTACCTCGTCGGTGTGCTCGAGGTTCCTGAAGCGGCCGGACGCTCCTTCGACGTCGGCGGGCCGGACGTTCTGGCGTATGCGGACATGATGCGCCGGGTCGCCACGATCGAGGGACGGCCACTGCTGGTGGTGCCCGTGCCCCTGCTCTCGCCACGACTGTCGTCACTGTGGTTGTCGCTGGTCACCGATGTCGACGTGCAGACCGGTCGCTCCCTCATCGACTCGATGACCAATGAGGTGGTGGTGCGCGACGACAGCATTCGGCGGCTGATTCCCTTCGAGCCCATGGACTACGACGGCGCCGTACTCCAGGCCCTCGGTGAGCGGGCGAAAGCGAAGCGGGCGTCGTGACGAGCACCGTGCACACGTGGCGCCGGTGCTGGGCACGACTGGTAGCAAAGCTGCCGTCCTCGCTGGTGGACAAGAGCCGCTGGGACCAGAGCGAGCCCGACGCCCTGCTGCACCGTCGCCGCCTGGTCGTCGCCGGGGTGTCCCTGGCCGGCGCAGGGCTGCTCGGCACGTCTCTGTCGACGAAACCGGGCTCCCCGCGGTTCTACGGCCTCACCCTCGGGGTGGCCGCGACGTGGATGGTGGGTGGGCTGGGATCAGGCCCGCTGCACCTGGGCTGGATAGAGCGCCGCGACCACACCCTGCGCCGGCCGGTGATCATCCCGGTGCTCACCGGGGTGGCCGCGTTCGCGGTGTTCTACGTATGCGCACTCGCCGCTCGGCACATCCCGCTGCTGAACAGGGCGATCTCGATGGTCCTGCGGTACGCCCACCAGGGATCGAGCCCCCTCGTGCTGATCACCACCCTGGCCAACGGCGCCACCGAGGAGGTCTTCTTCCGCGGCGCCCTGTACACCGCCGCCGGCGGGAAACACCCCGTCGCCCTGTCCACCGCCGTGTACTCGCTGGCCACCACCGCGACGCGCAACCCGGCGCTGGTCCTCGCCTCAGCCGTGATGGGCACGCTGTTCGGCCTCCAGCGCCGGGCCACCGGCGGCATCCAGGCGCCGATCCTGACTCACCTGACCTGGTCAACACTGATGCTGCACTTCCTGCCTCCGCTGTTCTGCGACCATCCGGCGCGACCTCCGGTCACCCCCGCTGCTGGAGATGTGCCATCCCGTCTCCTTCACATCAGGGCATCGTTCATATAAGGGCAGCAATGTCGAAAGGTGTCGCTGAGTGGTCATCACCTCACGGAAGAGCCCGGGGTAGGCCACCCAAGCCCAGACCGACGACAGCAGCCGGATGATTGTTGTAACGTTCCTCACTCGTCGGTGCGATAAGCAGGAGCGGTAGACATTCAGCCGTACAGCATCAGAGGCGGTGCGCCACCAACATGTCATCCCCGACGAAGAAGGCCGGCCATCGAACCGCGGCGACTGTCGTCGTGGCCGTTCTCGTTACTTTTACCATGACGGCCGTCGGCCTGGTGGGAACCGCCGGCAAGTGGGTCGGACTTCTACGTCCGACGCGCGTCAAGATCACCGGTACTGACGTGAGGCCGGATCCCCGCAGTTCCAACACCCGTCTTCTCGCCATGAGCGGCTCCTTCGAGAACATCGGAGACGGCGAGCTGCTATGGCTCGCAATACGCCCTCCGGGTGACAGCAGGATCTACCCGAACGCGCGGCCTTGTGACACAAATGCGACCAGCAAGACCTGGAGTTGCTCGATTCTTTTCGGAACGCCCACGCCAGGTCGCCCAGCGCTCTTCCACGTAGTCATCATGCGCGCGAACGCTCGAGCCGTGAATGCGTTCCTAGATTATCAGAGCAGCGCCATCAGCAGTTTTCCCGGGCTTCCGGGGCTTCCCGCCGGCGCGATCAAGGGTGACGAGATGGACGTACCGGTGCAATAGGATCGAAAGATCGACGCTGGGCGGGCCTGGTGATCAGGACGTCCGTCAGGTGGCGGATTTCGTCGGTGGTCAGCTCGAGCAGCTCACGACCGTAACGATCGCGC
Source organism: Pseudonocardiales bacterium (assembly GCA_019243635.1). Classification (GTDB taxonomy): domain Bacteria; phylum Actinomycetota; class Actinomycetes; order Mycobacteriales; family Pseudonocardiaceae. The sequence goes on from JAFAUB010000047.1 coordinate 14,235, forward strand.
GGGACAGCGTGGCATGGCGGGCGTCGGCGACGAGCATGGTGATGTCTCTTCGACCGCCCACCGCGCCGCCGACGATGCGGACCAGGCGGTTCAGCGGGACCCGGGTGGCGCCCAGCCAGCGGTGTCCCCGTGGCTGTCCTGCTGAAGATCTACGCCGACCGCATCGACGGGCAAGAGGACGCGATCGATGACCGCGTCATCGCCGCTCTCGCGGCCAGTCAAGCCCATGAGACACTACCCACGGTGACAGCCGTGGACGACACGGCCCAGCCAACCTCGCGGACCAGAGCCAGCGCGGTAGGCTCGACCCGCCAAAGCCGCAAGTCAGCCCTCGTAGCTCAGGGGATAGAGCATCGGTTTCCTAAAGTCCGTGCGGCTCCTTGCCGACGATCTCCGATCACCTATCAATCACCAGTGAAAACCCTCTTTATCCTGGGGAAATCCTCTCCCGAGCGCCGCCCCGTCAGGGCCCGCACATCGGTCATCATCTGCCGCCGTCCGACGCCCTCTGCCACCGTTCGCGGCACAGACGCGGCATGAAAATACCCTCGGAGATGATCTACGATAGCATGATCATTGGACAGTGACTTCACTGATCAAGCAGCCCGTCCATGGTCTCGTTAATCTTATTACGCTGGCCGTCAAGACACTTGGCGTAGACCCGCAGCAGTACGTCCACCGAGTGGCCCGCCCGCTCAGCGACCTCGGTCGCCGGTACGCCGCCGTTCAGCCACAGCGATACCGCCGCGTGCCGCAGATCATACGGCCGGCCCGCGAGCGGTGACACCACTTGGGCGGGCGTGAGCGCGTACATCCGTGCCTGCGCCCACACCCGGTAGTACGTGGATGACCCGACCCCACCGCCGTTCGGTGAGCGGAACAGTCGACCATCCGGCCCCGTGCCGTAGGTGTCCAGGTGATCCCGCAGGATGTCTACCAGCGCGGGCGGAATCGGCACGATGCGCACGTCTTTGACGCCCCGGTGTTTCAGGCCCCGCCGGTCGTGCACCTCCCCGGAGTCCGTCCACCGCTTCCCCGCCGCCGGCCGCGACTCGCCGAGCGCCAATTCACCCCAACCGGCGTCCGGGAGCTTGCAATCCGTCTCCCGCAGCGCCAGGACCTCAGCCGGACGGGCCGCCGAGTAGTACACAGTCGCGAAGAAGGCATGAACGTGCGCACCCCGGTCCCGGTTACGCCGGCCAACGTAGGTCACCGCCGTCAACAATTCCCGAACCTGGGCCGGGTTCGCGACCACGCGTGGATCAAGCTGGTCGATCATCTTCGGTGCCATCCGCTTGACCCTGGTCAGCGGGTTGTCGGTCAACAACTCCCGCTCCACCGCGTAGGACAACAGGTTGGACAGCACCGCCCGCTTCCGCCGGTACACCGTCGCCGCCGCATTCGTCCCGTCGAGTTTGGCGGCCATCCCGTCCAGCACTTCCCTCACCGCCGCTGGCTCGGCCAAGTCGACCAATGGCCGTGATTGCCGAAGTAACCAGTCGACCGTCTGGCGCTCGGCCCGCGACAGTTCCCCGGCCCGCGTGGTCGGCAGGAGGATGTGCGCCGTCAGGACCCGGCGCAGCTCCCGAACATCCGGCCGCCCGACCGCATCCCGCACGAACGCCGCACCGGCCGTGGCCAACGCCTCCACCGTGCTACCCCGCGTCGTCGCCGCAGGATTTGGCCATTTCATGTCCAAATAGCACTGCGCGAACTCCACAAAGGACGCCGCGTTGAGTTGCTTGAGCATCGAGACGGGGAGCCCGCTCTCGATATCGAACGCCTCGCCGCGCCGAGCGGCCTGCATCAACTCCGATCGCTGACTGTTCGCAAGCGCCTTAGTCTCATAGTACCGCGAATGCCGTTCCGGCCCAGTGACCCACCGAACCCCATACCGTCGCTTGCCGCTCTTGAGAGTCTTGATTCCCAGAACCGGACCTCATAGGTAGTGGTCATGCCGCCGCTCCCTGTAGCCTGCTGAGCCATTCAGTGAAGTCAGCTACCGTGCACCGCAGTTCCCCGTTGGGGAGGGAGAAGCAGCACGGCCCTTTCCCGGTTTGCCGCCATTTGTAGAGGGTGTCTCGTGACACTGACCCGCCCAGCGCCGCCAGGATCTCCGGAACGGTCATCAGCTGGGCTAGCTCCCGAACCTTGTCTGGTGACTTGCTGCTCATCTCTCTTCGCCCCCTGTTCACGCTGCTTCTGGAGTTGCCGAAACATTGGTGGTGCCTGGTGGTGGGCCGGTTGCGGCTGACATGGCCCGGTCGTATTCGGTTCGCCAGGTGATGCGTTGGGCGATGGCGTGCGTGAGTAGGTGGGCTCGTGGTGGGACGTGGGGGTCACCGGGGGTGAGTTTGCGCCAGATCAGCCGGGATGCTTGAGTTCAAACGGTGAGCGCGACACCGGCCTTGACCTGGGGCGAGGGCTCGTAAGCCGGCCCGCGCATCGGGCAGCCCCTAGCCTGCCCGTCATAGCTCGATGTGAGCCCTCGCGAGGGTCCCAGGTCAAGGCCGGTGTCGCGCT
>JAFAUB010000050.1 GCA_019243635.1 Pseudonocardiales bacterium
CGTCATGGCCGCGCTACGCAACCTCGCTGTGGGCGCGATCCACCTGATCGGACGACGAGACATCACCGAGACCACCAGATGGGCAACCCGGGTCATGGAACGGTCCTTCAAGATCCTCAATCTCATATGATCTTGGAACGCCCCTGACGCCCGGGTCGAGGACGGCATCCGCACCGGCAAAGACTGCGGCATCGGCCGTTTCCCCTCCCACGATTTCGCGATCAACTCCGCCTGGCTGGCCGCCGCCCTGATCGCGGCCACCCTGCTGGCCTGGCTCCGACTACTCGCCCTGGAGGGTGAGCTGGCCCGCGCCGAACCCAAAACCCTGCGCTACAAGATCCTCCACACCGCCGCCCGGCTGACCCACAGCAGCCGACGGCGCTGGCTGAAAATCTCCCGAACCTGGCCCTGGGCCAGGGCGACCACCACCGCCTGGACCCGCCTCAACGCCCTGCCACAAGCCCCCTGACCAGCACGAACCCACCCCCGCGATCAAGAAGGAGTAACCCAGGGGCCCGTGGAACCCCCGGCCACCCGGCCCGCCAGCCGGGCCACTGTCACACCCAGTCTCTAAAATCAAGATCCTCAACGAGGCCCAGCGCCCGTCCCAGACCACCCACCGATCAAGGCGAATGATCAAGGCTAGCGGAGGTTGGCGATGACTTTGTCGGCGCAGATCTGCGGTCAGCACAGATGCCCCCCGACATCGTCGGTCTCGTAGGCGTTCGATGGTCGAACGACACCCAATGGCCATCGGAGTGGGTGGACTACGTGCGTGCCGCCTCAGACGAGATCGAGTACGGCCTCTTCCAGATCACCCGCACCGACGGCAGACGCAGTCCGACTTATGCGGCGACGTGACAGAGAATTGCTCTGCGACGACGTGACCGGCTAACACCGGACGGAGACTCTATCGGTACTGGGGTTGGTCGTGGTGTTGTGGGGTGTTGTTTTCGTGGTGGGTTTTGTTGGGTGGCGAGCTGGGGGAATGATCGTCAGGGAGTCGGTGGTGCCGGGTCTCGCGTAGACGGTCGTTTCCGATAGACCCACCCCCACACCCAACCCCCTTGCGTTCGCCCAGGCCGGCCTCCCGGACTGGCGAGCTCGCCTATTCAACTGTCGCCAGATCTTGTGTGATTACCGGGAGCGTAGCGACTCCAGGTGACCCCGATTTGGGTGGTGATCTTGGCTGTGGTGACGGGGTGGTAGCTCAGGGCGTCGGCGACGACGGCTGCTGGCATGTCCAGGAGGTGCTGGCGGATCGCGGCTGTGCGGGCGGTGCGGGTGGGGACGCCGAGGTTATGGACGAGCGCGGCCAGGGTTGTGGGGTGCATGGGCTGTCTGGCGCGGCGGCCGGGGAACAGCCATCGGGAGTTGGGGTTGGTGGCGGTGTTCATGTTGTCTCGCTCGTTGATCCAGGCGAAAAGGAGCTGCGCGAAGGCACTGTTGCGTCGGCGGGTCACGAGGTCGGGCAGGCTGGGCTGATGCGTGGTCGCCCCGCCCGAGTACCAGTGCCAAGATCCAGCTTCGCTGGTTTCCGCTTCCCGCCAGATGTGATAACCGAGCAGTATGCCGACAATCCAGTCGAAGCTGATCACGGCCGTCTGAGGTCCCGACTAAGGCCGATGCGTGGCCTCAGGCGACTGCGCTCAGCGCGAGTGATCAGTACAGGACATGCGTTTGTCCAGAACCTGCGCTGCGGACACTATGAGCTGGCCGTCGATTTCAACCCAAACCACCGACTCCCAGCAGCCTTCACCGAACTCGCGCTCGCCATCTGAACAGCCCACAGGCGCCATCGACCATGCCCGCCCTTCCACTAACGCAACAGTGCCCCGCAAAAACCCATCGGCCACACCCACGACCTGCAGATCCTCATCCAACACCGTCCAGTACCGCTGCCCGGACGGCAACCTCACCGGGAATGCCCGCATGCTCTTCTCGCTCTCAGGTTGATAGTCGGCAACGACTACCAGCCACGAGCACCACACCCACGGAGAACCGCCGCACCACCGGTGAGATCACCCGGTTCGGGCGCTCGACGAGGAACACCTGGCTGACGTGGGGGAACAGCGAGGCGATGTGGTCGGGTGCGTCGATGACCTGGATGGTGCGTCGCTCGCTGCGCCCGTGCCCGGTCTCGGTGACCTGGTGACCGATCGGGACCGCGGTCCAGTCCAGGGCGTCGAGCGCGGCGAACAGGGTGGGGGTGTTGGTCTTGACGGTCATCACGAAGTGCGCGCCCGGTTCCTCGCGGAGGAACCGGGCGCGCACGGTGTGCCCGGCGTCGGCGGTGATCACGTGCCCGGACAGTGGGACGTGGTGGTTGAGCTCGCGCGGCAGCGGCGCGAGCTCGGGCACCTCGTTGGTCTTGGGGCCGATCAGACGCTCGGCGGTCACCGCGGAGTCGGTGTGGGTGGCGGCGGCGAGCGGGTAGGGGATCATCCCGTCAGCGCCGACGGCGCCGCGGACGGCCTTGCCGTCCACCGCGGTCCCCGGCAGCCACCCGGGCCCGTCGAGGGGCAGGCCCGGGTGGCCCAGGAACGCACCGGCGTGATCGGCCAGTCCCTGGGCACCCGGGTCGGTGAACACCCGCGGGACCGTCTCGGGGTGCGGCGGGGTGAGGACCCCCGCCGCGTCGCGGCGGCACCCGAGCGCGGCCGGCACCCGGGGACCGGCGCCACCGATCCAGGCTGTGACGTCATCAAGGCTGGCACACCCGCACAACACCGCCGCGGTACACATCGCCGGAATGGCGGCCAACCGGTGCCGGACCCCCGCGCCGGGCACGCGGATCGACGACCGAGGCGAAACAGCCCAGCAGATCACCGCCGCTGGCGGCGTGCGGGCTCACCGGGTGCGCGACCAACTCCTCGAACGCGGCCTCCGCCGCCGGCGTGGACACTGCGGGCATGCCAGACTCGCACGGCAACGGAGCCTTCAGGGACTAGTGATCTTCGACAATCCCTGTCCTAGCGGGGCTTCCGTTGCCGACCACCGCAACGACACGCCCCCACCCCGCAACGTGATCAACCCGAGATCAACCCGGCGCCCACGCCCATCGATCACACACCGCCACCATTCCTCACCCGTCCTGTGACACCGACGTGGCACTCTCTGGAACAGGACGCCCAGTCATCCCAGGTCCTCCCATCTAGCCGCCCGGCCGGCACGATCACGTCGCGCCGCTCACATACCGCACTGACCTGCACGAACGGCTTTGCGTGTCACCCTGGGAAGAATGGACGACGGTCGCTTTCAACGACCCGGCATCATGGCTTTCGCACCCAACCGCATCGACTCCAGGAGCTCCGGCCCGAGGTCTGAGCGGCAGCCACCGTGGCAGTAAGGTGCGTACCGAACGGTCGCCACGGCGCTGATTAGCTCGGCCCGCGCCCAGGGGGTCGGACGACCTGGCCAGGCCTGCCCAGACCAGGGGGCAGGAAAGTCGGATGTGACGTGTGGAGGTCGAGTGCGTCTGCGTTTGGAGGTGCGCACGACGGCTGAGCAGTTGCCGTGGCGTGAAGTCTTGAGGCCCGGGCGGGGGTTTGCGTATGGCCTGCTAGCCAGTGCCGATCCAGAGTTGAGTGTGCGGCTGCACGGTGAGGGGTGGGGCTCACACCGGATGACACCGTTCGGTTACGGGGCTCCGGTTTTCCCGTCGGCCGGCCGCCGCTCTGGTGCGTACGCGGTGGGTGGGCGCGGCAACGTCGAGTTGGGGAGTCCGCTGCCGGCTGTGGTGCAGGCGTGGGCGACGAGCCTGAGAGCGCAGCGTGTCATCGACTGGGGTGGCGTGGCGTTCGACGTGGAAGGCGTTCGGGTGGTGGAACCGCCATCGTTCAGCTCCGGCTATGCCCGGTTGCGCACCACGACTCCGGTGGTGATGAAGGGCTCGGGCCGGGATGCGGATGGCCAACGCACCACCCGGCAGGCATGGTTACTGCCTGCGGAATCCGAGTTCCCGGTATACCTCACCGGGAACCTGCGGCGGAAGGCCGAGACGTTGGGCCTGGATCCTGACGTGACCCTGGAACGCATCACTTGGATCGGGGCGAAGCGCTCGTACGCGGTGAGTGACGGGCACAAGACAGGTGCGCCCGTCGAGGTGGAACTGCGAGGTGCCCCGGAGACGCTGCAGGCGGTGTGGTCATGGGGCCTCGGGCAGTCTAATTCCGCTGGTTTCGGCTGGGTGGCCGCGTGACGGCGCACGCCGACGTCTCGGATACCCAGCGCACTGTGGTTCTCACTCCGCATCCGTTGCAACGGGTCGGTGCCTTCGCTCTGGCCAAGCTCGTGGGTGTCGATCATCCTGATCAGCTCAGGTCGAAGGAGTTCGACAAGGCCAGTCACTTGATGACCCAGCACCTGCTGAACACCGCGCAGGTAGAGAGTTCGAAGGATCCGGGCGGTTTCTGGTTGGCAGTAGGCGGCCTGCTCTGGCCCAACTCAGCCATGGCCCCAGCCTACTGGGGGAAGCGGTCGCCGCATGAACGGCGGGAGCACATCACGAAGTGGAGGGCGCTCCCGGAAAGAGGCCAGTGGCCACGTGTTCCGTGCTCGTTGTGCGGTCGGTCCGCCTGCGGTTACTACGGCAAGAGGGATGTGCCGCTCGGTGCCAGCCCGGCGTACCGCAACACAACGCCTCGCGATCACGAAGGGCTGGCATTGTGCTTTGGTTGTGTGAGTTGCTTCCACGCGCTGCCTTACGGCTGTCAGATCGGTGGCGGTCGCGCCGCGGCCCTGCACAGTTGGGACGAGCATTTCCTGCGTCGGTTCGTGAGCACCCAGGTCGGCCGCACCCGCCAGGCCGCGGGACTGGGGGCGGGGACCACCAAGCCGCAACCGTACTGGCGCGAGGTCACCGCGTTGCGGCACCTGCGCGGTCATTCGCGCCGGTTGACGGCGGGTGTGCAGCTGATCGTCTTCAGTAACAGCAACAAGGAGCAGGTGCTCGACGAGCATGTGATGGAGCAGCCGTTGGCTGAATGGCTGCGCAGCACGGCCCACAACCGGCAACGGGATCTTGGTTATAAGTACCTGGTCCGCGCGCACCGGATCAAGGATGTTCCCGGGACTGCCATGCTCGCTCGTCAGGTGTTTCACGACCCCGCGCGGGTGCTCACCCGGGCCGTCTTGTTCCTGCGCACGGTGGCGGCTCAGTCCTGCGTCGTGCCCGGTGAGGTGCCGTCTCTGGTCTCGCTGTGTTACTCCTACGCCATCGAGGTATTGCAGGTGAACGACAAGGATGTTGGCCGCATCGGGCGGCTTGCCGAGCACATCGCCGAGGTGCTGGCTCCGCACCGGGAGCGCGGAGTGCTCAAGAGTTATGAAAGTGCGCACCGGGACTCCCGCAGGTTGCAGGAGTGGCTGCGGAAACGGGCGGTGAGCTGGGCGCTGTCGCGGCCGGACGATCGGGCGGAACCGTTCGTCACGTCGGAGCAGTGGCGGCTGCTGTTCGATTCCGACGGCCGGGGCCGGTTGCATCAGGATCTGTTGTTCATCGCGGTACTCGAACAGCTGCACCAACGCGGGTGGCGCGTCGATGACGCCGACGCCCGCGACGCCCTCGACGACCTCGACGACGACCCCATCACTGAGGAGAACCAGTGACCTATTTGGTCGGCAAAATCGCTCTCGACATCCTCGCGGGAGCACCCAACAACGGCCGTGGTGACAACAACGTCGCCATGGTCAAGCAGATGTGGATCAACGGGAAGATCCACCCCTATGTATCGGCCCAGGCGTTCCGGCGCTGGCTGCGCGATTCGCTGCCGGCGGACGAGCCACGCTCCGGGGTGACCCGTTCCGGTACCGGCAAAAACCAGCAGGCCTACACCGAGGGCAGGCCGGACCGATATTTGGACGATGACCTCTTCGGCTACATGGTCGCCGTCAGTAAAGCCAACTACCAGCGGGACACCGTGCTGGCCACCGGAACGTTCGTGGCGGTGACGTCGCAGCGGCCCACCAGGGACTTCGGCACCATGAGCCGCGGCTTCAACGCCGGTGAGAATCCGGTGTTGCACGAGCACGAGCACTACAGTGCCGACCTGGCCGGGGACGTGTTGCTGGACCTGCCCCGGGTGGGCACCTTCGAGATGGGTGGTTCGGGGTTGCGGACCGCGCTGCCTGCGGCGGCGGCGAAGGAAGCCGAGCAGGCGGGGGCCGAGCAGGTCACTTTCCGTGGCACCGGTGCGCTGCGGATGTCGATCGCGGAGCGACGCCGTCGGGTGGCGCTGCTGCTGCGCGCGCTGGCGGGCCTGCGGGGCGGGGCCAAACGGTCTCTGCACTACGGAGACCGGACTCCGGCGTTCCTGCTGCTCGCCCCGGTCCGGGGCGGGATCAACCCGTTCACCCGGGTGCTGCGCGCCCAGGCCCAGGAGACGGTGTTCGACGACGACGTGCTGCGCGAGGAACTCGACGCCTGGGCCGATGAGCTGGACGGTCCGGTGCTGATCGGCTGGGCTCCCGGCTTTCTGGGCGAGCAGCGGGACAAGGCCCGTGCCGAGCTGGCCGACCTGATCGACGCGGACAAGGTCGTCATCGACCATCCCCGGGTGGTCCTGAGTCACCTGGCCGAGCAGGTCGAGGCCGGGGCGCGCGATGCCTGGTTCGAGGACCCCACCGGATGACCGAGGCCCTCCACGTCGAGGTCCGGGCCCCGGTCGCGTCGTTCCGTAACCCGCTCTACGCCGGGGTGCAGGTCGGGCTGCCCTGCCCACCACCGGCCACCGTCGGCGGGATGCTCGCCGCCGCGGTCGGAGGTTGGGGCCAGGTATCGGGCGACCTCCGGTTCGCGATGGTCTTCACCGCTGCTGGTGCGGGCATCGACCTGGAGACCTATCACCCGCTGGACGCCTCGGGCACCAAAGCCCCCCCGACGCCCAAGGACCGGCCCTTCCTGGCTGAGGTGACGCTGCGGATCTGGCTGTTCGACGACCCGCAGCGGTGGGAGCGGGCGCTGCGCCGGCCGGTGTGGCCGCTGCGGCTGGGCCGCAGCCAGGACCTGGCCACCGCCCGTACTCGACGGGTCCGGCTGGTGTCGCGGTCAGGCCGCCAGGGACATGCGGTCCTGCCGGCGCAGCTCACCACCGCCGGCACGCTGCTGCAGCTGCCCACCGCGATCAGCCACGACCGGTCCCGGACGCAGTGGCACGCCTACCGCTACCACCAGGGCGGGACCCGAGCCGAGGTGGACAGTGGGTGGGCGACCGAGGACGGCCAGGCCGTGGCCCTGCTCCCGCCGGTGCACCCGGACCTGCTTGGAGTCGTGGACGCCCCGTGAGCCACCGGCAGTTATGGGCTAAGAGCCCGCCACGCGGCCACGACACCGGCGAGCTGCTCACCGCGCACCTGACCGCGGCGCTGGAGGCGATGGAGGAGCTGCAGCGCCGGGTCGGGACGGTCGCGGCGCTGCCGGCGCCGTTCTGGACGTGGGCGCGGCTGGCGATCCTGCTGCACGATGCGGGCAAGGTCGCCGACGGCTTCCAAACCATGGTCGGCAACGGTGCCCAACCCGCCGAGCCGTGGGGCGAACGCCACGAGGTCTACTCGCTGGGCTTCGTGGCCCGCGTTCTCGCCGACTCAGACCGGGACGACCGGCTGTGGGTGGCGACCGGGGTGGCCACCCACCACCGGCCCTTCACCGGTCCACCTGGCGGCAGGATCGGTCTGTTCACCTGCTACGACGACGTGGACCCGGACGAGTTCAACGACCACTTCGGCACCGTCAACCCGGACCTGGCCGCGGAGCTGCAGGACTGGCTGATCACAACCGCTCGCACCCACGGCCTGTTACCCGGGTCCAGTGAGCCGGCCCTGGCCGGTGACGGAGTGGGGCAGGACGCTTACCGGCTTTTTGAGGTGCTGCGGGACCGGTGGGACGAACCGCTGGAGACCACCGATCCGGACGGCTTGACCGCGGTGCTGCTGGAGGGGGCGGTGACCCTCGCCGATCACGTGTCCTCCGCGCACAGTCCGTTGTGCACCGAAGCGCCGCTCACCGCAGAGTACCCCGCGCGGCTACGGGCCCGGCTGAGCGAACGCCAGGCGGAGCTGCGCCCCCACCAGGTCAAGGCCGCCGCCACCGATGGCCACCTGCTGCTGCGCGCCCCGACCGGCTCGGGCAAGACCGAGGCGGCGCTACTGTGGGCGCAGGCCCAGATCCGCGCACTGCACCGCGGTACCGGTGGAACCCCTCGCCTGTTCTACGTCCTGCCCTACCTGGCGTCGATCAACGCGATGGCGGGTCGGCTGGGCACCGAACTCGACACACCCGACATCGGTGTGGCGCACTCGCGAGCGGCCTCCTACCACCTGGCCCGTGCATTGCAGGACGATTGCGTTCCGGTGGAGGCGGTTGCGCCCAAGGCCGTGTCCCGGGCAGCGGCGACCCGGTTGTTCCGCGAGCTGGTCCGGGTCGGCACGCCCTACCAGCTGCTGCGGGGCGCGCTGGCCGGGCCGGCGCACAGTGGCATCCTCATCGACGCCGCCAACTCCGTGTTCATCCTGGATGAGCTGCATGCCTACGATCCCCGCCGGCTCGGCATGATCCTGGCGATGCTGCGGCTGTGGGAGGACCTCGGCGGGCGCCTCGCGGTGCTGTCGGCGACTCTGCCGGACGCCCTGGCGGATCTGCTCGATACCACTCTCGCCGTGCCGTGCCAGCGGGTGGCGCTGGCGGGATCCTGGCCGCGGCGCCATCGCATCACCGTTCAGGCCACTCACCTGACCGACCCATCGGCCATTGCGGAGATCACTGAGCGGGTGCGGGCCGGCCAGGCGGTCCTAGTGGTGGTCAACAACGTCGCCGACGCCCGGGATCTGTCCGAGAAACTCGCCCCTCTGGCCGTCGAGCTGTACGAACCGGAAGCGGCGCTGCTGTTACATTCCCGGTTCCGCCGCAAGGACCGGTCCACCATCGAGGCAGCCATCCAGGCCCGCTTCGGCACCCGGGCGCCCCGGCGTCCCGGAATCCTGGTGGCCACCCAGGTGGTGGAGGTCTCCCTCGACGTCGACTTCGACGTGCTCTACACCAGCGGTGCCCCACTCGACGCGCTGTTGCAGCGCTTCGGCCGGGTCAACCGGCTCGGTGCCCGCTCTCCGGCGCCGGTCATCGTCCACCAGCCCGCTTACCGGCGTCGTCGCGGCGGCGGGCTGGCCGAATACGCCGATGGGGTCTACGACGCCGAACCGACCCGCCTCGCCATGGACCTGCTGAGCCGCCATGACGGCCAGGTCGTCGACGAACGCGACGTCCCGGGGTGGTTCAACGAGATCTACGCCGGCGACTGGGGAACCCAGTGGCGCCGTTCGGTAGATCAGTTCCGTGATGAGTTCCGCACGGCGTTCCTCGGTTTCACCCATCCATTCGACGATCGCGGCTGCCTGGCGCAGAAGTTCGACGAACTATTCGACGGCGCGGAGGCGGTCCTCGCCGATGACCGCGACGAATACGCCGCGCTGCTGACGTCGGCGTCTGGTTCCGCCGGTCGCCTGCTGGCCGAGGAACTGCTCATCCCCCTTCCCCCCTACACCGTCGCCCGCTGTCACTGGGACCGCCGGATGAAGGTCCGGGTTCTCGACGCCGATTACGACCCCAGCTACGGACTGGGTGCGATCCGCGATCAGGCGAGAAACTGCTACGAACCCGGGGAGGTGCTGTGATCAGCGCCGAGGACGTAGGGGGCGTGCACGTCAAGTACCTGTACCACTGCCCCCGGCAACTGTGGTTGTTCGCCCGCGGCCTGCGCCCGGAACGGCTCAGCTCGCTGGTGCAACTCGGCGAAGCCGTCCACGACACCACCTACACCCGGCGCGCCCCGGTCGACCTCGGCGCGGCCCGCATCGACTTCATCGACGGGCAGACCTGGGTGCACGAGGTGAAGTCCTCGTCCCGATCCACCGAGGCCGACCAGGCGCAGGCCATCCACTACTGCCACCGGCTCGACGAGCTGGGCGTGCCGGTACAGGGCGGGATCTTGCATTACGGGGTGTCGTTAACGAAGCTGCCAGGAACCGCAATCCGTGGTATACCGCCTGGTCAGCGCACCGCAGCCGCAGCGCTTCGGTGCTCCAGACAGCGCCCAACCCGGAAAACGATCAGTGTCGTGACCAGCAGCAACAGCCGCGTTT
>JAFAUB010000055.1 GCA_019243635.1 Pseudonocardiales bacterium
GATCGGGCGAGATGCCTCAATCACCAGTCGAACGGCTTCGTCCCGAAACTCGAGACTGAACTTCCGATACTTCCGAGACATTTTCGATGGCGCCTTTCGGATACAACCCTATCGGGTCGTGGTCCGAGAACCTCGGGGCACCCCACCGCGAGGTGGCTGATCGGTTGGGGTTGGTGGTCGCCCCGGGTGCGGTGTTGGTGGATAACAACCGCTCGGCCTGGCAGCGGAATCGGCATCGTCCAGGGTGGAACGCGCTACTCGAGGCGATCCGCGCGGGTGGGGTGCGGCATGTGATTGTGTATCACCCGGATCGGTTGATGCGCCAACCCCGGGACCTGGAGGAACTGCTCACCCTGTCCGAGGAGCATGACATCACGCTGCACGGGCAGGCCAATCGTCGGGATCTCTCGGATCCGGATGATCGGTTTTTTCTGCGGGTTGAGGTCGCGCACGCCTGCCGCTCCTCGGATGACACGTCCCGGCGGTTGCGGGATGCCCTGGAAGACCGCGCCCGGGCGGGGCGTCCGCACTCGTCGGGGCAGCGTCCGTATGGGTATGCCGCGGACGCGGTGACCGTCCTTGAGCTGGAGGCGGTGATCGTTCGCGAGATTTACACCCGGTATTTGGAGGGGGCCAGCCCGGGTGTGATCGCCCGGGAGTTGAACGACCGTGGGGAGGTCACGGTCAGTGGGGTGGCGTGGCAGCCCTATGCAGTACGAGCGGTGCTGGCCTCCCGACACGTCACCGGGGTCCGGGTGTTCCGGGGCGAGGAGGCCGGGGAGGGAGACTGGCCACCGATCATCGACCGGGGCACCTGGGCTGAGGTTCAGGAGCGCCGCTCCTACCGGGCTTCGGCCTATGACCGGCGGGGATGGCGGTTTTACCTGCTGCGCGGGTTGGTGGTGTGCAAGCGATGCGGCTGGCGGATGGCCGGATCCACCAGTAAAGACGCCTGCTACATGTGCGCCCGGCATACCTATCTCGGTGCTGAGCGCTGCCACCGGCGGATCGGGGCGGCCCGGCTGGAGGAATTCGTCTCCGATGCCGCCGTGGAATTACTGACCCAGTTGGATGTCAGCGGTGCCCCTCGCGCGGCGACCGCGCTCTCGGCCGCTGATGAGGCGGCGATCAGCGCCGATGAGGTGGAGTTGGCGGAGCTGAAGGACATGTGGACCCACCGGGAGATCTCCACCCGGGAGTACCGCCAGATGCGCAAAACCATCGAAGACCGGATCAGCGCGCTGTACCGCAAGACCATTGTGCGCCCCACCGTCGAGGTCCTGACCGGCCTCGTCGGAGCTGACGCCCGCGCCGTGTGGAATCAACTGGCCGACCGGGGAGAGGTGGAACGGCTCAACGCGGTGCTGCGTTTTCTGTTCGCTGCGGTGATCATCGATGAGCACCGGGCCCCGCGGGGCGGCTTCGACTACAGCCGCATCGACATCGAACCCAACCCCCTCTAGCCCCCCAGCCACCCGGGCGCACCCGTCACAACCCGGGGTAGACCTGTCGCAGTGGTGTGACGGGTAGCGCGGTGTCCTGTGACGGGTTGATAGTGCTTTGACCTGGGAAAAAGGTGGTGTGACGGGTGTGAGGGGTTGGTGGGCGACCCGTCACACCCGTCACAGAACGGGTGGGAAGGGCTGTTATGATGATTCGTCGGTGCTCACGCGAAGAAGCCGCGCGAGCCGGTGGGCGCTCTGGGTGCTGAGCGTGGTCGGGAACCGGGCGCACACCCTCGCCAGGTGGTAGGCACGGTCACTCCGGCGCGCCGGATCGGCGGCCGGGTGGGGGTCGTGCTCACGTCCTGGCGGGTGGTGGGTGCTGGTGGGGGCGGTTATGGCCGGGGTGGCAGGGGATCACCTCCTGATGGTCGGAGTGGTCGTGCGGGCGCGGTATTCTAGCGCATCACCGATGGAATAGCACCTATTTACACCCAGTTGAATGATTCGTGTTGGGCGTGGGGTGGCTGAGCACACCCGCTACGGGCACTGCGGGGTCACTCGCCGGGGTAGCGGGGAGTCTCTACGTGGGTAGAGCCCCCGGGTAATGGGCCCTGACCAGCACGGTAGCGGGGGTAGACCCCGCCAGTGTCCCCGCCACCAGACCCCCGTGACCGCGCCTCCAGACCGCTGACCGTCCCGATCCCTCACCGCAGGGTGCAGAAGGTAGAGGGCGGTGGGATTTCGTCCGGGGACTGTCCGTGACTCGCGCGCCTGCGCGCGTAGGGGGGCGTTCGCGCACCGCAAACGCCCGCGCGGACGACCGTCATCTCCTCGTGGCAGTCGTCATTGGTGCCGCCGGCGGGTGACACAGCGCCCCATAGGCCCTGCCCGACCGCCGGACAATCGTCAGCCGCGCCCTTCCAGCACGCTCCGCGACTGCGACAGTGAACACGAAGAGCGACGAGGGGACCGGGGACCTGCCGCGGGGACCCGCCCGGGGACCCGGGGAGTTCTCCCCACCCCCATCCCCGCCCTGCCTTCCCTACCCAAGCAGCCCAAACCCTTCCGGGTGGGCTGGGCTGTGCACGGGCAGTGCCACCAGCGGGGGCTGGGCAGGCGCAGCGTGCCGAACAGGCTGCGCACCACGATGCCCCTGACGTCTTTATGCCGGCGAGGCCGCCCGCAGCGCGGGCATCCCACCTGGGCGGCCACCCCCGCGGTGACCTGCTCGGTGACCAGCGTGCCCTGCACGGCGGCGAGCAGATCCTTGGCATCCCCCAGGTTCTCGGGTGTCAGCGCACCCCGGTCCAGGTGAAACACCTCGTGCACCACGGCCTCGGTACCGTCATCGGCGTGCAGCACGACCCGCACGCTGAATTTCATGCCACGCCCGGCTCGGTCATAACCCGCCGGTCCACGGCTCGGGTGGCAGCCCGGCGATCGAAACGCTCCAGACCACGCAGCAGGTCAAGGATGGGGACCGATGTCACAGCGGGTTCAGCCATGGCCCCATCCTTGCCGGTGGCCCCGGCGACCACACCACCCAGAGCGACCCAGCGGCTCACCAGTGCCCCGAACGGTGATCACCGGAATCGCCGAAGTCCCCATCTGTGCACCCCGTCCCTGAAGCGGCAGCCAGCCTCCCCCAGTTTTTCCCGCTCTCCGATCAGTGGCGGGGCAAGCCGATCCTGGTGCGCACCGACTCCGCCGGCGCCTCTCACCGCTGATCAACGAGATGACCGCCTTGGGTGTGGAGTACTCGCTCGGATTCCCGGTCATCGAGACGATCTTCCTGGTCCCTTCAGATGACCTCCGCCGGACCCATTTCTCCCCGAAGGCAGTGTCGACGGGACTTTTGCACCGCGGTGATCAGGGCGGCGGCTGCTGTTGGTAACGCAACGCCAGAGGGAGGTACACCCGGTGTTGAATGGACCGAGACTCCTGGGATTAGCGCATGGTCGGGTTGGAGGCCTGTGGGGTGTGTGAGTAGCGTAGTTGGCGCAGCTTGGACTTGCCGAATGTTCCGGCGCTGATGCCGAGGATGCCGGCGGCGGTGCCCCATAACAGGTGGCCCTGGATGTAGAAGCCCATTCCGGAGATCACCGTGGGCAGTGACGATAGGGCGAGGTTGTGCAGGAACGGGTTGATCAGGTTGACCAGGAGGATGAGGGGGGCCAGTCCGATCATGGTCCACGGGTGGCGTCGGATGAAGGTCGCCGTGGCGGCGAGGTCGACGAGGAGCCCGGCGATCAGGTAGGGCGCCACGTGCACGCCCATGGTGGGGTCGAAGAAAAGGATCCCGGCGCTGGATGCGGCGGCGACCCCTAGGGCGGTGCCGGGTCGGTCGATGGCCCACCGTGCGGCGATGAGCGTGCTGAGCCAGAATACGCCGCGGTGGCCGGGCAGTCCCCAGGGGGTGTGCACGAGCTGCTGCAAAATGATGCCGGCGACGGCGAGTGACACGATCACCGAGACGACCGTCGGGCCCGCGATCGGGCGTGGAATGTGGGTGGGGCGAGCCTCGACGTCGGCGAGGTCGCGGGCTTCGATCAATGCGCTAGTCATGCATCGAACGATAGTTCGCTTGCATCTTATGGGCGACCCCTATTAGGGTGATAGCGGTCCGTAAACGCGGATAATACGCACATCAAGTAGCTTTCAGTTGCCCTGATGGGTGAACAGAGGTCAAACAAATGCACAAGTGGGTGAACAAAGGTCAAAGCGGGGTTGCTGCTGCCGACGAAAGACTGCTCGGTCAGTCCAGGGTGCTGGTGGGCATCGACGATACCGACAACCTCACGAGCCCGGGCACCGGCTGGCTCGCCCAGCGCCTGCTGAAGGAGCTGGCCTCCGCGGGTCTCGGTGAGGCCCTCGGGGTGACCCGTCACCAGCTGCTCGTGGACCCCCGGGTGCCCTACACGTCCCACAACTCCAGCGCCTGCCTCGCCCTGGCCACGCCAGGGGCTCCGAACCTTGATGCCGTCGAAGGGTGCGCCGCGCACTTCCTGCGTCAGCACGCCGCCGAGGGCTCTGACCCGGGGTTGGCCGTGGTGCCCACCGACGTGGCGCCGCTCGACCGGGAAGCGCTAAGCGAGTTCGGAACCGCGGTCAAACGCGAGATCATCGACCAGGCCACCGCCCGCACGCTCGCGCCCCAGCACGGAGTGCGCCTATCCGGCCACGGAGGCACCGAGGATGGCGTGATCGGCGCCCTCGCCGCGGTCGGGCTGCACCTACACGGCAGCGACGGGTTCTTCCTCTGGATGCCCAGTATCCGCGACCTGCGCCCCGGCTGGTGCAGCTACCAGCACCTGATCCACACCCTGCCGGTGGACGACGCCCGCACACTCGACGGAGACCGACCCAGGCCAGAGACCACCGTCGAGGTCAGCCCCTGGATCAGACCGCTGCTGCTCGGCGGCCACGCAGTCCTCCTACTCGAGCGCATCGAGCTGACCGACGCCCCACCGACATGGCGGATGGCCCCCCGCGACGTCGTGAAAAAACACTAGTGCCCACCAGCAGCCGGTGGCCCGCCGCGCTGGCCGCCACGCTCGTGACGCTGATCGGTGGATGTGGCCAGGCGGCGCCCCACCCGACGGCACCGCAGTTAGCCCTGGACACCAGCACACCGTCGCCGTCGAATTCAGCTAGCCCCACTAGCGCTACCGACAGCCCGACCTCCTCTCCCCCGGCCGATACCGCGCCGCCCGGTGGCAGCAACACCAACCCACCCTCGACGACGGGGGCGCCACCAAACGCGCCTGGCGCACCCAGCGCACCGGGCGCGCTAAGCGCGCCGGGACATGGCAGTCCCCCACCCGCGGCGCACTCCACCCCGCCTCCGGTTCCCGCCCCGTGCCCCACGTTCACCTTCGCCGCTCCGGGCGTGCATACGGTCACGGTGACGTTCACCTCGCCCACCACCCCGGCTTCGGTGAACCTGGTCTTCGTCGGAGCCGGTGGTGGGGGTGGACGAGGACCGGGTCCGGGCGGCACCGGGCAGCCGCCCGCACCCGGAGGCCCCGGCGGTGGAGGAGGCGGCGGCGGAGGGGCCGGCGGCACGGTCGCGCGGACGGCCCAGCCACTCCCGCCCGGTAATGGAGCTGTCCAGCTGACGGTGTCCGTGGGCAAAGGAGGGACCGGCGGTACCGGAGGCGGCGGCCCGGCGATGCCCAACGCCCACGGCGGCGATGGTCAGCCGACCACGCTGCACGGCGAGGGGTTGACCCTGACAGCCAATGGTGGCGCCGGTGGCTCCAGCGGACAGGGCGGCAAAGCCGGCGCCGGTGGCGGCGCCGGTGGCGCCGGCGGGAGCGCATCGCCTAGCGGTACCACCGGTGCCGCCGGCAACGCCGGCGGGCCGGGCAGTCCCGGACACGGCGGTGTCCCCGGTGCCGGGGGCAGCGGAGCCCACGGGGCCGGTGGCGCCGGTGGCCTCGGTGGCGCCGTGGCGGGTGGAGCCCACGACGGCGCGGTGGGCGCCGATGGCTACGCCTCGCTGACCGTGTGTGCGGCGGCGAAGGCCGGCGCGTGACACGCCCACCCACCTGGGCGGTGGCGGCCGCGATCGTCCTGGCCACCACCGCAGGATGCAGCGCAAGACCCCCCACACCGCCCGTAACAACCACCTGCGCTCCGCCGATCACAAACCAGTCCGCGCGCAGTCCGGTCGCCGCCACGGCGACCGGATGCACCTCCCTGAAGTTCACCGCTGCGGGCACCTACACCGTCACCGTGGAATTCACCGCCCCCGGCGCGGACGCCTCGATCGACTACACCCTCGTCGGCGCCGGCGGCGGAGGAGGCCGAGGCCCCGGCCCCGGCGGGGGCGGCTCGGCTATCGGCCCCAGCACCACCGGAGGCGGTGGGGGCGGCGGCGGTGGCGCGGGCACCACCATCACCGCTTCCGGGACACCACTACCCGCCGGCACCGACCCAGCCACACTCACCATCGTTATCGGCGCCGGCGGCAGTGGCGGCATCGGCGGAGGCGGACCCGCAATGACCGGCGCGAAAGGACACGACGGAACAACCACCACCCTGCGCGGCGACGGCCTGGCACTCACCGCCGCAGGCGGCAGCGGCGGCACCGCTGGCCAAGGCGGAGCAGTCGGAGCACGCGGCGGAAAGGGCGGACCAGGCAACCCCCCCGGCGCCAACGGAAGACCAGGCAGCCACGACACCGCAGGACTACCCGGTGCAGGGGGTAAAGCCGCACACGGATCCGGTGGCGCCGGCGGTGAAGGCGGTGCCCAACCCGGCGGGGCGCACAACGGAACACCCGGACAAAACGGCTACGCAGTCCTGACGATCCATGGCGCCGCGGCCGTCACCTCGTCACCACGTTAATCACATCCACCCCAGCGGTCCCCCTGGTCACCAACGGCGGAAACCTGCTCACCCAGGTCGTGCTTACGCAAGGCGAGTCAGTGGACCGACCCGCAGAGCGCTGCGCGGGCTCGATCACTCCGTCCAATCCCGATGACCGCGATCGGCTGCTGGTCACCCTAGCTGTCTGTCGTGAGGGTGATGGCCATCCCTTGGTCGCTTGCTGGACTCCTGGTGTTCGTCTGCGGGTCGCAGCGTCCCCGGAATGACATCCGTACGTGTGGAGCGTGCTCCAGGTGAGCGACCTCATCTACGATGGGCTGGCGCCGTGTTCGGTTGTCCGCTTGCTCGGCACTGCGAGCGGGTGGCCCCGCGGTGATCGTGGGGTCCTACCTCGGTGAGCGCGCACCAGTAGCCATGGCGGACCGACCTGTCCCCGTGTTTCCCCATCTCGGCCGGTGGAGGGGTGCCGCGGTGCGGGCGTGGTCGCGGCGCTGGGCCCCGCGCACCCCAGGCGGTGAGGCCTCGGCTCCGGGATCGAAGGTGGGGATCTCGCAGGGGCGTCGGGCAGTCTTGGTGGGTGTGTCGGCGCCGCTGGTGCTCGCCACCGCGGTGGTGACGGTGACGCTGGGGCCCGCCGCCACAAGCGCAGCCGCACAGACACCAACCACCCCAGTGAACGTGACGGTGCAGACACCGGGGGCGACCCGCGGACCGGCCTCCGGGCTTTCGGAGATCAAGACCAATGCCGGCTGCGGCCGTGGTGCGCTGATCTCCGGTGGCGGGATCAACCAGACCATCGACACCGCAACAGCCTCCAACGGCAACCATGTCAACGGCACCGAGCCCAGCCCCGACGGGAGCACCGAGTCCACCGGCACACCAGGGGTGGTCGCCACCGACGTGGCGCGTTGGCTGGCCCTCGGTGGAAGTGGCGCCATGGTCGACTCGTCGTTTTCCACCACCGCCTTCGCGCTGTGCCTGACCAGCAACCTGATCACCCACACCCAGGTCGTGATGAACAGGCTGACCGGCCCCACCACCGCGTCCACACCGGCCGTGGCGGTGGCCAGCTGCCCGACCACCACGGTGCTACTCGGGGGCGGTGCGCGCACCACCCCGGCCAACACCGGCAGCCTCAAACCGATCGCCAGCTACCCCACCTTCCACAACGCCGCCCACGACTTCGGCCACAAGGCCGCCGTTGATGGCGACACCCATCCCGACTCCTGGGCCGCGGTCGGGCTCAACGGCGGCGGAAGCGGCACCACCCCCAACACCACCTACGCCTACGCGATCTGCAGCCAGCCCGGCATCGACACCACCGGCGTGACCGTCACCGTCCGCTCCCACGAAGTCAGCGGCCCCACCACCGCCACCACCAGCCAGACCACCACCACCAGCTGCGGCCCCGCGGACGGCACCCTGATCAGCGGCGGCGCGGCCATCAGCGGCGGCAACCCCACCACCACCGACTTCACCGCACCCGGTTCACAAGGTGACCACCTCAACGGCAGCTTCCCCAGCAACACCACAGGCACCCCGGTCGGTAACGGCACCACCACAGCCGCATCCTGGACCGCGTTCACCCACACCGGCGGAGCCGACTCACCCCACACCTACTCCGACGTCTGGGCACTGTGCGCCCACACCAGCTCCGGACCAGCACCCAGACCTATCCCAGCACCGGGAGCGATCCCAGCACCAAGACCTGTCCTAGGATCAACCCCTGTCCCAGGGGGAACCACGCTCCCAAGGCTTCCGGGACCAATCACTATCCCAGCACCAATACCCGGGGGGGTAACCACCCCGACGACCGCACTTACCGTGATCGAGGTACCACTGCCGTTGGGACTGGGTGGTATCGCGATCCCGATCACGCACGTGGCGCTATCTGACGGGACGGGAACCGTCCAGTCTCAGGACGGCAGCACCACCCTCGGCGGACCAACGCCGGTCATCGCCGGCCTTGCCTTCGGGCCCATCTGCGTGCTGCCCACAGGCTCACACTCGCTGACCGCCGTGTTCACCCCCACGAACCCGACCAACGTCGCGCCCCTGACGTCGAACACCGTGACGCTCAGCTTCTAATCCCCCGATCCCTTGCTGGGCGGTCCTTTAGCTGTCCGTTGTGGGGGTGGTGGTCATCCCTTGGTCACTTGTTGGACGCGGGGTGTTGGTCTGCGGGTCGCAGTGTCCCGGGGATGAATTCCGTGCGCGCGGTGAGTGTCCCGGGTCAGGGACCTCATCTGCGGTGGGCTAGCCCCCGTTCTCCCGGTGGCGCTCTCGCCCACCGCTGGCCCGGCGCCGCCACCCGTGGGTGGTGTCGCACGGGAGTACCTGAGTGCCCGAAGCGCGACCCGGGCCTGTCCTTAAGTGCAAAGGAGTAGCCATGCCAAACCCACACATTCCCTCATCCCGACACCGCGAGCGGCGCTGGGGTGCTGCGTTGCGGGCCTGGCTGCGGGGCGGGACGCAACGCACCCCGGGCCGGGTGTCGCTGGATCGCCGGGGTGCCTCGCTGGTGATCTCGACGCTGATGGTGATCGCCGCCGGGGTGGTGACGGTGACGCTGGGACCGGTCGCTGCCAACGCGGCCACCGCCAGCCCCGGGTTACCGGACGTGACGATCCATACGACGACGACCCCGATGACCAACGCCGCCGGCACGGCCATCAACGTGACCGCCAACTGCCCCTCGGGCACGACGCTATTCGGCGGCGGCGCCTTCCTGGGAAAGATCCCCCCCGACACCACCACTCCAGGCAACGGGCTCAAGCTCAACGGCACCATCCCCTCCGACGCCGCCGGCAACCCCGTTACCGACGGGGCCCCCACGCCCTCGAACTGGACGGCGGTGGCGGGCTTCGGCGGCCAGGCCGACACCGGTGACCAGGCCAGCGCCTTCGCCGACTGCGCCACCGGAGGACCCACCGCGACCACGGTCAAGGTCTCTACGCCGGTGGGGGTCACCACCCAGGGAAACGCGCCCCTCAAGGCGACCGCCACCTGCCCGTCGGGCACGCGCCTGCTCTCCGGTGGTGCCCTAGGTGTCCCACCCAGCGAGCCGAGCTTCAAGCCGATCGCCAGCTACCCCTCCAACGCCTCGGGCACCCCCGTCACTGACGGCACGACCAACCCCGACTCCTGGAGCGCCTACGGCTCCACCGGTGTAAGCGCCGCCGACGAGCAGGTGACCGCCTTCGCTGTCTGCTCGACCGACGCCACCGTCAACGTCACAGTCGCCCGCGTCGACGCTCCGGGCCCCCAGACGGGTTCAGCGTTCACCACCACCACCGCCCCCTGCGTCGCGGGTGACCGCCTGCTCGGCGGCGGCGTCCTGACCGATCAAGGTCCCAACGTCGAACCGCAGCAGGGCGTGCACCTGCGCGGCAGCTTCCCCTCCGACGCCACGGGCACCGCCGTCAACGACGGAGCGCTCAACCCGAACTCGTGGACCGGCGTCGTACAGGCCGGCGGCCAGAACACGCCAAGCACCAACGCCCGGGTCTTCGCCATGTGCGCCACCCCAACACCCACACCCACCCCGACTCCGACGCCGGTGGTGACACCCACACCCACCCCGGTGGTGACACCCACACCCACCCCGGTGGTGACACCCACACCCACCCCCGTGGTGACACCCACACCCACCCCGGTGGTGACACCCACACCCACCCCGGTGGTGACACCCACACCCACCCCGA
>JAFAUB010000087.1 GCA_019243635.1 Pseudonocardiales bacterium
CTTTCCCCTGAGCTTCGCACCCCACCGTTACCAGCAACGCACGTCAGGGTAAGGACAGGCCATTGGACACTGGCCTGAGATCACACCTCCACCATTTCGGACCTCCAATGGTGTAATCCACTCACAACGTGCGACATCGTGTCGCACTCGACCCTTGCGGAGTTCCGGCGCTGGTATCCGCCAACGTGCCATCCTCGGTGAGGATGCCCGCCTTGAGAAACGCCTTCACCAGGGCCAGCACGCGTTTGTCTCCGACGCGCTTCCGCACCCGCTCCATGAGAGCGGAATGCGAGATTTCGTCGAAGCAGGCTTTGATGTCTCCCTCCACGACCCACTCATAGGAACGAGACGCGAAGTGATGTACCTCAGCCACCGCGTCATGAGCCCGGCGCTTCGGACGGAACCCGTAAGAACACGGAAGAAAATCCGCCTCGAAGATAGGCTCCAACACCAGTTTCAGAGACGCCTGCGCCACCCGGTCGCGGATGGTGGCAATCCCTAAATAGCGGACCTTTCCGCCCGCCTTGGGAATCGCACGCCGCCGCACCGGAAGCGGCTGGAAAGTACGGGCTTTGAGATCATCCCGCAGGTCCGCGAGGAACCCTTCCAGCCCACGCACAGCTTCGATGTAGCGGGCGGTTTCACCGTCCACTCCGGCCGTGCGCGCACCCCTGTTATTCCGCACCCGATCCCAAGCCACCAGCAGAAAGCCGGGATCGGCGACAAGATTGTACAGATCATCGAACCGGCGATGAGGATCATCACCGGACCATCGGTGCAGCTTGGCCTGGATCTCCAGTACCCGACGCTCCGCTCGATACACACTCAGCGCCAGTTCATCGGCATTCACCAACGACCTCCCGGCATTCCAGCACTTCCCCTGCCGACTTGCTGGCCCCCTTCGCCATGTACGGACCTCTCGCCCGCTCGGACTACTACAGGGCCTCCGCCCCATCCCGCGCCTTCAACAGACGACGTGTCTATCCCACCGGCCCTCGTGGGTCTGGGACCGCGGGAACGATGCGGGATGGTTCCCGTGTTCACCGTGAACCGATCGATCAGCTTGGCACCCAGCTTTGCCCCGGCAGCATCGCCAACGGTTACGCCGCAGCACTTCACCGTGGCCTTCCCACCAGCACGCTTAGCCAGCTTCGAAGTCAACCATCCACACTCGACGGTCGTGCACTGCATCCCGGCCCATATCCACCAGATTTGAGCCGGCGCCTCGCTTACGGAGCTTTCAACACTGGTTCCTCTCGTATACCGTCTGACCTTGCTCGCCGGACCCAACCCGTCTGGCAGTACCAGGCCGTCCCGGCTTTGTCAGCGCTGCTTCCCGCCCTCACCAGCGTCTCCCGGATCGGACTGCGCTCAGCTTCAACCAGGCTGCTGCGACAACCTGGCGGGAAGGACTCACACCTCCCTCGGTTCATCGGCGCCTCACGGCGCACTAGCGCCTCGTGGCGCTCCAAGCCTCCCTCCCGATGCCCGGGAACGGCCCGGTCGGGGACCTCGGCGGGATGGGCGTCGATGCTGGTCATGCCCCACGACCCGGGCTCCCGGTGAGCGAGTGCGGCCGCGTGTCCGGCGCTGCGTGCGCCCGGAGCGCGGCAGGATGCCCTGACGCGCTAGCTCGCCTTCGGGTAGCACCAAGATCAATGGGTAGCACCAGGATCAATTGCTTCGACCGGTGGGATCAAGCAGTGTGGTTCGTATGCTGAAGCTTTAGGCCCACCGCCGGTCGGACGTGGCCAGCAGACGTGGAAGTGCGCCGCATCCAGACGGACGCCGTCGTCGGGGCACAGTCTCGTCGCCTCCTCTGTGGTCAGTTCGAGCCGGGTGCCGATGCCGTTCGGGGTGAACAGGCGTCGCCTCATCACCAGCACCTCGGTGGTCGATCGTCACAGGGCCGCAGTGGTCGGTCTGATCGCCATTGCCCAGCTGCTCGGGGGTCGACTCAAAGATCTTGCCAAGGACACGACCGGGGAGGGCCGCTCAGCTGGAAGCGGGAACGCTGAACTCCAGGATCGCCCCGGGATTGGCGAGTTGCTCAACGGGAGATCCCGACTCGGACGCCACCAGACCATTGGTGTCAGTAAGGACGTAGACATTCCGATGGTCTGGGCTCAGCACCAGCGCCCGGTAGCGGTTCGCGGTCTTGAAGTACTGGGTGACATCACCCTGGACGGAGCCGCCGTCCTGGGTGAGCCGCAAGCGGTAAACTACGCCATTCTTCAGACTCGTCACCAGTAGCGAGTTGCGCCAGCCCTCGAACATCCCCTTGTCAGCGGGCACGTAAACCATACTGGATGGCGCGATCGACGGCCAGCAGACGTACGACTGGTCACCACAGGTCGGATCGCGAAAGTTGTACCCGTTGGGTACCGTGTAAAGCGTCTTTAGAGGGTCCATGTAATCCGGACTGCTCCACGATTTCTCTTCCTGCCGGGGAACCGACGGTGGCGTCGCAAAATCGTCGTAGTGCAGGCCGACGCAGGGCACGGCCGATGCGGACCAGTTTTCGTAGACATACGCCTGCCCGTCCTTGAAACCGGATACATGAGGCCAGCCGTAGTTCTTTCCAGGCTCGTTCAAGTTGATCTCATCGTCGGACTTGGGACCATGGTCGGTCGAGAAGAGACGACCTCCCGGCCCGAAGGCCAGACCTTCGGGGTTCCGGTGTCCATAAGTGAAGATATGGCTGCGCACTCCTTTGATCACCGGGTTGTCCTCGGGGATACTGCCGTCACGATTCAGTCTGAGGATTTTACCTTGATACGTCTCCCAATTTCTGGTACGGACCTCGTCCGCGGTGGGCAGATCTTGAGAACGGATCGGATCACAAGCACGGTCGAACTGGTTGTTTCCCTGATCACCGATCGAGTAGTAGAGCTTCTGATCGGGACCTACCAGCAGCCGTCCCGCGTCGTGGTCCGTGCTCGCCGGCAAACCCTTGATCAAGTCCACTGGCCGGTTCAACGTCCGTGTCGCCGGGTCGTAGCTGTAGCGGACTATCTTGGCGCGACGATCGACCGCCTGCCCCGGATCGGCATCGTAGGTGTACGCGAGATAGACGTCATTGTTGCCCTTGAGGAAGTTCGGCTGGAAAGCCATGCCAAGCAGGCCGTCCTGGCTCTGCGTGGAATACACGTCGGCGATAGTGACCACGGTGCTCTTCGAGCCGTCCGCCAGGTTAACCCGGGTTACTCGTTTGCCCGTCTTCTCGGTTACCCAGAGAAAGCCATCAGGTCCCCAGCTGATCTCCCACGGATCCGCCAGGCCGGTCGCCAGGACCCGGAAGGTGAACGGCGCACTCGAACCCGCCGAGTTCGATGCATGCTCGGGAGGGACCGTACACCCGGTCACCGCGAACACGAGCAGCAGGACCAGGACCATAAAATGCTTCATCTGTCACCCGTGCTCAGATCGATGGGGAGCGTGACTGCCACAGCGCACCATGGTGCCCCGCCCCCGCTACCAGCCCGCAGCCGGGGCAGTAGCCCCGTGGTGGAGCGAACGGCACCCAGGCTTTAGCCCAGGCCGGCATGGACCTGTGTGGGCACTCCGCATCTCCTCTACCAGTGGCAAAGGGCCGGGTCGAGCGCAAGCGGTGCCCACCTGACTCACCGGCCCAGCTCGCTCCGAGACAACCTCACCGACGCGACGGGGTACCCGCTTCGCTTACCGTCCTGCGGCTAGCCAACACCCCACGTGCCATCAAGGGTGGTCAACCACGGTCAATGACGGCGTCCTGGGAACCGGCCTAATACTACAGCCGCATCTTGTGATGGTTGAGGTGTTGTCGCTGGTAGCGGCATGCGCGGGCGCGAGTTTGATGGCGTCGTCGCCAGTGGACCAGTGGTCGATGTGCTCGTGGGCGGGCCGGGTGGGTCAGGTGAGCCCACAGGCGTCGGGTTTCGTTGCAGAATAAAGGAATCAGTTGTTCATGATCGAGTGGTGTCCATTTTCCTGGAGGATGCGTTCGGCGTGGGCGCTGACGGCGAGGAACGCGGCGGCGAGCATGGACAGGGTGATGTGCCGGTACCAGGGTGGTGTTCCCGGCCTTATCCATGTGACACACTTGACCTATGAGCCAACTACGACTGCCGACCATGGAGTTGCCTGTCGGGCTGCTGGCGCGCGCCCGGCAGACCCGATGGTCGGAAGTGTTCCGCACGCTCACCGCGAGGGGATGCTTGGGCACTGCGTTCGGACGGGGTACCCAGCGCAGTACGCGACGGCCCGCTTGATGCGCGTTCGGTGCCGGTCGTGGCGCCGGTGCCCGCGCCCCCGGGGTGTTGATCGCGTCCTACAGGTGGTGTTGACAGCGGTGAGCAGCCCCGTCCAGCTATGGTGAGGTCAGTCGAGATCGCTTGGGGGAGCGGCACCAGGCTGTCGCGATCCACGGCGCTAGTGTCCACCTAGTGGGGGGACGACCCGGCCCGGGCCGCGGGTGGGCCCGTTTCGGGTGTTCCTCGATCAGTCGAACTCCCCCGACTTCACCCCGGCGGTGAACGCGGACCACCCGGGCGTGGTGCACCTCAGCGCGGGCCCGGTGGGGTTTTTACTGTCCCGCACGGCACGGCCGCTGTCGAGGGCGGCCACCTCGACACAGTTGTTGTAAGCTCCACTCTGGCTGGACTTCTTCCATCTCACATCGTTGAGATCTCGCATTGAGGTGTCTCCTCACTCCACTTGCTGGGCCAGTTCCATGACAAAGGCCAGGCTCTCGTCGGCATCGAGTGTCTGGCCACGGAGCGCGTCGTACAGATCACTCAGCAACTGCACGACGTCTTGATCGTCCACCAGGTGTCCTCCGGCTGCGTATTCCTGGTAGCCGACGTCGAGTGAGACTTCAAGCCCGAAGTCGAGCAGCGCGTACGATCCGGACATGCTCCCGTGCACACCCGCGCTGAAGGGCAGCACCAGCAGGCTGACATTCGGCAGTTGTGCGTCGGACACCAATCGTTGAAGCTGTCCGGCCGCTACATCGGACTGAGCCATCACGCGCCGCAAAGCTGCTTCGGAGATGACCGCTGAGAGGGTCAGCGCAGGGGGTTCGGTCAACCGCTTCTGGCGCTGCATGCGCGCCGCTACCCGCCGTTCCATCTCGCCGCTCGGCACTTTATGAGGACCAGCAGCATGGACGGCGCGGGCGTAGTCCTCCGTTTGCAGCAGAGCGGGAACCAGTTCAAGTTCCACGACGCGCTCGGTGACAGCATCGGCTTCGAGCCCGACGAGGTCTCCCAGCCATGCCGGAAGTCTGTAGGTGGCCCACCAGCCGCGCTGCTTGCCTTCTCGTCGCATTTCTTCCAGCGCGACCGCTGTCTCCTTGTCGGCGTGATAGAGGCGGAGGAGAGCGTCGAGGTCGGGCTTGCCGATGGGGTTGCGAGCGCCTTCCATGTGACTGATCTTGGATCGCGCGCAGTCCAGCTCACGCGCAGCGTCCTCGGTGCGTAGGCCAGCCTGCTCACGCAACAGCCGCAACGCTCGACCGAGCTGTCTACGTCGCATGGTCGGCCCCGCCATGTGCGCATCGTAGCCGCATGTAACCGTCTCCCTGTAACCTGTAGTCCAGTGACGTTACAGAGTAACGTTATCGACCGATGTCACCGGCACGCCATCGGACGCGGCGGTAGTGACATCAGCCGCCCGGTCTGGCCTGTCCCAACTCCCCGACCGACCGGGCGGCTCCACAGCAGCGGAGGTGGACCCCATGGCGGGCAGGCACAGGCGCCATACCTGGTGGCATCGCGACCGGAGCGGCGTGGCGGGGCCGCGAGGTCCTGTCGGGATCACCGATGTGGGGACGCTGGTTGAGCCCCTGGTGACCGACGAGGCCGCGGCCGGCCATCCTCACTCCGGGCGTTACCTCGCGGTCTGCGGTGCCCAGGTGACCGCCGCGACCCTCACCGCGCCCGGTGGGTTCTGCCCGGCGTACACGGGAGGTGCTCCGTGATCTTGGTTGTGATTGGCCTGCTCCTGGCCGTCGCCTGTTTCGCCTATGCCGTGTGGATCACCAACCGATGAGCGGCGGGACACGATCCCGTCGCCTGTCCGAGAGAAAGAGGCCAACCATGGCTGATGGAGCGACCGCGCGGGCTTCCCGCGCGAACCGCAGAGCGATCGGCGTCACCTGCGCTCTGCACCAAGGCCCCAGGAACTTCGCGCACCTGGTGATGGAGCAACAGGGAAGGTCGTGTTCGACATGCATGTCACCGGGGCGTGCGTGATGATCCTCGATGAGGGCGCCGCGAGGATCCTGTTCGACGTTCTCGGTAAACGGCTCGGAGGAGCGAGCATCCGGCCACCGTGCCCAGCGCGCCCGAGGCGCACCCGGTGGGCATCGCTCCGCGCTGGGGGGTGTCTTCGCTGGACCGGCGTTCCCACGCCGTCGACGAGAACGCCGATCACCCCTAGGGGGTGTATATCGCCCGCCGCGAGCAGCGGCTGTTCACGGGCACCAGCTTGTATGACGAGGCGCCCGGCTGGATGTGCTTGCCCTGCCTGCGCTGGACGGGAGGTGCCCCGTGACCCGCCCTCGGATGCTCGAGGCGATCTTGGGGGGCACGCGGTGACCTGGTATCTCCGGTCCATGGGTGATCACGACACCCACCACGGCGAGCTGGGCGCTGAGGGCACGGTGGCCGCCTCGTGCGGGGTGAGGTTCACGCCGCTGCCGCTGCCGTACAGTCGGGTGAGCCTGCCCGGTTACCCGCAAGACCGTGACCAGGTATGCCCGGCGTGTGACACCCGCCGCAGAGAAGCCGCCCGGGATGCGGGGCGTGGTCCCCACTGGACTACCCCGCGCACCTGCTGCCGCTCAAGGGCGACCACCCTACGGGAGTCCTCAAGGCCCGGGGCGGCCGTGTTCCCCTACATGATGCCGACGGCACCGACATCCCGCTGACTGTCCCGCGCCTCGTGCGCGCGCTCCCCGCGCCCGCGTACGACCCCTGGCGCGGGGCCGGCCGTGTCAGCACGCTCAGGCGGCGCGGCCGGTGAGCCCGCCGTGCCGACCCGCCCGCCGCGACCCGAGTCCACCCTGCCGGCCCGGACCCTGGCATGGCTGGACGACCACCCCCACCAGCGGCGGTTCGTCCGCGCGGTGTGGGAACAGCTCGCCGAGCTGGAGCGGGTGGGCTACCACACCGGCGCCATCGACGCGCTGCGCTGCGTGCTGCTCGATCACCAGCCGGCGACCCGCGCGGGCCGCTGCCGCGGCTGCCGCCGCCTCACCCGGCGCCACCGCCCCGTCCTCTGGCGGCACCACCACTTCCCGTTGCCCTGGCGCCCCCGCCGCTTCCCCTGCCCCGTGTGGTCCCAGATCACCGGCGAGCTGCTCCAACAGGTCGCTGAGCGCGGGCGCCATCGCCTGCCTGCGGCACCACCTGCTCCCCCAGCTTGATGTCAGACGGTGAGTGCACCACCGGCTTGACCTGGGGCGAGGGCTCGTAAGCCGGCTCGCGCATCGCGCAGCCCTTGGCCTGCCCGCTAGTAGCTCGATGTGAGCCCTCGCGAGGGTCCCAGGTCAAGCCGGTGGTGCACTCACCCCTGGAGACCAGGGGTTTCTCGCCCGTCTGGTGCAACTTCCGAGCCTTCGTCAAGAGAAAAGTTGGTATCAGCTCAGCAGTCCAATCCTCGCCGCGAACTCCCGCACCTCAGCGGCATAAGACGGCTTGGCGCGCTTCATGAGGGTGGTGACCATGCTGCGGACACCCCGAGCGTGCCGGAAGTCCTGCGGGCACAGCCGTTCAGCCATTTTTAAATGTACGAATACCGCAGTATCGTTATTGCGGCATGCGTAGCACTGCGCGACCTGGTACAGGTGCGAGGTCTTCCGCTCCAAGGATGGAATCCGTGAGATATCCACATTATCTGCCAGCCGTAAGGCTTCGGTTATCTCGCCCTGTTCATGCTCCACGCTGACCATATGCATAGCCACGTTGGTCGGCCCGAACACCGTCTGATGGTAATTGTGTCCCTCACCCACCCGTAACGCTGCTTTATAAGCGGGTTCACGCAGCGCCTCCCGGGCGCGCCAAGGATCGCCGGTACGGAGTGACGCAACGGCCGCGACCAACAGCAAACCACCGTATAACGAAAAATGCTCAGGGGTCCCGTCCGGCAGCAATGGCTCCAAGGCTTCCCGACCCTTAATGGCGACTTCCAGTGACGCGGCCGGCATGTCGTCCGAGATCATGCAATGCGCCAAGCTCCACGTAGCAGCCGCGATAAGCAACGGATCTTCGGATTCCTCGGCGTAACGCATAGCCCGGTCTGACACTACACTGCCCAAATCAACCCGTCCAAGATGCTTCAGCACCTGACGGGCCAGCTGATACAGCTCGGAAGCCTGACGGCAGGCTTGCGCAGAACAACCGTATTCATACACGGCCCGCTCACTGTGAACGATCAGATCCGGCAGTACCCGCAAGGCGTCACTGTACTTGTTCGGTGAGGTATACCACGCCTGCTTAGCGGCCGTGATCTGTTCACCCAGCTCATCCAGCGTGGGGGGCTGCCTCGGATCGGTGAGAGCAAGCGACCGGTACGTGACCAATGCTCGTTCCACCTCAGCCAGTCGGGGGTTGATCGGCCCCTCATGGGCCTCGCTCGGTGCTTCACCGAGCAACGCCGAGGTACGAACACCCAGCACCTTGGCCAACCTACGCAGCACCGGTACCGAGGGTGTCTTACTGTCGGCTTCGATCATCTCCAGGTAGCGCACAGTGATACCGGCATGGGTAGCCAGGGACACGGTGCTCATACGGCGCTCGATGCGGTACAGCCGGACAAGGGCGCCAGTGGGCATGTCAGGCATGACTGAACACCTCCTGGCGGGACGGAGTACCTTGATATGAGGATACCGGGGTAGAGCTGGGACCCCAGGGGCGTTCCAAGATCATATGAGGTTGAGGATCTTGAAGGACCGTTCCATGACCCGGGTTGCCCATCTGGTGGTCTCGGTGATGTCTCGTCGTCCGATCAGGTGGATCGCGCCCACAGCGAGGTTGCGTAGCGCGGCCATG
>JAFAUB010000107.1 GCA_019243635.1 Pseudonocardiales bacterium
ATCGAATTCTGGTACAATTCCAACAGGCTCCACTCCGGTCTCGACTACAGGACACCGCAAGAGGTCCTTAAAGAGTGGGTAGACTCGCAGGAAGCAGCGTAAGAAGCACACAATCCGACGGTCCGAAAAACGCGGGGCAGATCACCCGGACCCTGCCCCCGCCTGACCAGGCAACCCACGATAAACCCACCCGGCCGACACGAGCCCGCCGGTCATCACACCATGCCACCACCCAGAACACCAACGTGTACCGGCTGAATGTTTACCACCCACCACCTCCCAACTAGACCACGTGCCTCCCCCCAGGCTACCCAGCACGACAGCCACCCCCAAGCCCCAGACCAGACGCCACGTCGCTCCACAACCCTGGTTATCGGATGCAAAGGGACAGAGGTTGGTTAGGGTGTACGCCGTCGCTGGTCTTTTCGGCGTGCGCTGTTGTCGCGCAGAAGCCGCTTCACGCTCGTAGTGCCAACGCGGAACTGCTCGGCGAGTGCACCGATCGTGACACCGGAGCGGTAGGAGTCGATAAGCGCCCGCCGGTCCTGCGCAGTTAGCCGTGCGCTGAGCCGTAGCCGCCTGAAATCACGGGGTGCTGGAGCACCACGGGCACGCCGCCCGCGACCAGCTCGGGCTCTCCGGCGTGAGGCGGGTGGGGATGGAGGAGACCTCCGCGCGCAAGGGCCAGGACTCCCTCGGCATCCTCGCCGACCTGGACGCCCATCGGGTGATCCGCGCCACCGAGGGCCGCAGCCTCGAGACCGCGGCCCGCTTCGCCGCCGACCTCGCGGAGCACGGCGGCGGCCCGGCCGAGGTCACCGACACCCGCTCCGAGATGAGCACCGCCTTCATCAGCGGTATCCGCCGGTATCCGCCGAACGCGAGGATGACCTTCGACCGCTTCCCCCTGGCCGCCAAGCTCAGCGAAGCGCTCGACGCGGTGCGCCGCCACGAGGTCGCCACCCCTCCCGAGCTCACGCACACCCGCCGGCTGTCGTCGAAGAACTGGACCGACCCCTCGGTGAGGCCACGCGCCGAGCCGGCGCGCCTGAGGCGCCCCTGCGCGCAGCCGGCCACCGCCCGGGCACCGCGCCGGCGCGAAGACCGCCAGGCCTTTCACGACCAGGACCCCAGCTACGCCCCCGAGCACCTCCCACGCCGGCGCTCCGGTGCGAGACGCTCCCGCCCGCAACCACTCAAGGACTCCGTCGCGCTGGTCGACAAGCACCGGCAGGGCATCCTCACCCGGCACAAAAACCACCCCACCAACGGCCCGCTCGAAGCCATCAACTCCCTCATCCAAGCCGCCCAGGCCCGCGCCCGGGGCTACCACACCAAAGCCAGAATGACCACCATCGTCCACCTCACCGCGAGCAGACCACAGCCCCCCACCCCCACCCATCCGACACCCGCCTACATGACCTCACGCTGAGTAACCCACTGAAAACAGCGAAGAGCCGCGCCCCCTCGCAGAACCGGACCACATCATCGAACAAATCACCCTGCTGACCAGCCCCCCCAACGCCACGAGATCATCATCCCAGTGATCGGTCCCAGCCCAGGCCACCGACATGCGAAAAACACCAGCCACCTAGCGCGGCTGCCCGGTCCTCTGCCGATTCCCGCTACCATGGCTACAGTACTGAGGTGTGCCTCAGCGTCAGATCGCGGCATCGACAGGTCAGTGCCTCGATTTTGGCACATACGCTGAGGATAGCCCAGCTCGCCAGCCGGGTGGGAAGAATGAAGCGGACGTGCTGCGCAGACAGTTTGCTCACCTACTCGTACTGGCGGGAGCGGCTGTGGCCGGCGCTCCCATCCCAGGTGTGGGGGCTGCTGGCTGACCCGAAGATGCCGGATCAGATACGGCTGGCGTTGTTGCCGGCTGCCCGGCAGCCCGCACCGTGCGACAGGTCACGACGATCACGGCAACCAGCGCTCCAAGGTCAGCTGTCGCCTTCACGCGCACGAGGTTTGCTGAAGACGGCCAAGTCGAGATCATGAAGGTCGCGATTGCTTGCGATCATTACTCCCACGGGTCATCTCCCCTCTACCTCGTCTGGTGCAGTGAGACTGCACCAGACGAGGTAGCCCTGGAGGGTTTTCTACGTCTGGGGATGCCCTGCGGCAAACTCGCTAACGGAAACGACCGCGACCGTCATGGCAGACGGCGGCACCTTCTCCGCTTAGCGGGTTTGCCGCAGGGCATCCCCAGATGCAGAAACCCCCCCGGGGCTACATCGCCTGAGGTACGAGAACGATGATCCGTGGGGATGATGCCCGACCCCTGGATGTCCGGCATCATAGATAGCAGGCGGAGGAGAACAGCCGATGAGCGCGCCGCTGTGCCGCAATAAGGGCAGCGCGGTGTCGCGCTAAAGACCAGGGGGGAAACATCAATGGGATGGTTCGAGCGGTTATCCGGCAGTGACAAGCCGGAGGGTGCGCGCCCCGCATCCGTGGCCGAGCACGGCGAGATCAGACGCTGGAGGGCTGACCATCCGCCGCTGAAATCTGATGAATCGCTCGGGTGGGAGGGCAACCTCTTCACCGGTTACCACCTTCACAAAGTAGAGAAGGACGCGTCCACGGAATACGTCAGGACGGACTTGCCCGGTAGATTAGCGAAGATCAACACTAGTGGATGACCTCGTGGCTCGTCGCGACACAGGGGTCGGCGCGTCCCCGTTCCCGGTCGCGGTGCTGGTGGCCACGGCCCGCTACCGGGTCGTACATGCGGTGGTGCCCGGCGCAGTTCGCCCCGCGCAACCGTGGGATGCCGGCCAGGATCGCGGCCTGCGGCGTGACCGTGCCGTCGCGGTCCACGCTGCGCGGTGTCCGCCACCAGGCACCGCGTAGCCTGTCGTTACCTCGTCGAGGTTCACGCCCCGGGGTCGCTCCCCGGGGCATCGGCAGGGGTTTCGGCAAGGAGAGGTTTTTCGTGGACGTTGAGGACGTGCGCACGATCGGCCGGCGGCTGCGGCAGATCCGGAAGTCCCGGGGCAAGTCCTTGGCGGTGATCGCGGGGCTGGCTGGGATGAGTAAGTCGCAGCTCGACCGGATCGAGCGGGGAGAAGTCGCGCTGGACAAACTCTCGGAGATCGTCGCCCTGGCCAACGCGCTGCAAGTCGCCCCGAGTGACCTGATGCGGCTGCCGGTGCCCGCACCGGCCAACGGGCACACCGACTCCACCACCGAGGCGGTGCGGCTGGCGCTGGACGCGATCGACGCCGACCGCCTGGACGGGTCGGTGCTGCCCGTGGCGGTACTGCGGGACCAGGTGGCCCGGATCCACGCCCAGCGGCGGACGTGCCAGTTCGCCGAGGTGGCCAGCGACCTACCCACGCTGATCCGCAATCTGCATACCACGCTGGCGACCGGCGCCGACCACGGCCAGCTGCTCGACCTGGCCGTCTACCTGCACGTGCACGTCACCCGCCTGTGGCTGGTCCGCGTGGTCGCACCCGACGATCTGGTCCGCCGGACCGTGTTCCTGGCCCGGCGCCTGGCCCAGCAGCGTGACGAGGTCACCACGCGGTACGGCCGGGTTCAGCGTGGCCGACACGCTGCTGGCCGGGGGAGCGTTCGAGCTGGGACGGACCGTGCTCGACTCGCTGACGGTGCCACCGGCTACCGCCGACACCGCCGGTCTGGTGTGCCAGCTCACCATGTGCCACGCCCAAGCCGCCGTCCTGGAGGGGCGGCCGGGTGATGTGGCCGCGCCGATGGATGCCGCCGCGGAGCTGGCCGAGCGGTTCGGGGCGACCGGCGTCGACTCCCGGGGGATGGACTGCTCGCCGGCCGAAGTGGCTATTCGCCGGATGTCTCTGGCGCTCGAAGCGGGCGAGCCCGACCAGACGGTCAGCATCGCGCGGGACGTTCACCCCGAGCGTCACCCCTTCCTGTCGGGCCGGGCCCACCACTGGATGTTCTACGGTCGTGCGCTGGCCCGGTTGGAGGGGCGCCGTGACGACGCCGTGCGGGCGCTGCGCACGGCGGAGGACATCTTCCCCGTCAAGGTGCGTCGGGATCCGCTGCTTCGCGACGTCATCGCCACGCTGCTCCCGGGCAGGCGCCGAGACGCCATCGGCGTGGAGCTCCGCAGCATGGCCCACCGCGCTGGTCTGCCGGTGTAGCCCATTCGGGGAGTGCTCCCGGCTGCGGGATAACCGTCGCTGCTGATCGTTCACCGTTGTCATCGTGATCGACGTACCACCTGAGACACAGCACCAGCAGCCTCCTCCGGCGCGCGGCGGCGACTCTCGCGCGGCGCACCCGGGGGGTGGCGCCCCGAGATGGGGTGTGTCCTCGCTGGACTGGCGTTCCCACGCCGTCGACGAGGACGTCGGTCATCCCTCCGGGGTGTATGTCGCCCGCTGCGGGCGGCGGGTGTTCATGGGCGCCAGCCTGTATGATGAGGCGCCCGGCTGGATGTGCCTGTCCTGCCTGTGCTGGGCCGACGCTGCTGGCGATCCGCGAGGCCGGTGGTCACCCCACACCTGCGTGCCGCCTACCCCGCCAACCTGGCCGCAGCGGTCGAGGAGATCGGGCGGCTGCGCTGGACGCTGCGGCAGGTGATCACGCTGACCGACGACGCGCCCACGATCACTGCATTCTCCGCGCCGGGTTCGGTCACTGTCTGGACAGGGTGAGGCAGGCGATCCGGGCACCCGCCTGGCCCGCGTGGCCCGGGGCCGTTGCGGTGGTCATAGCTTCGTGCACCACGATCGATCCGGGTGTCCGGTCGGTGAAGGTGAAGGGCACGGTGGTGTGGGAGGTGCCTGAGCCGGCCGCGTTGGTGTGGACGTCGAGCCAGATCTCGTTGCGCGGATTGGCGTAGTCGGGATTGGTCGATGGCGTTTGGGGCGTCGCGGCGGGGTCGAGGCGATTTTGGTAGTGCGGCCCGGCGGCCTCGCCGGTGGCGCCACAGGCCTTGGCGTGTGCGTGAATGGCATAGCCCCGGTTGGGCAGCAGCCCGGCGACCACCAACGTCGCCACGGTGTGGGAATAGCCATAGCCCGAGGGCATCAGGCTGGCCAGGATCGCTGCGTCGACCGGTGCCAGGGCGGGGTTGTAGGTGACGGCCTCGGCGGCTGGGTTCGGCGCGGTGAGAGTGCCGCTGCCGGACAGGACTGTCGGATTCAGTCTTGCCTGGCTGGTGGGTGTCGCCGCAGGCGTCTTGGGCGCCTGGTGGGCGCAGGCCATCGGAGTGAGAGCCATGACGGTTCCGATGACGGCAGGGGTGAGCCAGCGGCATACTCGACGAGCAGTTACCGGTTGCTCACAGGATGCGGCTTTCGAGGACGCTATGTGATACTTTTCACTCGAAGATAGTAGCTCCATGTATGTATAATGCGCTGTTGATCTACACTTGGCGAGGTAGCGCAACGCCAACCTCTCAACGGGTGGTCGGATGCGACGCCCAGGCGGGGGCGTCCCGCATAGCGCAGCACCCGGCGAGCTTGCCTCGGAGCAGGCCAGGCGCAGCGGTCAAGACATCTCACGGTCGTAAGTTGTCAGGAGCCTACTTGTTGATCTTTTTGGGTGGGGCCAGGCGGTGGCACAGCGGATCGATGAGGCCACCAGGGGCGTTCCAAGATCATATGAGATTGAGGATCTTGAAGGACCGTTCCATGACCCGGGTTGCCCATCTGGTGGTCTCGGTGATGTCTCGTCGTCCGATCAGGTGGATCGCGCCCACAGCGAGGTTGCGTAGCGCGGCCATGAC
>JAFAUB010000158.1 GCA_019243635.1 Pseudonocardiales bacterium
GGATGGCCTACCGGGCGGGGTTGCCGGTGTAGCCCATTCGGGGTGGCGG
The DNA here is from genome assembly GCA_019243635.1 of Pseudonocardiales bacterium. Classification (GTDB taxonomy): domain Bacteria; phylum Actinomycetota; class Actinomycetes; order Mycobacteriales; family Pseudonocardiaceae. The sequence goes on from JAFAUB010000158.1 coordinate 50, forward strand.
CCACGCCGGCGGACACCCGCTACCGGCCGATCGTTCACGGTTGTCATCGTGATCGACGTACCACCTCAGACACCGCACCAGCAGCCCGTTGCGGCGCGTGGCGGCATCTCTCGCGCTATCGCTGTCACCTGCTTGCGGCACGGCTCGGTCAGGTTCAGGAACCTGATGGTGAGCAAACACGACAGTGCCATGGTGCGTGACCCGCACGGGGCCGATTCGTGCGTGGTCACCTTGGACAAGTCGGTCGTGACTGCCCTGTTCGACCCACTCGTGAATGGCTCGGATGAGCACGCCATGCCGGAAGGGGCCGGCACCCGCTGGTTGAACCGTGCCCCGGGCGCGGGGCCGCCATCGATGTGCGGCGGATCGCCAGCCCCTCACCGAACATCCGGGCATGGGCGTGCGTGGGATGCCGGAGGAACGGGGCGGTGAACACCCTCGCCCCCTCACCGCAGCCGTTCTTGGATCGCCTCGCCGTGACCGTCGAGCAGCTCAGCGCCACACGTTCGGCATTATGGCAGGTCATCGCGCTGGTCGACGACTCGGCCACGCTCTCGACTGGGGAGCTGCGGAACCGGCTAACCGCGCTGACCCAGGCGTGTGCCCGGTGAGGGGGCACCCGCGCTCGGCCCCCCGGCCGGTCCCAGCATCCGAACGGCCGGGAGGCCACCACCCACACCCCAGGGAACATCCACGGTGCCCAGCACGCCATCCTCAACCGACAGCACCGGCCTTCGGTTGCGCTGTAGTGCCTCAGCGCATGCAGATACGTGTCGATGCCGAGATCGGCGGTCATCGTCGCGTATCGGTGGGTGATGGCGTCCGGATCGCAGTGCCGCCGGTGGTCGGGCGCGTAGGAGAACACGAAGGCGTCGTCGTCAAGCGTGGTGCCGAGTTCCGCGCAGCGGCGCTGCGCGCACTCCTTGTGGTCGATCAAGATCGAGACTGTGTCGTGGTCGAGTTTGATCACTCGCATCTGGGTCTTGGTGTCCTTGAGAATCGTCTTGCCGTTGCGGCGGACCAGACTGCGCCGGATGGTCAGCAGCCCTGAAACGAGATCGACGTGTTCCCAGGCGAGCCCGACCAGCTCACCGCGCCGGGCGCCGGTGATGAAGGTCAGCCAGACGAAGGTGCCCCGCTCGGAGTCCTGAACCCAAGCGGAGTTCGCGATCTTGGTTGCTTCCTCCGCTGACGGCGGATCGGGCTGCGGCGGGGGGATGCGTGGCCGCTGGGCGGCGTCCAACGGGTTGACGGTGATCCAGCCCCACCGTTTCGCGGCGCTCAGGGCGCCGCTGAGCACGGCGTGACACTGGCGGACCGAGGAGGCCGCGAGCGGCTTGCACACGTGCGCCGCGCACCGCTTGTCGCAGGTGTGCGGCCGGGGCGTGCGGTGCTCGACAAAGGCGCGGCCGTGGCAGCGTCGGCGGCACACCCGGAGTTCAGCGTAGAGCTGCTCGAAGGGGCGCGGACCCTGCCGACACAGCTGGGCCAGGGGAGTGGCGCCGAGTGCCGGCCGGATGAAACCTTCGATCAACAGCCGATAGCCGGCGCGCGTCGTCTCCTGGACCTGATGTTCGGACAGCCATTCATCGAGCAGGTGGCCGAGTGTGACGTCCGTCCGCGCTGCCGTGTTGTCCCGCACCTGCTGGCGCAGCTGGTCGCGGATCAACACCGCCGCGTCCTCGGTGTCGGCCGAGCACTGAGCATGAGCTGCCGACCGGCCACCGGGTCGTACCCGGCGGAGACGCGAATCTGGTAGGTGCCGCCCCACTGGGGATGCCGGTCAGATCCTTCGGAGGCTACTTCCTGCGTGCCATAACGGCGGCGTACAGCGCAATAATGGACAGCTGGATGGACAAAGATCCTTCGTCCGGATCTTCTTCTGTCCATTTGCGCTGGTGAAAGGTGGTGCGCCGCCAGGGACTCGAACCCCGAACCCGCTGATTAAGAGTCAGCTGCTCTGCCAGTTGAGCTAGCGGCGCGGTGTCGGCCCATACCCGGCGCGACGGGCAGGACGCTAGCACGTCGGTACCGGCGGGTTCGTACCAGCCTACAAGCAACCGGACAACGTCGCCGTGCGTCGATACACACGTATCCAGACGGAAAGCACGTCGGAGCCTGTCGGCCCGGGGGGCGGCAGCCTGGATCTCTCGTGGTTGATCATGGAAATTGGATGGTGCCCGTGCGGGTGAGCAGGTCGTGTCCGGCGACCGGAGGCCGGAACGCCGTGTCAAAGCTCGTCAGGCGGGGTGTAGGGATCACGGTGTTCCTTGTCGTCGGCGTCCTGTTGGCGGGGTGCAACGTGGGCCACACCAGCGCGCGGAATCCGGTGGGACGCGTGGTCACCGCGCCGTTGCCCCCTCCGGTCGCGACGATCACCAGCGATCCGCCGGATCACGCGGTCGGCGTCTCACCGGTGACGACTGTCACTGTGACTGTAACGAAGGGCAAGCTCGGCCAGGTGTCCGTGACCAATCCGCAGGGTGCCCCGGTCGTCGGCCAGCCTGAGCCCGACGGCACGAGCTGGAAGACCACCGAGCCGCTGGGCTACGGCAAGACCTACACGATCAACGCCAGCGCGGTGGGCGACGACGACCGGCAGGTGAGCACGACGTCCACCTTCACCACCATCGAGCCGCGGACCCTTGCTTACCCGTCGATCAACCCGCTCAACGGGGAGACGGTCGGCGTAGGACAGCCGATCTCGGTGTATTTCGATGAGCCGATCGCGGACAGAAAGGCAGCCGAGGACGCGATCACTGTCACCACGAGCCCGCACGTCGAGGGCGCCTTCCACTGGTTTTCCCGCAGGGAGGTGCACTGGCGCCCGCAGCAGTTCTGGGCGCCGGGGACCCACGTCACCGTGGACATCCACGACTACGGCAAGGAACTCGGCAACGGGGTGTACGGGCAGGAGGACCGGACGTCGCACTTCACGATCGGTGACGCCTTCATCGCGCGGGCTGACGGCGCGACCCACCAGATGACCGTCGAGATCAACGGTCGGCTGGTACGCACCATGTCGATCTCCATGGGCCGCCCGAGCACACCCAGCGCCAAGGGCGTGCACGTGGTCACCGACCGGAACGCGACCAAGGTCATGGACTCGACCACCTTCGGCCTCGCCCTCGATGCCGGCGGGTACATCGCCAAGGTGCAGTGGGCCACCCGCATCTCCAACAGCGGCGAGTTCGTGCACGCCGCGCCGTGGTCAGTCGCCCAGCAGGGCAACAGCAACGTCAGCCACGGCTGCATCAACCTCTCGCCGGACAACGCCAAGTGGTTCTTCGACAACGTGAGGAAGGGCGACGTCGTCATCAACACCAATACCGGCGGACCCGACCTCAAGTCATGGGATGGCTTCGGGGACTGGCAGGTCCCGTGGGCCCAGTGGGTGTCGGGCAACAGGTAACCCGCATTCAGCGGGCTCAGCGGGGTTATCAAGGCCCTGTTTACCCCGCTGAGCCCGCTGAATGCGGGGCGGGGGAGTTCGTCACGGTGTGCTTGGTGATTAGACGGTCGGCGTGTTGTATGACCGCGAGATGTGTTCCGTCCAGAACTTCGAGCTTCGCCCGGTGGATAGCGGCGCCAAGGGTCTTGACATGGGGGGTGACCGGTGTTCCTGGATCCTGGGAACCGGCGATCACCAGCGTGGGCGTGTTGATCCGGCTGAGGAGCCTGCGACCGTCCCAGGTGGCGATGGCCACACAGCATTCGGCGTAGCCATCGTCCGATGTCCCGGCGATCATCTGGATCGCCTGCTCCACGACCTCCGGGTGCGCGGCCGCCCAGTCCGGGGTGAACCAGTCGGCGACCACCTCCGGCGCTATCGCGGATGTGCCCACCCAACGAGCGGATGTGCCCACCCAACGAACTGATGCCGCTCGCTCAACCCATGGCCCATGGTCGTCGTATAGGCGCTGATGCTGCACAACACGAGAGAGGACAGTCGCTCCGGGGCATGCGCGGCCGGCCGGATGCCGACCATCCCGCCGAGCGAGAGGCCGCAGAAGGCCGCACGCTCGATACCGAGCCGGTCCAGCAGCGCCAGAGCGTCAACGGCCCGGTCCGCGCGATCGTTTAGGACCCGCTGGTCGGGACCGGAGATCGGCCGTGTCCGCGATGGTCATAGCGGAGCACCCCACACCGCTCGGCCAGCGCCTCGACCAGCGGTTTCCAGATCTCCAGTGTGCTGCCCAGCGGTCCGGCCAGCACCACCACCGGGGAGTCGGACGGCCCGGTGAGCTCGTGGTGGACCTCGACGCTTCTCATGCGCGAACTCCAATGCCGGTCCGCTACGGAGCATCGAGAACGTGGGGTGAGTGACGGGACTCGAACCCGCGACATCCTGGACCACAACCAGGTGCTCTACCAGCTGAGCTACACCCACCATGCCGCTGTCTCACCAGCGCTGCCGACCATGGTAGCGGGGGTGGCATGCGGGGTCACCGCTCGGGCACCTCAGCGGTGATCGCCTGGGCCGCCGCGTGCGCTTCCTCAGAGCTGGGGCCCGGCTCGGGCACGAACACGGTGCGCCGGTAGTAAGCCAGCTCACGGATGGACTCGGTGATGTCGGCCAGTGCCCGGTGCGCCAGGCCCTTGGCCGGCTGCGCGTAGTAGACCCGCGGGTACCAGCGCCGGCACAGCTCTTTGACAGCTGACACGTCAACCATCCGGTAGTGCAGATGCCCGTCGAGCTCGACCATGTCGCGGGCCAGGAATGCCCGGTCGGTGGCCACCGAGTTGCCGGCCAGCGGGGCCGAGCGAGGCTCGGGCACCCAGGCGCGGACATAGGCCAGCACCTGCCGCTCCGCCTCGGCGAGACTCACGGTGGACCGCCGCACCGCCTCGGTCAGGCCGGAGCGCGCGTGCATCTCCCGCACCACCTCAGGCATGGCGTCCAGCGCGGCATCATCGGCGTGGATCACCACATCGATGCCCTCGCCGAGCACCCGCAGCTGCCCGTCAGTGACCAGCGCGGCGATCTCGATCAGCGCGTCCTTGCCGACGTCCAGCCCCGTCATCTCGCAGTCGATCCACACCAGACGGTCGTTCACGCACCCGAGCCTAGTGTGCGCGCGGCGTCGCCCCCCTACATCGCGCGGGGGTCATGCCGCGCACCAGCTCCGGTGTGGACGGCCGGACCGGGCGCCGGGGCTCACCGCTGTTACTCAACGTAACAAGATGTCCACAGTTACACCCCTATCGGATAATTACTTCACGATTCTCTGTCGCATTACCGGCAATGCGTACACGCAGGGCCAGCGGGGACGACCGGGACGGTTCATTCACGCTGGAGCCGGGTTGGGCTATGCTGCCGTGAGTCGGGGCCCTAGCAGCTGACACGGTCGCCTCAACGGCGTCCTTGCCGCCCGGAAATCTTTATTGTGCGAAGGGCGCGCAAGGACGGCTGGCGACGGCAAGAAAGGTTCCAATGATGCGGTACAAGAAAGGCGCCCGGACAATCGGGCGGGTCGGCGCCTGTCTGGCGTTCGCGTCGTCGGCTCTGGTGTTCGCCGGGCCCGCCTCGGCGTCGGCGGAAGTCGCCACGGCGCACGAGTACGAGTACGGCCACAATCAGTTCTCGATATACCTGACCGGTGACGAGGTCCGGGACGGTGGAGACCGCGGCGGGCGGGGCTTCGCTCGTCTGGACTTCGACCCGGAAAACGAGAGGGTCTGTTACGCCGTCAGGTGGCGCCGGCTCGAGGGAGAGGTGACCGCCTTCCATCTCCACGTCTCCCCCCGTCATCACGATGGTCCGGTGTGGATCAACTTCTTCAACCACGAGCGTTACCCCGGGGAGGGAGACACGGTGCTGGACTGCGTCCACAGTGACCGAGAGAAGATCCGCGCCGTCATCGATGACCCGTCCGACTACTACCTGATGGTCCACACGACCGCGCATGACGACGGTGCGATCCGCGGCCAGCTGGATTAAGTGCGTGCCGGGCGGGAGGTGGAGCTCGATGCGCCTCCCGCCTAGGTCGGGTATCGGCTGACCGGGGCAGGAGAGGTCTCAGAATGCGGTATGACAAAGGTGTTCGGGCAATGGGGCGAGTCGGAGTCTGCCTGGCCTCTGTCTCGTCGGTCCTCGTCCTCGTTGGACCGACCTCGGCGGCGGCGCATGAGGTCGGCTTGGCGTATCAGGCCGGGAACGGTCATTTCTCGATCCAGCTGACCGGTGGGGAAGTCCCTGGGGGCGGCGACCCCGACGGGAGGGGCTCGGCGACGCTGGATCTCGACCCGAACAAGACGCAGGCCTGCTTCACCATTACGTGGAGCCAGCTTCGCGGCCAGGTCACCGCCCTGCACCTGCACGTCGCCGCCCGTGGCGGTGAGGGCCCGCAGTGGATCGATTTCTTCGACCACCAGAGCTTTCCTGGCGCGCGAAGCACGGCCTCGGGTTGTGTCCCCAGCTCCCACGACAATATCAACGCTGTCATCAGGCATCCGGCGGACTACTATCTCAACGTCGACTCGACTACTCTCGGTAAGGGTGCGATCCGTGGCCGGCTGAGTTAGCGATGTGCACCGGGTGTGGCCGGGATCATGAGTCGGCCTGATCCTGGGCCAGCCGGGCGAGCATGCCCTCGCAGCTTCGTACGACCACTCGCGCCCGTTCACTGGCGGTGCGATCGGACAGCGGGCTCTCGGCGCGCCGCTGCCAGCGCGCCAGCGCGGCGATCGCGGCCTCGCGGAGCGCAGCGCGATCCGCGTCGGGTTCCAGGCCGAGCCGGCTGGGTGTCGGGGTGCCGTGCCCACCGAGTAGCCGTTCAGCATCCGACCGGGCGTCGGGCGGCAGCGCCACGTCGGGAGCACGAAGTTCCGCGAGCAGCCGCAGCTCGCGGAACTCGTGCGCACCGGCCAGGATCCGTTCAACCTCACCGGCTAGCTGATGGGCCTCCGAGCAGGGTTCCTCCCGCAAGGCCCGGTCGACCAGGAGCAGCGCCGACCGGGCCTTGAGCACGTCACGGCGCTCGGTGAACTGGGTGGCCAGCACAGTGCGCAGCTCGTCCAGACCACTGCGCCGCACCAGCTCCTGAGTGAGCCCGGCCGGTTCGCGGTGCCCCTGACGGATCAGCGTGGTCGCCAGCCGCAGCCCGAACAACCCGAATCGCTCCACCAAGGCGCCGCGGGTCTGCGCCGGCAGGGTCGGGTGCGCCTGAGGCGCAGTGAACCGGTCGGCCGAGAGCAGGAGGGCGTCCAGCTCGGATCGGGACGTCTGCGCCAGCTCGCAGAGCGCGCTGAACTCCACCTGCCGCAGCGTTCGCGCGGTTTGCGCGAGCAGGCCGGCCACCGCGACCACGGTTTGGCACACCCGACGCACCTTGGGCTCGGTGCGGTAGCGCCGGGCGATCTGGCGCGCCGAGACCATCGCGTCGAGCCGGCTGGCACCGATCTCGTCGGCCCGGGACAGCACCGCGACCGTATTGACGACCGCTGCGGGAGCCCCGACCTGGTCGTAAAACGACTCGAGGAACCGCACGTCGGTGGCGTGTAGGTGGCGCATGAGGTAGATGACGGCGTCCGCGTCCGACGGCCGGTCTTCGGGCGCGAGCAGCGCGATAGCGCGGGCCGAGATGTGTGCTGACAGCGATGCGATACCGGGGGTGTCGATCAGCGTCGTGGTCCGCAGACCGTGGGAGGGCCAGTCGACGAGTAACCGGTCGACGTCGTCGGGCGCGCTACCTCCAAGGTCGAACTCCAACCGGCCATCGGCCCGGGTCAGCGGCAGCTGCCGCGGCGCCCCCCGGTGGGGCATCAGGGTGACTCGCGGGCTGGGGGCGTCCCGATACCAGGTGATGACGCGGGTGCACTCCCCGGCGTCGGTCGGGGCGATCTGCTCGCCGACCAGGGCGTTGAGCAGCGTCGACTTGCCGGCTTTGACCTTGCCTGCGACCGCCACCCGAAGCGGTTCGTCGAGCCGGTCGATCTGGTCACGCAGCCGGGTGGCCGTGGTGGGGCTGTCGCGGTAGGCCTCGACTGCCCGCCGCAACACCGCCCGGACCGCGGTACCGATGCTGGGGGTCGCCCTCGTCGGCGAGCTCACTGCCCGTTTCCTGGGGTGACCAGCCCTGGGATGGTCAGCAGAGCGCGGGCGTCGTCTCGCAGCGCATCGATCCGCGCCAGCTCAGCCTTGAGCCGGCTGATCCGCTGTTGCCGGTCGGACCCCTCGGTGTTCGCGGCCGTCTGCGCGGCCTGGATGGACTCGGACAGCGAGCGGTGCAGCTCCGCCGCCACCTCGCTGAAGTGATCTCTTAGTAGCCGTTGGACCTGGCGCAACCGGTCCCGGCATTCCTTGCCCACGTGGAAGATGACGTCGTCGACCTGCCGCCGTAGCAGCATCTGAGCCTCGGCCCGCTGCCGCTTCAGGCGGCTCTTTCTGTCCTCGCGCAGCGTCTTGGTTCCGAGTAGCAACCCGGCGGCGATCGAAATCGGGTTGATCAGGGCCATCCCGGCCAGGGTGGTCATCATGCCGAACATCAGCACGCCGCCATAGGAACCTCGCATTCCGGTGAGCAGCTTGCCGACGAGCTTCGGGTCCTCACCGTGCGGCGCCGGCAGGTCGGGCACCGCGTCCAGCGTGCTGGCCGCAGCACCCAGCCGCAGCTCAGGAAGCAGCTCGCCGCCGTCCTCGGCGAAGTGCTCGGCCACCTGGCGGGCGATCAGCTGCGCCCGCTGGTTGGCCCACACGAAGTTGTCGGAGGTGGCTGCGGTGAGCTGCTGGGTGAGCCACTCGGTGAACTGCTCCCAGATCGCGCTCGGATCGGCCTGCTCCAGCGCCGCCTCGCCGTTGCGGATCACCTGACGCAACCGGTCACGCAGGTCGAACTCGATGTCGGCGTTCAGGTCGGCCATCCCGTCGCTGAGCGTGTGTTGCCATCGTGAGGTGCGGCGATGCAGGTTCTCGGCGCGCGACTTGGCGGCCTCCAGCTCGGCCATCAGCGCTGTAGCGCCTCCGGGGTTCTGCTGCGCCTGCAGTTCTGCCCGTAGCGACACCGCGAGGTAGTCGGTGACGGTGAGGACGTCGTGCGCCACGCCGCGGCGGCTCAGCCGATCGGCCTGCGCCACGGCGTCCAGCAGGTACCGCACCAGCGCCGGAAACCCGGACTCCTCGTCCAGCTGCCTGTCCTCGGTGTGCATCGCGTGCAGGCGCAGCGTCGAGGACACCGGCAGCAGGTCAGCTTCCACTCTGGCGCCCGCGAGGTGGACGCGGTCCAGCTCGGCGATGTGCCGCCATTGGGGGTAGAGGTCGGTCTTGGTGAGGACGCACGCGAGGTTGGGACACAGCTTCATCGCCTGCCGCAGGAAGTCGACCTCTGGTTCGGAGTACTCCTGCGAGGCATCGGACACCAGCAGCACGGCGTCGGCGGTGGGCAGCGCGGCCAGGGTGCTGGTGGTATGCACCGAGCTGAGCCCGCCGACGCCGGTGGTGTCGACCAGGACCAGCCCGCCAGCCAGGATCTGACGCGGCACACCGACCTCGGCGCGCAGCAGGCCCTGCCGGTTAGCCGGATTGGCCGCCTCGGACACGTGACTGGCGAGCGTGTCGATAGGGACCTGGACGCGGGTGGTCTCCGCGTCGGCGGCGTTGTCCGTCCCGCGGACCAGCGTCGCGATCGGGGTCTTCGAGTAGGAGACCTCAGTGGGCACTGCGGTGGCGATGTCGTCGTCCACCGGGCAGACCGGAGCGTCAACCAGTGCGTTGACGAGCAGGCTCTTGCCCTGTTTGAACTCGCCGACCACCAGAACTCGCACGCTGGGGTCGAGCAGCCGCCGGCGGGTGTGCGCCAGCCGCTGTCCCAGGTCGTGCCGGTCGCCGGCCTCGGCCAAGCCGATGGTCCGGTCGACGACGTCCAGGCCTGCTGGCCCCGCTGCGCTCACCGCGTTGCCCTCTCCTGCCGTAGGTCATGCGACCGGCTCCGCCACCCCGGAGCGGGGGCGGCGGAGCCGGTGTGGCGCTTGGCCTGCTGGAGGTTACTCCTCGGAGCCGTCTCGGTGCCGTTTCCGGGGGGTCAGGTGGGGAGGTGGTGCTCGGAGTGGTCAAGCACGTCGAGCTCGTTGTCGTGTACCGGGAGAGCGACCGCCGGGCTGAGTGCGGCGTTGACGAGGCCGTGCTGCTCGGTGTGGGTGATCGCCGAGTCGTGGTTGAAGGACTCGTCGTTGAAGGACTGGTTGTGGAAGGTGTCTGCGGTGGCGCTGTGGTGGGAGTTGTCGTTGTAGTGCGGGTTGTCGTTGCCGGAGTCGATGGTGGTGATGTGCTCCGAGTCCCGGTTGTGTGAGTCGTTGAAGGAGTCACGGGTCGTGGTGTCGTGCGAGTCGCGTGGCGCGTTCTCCAGCGCGCTGCCGCCGGTGGCGACGTTGCTGTTGTGCGGGTCGGTGGCGTTGCCGTCGTTGCCCTGCCCGGCGACGCCGCCGTGGTCGGCGATGTTGTCGCCGTTGAACGAGCCCCGGACGGAGTGGTCATCGGAGTGATCGTCGCGGTAGGAGGTGTTGCCCACGCTGTTGCCCTCGCCGACGACGTTGTCATTGCCGTTGGCCACGGGAGCGTTGATATCACCACCCGCGGCCACGGAGTGGTCCGTCGCGGTCACCGAGTGGTCGTCGAAGCGTTGGTCCAGCGTGCCCTCGTTCCAGATGCTCTGGTTCACTGACTTGTCGATCACCGTGTCGTGGCTGTCGGTGTAGGAGTAGTTGGCGGTGATGTACTCCAGCTGCTGCACCGGGGTGGCGTGGGGGTCGGGCCCGTAGTTGTGGTCCGGCCCGTGGCCGTGATCGGGACGGTCGCTGGTGATGTGCTGGGAGATGTTCGTGTTCCCGAGGTTGTAGTCGCGGTCGCCGACGAAGGTCACCGGGTGGTACTCCGCTACGTAGGACATCGCGTCGGACACGTCCTCGCTGCACACCTCACCCAGCCCGGCATCAGCCAGCGCCTTCTGCGGGTCGGCGACGAAAGCGGTTTTGGCGTCGCTGTCGCGCAGCAGGTTGAGGATGAAGTCCAGCAGGCTCTGCGTCATGGTCATGACTGTTGTGCTCCCTTGTGCGAGGTGGCGGGCCGGCAGGGTCGAGCTGCCCGCCGGTGAGGGGCCAAAGCTAGGTGCTCCACCGCGGCCGGGCATCGGGGATCGCACCGGGTTGCCCCGCGCCGCGTTAGGGGATTGACAGCCCGCGACGTTGGGGGCTGCGACGTCGTTGGCTGGGGTCCTACGGGACCGCTAACGGAGCGCCTCGTGTTGGCGATACGCGGGCCAGGCGTCGGACGGATGTGTTCGTGCACCGGGGGGGTGGAGGGGGCTTGCGGGGGTCGCCACGACGAGGAAGGGGCACGCGAGGATGAGTTACTGGCTCGGGATCGACGCGGGTACCACCTTCACCGCCGCAGCGATCTGTCGCGCGGAGGCGGGGCGGCGTGTGCTGCCGGAGGTGGTCCCGCTGGGGACCCGTTCCACTGCGGTGAGCTCGGTGGTCTACGTCGCGCCCGATGGGCACGTGGTGGTGGGGGAGGCCGCCGAGCGTCGCGCCGTCACCCATCCTGAGCGGGTGGTCCGCGAGTTCAAGCGGCGCATCGGTGACGAGGTCCCGATGGTGATCGGTGGTCTGCCGCACTCCGCGCCCGAGATCGCCGCCGAGGTGCTCCGGTGGGTCGTCGACCGGGTCGCGCAACGCGAGGGTGGCCCCGCTGACGGCATCGTGGTCACGCACCCGGCCGGCTGGGGCACGTACAAGGTCCAGACCATGGCGCAGGCACTCCGCGCGGCCGGTCTCCCCGAGATCACTTTCCGCACCGAGCCCGAGGCCGCCGCCGCTGGCTACGCACTCCAGGAACGGATCGAGTCGGGCAGCACGATCGCGGTCTATGACCTCGGCGGCGGAACCTTCGACGCGGCCGTAGTCCGCAAGACCGGCGTCGGCACCTTCTCCGTGCTCGGCCACCCCCAGGGGCTCGACCACCTCGGCGGCGCGGACTTCGACGACGTCGTCGTCAACCACGTCCTGGCCGCGGTTCCCGCCTTGGCCGAGCTGGACCCCACCGACCCCACCACCCTCGCCGCGACCGCGGCGCTCCGACGGGAATGCACTGAAGCCAAAGAGGCACTCTCCGCCGATACCGAAGTCACGATCCCCGTCCTGGCCCCTGGGATCCAGTCCCAGGTCCGGCTGGTCCGGGCCGAGTTCGAAGACATGATCCGCCACCACGTGACCCGGACCATCGAGGCGCTGCACCAGGCACTGCGATCCGCTGAGCTCACAGCGCGAGACCTCGACGTGGTGCTGCTGGTCGGCGGTTCCTCCCGGGTACCACTCGTCGCGCAGCTCGTCTCCGCTGAGCTCGGCCGCCCCGTCGCCATCGACGCCGACCCCAAAGCCACCATCGCGCTCGGCGCCGCTCTCTTCGCGCTACCCACCGACACCACCGCCACGGACCTCGCTGACGGTCCGCCGGCCCAGAGCGACGCCGTCTCTGAGCCTCCCACCGAGTCCACCGTCGTGGCGCTCGTGCAGGAGCAGGCCCCCCAACGACCATCCCTGACAGCTATCCCGCTGGAGGTCGAACCCGCTCGGCTCCGAGCCGGCTCCCGGCGGGTGACACGGGTCGCCCTAGCCGGAGCCCTCGCCCTCATCACCGCCGCCGGCGTGGCATCAGTCCCGTTCCTGACCGCCCGTGGCAGTCCCAGCCCGCAGGCGAACGCCGGAACCCCGGCGTCAAGCGGCCCGCCGGTTCCCAGTGCCGGTGGGCCGATGGGCGCCGCTGGCCCAGCGGCCAATCCCGCGACGAGCAGCGACGAAAGCTCACGCGGGCTGGGCTCCGGCTGGCTGGTCCGTACGACAGCCCCCGCCGCGCCGAGCAGACCGGCCAGTGGCGCCGCCAAACCAGGCCCCGCCGCGGTACCCACCAGCGTGGTCGCGCCTGCGCCTAGCTGGGTCACCACCTACACCTGGACCACCAGCTGGTCCGTCCCCCCGTCCCCGCCCAGCACGCCGCCCCAGCCGACCCCGACGACCGACCCCGCTCCCCCGCAGACCTCCATCTCCACGCCGGCCCAGACCACCAAGGCGTCTCCGCGCCCCACGAGCACGACGGCCGTCCCGGCGACCACGTCCAGCCGACGTCCTGGGCCGCCCACGTGAACCAGGCGACTCGCTCGCCCGCGACGCTGGTCGACCGGGTGATGGACGCACCGCGCACCGATGGCGGGTTCGACGGCGACTGTCCGGAGCTGCCGCCGGAGGTTCTCGACCGCGTCCGCCACGACCTTGCCCAGGTCGGCCCCCAGCTCCGCGCCTTGCTGCTCGCGGTGGGGCTCGGCGCGGCCCCCGACCCCGAAGTCCTCGCTCAGGTGCTCGCGCTCGATCCAGCCGTGGTCACTGACCTGTTGTCGACGGCGCACGCCGGTGGCCTGCTGCTGGACGCGGGCCTGGGCGAGGGGGCCAGGGTGATCCCGCTGGTGCGGCGGGCGCTGGTGGCCAGTGCCGCGCCGGGCACCAGACGGGTGGTCCAGCGGCTGGTGCTCGCCGCCCACCTCGAACGTGGCCGGCCGGTTCTCGAGCTGGCCCACCAGCTGGTCGAGTCCGGTGCCCGCGGTAGTGACCTCGCGGCCGTCTTCGAAGCGGCAGCCGACACCGCCCTGTCCGAACCGACCGGGTCTGATGCCGCGGCGCGGGCTGTGCGGCTGTACGCCCAGGCCGTCACCGCCGGAGCTGACTCGGCCTCGTTGGCACCCCGACGGGCCGAGGCGGCGGCTCTGGCGGGTGACCTGGACGGGGCGCTGCGCCTCGCCGATCAGGCGTTGTCCGACCCCTCGTGCCCCGATCTGGCCAGGGCCGGCAACGTCGCGGCCGCGGTCCTGGCCCAGCGTGGTCTGCTGGCTCGCAGCGCTGAGGTCTATCTCTGGGTCGGCGAGGCGGGGATCGGCTCGGCCACACCGCTGGCCGCGCTGGCGCTGCTGGGTACCGGGTCGCTGGCGCAGGCTCGGGAGGTGCTGGCAGCTTCCGAGGGTGACCAACCGCCGACACTGGTGGCCGGCGCGGAGTCGCTGATGGCCACCGGTGTGCTGGAGTCGGTACTCGGCTCGCCGATGGCCGGCCCCATCGAGGCCCTGTCCACGCTGACCCGAGCCGCCGCGCTGCTCGAACCGGCCGGGGGAGCCGTGCTGCTCCCGGATACCCCGGCGGCGCTGGCGGCGATCGTGGCGCTGCATTGTGGAGAGTTCGACGTCGCCGTCTCGGTGCTGGAGCGCGCTCTAGCCCGCGGCGTCGGCGGGTTGTTCGCGCGAGCCCGCTACCAGCTACTGCTGGCCTGGACCGCGATGGTCCGTGGTGACACCGCGCTGGCCAGGTACTGGCTGGCCGGCGCCGTCCCCGAAGCAGGCACCCTTGAACCGCGGGAAGAGCTGTTCTCCGCCGCTCTGGCGGTGGGTCTGGCCCGGCGCGGGAGCGACATTCCCGCCATGCAGGCCGCCTGGGCCGCCGCCCGAGACGCGATCGTCCGGCACCCGGCCGACCTGTTCGCGCTGTTGCCGCTGGGTGAGCTGGCCGTGGCCGCGGCCAGGCTAGGAGACTTCGACCGGGTGGCACCGCACCTGGAACAGGCTCGGACTCTGCTGGAGCGGCTGGGTGATCCGCCGCTGTGGGCCGCTCCGCTGCACTGGTACGGCCTGCATGCCGCGCTGCTGCGAGAGCAGCCCAGTGCGGCGGAGCCGCATGCGGCGGCTCTGCTGAAGGCAGCGAAGAGCAACCACTGCGCCGCCGTGCTCGCTGCCGCGGGCCGTGCCTGGATGCGGGTGCTGGCCGGACAGTTCGACCCGTCCGACGTGGAGTCCGCAGCCCGTGGGCTGCAGTCGATCGGGCTGGCGAACGATGGCTCCCGGCTGGCGGGCCAGGCCGCGATCCGCACCACCGACCGTAAGGTCATGGTCACTCTGCTCGGATGCGCCCGAGCGCTGCAGGCCACCGGCCCCGGCGCGGCCGGCCCCTCGGTAGCGAGCGGGCGGGACGATCCGTCCGACCCGATGCCCCGCTCGCGTCCAGCCGCTGTGTCTGCCGGTGGGCCAGGGGGTCCAGCCATGCTCAGCGGTCGGGAACGGGAGGTCGCCGAGCTCATCCTGACCGGACTGACCTACCGTCAGATCGGGGAACGGTTGTTCATCTCGGCCAAGACCGTGGAGCACCACGTAGCCCGGATGCGTCAGCGGCTGGGCGTGACCAGCCGTGACGAGCTGTTCGCTCAACTGCGGGTATTCGTCGAAGACGCCCAGCCCTAACGGGGTTGTACCCCAGCCCGGCGAGGCGTGTCATGGTCAGCTTCCGGCGCCGGCCCCCGCAGCCAGAGCACCAGCCGCCCTGCTCTACGACCGCGATCATCCCGAAACAGGCCTCCGGCGCAACGACTAGCCCTCCACGGGCTCGTAGAGGGTGGTGCGCTGGGCCAGCGGCCGGCCGAGCGGCTCGACGATCGACCGGAAGCCGGCCTCGTCCAGGCCCTGCCCATGGCTGGCACCGGCCGCGCGGCTGATGTTCTCACCCATCAGCGTGCCGCCCAGGTCGTCGACCCCGGCCTGCAGCAGCTGGCGGGCACCACTGGCGCCGAGCTTGACCCAGGACGCCTGCACGTGGTCGATCAGCCCGTGCAACGCGATCCGGGCTACCGCGTGCACCAGCAGCACCTCCCGCCAGGTCGGGCCCCGCCGGGCCGCCTGCTTCAGGTACATCGGGGTCGCCATGTGCACGAAGGGCAGCCCGACGAACTCGGTGAACCCGCCGGTCCGCACCTGCAGGTCCCGGGCCCGCAGCAGGTGCCGGGCCCAGTGCACGGGCTGCTCGATGGCTCCGAACATCATCGTGACGTTGGAGCGCAGCCCCACCGAGTGCGCTACCCGGTGCGCCTCCAGCCACTCTGCGGTGGTGATCTTGTCAGGGCACAGCACCGCGCGGACCTCGTCGTCGAGGATCTCGGCGGCGGTACCGGGCAGTGAGCGCAGACCCGCCGCGCGCAGCCGGATCAGGTAGTCGGCCAGCGGCTCGCCCAGCCGCCGGGCACCCTCGGTGACCTCCAGCGCGGTGAAGCCGTGGATGTGGACTCCGGGTGCGGCCTCGTGGATGGCTCGGCACACCGTGAGGTAGTAGTCGCCGTCGAAGCTGGGATGGATCCCGCCTTGCAGGCACACCTCCGTGGCGCCCCATCGCTGCGCCTCCAGGACCCGCGCCACGATCTCGGGCAGCTCCAGCAGGTACGGTGCGCCGCGCAGGTTCAGCGACAGCTTGCCCTTGGAGAACCCGCAGAACCGGCACCGGAAGGTGCACACGTTGGTGTAGTTGATGTTGCGATTGACCACGTAGGTCACGGTGTCGCCGACGGTTGCTGCGCGCAGCTCGTCGGCCAGCTCGGCAACGGCACCGACCTCGGGCCCCCGGGCGCGCAACAACGCCACCAGCTCGTCGAGCTCGGGGCGCTGGCCGGCGCGAACCCCGTCGAGCACCTCACGCACCGCGCCGGCCGCCCGCGCCGGCGCGGGTAACAACACCGGCGGCGCGACGTCGGCACCGGAGTACCAGGCGGTGGAGCGGCGTCCGGTCAGCGTCACCTCCGCGCCGTCGCCGACGTTGACGGCGTGGCACGCACGCTCCGGGAGTACCGCGCCTGGATCGTCCCGGCCGAGCCCCTCGGCGTCGGAGCGGTCCAGCACCCCGAAACGCACCGCCTCGTCCAGCCACCGGATCGGGTCCAGGGCGTACTCCGGGTACACAGCCAGCCGTGGCGCCAGGGTGTGACCCGCCGCCTGAGTCACCCCGCGCAGCTCCTCCAGCGCGGGCCACGGCCGCTCGGGATTGACGTGGTCAACGGTGCTGGGGGAGACCCCGCCCCAGTCGTCGATGCCGGCGGCGAGGACGCGCCCGGGGTCGTCGGTGAGATTGGGCGGGGCTTGCACATGCACCTGCGGCGGCAGCAGGAGCCGAGCCAGCGCGATGGCTCGTAGGTGCTCCTGCGGTGAGCACGGCTGGACGTGGCGCATCGCGGTGCCCGTCTTGGGCAGGAAGTTCTGCACGATCACTTCCTGCACGTGCCCGTACCGGCGGTGTGCCGCCGCGATCGTTTCGAGCGCCACCACGCGGTCGGCCTCGGTCTCGCCGATGCCGACCAGGATCCCGGTGGTGAACGGGATCGCCAGCTCACCCGCCGCATGCAGGGTGGCCAGCCGCCGGTCCGGGTGCTTGTCCGGCGCACCGCGGTGCGCGGCCAGGTCCGACCGCGACGACTCGATCATCATTCCCTGGCTGGCGGTCACCTCGCGCAGCGCGGCCAGCTCCTCGCGGTGCAACGCGCCGGCGTTGGCGTGTGGGAGCAGCCCGGTCTGCTCGAGCACCGCGCGGCATGCCGTCACCAGGTAGTCCACCGTGGAGCCGTACCTGTGCTCGGTCAGCCAGCTCCGGGCGGACGGGTAGCGGTGCTCGGGGCGCTCACCGAGGGTGAACAGCGCCTCGTGGCAACCCAGCTCCGCGCCCCGGTGGGCGACCGCCAGCACCTCGTCGAGCTCCAGGTAGGCTGATGGCAGCTCGCGGGGAGCGTGCGCGAAGGTGCAGTAGCCGCAGCGGTCCCGGCACAGCATGGTCAACGGCAGGAACACTTTCGGTGAGTAGGTCACCCGCGTGCCGTGCACTGCGTCCCGTACCGCGCGAGCCCGTCCCAGCAGCTCCGCAGTCCCCACCCGAGTGAGCCCGCCCCCGCCGCTCATCACATTCTCCCGCCCACTCCGCCCGATGTGGAGGCATATCGGGGCTGTTCCGGACTCTATAGCCCCGATATGGAGACATATCGGGGCTATAGAGGCGCGGGCGTCGCGAGACGTACGCGGTCGCGGCCGGCGGCTTTGGCCGCCATCAGGGCGCCGTCGGCGGCAAGGAGCAGCTGGTCGATCTCGTCGCCGTCGTTGGGTCTGACCGCCGCCCCGATCGACACCGATATGCCGTCCACCGTGACTGGCCGATCGAGTGGACCGTCGACCAGGACGCGCAGCCGCCTGATGCACTCGCGGATCCGGTCCGCGATGTGCTCGACCTGGGCGGTTCCCACACCGGGCAGCAGGATTACGAACTCTTCGCCGCCGAAGCGCCCGACCAGGTCGTAGGGCCGGGTTTGGCAGCGGAGCTCATCGGCGACGGCGCGCAGCAGCTGATCGCCGACGAGATGCCCCATCCGGTCGTTGAACGACTTGAAATGATCCAGGTCCAGCATCAGCACTCCGAGCGGGTCGGCGAGCCGGCGGGCCCGTTCGAGCTCCCGGCCGGCCGCCTCGCGCCAGAAGCCCACTGTGAGCAGACCGGTCTTGCTGTCGGTGCGGGCGGCCTGCTGGAAGTGCGGTAGCAGTAATGCGCGGTGCAGCGCGAACACGGTGATCATGAGGACGGGGGTCAGCCACGGCTCCCAGGTCAGCATCAGGGCGAGCGCGGCTCCCAGCCCGAGCGAGGCCGCCACGACGACCTGCTCGCCTGAGTCGGGCGGGACTTGGCGGGCCGGCTGGAGCGGGTCGGATATTCTCACGGCGCCGACCACCAATGCATAGTTGACCAGCCAGTAGACCACCCCGGCGCCGATCAGGACGGCGAGCCCCGGCGGGCCGTGCGGGATGATCGGGTACCCGGCGGGCTGGAGGAGTTGCAGGACTGCGACGGCGGCAGTGGACGCTAGCACCGTCGTCGCGCCAGAGAACAGCTTGCGGTACAGCCTGCCGGAGCCACCCCGGTACCAGGAGTGCAGGTAGACCACCACGGCGACGGCGAAGACCAGCGGTAGCGGAACCGACAGCGCCGCCGCGAAGATCCACAAGGAGGTGAGGTCCGTGAGCAGGCCGTTGCTCGTAGCGCGCTCACGCAGGCTCTCGATCCGGCGAACCGCTTCCCGGTGGACGGCCGCCCCGGCGAGCAGCAGCCCGAAGCGGAACAGATCGCCGGAGCGGACCGGTATCGCCGCGATCATCCCGGCGGCCAGCGCTACCGCGGCGATGTCCACGGCGAGGACATAGGCGATGACGACTTTCCGCTCGCGCCACAGCTTCCACCGCCGCAGGTGCGCAGCCATCAGGCTGCGCCCCGGTACGAGGCACTCGAACCCATCGAACCCATGGCTCACACTCACTAGGTCCCCCGGTAGTGACGTTGAGCGATCTCCCTCAGGGTAATCGGTGGGCGACTCTTTGTCATCCTCCGAGCGGAGTGCCACATCCAGCAGGCTTTTCGTCACTGTCAGCTATGGGGCACCGCTGAATGGGTTAATGCTACCGAGGAGCGGTGAGCCGGCATTTCCCGTGCGCCGAGCGCCGCTGGTATGAAGTGTCACCCAACGTTGCGTCATGCGCCGGCGAGGGAGTGGTGGTGAGGAGACGAGGGCGACTGCCGGCCGTGCTTGCGTTGGTATGCGTGGTCCCCGCCATGGTGCTGTCCTGCTCCAGCGGTGCGCTCCCGACCCCGTCGCGGGCCCTCGCCCCGCCGGTCTCGCGGATTCCGGCCAGTCCGCTCGCGCCCAGTCCGCTCGCGCCGAGCTCGACCCCACCGAGCCCGCCCCCGGCTTCGCCGTTCACCGGCCTGCCCACCGACCTCGACGCGCCAGTACTCTGTGTCAAGATCGACAATACCGCGCAGGCCCGCCCACAAAGCGGACTCGAGCTGGCGGACCTGGTCTATGTCGAACCGGTCGAGGGCGGCCTGAGCCGGCTGCTCGCGGTGTATCAGTCCAGGGTTCCGTCGGTGGTGGGGCCGGTGCGCAGCACGCGCGCGTCCGACGTGCAGCTGCTGGCCAACTTCGGTCGGCCCGCGTTGGCGTTCTCCGGCGCGGCGCCCGTGGTCGGCGCGCTGGTGTCACACGCGCCGGTGCTTGACGTCTCGGCCTTGGCGCGGCCGGGCGACTATTACCGCGACCGGCGAAGGCCCATACCGCACAACCTCTATGGCGAGGCCAACCTGCTACGCCAGGGCGGCGCGCCACCGCGGGACATCGGGTTCCGTTTCGGGCCCACGCCGCCCGGCGGTCGTCCGGTGCCGGCGACCGAAGTCTGGTATCCGGCGACCACCATCGGGGTGCAGTGGGTGCCGGCGGAGGCTAGGTGGGTGATCTCCATGGACGGTACGCCGCTCACCTCCGCATCTGGACCGCGGCCCGGGGCGGCGACCGTGGTGCTGCAGCGGGTGTCGGTGCGTGACACCTCGGTCCGCGACGCCGCCGGGTCACCGTCGCCATTCGCGGCGACGGTGGGCGCCGGTGACGCGGTCGTGCTCCGCGACGGACTCGCCTTCACCGGGCGCTGGTCGCACCCGGCCCCAGACACGAGCACCATGTTCACCCTGCCGGATGGTTCACCGTTGACCTTCGCGCCCGGCCCGGTGTGGGTGGTGCTGGCGCCGGCCTAGCCGTCGGCGGGGTCGCCGCAGTGACCTCCGACCCGCCCGGGTGGCACGGAGATACCAGTGGTACATCGATACGAGTGGGGGGTATGTTGGTACCTGGCAGGGGTATGACCGAGGGTTCACGAGCCGAGGGGTCGAGAGAGGGCAGCGCAGTGGCGAGCTACACGAAGGACCGGGACGCCTACCTCAACCGGCTCCGCCGGATCGAGGGCCAGATACGTGGTCTGCAGCGCATGGTGGAGCAGGACCAGTACTGCATCGATGTCCTGACCCAGGTCTCGGCCGCCACGAAGGCACTGCAATCCTTCGCGCTGGTTCTGCTCGAAGAACATATGGCTACCTGCGTGGTGGACGCCGCGGCCGATCAGGCCGATGCCGGCGTCAAGGTCAAGGAAGCGGCCGACGCGATCGCTCGCCTGGTCCGCTCGTGACGCGCCGCGCGGCACACCGCAACGAGCCCGAGGAGGTCATCGACATGGGGGACACCGCCACCATCAGCGAGTACATCGTCACGGGGATGGTCTGCCAGCACTGCGTCTCGGCGGTGACGCGAGAGGTCGGCGCCATCGAGGGCGTGACCGATGTGCTGGTCGACCTCGCCACCGGCCGGGTCACCATCACCAGTGACAGGCCCCTGGACGATGTCGCGGTCCGCGCCGCGATCGACGAGGCCGGCTACGAGAGTTCCGCTGAGAGCTCCGGCTGAGCATGTTTCACACCGGTGAGCGCAACCACCAGGTCGAGCTGGTGATCGGTGGGATGACGTGTGCGTCCTGCGCGGCGCGCATCGAAAAGAAGCTCAACCGGCTCGAGGGAGTCAACGCCAGCGTCAACTACGCCACCGAGAAGGCCCGAGTCAGCTACGCCGACGGGGTCGCGCCTGAGGACCTCGTGGCGACCGTGACGCGCACCGGCTACACCGCCGAGCTACCTCAGTCCGCTGACACCGAGGGTGCCGACCTCCTCGTATTGCGGGAACGGCTGGTGGGTAGCGCCGTGCTGGCCACCCAAGTGATCGCGATGTCGATGGTGGCGATGGTGCCGGGCCTGCGGGTGCCGCACAACTTCGAGTCGCTGTCGCTTTTCCTCACCGTCCCGGTCGTGACGTGGGGGGCATGGCCCTTCCACCGGGCCGCGTGGCGGAACCTGCAGCACGGCGCGGCCACCATGGACACGCTGATCTCGATGGGTGTGTTGGCCGCGTTCCTGTGGAGCTGCTACGCATGGTTCGTCGGTAACGGCCTGTTCCCCCGGCACGAGGTCGTCGCCTCGGGGTACCACTCCCATGGCAAGGTCTACTTCGAGGTCGCCGCCGGCGTCACGGTGTTCCTGCTGGCCGGCCGCTACTTCGAAGCACGCTCCAAACGGCGCGCGGGCGCGGCGCTGCGCGCGTTGCTCGACCTCGGCGCCTCGGACGTCGCGGTGCTGCGAGGCGGGCGGGAGACGCGCATCCCCATCGAGGCGCTCGTGGTCGGCGATGAGTTCGTGGTCCGCCCGGGGGAGAAGATCGCCACCGACGGGGAGGTGGTGGAGGGGTCCGCTGCGGTTGACGAGAGCATGCTGACCGGTGAGTCGGTGCCGATCGAGGTCGGACCGGGTTCGGTCGTCATCGGTGGGACGGTGAACGCGTCCGGTCGGCTGCGGGTGCGGGCCTGTCGGGTCGGTACCCAGACTCGGCTCGCGCAGATAGCGCGGTTGGTGGAGGGCGCGC
Organism: Pseudonocardiales bacterium; assembly: GCA_019243635.1. Taxonomy (GTDB): domain Bacteria; phylum Actinomycetota; class Actinomycetes; order Mycobacteriales; family Pseudonocardiaceae. Next base: position 22,161 of record JAFAUB010000158.1, read on the forward strand.
AGAGCGGCAAGGCCGAGGTGCAGCGGCTGGCTGACCGGGTCTCGGCGGTGTTCGTGCCAGTCGTGATCGTGCTCGCGGTGGCTACCCTGTGTGTCTGGCTGGTCGTCGGTGCCCCGGTCGGGACCGCGTTCGCCGCCGCGGTCGCGGTATTGATCGTCGCTTGTCCGTGTGCGCTCGGGCTGGCCACGCCCACCGCGCTGCTGGTCGGTACCGGTCGCGGTGCGCAGCTGGGCATCCTCATCAGGGGACCCGAGGTGTTGGAGTGCACCCGGCGGGTGGACACCGTGTTGCTGGACAAGACCGGAACGGTGACCACGGGCGCGATGACTCTGGTCGATGTGCTGCCCGCGGCCGGCGAGAGCGTCGAGGAGGTGCTGGGCCGGGCCGCCGCGGTGGAGGATGCCTCGGAGCATCCCGTCGGCGCCGCGATCGCCGCCGGGGGTCGCCAGCGGCTGGGGACGCTGCCCGCGGTAGTCGGTTTCCGCTCGGTGCGGGGGCTGGGAGTGCACGGTGAGGTGCACGGTGGCGTGATGGTGGCGGTGGGTCGGCCGACCTGGTTGGCCGAGCGGTGGTCGGTGCCATTGCCTGACACGTTGGCTTCGGCCGCGGCCCAGGCGGAGGCCTGCGGCCGTACCGTCGTCGCGGTGGCGTGGGATGGCCGGATGCGTGGCCTGCTCTCGGTGGCCGACACGGTGAAGCAGAGCAGTGCCGAGGCGGTGCGCCTGCTGCGCGAGCTGGGGCTGATCCCGGTGCTGCTCACCGGTGATAATGAGACCGTTGCCCGCGCTGTGGCCGCTGAGGTCGGGATCGACACGGTGATCGCGGGGGTGCTGCCCGAAGACAAGGTCGAACAGGTGCGCCGGCTCCAGCGGGCCGGTCGGATCGTGGCGATGGTCGGTGATGGGGTCAACGACGCTGCGGCGCTGGCCCAGGCTGATCTGGGGCTGGCCATGGGCACCGGCACCGATGCCGCCATCGAGGCCGGCGACCTCACTCTGGTACGCGGTGACCTGCGAGTGGTCGCCGATGCTATCCGGCTGTCCCGCCGCACCTTGCGCACCATCAAGGGCAACCTGTGCTGGGCCTTCGGCTACAACGTGGCCGCGCTCCCACTGGCCGCGACGGGCCTGCTCAACCCCATGATCGCCGGAGCGGCGATGGCGTTCTCCTCGGTGTTCGTGGTGTCCAACAGCCTCCGCCTGCGCGGTTTCCACCCTCTGACCCCCTGATCCCCCTTCCGCCATTCGGAGCCGAGCTGCGGTCCCGGGACCCACACGGAGCGTCACCCGGCTCCGAATGGCGATCTCTGGAGTGGTTCAGCCGGGTATCTGGTTGGTGTGGCCGGCCGTGCGTAGGGCTTCGCGTAGGGTGCTCGCGGCGGCATCCAGGTCGGCTGGGTCGGGGTTGTGGTCGGCTCCGTCGAAGTTGAAGTCGTCGATGGTCCACGTGGGGAACACGTGGACGTGCAGATGCGCTACCTCGAACCCGGCGACCACCAGGCCGGCCCGTGGCGCGTCGAAGCCTGCTTTCTGCGCCGCGCCGATGCGCCTGGCCACCACCATGAGATGGGCCATCAGCTCGTCGTCGGCATCGGTCCACTCGTCGACCTCGGCACGGGGGACGACCAGGGTGTGCCCAGGCCGCAGCGGAGCGATGGTGAGAAACGCGACGCAACATTCGTCACGCCAGATGAACCGGCCTGGGATCTCGCCCTCGATGATGCGGCTGAACAGCGTCGACACGGTTCTCCTCCTTGGTGACAGTGCTGAAGATCACGGTGCGGTGGAGTGTCCTAGCCAGGAGCGCAGCGCAGCGCCACCGTCCGCGGCTGGGTCGGTGGCGGTGATCCGGGGGCCGGCGAACGCCCGGGAGCGGCTTGAGATCCCGCCGACCAGTAACACCGGGCCGGGATGGCGTCGTGCCAGCTGCGCGAAGTCCCCGTCGCCGGTGGCCAGCAGCAGCGGCTGGTCATCGGCGTGGTATGCGCGGGCCAGCAGCAGGTCCGCGCCCTGCCAGCCGCTGGCCGGCAGAACCTGTGCCCGCGGCGACCAGTCGAGGGCCTCCAACGCGGTCGGCGCGCCGGCCACCACGACGTCGGCGGATGGTGCGGCCTGCAGTGCCGCGACGAGCAGACGCAGCCGCGGCACATCGAGGTTGTCCGCGTCGACCAGTACCTGCACGGATCGATCATGCACCAGCCCGGTGGTACGGGTTTCTACGCCCTGCACGATCAGTTGTGCGAAGCTTCTCCGGTGCGGCTCACCGGACTCGACACGGCCTTTCTCTGCCTGGATCGCGATGTGTCACCGATGCACCTCGGCGCGTTGGCGATCTTCCGGCCGGTCGGTCTCGGTGATCCGGGGCGGGTGGTCGCTCTGCTGGCGGAGCGGGCCCAGCGAGTTCCCCAGCTGCGTCAGCGAGTGCAACCAGCCGGGTCTCCGCTGGCTGCCGCGACATGGTTCGATGATCCGGCATTCTGCGCCAAGGACCACATCCAGCTGCATCATCTCGACTGTGACGGCAGCCGTGAGGGCTCGGCGGCGTTGGCCGCCGAGCTGATGGTCGCTCCGCTGCGGCGGAGCCGTCCGCTGTGGGAGTTCCACGTGATCTCCGGTCTCGCCGGAGGCCGTCTCGCGGTGCTGTTCAAGATGCATCACGCACTCGGCGATGGGCTGAACGTGCTGGAGGTCGGGCTCCGGGTGCTGGACGAGGTCAGGTTGCGAGACGGTGGCGCCCGGAGTCGGGACGCCGCCGGTGCGGACTCGTCACCCTCGCCGGAACCGAGTGTGCCCGCGCGCCTGTGGCGGGTGCCCGGTGAGCTGCGCGGGGCGGTCAGGAGCGTGGTGGGGCAGCTGAACGACGTGACGAGCATCGCCGCTTCGGTGCTTCGCGGCGTCCGGCTACCGGCACCGGGCTCCCCGCTGGTGGTCTCCTCCTCGGGCCGGCGGGCGCTGGCGACCGCCCAGCTCGACCTTCGGCGGATACGCCGGATCCGGGCTCATTACGGCGGTACGGTGAACGACGTCCTGCTGTCGGTGGTGACCGGGGCGTTGCGGGACTGGCTCGTGGGCCGCGGCGACCCCGTCGAGGGGTTGATCCTTCGAGCGTTCGTCCCGGTCAGCCAGCGGGCGAGGTCGGGTAGCCGCATCGGGGGCAACCGGCTGTCCGGGTACCTCTGCGGGCTGCCGGTCGGAGAGCCCGACCCCGGCCGGCGGCTGCTCACGATCCGGCGCGCGATGCAGCTCTGCAAGGCCGCCGGGAGCCGCCGTGGCGCCGGTGCGATACCGGTGCTGGCCGACCGGTTGCCGGCCGCGCTGCACCGGGTGGCTGCCCCGGTGGCCGGTCAGGGCGCCTCGTTGCTGTTCGACCTGATGGTGACCAGTATCCCGGTGCCGAGTCTGCCGTTCACGCTGGACGGCACCGAGCTGGAGGAGGTCTTCCCGATCGCGCCGCTGGCGGCCGGCCAGGCCCTGGTCGTGGCGCTGTCCTGGTACCAGGACAGCGCGTATGTCGCTCTGCACGCCGATCGGGAGGGCCTGCCTGACGTGCGGCGGCTCGCCGAGGCGATCGGGCCCTCGGCGATCGAGCTGGAGCGTCGGTTACCCTGACCGGATGCCACGTTTCGACGCCGCAGCGGTGGACTGCCGGGTATCGGTCTTTCGTGAGGGGCTGCTGACCTCATTCGGCCACGACGTGACCCTACAGGTGACGAACCTGTCCCTGGACATCGGGGACGACGACGGGATCACAGCCGACTTCGACCCGGGCTCGCTGCGGGTGACGACTGATATCTCGGAGTCTGATCGAAAGGACATCGAGAAAAACGCCGAGAAGGTGCTCGACCCCCGGAAGTATCCGAAGATCCAGTTCCGCTCGGTGTCGGTGGTGCGCGACGGCGACCGGGCGCGCATCGAGGGAGACCTCACGCTGCACGGCGTGACGAGCCCGATCTCGCTCGAGGCGCGCGACGAGGGCGCACGGTGGAACGCCACGACCATTCTTGATCAGCGCAAGTTCGGCATCAAGCCGTTTTCCGCCATGCTCGGCGCGCTCAAGGTCAAGCCCGAGGTAGAGGTGAACATCAGCGTCCCGCACTCGTGACAGAAGCTAGCTGTCGTCACCCAGCGCGGGTGACCCGCGCGGATCGAGTGCACCGAGCACCAGCCGTCCGCGAAGCCACCACGGAGCTGCGGTGAACAGCGCGCCCATCGCCGCGGCGCTGCCCTGGACGTCCTCGCGGCCGGTCAGGTAGGCCCAACGGTGCCGCTGGGGTAGCGCGAGGAACACGTCGAAGAAGGCCGGGACAAGCTCCGGGGGGAAGCGCAGCAGTGACTCGAGGCTGCGGCGCCGCAGGGTGTGCACCGCCAGCGCGGCGGGGCTCCACACTGTCCGCCACGCGGCGGTTGCGGCGGCTGCGGCCCCGCCGCGGCTGAGCGCATCATGCACGGCGGTGGCCACCCGAGGGGCCAACCGCAGCGCGGTGGCGACGCTGTAGCCGGTAGCCGGGTGCACCAGCGGGCTCGCCGCCCCAAACGGCACCACTGGTCCGTACCAGTCCCGGCGCGTCGGTAGCGGCCGATCCACCGGGAAGCGCACCCGCTCCTCCTCGCCTGGGGGCACGGCGATGCGGTGATAGGCCAGCCGGGCGTGCAGCCGGCGACGCAGCACGGACAGCCCGAGCCCGGGGCGGTGGGCCAGCGAGGTCTCCTCGAGCAGCACTCGATCCGAGGTCACCGGCACCGCATAGAGAAACGTGGGCCATCCCGTCTCGCCGTGGTGCGGCCGCCAGTCCATGAACAACGCGCTGCCCGGCGCCACCAGATCCCGCGCCGCGTCGGTGTCGACCAGCACACCCACCGCCGTCTGCTCGGCGACGCCGCGACGGGCGGTCACACCGAGCACTGAGCGTGCGGCGCCGGTTGCGTCGAGCAGGACGGCTGCCCGCCGCCCGCCGCCGTCCAGGTCCACGACGACCCCGTCCGAGCTCGGGCGGGCTCCCCGCACCCGGCCCTTCACCACCCTGACCGGCGCGGCGGCGAGCCCAGCCCGCAGCGCGGCGTTGTCCAGCACCGCGTACTCCCAGCCCAGGAGGTGCCTGGTGGTGCCGATCGCCTCGCCGCGGCCGGTCGCCGCCACCGCGGCGTCAGCGTCGGCGGGCAGCTCCTCCCGCCAGGCGCCGTAGGTGGCCCGCCACGGCCGGTCCGGCGCGGGGTCCACCAGCTCGGTGTCCAGCCCTAGCCGCGCGCACGCTGCCGCCACCGCCCACCCCGCCGGGCCGCCCCCGGCCACCAGCACGTCGATCACGCCTGCACGCTAGCGCGCGCTTGTGAGTGGCGATGAGTGCTATAGCTCGTAACGCCACTCACAAGCACGCGCTAGCGTGCCGTGATGAGCCGGACTCGGGAGCTTGCCGGCGGTGGGCGCGGGGTGGAGGTGGAGCCCGAGCGGCTGGTCGCGTTCCTGGAGCGATTCGCCACTGAGCATGGCGGGGCGCTGACCACGACGGTCGCGCCGCGGCGGGTGGACGTGGCGGCCGCCGACGGCGCGAGGGCGTCGATCCCGGTGCCTTTCGGCCCGCTGGTGGCACCGGCCGGGCAACGGGCCGGTCTCGCCGTGGACGACCTCACCGACCACCTGCTGGTGCCGCGCACGATCGGGCTGCTGCTGGTGCGCCTGGGCGGGTACAGCGTCGGGGTCGCCCGCGCCGGGGTGGTGCTCACCTCCAGCACCGGCAGCCGACCTGTGCACGGTCGCTCCGCTGCGGGCGGGCAGTCCCAGCGGCGCTTCGCCCGGCGACGGGAGGGCCAAGCCCGCGTGGCGCTGCGCGCCGCGGCGGACACCGCGGCGCGAGTACTGCTGCCCCACGCCGCGGCGCTGGAGGCCGTCGTCCTCGGTGGGGACGGCGCGGCACTGCGCACCCTGGCCGTCGACCCGCGGTTGGCCGCGTTACTGGAGCGGGCCGAGCCGCGCATGCTGGACATCGCGGAGCCGCGCCGCGCGGTGCTCGACCAAGCCGCCCGGCGGGCCCGCTGCGTCGAGGTCCAGCTCAGCCCGGGCTGAGTCGCGGCGGACCGGTGGCGAGCAGCCCGCCATCGACCCGCACCGTCTCACCGGTGACCCAGCGGGCGGCGTCGGAGACGAGAAAGGCGACGACGGCTGCCACCTCCGCCGGTGTGCCCAGTCGGCCCATCGGGTAGGCCTTCGCGACCTGCTCCTCATCGTGCGCGTACAGCGCGGTCGCGAACGTCGTCTTGACCACCGCCGGGGCCACGGCGTTCACCCGGATCGACGGGCCGAGCTCCCACGCCAGCTCCTCGGTGAGCCGGATCATCGCCGCCTTCGACATCCCGTAGGCCGCGATCGCTCCGGTGGAGCGCAGCCCGGCGACCGACGCGATGTTGACCACTGCGCCGCCGTGCTCGCCCATCCACGCGCGGTGCGCCTGCTGCACGAAGCCCAGGGCCGCCACCACATTGACATCGAAGATCTTGCGCACCGCGCTGAGATCGGTCCGCATCAGCGGCCCGTGCACCGGGTTGATCCCGGTGTTGTTGACCAGCACGTCCAGTGATCCGAAGCGCTCGACTGTGTGGTCCACCGCCTCGGCCCGCGCGTCGGCGTCCCCAGCGTTCCCGGGCACGGCGAGTACCCGGTCGGCGCCGGCCAGCTCGTCGGGCTTGCGTGCGGTGATCGTCACGGCGGCGCCGAGGGCGAGCAGCGCGGCGGCGATGGCGTGCCCGATGCCGCGGCTGGCGCCGGACACCAGAGCCACGCGGCCGGTGAGATCGGTCATGGCGGCACCGTAATCCGGATGCGGTGGCCGGTACTATGGGTTCGTGGTCGCGACAAGCTGATGTGCTGCCGGCCCCGCGCGCTGCGGCGCGTGGGGAACTTCCCCCTGCCGGCGACCACCTTTGGAGTCACGTCCCTGTGATCACAGCCACCGACCTTGAACTGCGCGCTGGGTCCCGGACCCTGCTCTCCGGCGCCACCCTGCGGGTGCAGCCCGGTGACCGGATCGGCCTGGTCGGCCGCAACGGCGCCGGCAAGACCAGCACGCTGCGGGTGCTGGCCGGCCAGTGCCCCCCCTACGGCGGCCAGGTCCGCTACGCCGGGGAGTTGGGCTACCTGCCGCAGGACCCCCGCGAGGGTGACCTGTCGGTCTGGGCCAGGGACCGGGTGCTCTCGGCCCGCGGACTCGACCAGCTGCTGGCGGAGATGGAGAAGTCACAGTCGGAGATGGCGGAGCTGGCCGACCACGACGAGCAGAGCCGGGCGGTGCGCCGCTACAGCCGCCTGGAGGACCGGTTCTCCGCGCTGGGAGGCTACGCCGCCGAGAGCGAGGCGGCACGGATCTGCGCCAACCTCGGGCTGCCCGACCGGGTGCTGGCCCAGCCGCTGCGCACGCTGTCCGGTGGTCAGCGCCGCCGGGTCGAGCTGGCCCGGATCCTGTTCGGCGCCACCGACGGCTCGGGCGGGCGCTCACCCACCACGCTGCTGCTCGACGAGCCGACCAACCACCTCGACGCCGACTCGGTCACCTGGTTGCGCGACTTCCTCACGGCGCACGACGGCGGTCTGGTCGTGATCAGCCACGACACCGACCTGCTCGCCGCCGTGGTGAACAAGGTCTGGTTCCTCGACGCGATCCGCGGCGAGGCCGACGTCTACAACCTGGGCTGGCAGCGCTACCTGGACGCCCGCGCCGCTGACGAGAAGCGACGGCGCCGCGAACGCGCCAATGCGGAGAAGAAGGCCACCGCCCTGATAGCCCAGGCCGACCGGATGCGAGCCAAGGCCACCAAGGCCGTCGCCGCGCACAACATGGAGCGGCGAGCCGCCAGGCTGCTGGCCGGCGCGCAGACCGAGCAACGCGCCGAGCGGGTGGCCCGGATCCGCTTCCCACAGCCCGCCGCCTGCGGGCGAACCCCGCTGACCGCGAGCGGGCTGGGTAAGTCCTACGGCTCCCTGGAGGTCTTCAGCGGGGTCGACCTGGCGGTCGACCGGGGTGCCCGGGTGGTGATCCTCGGTCTCAACGGCGCTGGGAAGACCACCCTGCTGCGGCTGCTCGGCGGGATGGAGACCCCTGACGTCGGGCGGGTCGAGGCCGGGCACGGCCTGCGGGTGGGATACTTCGCCCAGGAGCACGACACGCTGGACCTCGACGCCACGGTGTGGGAGAACCTCCGGCACGCCGCGCCGGACGCTGCCGAGCAGCAGCTGCGCACCCTGCTGGGCACTTTCCTGTTCCGCGGTGAGCAGCTGGACCAGCTGGCCGGCACCCTGTCCGGTGGTGAGAAGACCCGGCTGGCATTGGCCGCGCTGGTGTCCTGCGCGGCCAATGTGCTGCTGCTCGACGAGCCGACCAACAACCTCGACCCGGTGTCCCGGGAGCGGGTGCTCGACGCGCTGCGCCACTACGCCGGTGCGGTGGTGCTGGTGACCCACGACCCTGGAGCCGTGCAGGCGCTCGGGCCCGAGCGGGTGATCCTGCTGCCGGATGGCACCGAGGATCACTGGAGCGCGGACTACCTCGACCTGGTGCAGCTCGCCTGACGGCGAAAGCCCCCCGCACGTGCATCTGGTCCCGCTGAGGATACCGCTCACAGATCCACCCGGAGATCGTCTAGCGGAGATCGCTAACCTGGTCGATCATTGCCGCAAGGGCCGCGACCGGCTCTTCTAGCGTGGGAAGGAAGGCGTTTCGAGGTGGCCGACTTGAAGAAGGGCAGCCGGATCACCGGTGTTGCCCGGGACAAGCTCGCAGCGGAGCTGAAGAAGAAGTACGAGAAGGGTGCCAGTATCCGGGCGCTCGCGGAGTCGACCGGGCGGTCGTACGGCTTCGTGCACCGGGTGCTCTCAGAGTCCGGTGTGACGTTGCGCGGTCGTGGTGGCGCCACCCGCACGAAGAAGAAGTAGACCCCAGGGAGGCTCATGGCTCAGGCGCGGAAAAGGGCATCTCGCTACGCGTTCGCGCAGGCGAGGGTCTGGTGACACCGAGTGTGGACGCCTCGCCCTGCTCCAGACCCTCAGGGATGCTCCCACGACCCGGCGTCTGGGCATGGGCGGGGTCGAACGGCGATGGTACTGGTCTGGCCGGCGCTGGGCTACCGAGACCGTCGCCTGGTGGGTGGTGTTCGAGAAGGCAGTGCTGGTGCCGGCGGTGGGATTCGAACCCACACTGGCGGGCTCCTAAGGCCCGGGCCTCTGCCGTTGGGCTACGCCGGCCTGTGTTGACGCGCGCATCAGGTGCGTACAGGGTAGTCAGACTCCGAGGTCTTTGCGCAGCTTGGCGACGTGGCCGGTGGCGCGGACATTGTACAGTGCCCTGTCGATGTGGCCCTGCGGGTCGATCACGAAGGTGGATCGGATGACGCCGGTGACCGTTCGGCCGTACATCTGCTTCTCCCCGTAAGCGCCGTAGGCGATGAGCACCGAACGGTCCACATCGGACAGCAGGGGGAAGGGGAGGCCTTCCGCGTCGCGGAACCTCGCCAGCGTCGCCGACGGGTCCGGTGAGATGCCGAGCACCGCGAACCCGGCCGTGTCCAGCTCGGCGAGGTTGTCACGGAAGTCACAGGCCTGCTTGGTGCAGCCGGGGGTGCCGGCCGCAGGGTAGCAGTAGAGCACCACGGACCGGCCGCGGTAGCCCGACAGCGAGACCGGCTTGCCGTCGGCGTCGGGCAGGGTGAACTCCGGGGCGGTGTCGCCGGGGGACAGCGAGGCGTTGTCGGTCACGAGGTCGGACGGTACCGCCCAGCTGGGGTGGCTTCACCACCTGGTCACGTCGTGGCTACGGTGTGCCGGACGCATCCCCGCGCGAGGAGGACCCATGGCCCGCGACGCCGACACCATCGAACGCGACATCGAGCAGGCCCGCGACGCGCTGGCCGCGACGCTGCAGGAGATCGGCACCCGGGCTGATCCCACGCGGCTGGTCGAGGCCGGCAAGGAGCAGGTGCAGGCCTCCCTCGGCAACCCGACGGTGCGTTACTCGCTGATGGGTGTCGGTGCGCTCATCGTGCTGGTGTTGTTACGCAGGCTCTTCCGCTGAGCCGCCAGCGCCACCACGGCGAAGGACTCACCGTCCAGTCGCACGGTGTCCTGGGCTGTGGTGGCCTCCCCGGACGCGAGCAGAACCTGGGTGGGCCGGCCGTCCAGGGCAACGGTGGCCGGCCGTGCTCCCAGGTTCACCACCACCCGTAGCGCACCGCGGTGCAGCACCAGGGTGCGGGCTTGCTCATCCACGTCGACGGTCAGGGCATCCAGCCGGGGGTCGGACAGCTCCGGACGGCGTCTGCGCAGCGCGATCAGCGCCCGGTAGACGTGCAGCAGCGTGGCGTGCGGCTCGGCACCCGGTTCGGACCAGTCCAGCTGTGAGCGTCGAAAAGTCTGCTCGTCGTTCGGGTCGGGGACATCCGTCTCCTCCCACCCGTGCTCGGTGAACTCGGCGTAGCGGCCGCGGCGGATGGCCTCCCGCAACCCCGCGTCGGGCATGAACGAGAAGAACTGGAACGGGGTGGCCGCGCCCCACTCCTCACCCATGAAGATCATCGGCGTGTACGGGGAGCACAACACCAGCGCCGCTCCGCAGGCCAGCAGGCCGGGGGACAGGGTGGCCGAGATCCGGTCCCCGGTGGCGCGGTTGCCCACCTGGTCGTGGTTCTGCAGGTAGGCGAGGAACTTCCAGCCGGGTAGTCGCGCGGTGTCCACTGGGCGGCCGTGGGTGCGCTGCCGGAAGCGTGACCAGCGCCCGTTGTGGAAGAACGCGCTCCGCAGGGTGCGGGCCAGGTCGGGCAGCGCGCCGAAGTCGGTGTAGTAGCCCTGCCGTTCGCCGGTCAGCGTGGCGTGCAGGCAGTGGTGGATGTCGTCATCCCACTGCGCGGTCAGCCCGTAGCCCCCGGCAACACGCGGGGTGACCAGTCGCGGGTCGTTGAGGTCGGACTCGGCGATCAGTGACAGCGGCCGTTGCAGGTGCACGGCCAGGGGGTCCACCTCGGCGGCCAGTTCCTCCAGCAGGTGGGTCGCCCGGGTGTCGCGCAACGCGTGCACGGCATCCAGCCGCAGCCCGTCCAGATGGTAGTCATGCAGCCACTCCAGCGCGTTGTCGATGACGTAGCGGCGCACCTCGTCGGAATGCGGGCCGTTCAGGTTGAGCGCCGGGCCCCAGATGTTGCTCCCGGCGAAGTAGGGGCCGAAGCGGTCCAGGTAGGCGCCGGAGGGGCCGAGGTGGTTGTGCACGACGTCGAGGATCACGCCCAGCCCGCGGGCGTGGCAGGCGTCCACGAAGCGTTTGAAGGCGTCGGGCCCGCCGTAGTTCTCGGTGACGGCATACCAGCCCACGCCGTCGTAGCCCCAGTTGCGGGGTCCGTCGACGGCATTGACCGGCATCACCTCGACCAGGTCGATGCCCAGCTCGACGAGGTGGTCGAGACGCTCGATCGCTGAACCGAAGGTGCCCGCTGGGGTGAACGTCCCGATGTGCAGCTCATAGAGCACGCTGCCCGCCAGCGCGCGGCCGGTCCAGTGCTGGTCGGTCCACTCGAAGGCGCTGTGGTCATAGACCCGGGACGCCGCGTGCACCCCACCAGGCTGCCACCGGGATCGGGGGTCGGGTAGCGGGGTGTCCTCCTCGTCCAGCCGGAACGCGTAGTCACTGCCTGGCCCGGCGTCGTCAACAGCTACGCACCACCATCCGCTGGTCGTCTGAGCCATCTCGTGCTCGGCGCCGTTCACCACGACGCGCACCCGCCGGCGCTGCGGGGCCCACACTGTGAAGTCCATGAGCACCGATCTTGTCAGGGTTGTGCGGCATTGTCTGGTCATGACCGTGGCGAGGGGGCAGCATGGGGGCATGGCTACCGGGTTGGACGTGCTCTCGCCGAGTACCCGGAGGATCGATCGGCTGTCGAAGCTGTCCGCCTACGAGGAGGCAGGCGCGGTGTCCGTTCCCGGTCACCGTCGCACCCGCGGACCTCGTCGCCGGCCTGCGCCGTGACCATTGAGGTGACTCGCGCCGGCTGTTTGGTCATCTCGCCAGGAGCAGACGTGGCGGTGAGCCCACCGAGCTTCCTGCGGACTCGGTCAGCCGGTGAGCAGCAGGGCGACGGGGTAGCGGGCGAGCAGGTCGGCCAGCCTCACGCTGGTGGACGCCGAGAAGCCGGTGACCGCGTCGGTCCAGGAGCCCTCGGGTAGGGGCAGCGTGGTCTCACCCCAGCCGCCGAGGGCGGCCAGCCCGACTGGTAGCCGGGTGGCGACCGCGACGACCCCGTCGCGAGCGAACGCGACGGCGTGCGGTGCGGCGGACCCGGTGGCGCGCAGCGGGGTGTAGCCGGTGAAACGCTCGGGATGCTCGCGCCGAGCGCGCAGGACCCGGGACACCACGAGCAGCTTGGCCGCGCCGGAGTCGTCCACGTCGGGCAGCCAGCCGTGGTCGATCCGTGCCAGCAGGTCGGCACGTGCGGTGAAGTCCACCGGCCGGCGGTTGTCCGGGTCCACCAGCGAGAGATCCCACAGCTCGCCGCCCTGGTAGGTGTCCGGCACACCGGGCATCGCCAGCTGCACGAGCACCGCGGACAGCGAGTTCGACCGTCCGGGCGGGATGACCCGTGCCGCCACCTCGGCCACTGCGGCGCGCAGTGTGGGGTCCTCCAGTGCCGCGTCGGCGACGGCGTGCAGGGCGGTCTCGAACGGCTTGTCCGGGTCGGCCCAGCTGGTGTGGGTCCGTGCCTCGCGCATCGCTTTCTCCAGGTAGGCGTGCAGCCGGTCCGGCGGCAGTGGCCACGCCCCGACCAGGGTCTGCCAGAGCAGGTGTCCCAGCGCCGGGTCGGGCACGCCGGCCCCGGCCTCCCGCGCCAGCCTGATGAACTCACCGACGGCGTCCGCCCACCAACCCGGTAGCTCGGCGAGCACCGCCAACCGGGCTCGGACGTCGGCGGAACGCTTGGTGTCGTGGGTGGACAGCGTGGTCATCCCGCGCGGGGCGGTCTCCTCGCGACGTGCCGCGGCGGCGTGGAAGGCCTCCAGGTCGAGCCCGAAGCGGGCCGGGTCTCCACCCACCTCGTTGAGCATGATGAACCGGGTCCAGCGGTAGTAGGCGGTGTCCTCAACCGCCTTGGCCATCACCGCGCCGGAGGTCTGCTGGAACCGGACGGCGAGCTCGTCGGCGGGATCCCGCAACGGCTGGGAGAGCGCCTCCAGCGTTGTGGCCAGATCGGGACGGTGGTGCGCGGCGGCCGCCAGGGCCTGATCCAGGTACTCGACCCCATGATCGGGCAGGTAGGAGCGGTAGACGGGGAAGTACGCCAGCACCTCCGCCAGCGCGTCGGTGACCTGCGCGACGTCGGAGACGCCGGAAGCGAGCGCGGCCAGACGACGCAGCTCCGAGCCGAGCATGCCGGTGGCCACGTCCCGCTTGCAGTCGTACACCAGCTGTGCCCAGTCGGTCCGGACCCCGGTCAGCTCAGTGTCCAGCGCGGTGAGCGTCACCTCCCCCGCTGGGTCGACCAGCACTCCGTCGACCTCGGCGAGCGCGTCGTAGCCGGTGGTGCCCGCCACCGGCCAGGAACGGGGCAGCTCCTCGCCGGGCTCGAGGATCTTCTCCACCACGATCCAGGCGTCGCGGGTGTGCTCACGCAGCCGGTGCAGGTAGCCGGCGGGATCGGTGAAGCCGTCCGGGTGGTCGACGCGCAGGCCGTCAACGTCGCCCGCCGCAACCCAGCGCAGCACCTCGCCGTGGGTGGCGGCGAACACCTCAGGGTCCTCCACCCGGACCGCGGCCAGCTCGCTGACGGCGAAGAACCGGCGGTAGCCCACGTCGGCCCGCCAGGAGACCAGCCGGTAGTGCTGCGCCTCATGCACTTGCGCTGCGGTGGCGCCGGCTGTGCCGGGCGCCAGCGGGAAGACGTGCTCGTGGTAGCGCAGCACATCACCGTCCATCCGCAGGTCAGCCAGCGCGTCAGCGGAGTCGGCCAGCACGGGCAGGCGCAGCGGCCAGCCGGTGATGTCGAACCACCGCGCGAAGCGCGACGACGGCCCGCGCCGCAGCAGATCCCACCAGGCCGGGTTCGCCTGCGGGTCGGCCACCCCCAGGTGGTTGGGCACGATGTCCACCACCAGCCTCAACCCGTGCTCGCGAACGGCGGCCACCAGCGCGCGCCGGCCGGGCTCACCGCCGAGCGCCTCGGATACCCGGGTGGGGTCGGCCACGTCGTACCCGTGCGCCGATCCCGGCATCGCGGCCAGCAGCGGGGAGGTGTACACCGCGCCGATGCCCAGTGACGCCAGGTACGGCACCAGGGCGACCGCGTCGGCGAAGGTCAGGCCCGCGCTGAGCTGCAACCGGTACGTCGAGGGTGGTGCGGTCACCATGCCTCCTTCCGGGAGAACGGACGGAGGTCGCCTCGGCAACGCGGCGCGCCTCTCCCAGCCACAGTTGCGCTACAGCTCCCCGGGTTGCGTTGGGTAGGGCCTCAGCTCTTCCGCTCAGGCTAGCCGACCCGAATTCGGCTAGCCTGAACCGCCTACGGTGCGCACTGGCTCAGGCTTGGCATCATGGCCCCAGAGGAGTACCCAACGCTGAGACCGGACCTCCTAGTGGTCAGCTCAGAGCGGCCGGCGGCCACGTGATTGTCCGTGCTGCGGTAAGGATCTGAGGATGCCTACCGCGTACTCCGCTTGGGCGGGAACAAGCTCCTGCTATGCTCCCGTATGATCACGCTAGTGGTGAGCTAGACGACAGTAGCAGTTGTGGCCACGTGGGTAACCGAGGCGCGTGAACGCCACTGAAGGGTGTTCGCGAGAGGCGCACGCTTGTTACGGAGGTGAGCAGCTGATATGGCAGACCAGGTGTGGGCCGAGCAACATCCGGTTCGTCAAGTACTGCGTGACAGGCGTGCGGCCCACAGCAAGCCGGGTGACAGGGATGACAGTTTCAAAGTTGGCTTGGCGATCGAAGGCGGCGGACTGAGAGGGGTCGTGTCCGCCGCCATGCTCACGTTTTTGGAGGACCTCGGATATGCGGATGTCTTCGACGAGGTTTACGCGTGCTCTTCAGGGGCGGTCAACGCCGCATACTTCATCATGAGACAGACCTGGTTTCCGCTGTCGATCTACTTCGATGATCTCACAACGGGAGAGTTCCTCGATTTCAAGCGAGTCCTGCGTTGGCGAGCGCCGATGGATTTAGACTATGTCTTCGATGATGTACTTGTCAAGCGGAAACCTCTTGACTATGAATACATCATTAAGGCAAAGCAACGTCTTCATGTCATGGTGACGGACGTCGACGCCCTCGAGGCGCTCGATGTTTCTGACTTCAGCTCACCTGAAGATCTGCGCTCGGCGCTCATGGCGAGTTCCTGGTTGCCGCTGGCCACCAAGGGGGCGACCAGTTTTCGCGGCAGCCGTGCGATGGACGGAGGGATACTTCAGTTCCACCCGTTCCGGGCTGCAATGGTTGACGGTTGCACCCATGTCTTGTCGCTCAGCACGAGGCCCATAGGGCCGTTTAAGACCAGGCTATCCCTGACGAACAGAATAGTCGCCCGCCACCTCGAAAGAATGCGTTCCGGGTTAGGTGAGGGATTTACCGCCTCGATCAGGCAGTATATGTTCGAGGACAAGGTCTTTCTTAGGCGCAGCAGGTTGCATCCCGGAGGCAGCCCTGCGGTGCTTGATCTGGCGCCCTTGTCTGGAACCCCGGAGATCAAAAGGCACGAGGTCGACCGTTCGCTGCTTCTCGACGGGGCTAGATCGGCTTACGGTGCGGCCTACCTCGCCCTGGAGGGTAAAAAGGTGCGGGTTATTCCAAGGTTGACCGTCGTCTATCGCACGGAAGACCCTTCTTCGTCCGAGGAAGTCGGCCAATGAGCGATCCATCCGTTCTCGACTTCGCCTCCAGTGTCGACGAAATTCGGGAGCTGTTCAAACACGTCAAGGTTCTCCATGACGGCATCATCGAGCCGGCGCAGGTGGGTCGGTTGCGGGAACTATGTCCATCACTCAATAGTCGACGCCGTTTGATCTCCGCTATCCCTCTTGACAAGCTGTCGTTTCAGTTGGAAGCTGGTATTCAGCGCACGGAGGCTATCCGCCTGCTTTCGCGTTGGTGTCGAAGCTTTATCGGCGACAGGCTGGAGGACTTTGGTGACGGCGCCTCTGAGATGCACGGATTCCTCTCGGTTCTGCTGATTACTCTTATCACGATGGAAGAAGGAGCGTCATCGCCTAGAGGGTCCCGCAACGATGTACTGGATGGCGAGTTCAGGGAAGCCAGTGGCAATCGTGCGACGAGTCGGCACAACTGCGAAGAAACCTGCCAGGCTCTGACGATGGTTCCTTCGGTAAGATCGGCCTTGCTGGCCCTCTATGCGCCGGACGACTTGAACCCTGCCCAGTTATCACCGGTAGATCTTGAACAGAAGAATAACGCAGCCGAAGGATGGGAGCGCTTGCGGGCGGATTCCCTCAAATTTCACTGCCATGGGTCAACTTCGTTCATCTTGCGCGGATTGCCCAAGTGGTCGCCGGGGGGAAGGACAAAATTCGCGTTGAAATGTGTTTTGCTACCGTACTCCAACGTGCCGGTCATAGCTAGTAAGACCGAATCGTATGCTACTGATCATAACTCGTTAGATGACGAAGGTTATTCGGTGCAACACATGGTCCAGGTCTGGGCTAGTACGGCACGCTGGATCTTGATGGATTTTGTGGAGGGCTTCACGCTATCCGAGGAGACCGAGCGCTTAAAGCGGGATCTACCGAGGTCGGTCCGGGGGCGTCGCATGCAGAGAGTCCCGCTGGCAGGCAATGTTCGATTAGACTTGATTCGGATACTGGGGTTACCGCTATTGGGAGCGCTGGGTGAACTGCATCGTGCCGGCAAACGGCATGATGATCTGTCTCCGACTAATATCATCGTACGGCGCCGGACAAGCGTGGATGACCGCTACGAGTACGACGTCACATTCATTGATTTTGGTAGGAACTATTTATATACTCGAGTGACGGGTGGACGAGAAGGTCCCGATGCCACGTTCGTTGCGCCAGAGGTGTGTAGTAACGAAGCCGACGTAGTCGGCGCGGATCAGTATTCGTTGGGTCGGATTCTGATCGCGCTCGGAGGCGTGGGAGAAAATCGGGACGGCACCATACCGGATCGCTTCTATGGTCAGACTCCTCTTATCGCAAGAGTGATCGAGGATCTGATCGACCAGAAGCCGGAACGACGACTACTTATTTTCGGCGCGGTAAGTAAGGCTGGAGATATCTATGGGTGCCTCCAAGAGGTGCTCAAGCAAGAACTCGATGTCACTCAAGCCGAATTGGAGCCAGACTCGGGGCTCCGGGAATATGCCGTCCCTTGCGCGAAGGAGTCGTTGGGTTCGTCGTTGGCGTCGCTTTTTCCGCTTTCTCGTGAGTCTCAGAAGAGACGTAGGACCTACAGGGTCAGAAAAGAACAACGAGTGTTATCCGATCCTCGGCGATCCATGCACGCGCGCTGGCTGCTCGTGTTTTCCATGCTGGCAGCGTTCAACTACCTCATTACCGCTTCCGTATGCATTTCCTGGTTTTGGCGTGACCTTGGTTTCGGCATTTTGAGCCCCCCGGTCCACGTGGTTATGCGTCTTATAGGGGTGGATTCCAATGGTATTCCAATAATAGATGATCTGCGCCAGTCCGACTATCAGTTGGGTCGGGTGGGGGAGAACTTTCCCGCGAGAATGGTCGGGTTAAGCTTCTCGCTTGCCGGTGCGCGATATTACCAGAACATATTCAGTGGGATAACGACGAGGATCGCTCGATCGCCGGCGTTGGGTGGAGCCATCAGTCGGGTAGTGACCGAGGTGGCCATCAGGGCGATGGCAATCTGGGGCTCATGGCTCATCCTGGCGGCCAACCTCGTGCAGGTCCGGTGGTGGACATTGGCGACCGCCATTGGTTACACGGGTGTGCTGGTGGCGAACGTATCGAGCGCGAGGTTCGCGAAAAAACACATTGACATGGCGAGAGAATGCGGGCTGAGCACGGTACCCCTATCCCACCAGAAGATCACCGGGTTGGACGGCTACCGACAATGGGGTTCGTCGGTTTTTTTCTACTCCAGCACGGTCTGGGTCTTTGCGATACTGATCGATATGGGCGTGCTGAGGGATGTTTACGTATATGCCACGATGGTCGCGCTCGTCAATGTCGTCATGTTCTATATCATCAAGACCGGTGCTAATTCGCTCGATATTCGTACAGGGCTCAACAGGTGTTTTTTGGCGGCTTGAGCGGCTTCGGTACTGGAAGGAGCAAGACGTTTCGCTCGAAAGCCCACGCCATGTGGTAGATGCGTGCTCGCCACCGGCGGAGTGTGATGGCATCACGCGGAGCGCTCCAGCACCACCATCGACCGTGCGGTGATGGTGATCTTGGCGTCTCCGTCCGCCGTGATGCCACGCAGCCCCGGTGGCTCGCCGGTCGCGGTGTCCAGCACGACGGTCCATTCCTGTCCGTAGCCGTTACCGGGCAGCCGCACGTCGAGGTCCTTGTAGTGGGCGTTGAAGCAGAGCAGGAACGAGTTGTCGGTGACCCGCCGGCCGCGGGCGTCGGCGTCCGGGATGCCCTCACCGTTGAGGAACACGGTGAGGCACTGGCAGATCTTCACCTCCCAGTCCCGCTCGGTCATCTCCTCCCCGGTCTCGGTGAACCACGCGATGTCCCGCAGCTCGTCGCCACCCCGGATCGGGCGACCGGCGAAGAACCGGCGGCGGCGGAAGACCGGGTGCTCGCGTCGCATCGCGACCAGCGCCGCGGTGAACGTGGCCAGCTCCTGGTCGGCGCGGGCCCAGTCCACCCAGGACAGCTCGTTGTCCTGGCAGTACGCGTTGTTGTTGCCGCGTTGGGTGCGACCGAGCTCATCGCCGTGCAGCAGCATCGGGATGCCCTGGGACAGCAACACGGTGGCCAGCATGTTGCGCCGCTGCCGGGCCCGCAAGGCCAGCACCTCGGGGTCGTCGGTGGGGCCTTCCACCCCGCAGTTCCAGGACCGGTTGTCATCGGTGCCGTCGCGGCCGTCCTCGCCATTGGCCTCGTTGTGCTTGTCCTGGTAGGAGACCAGGTCGGTGAGGGTGAACCCGTCATGCGCGGTGACGAAGTTGATCGACGCGTAGGGCCGTCTCCCGTCCTCCTGGTAGAGGTCGGAGGAGCCGGTGAGCCGGAAGCCGAACTCCCCGAGCGTGTCCGGCTCACCGCGCCAGAAGTCCCGCACGGTGTCGCGGTACTTGCCGTTCCACTCGGTCCACAGCGGGGGGAACTTGCCCACCTGGTAGCCACCCGGCCCGAGATCCCACGGTTCGGCGATCAGCTTCACCTGGCTGATCACCGGGTCCTGTTGAACCAGGTCGAAGAACGTGGACAGCCGTTCCACGTCGTAGAACTCGCGGGCCAGCGTGGAGGCGAGGTCGAAGCGGAAACCGTCGACATGCATCTCGGTGACCCAGTACCGCAGTGAGTCCATGATCAGCTGGAGGGTGTGCGGGTGGCGCACGTTGAGCGAGTTGCCGGTGCCGGTGTAGTCCATGTAGTAGCGGAGGTCGTCGGGGACCAGGCGGTAGTAGGCGGGGTTGTCGACGCCGCGCATCGACAGTGTCGGCCCCAGATGGTTGCCCTCGGCGGTGTGGTTGTACACCACATCGAGGATCACCTCGATGTGGGCGGCGTGCAGCTCCCGGACCATGGACTTGAACTGCGAGACCACCTCGTGCGCTCGCGGCCCGACGGTGCCCGCCGCGGCGTAGCCGTTGTGCGGGGCGAGGAACGCGACGGTGTTGTAGCCCCAGTAGTTGGTCAGGCCCCGCTCGGCGAGGTGGTGGTCGGTGATGAACTGGTGCACCGGCATCAGCTCCACCGCCGTGATGCCCAGAGTGGTGAGGTGGTTGATCATCGCTGGGTGCGCGAGACCGGCGTAGGTGCCCCGCATGTCCGGGGGGATCTCGGGATGGGTGATGGTCAGACCGCGCACGTGCGCCTCGTAGATCACCGTCGCGTGGTAGGGGGTGCGCGGGTGCCGGTCGTCGGCCCAGTCGAAGAACGGGCTGATCACCACCGACCTCGGCGCGTGGGGGGCGGAGTCGGCGTCGTTGCGCGCCTCCGGATCAGCGAACCGGTAGCCGAACAGCGACTCGTCCCACTGCACCCCGTTCTGGTCAGTGGTGGTGGATACCGCCTTGGCGTAGGGGTCGATGAGCAGCTTGGCCGGGTTGCACCGCTGCCCGGAGGCCGGGTCGTACCGGCCGTGCACCCGGTATCCGTAGTGCTGACCAGGTCCGACGCCGGGCAGGTAGCCGTGCCAGACGAACCCGTCGACCTCGGGCAGCCGGACCCGGGTCTCGGCCGCGTTGGCGTCGCCGCCGTCGAACAGGCACAGCTCCACCTTGTTCGCGACCTCGGAGAAGAGCGCGAAGTTGGTGCCCGCGCCGTCGTAGGTGGCACCCAGCGGGTAGGCCGCACCCGGCCACGGCTGGGGGTCAGTCATAGGTCTCTCTCCTGCCGGACGGACAGCTGTCGTGCACCCGATCGGCGGTCACGGTATACGACGGGCTGATCCGCCCTCGGACCTCGCCCAGTCCGACGATGGTGCCCTCGGGGCCCGGCGCCGTCGCGGTGATCGACACCTCGTCGCCGTCGGCGAGGAAGCTGCGGGTGGAGCCGTCAGCGAGGGTCAGCGGCGCGGTGCCGTTCCAGCTGAGCTCGAGCAGCGAGCCTCGCTCGTCCGGCGCGGCGCCGCTGACCGTGCCGGAGGCGAACAGGTCGCCGGTGCGCAGGCGGGCGCCGTTGACGGTGAGGTGCGCCAGCTGCTGCGCGGCCGTCCAGTACATCCCACGCAACGGTGGGCGGGAGATCAGCTGGTCGTTGAGCGCCACCTCCAGTGTGATGTCGAGCCCCCACGGCTCGGTGCCGGTGTCGTCGAGGTAGGGCAGCGGGTGCGGATCGCGCACCGGCGGCTGGATGCGCGCGGCGCCCAGCGCATCCAGCGGGACCACCCAGGGGGAGATCGACGTGGCGAAGGACTTGCCGAGCAGCGGCCCGAGCGGGACGTACTCCCAGGCCTGGATGTCCCGGGCGGACCAGTCGTTGACCAGGCACACGCCGAACACGTGCTCGGCGAGGTCGGTCAGCGGGACCGGCCGGCCGGCAGCCGACGGCGTGCCGACGACGAAGCCGACCTCGGCCTCGAAGTCCAGCGCGGTCGACGGCCCGAAAGTGACGGTGCCGTCCGGGAGGCGGCGCTGGCCGCTCGGGCGGCTCACCGGTGTTCCGGAGACCACCACGGTGCCGGCCCGGCCGTGGTAGCCGACCGGCAGATGCCGCCAGTTCGCCGGTAGCGCGGGCTGACCGGGCCGCAGGATCCGCCCTATGTCGGTCGCGTGCTGCTCGCAGGAGTAGAAGTCGACGTAGTCGGCCACGGTGAACGGCAACAGCATCGTCGCGTCGGTGCTGGGCACCAGTAATGGCGCCAGCACCTCGGAGTGCAGCTCGTCGGTGAGCCAGTGGGTCAGCGCGGCTCGGATCGCGGTCCAGCTGCGGCGCCCGGCGGCCAGCAACGCATCGAGGTTGCCACCGCGCAGCAGCGCGGCGTGCTCCGGCAGGAGCGCCGCACTGGCTGCGGTGAGGTCGAGGATGGCCTCGCCCACCGCCACCCCGATACGCGGCCGCGGTCGGGCCGCGTCGGTGAAGACGCCGTAGGGCAGCGTGCGCAGGCCGAAGGGGTGCTCGGCGGCCACCCCAGCCCAGGAAGCCACAGTCCAGCCGGTCATCCGTCTGGGCTCCGGTACGACCAGCTCCACGGGTACGCCGGGTCCTCGCAGGCGGCGCCCCCCTCGCCCAGCTCCAGCACCCGGTTCGTGTCCACCATGACCGCCAGTTCGTCGACGAGCTCTGTCCCGAGGCTGCGCTCGATCGCGCCCGGTTGCGGGCCGTGGGAGTGACCGCCGGGATGCAGGGAGACCGAGCCCTGCCCGATGCCGCTGCCCTTGCGCGCCCCGTAGTCGCCACCGCAGTAGAACATGACCTCGTCGGAGTCGACGTTGGAGTGGTAGTAGGGCACCGGTACCGCCAGCGGATGGTAGTCGACCTTGCGCGGCACGAAGTTGCAGATCACGAACCCGGTGCCGGTGAAGACCTGGTGCGCCGGCGGCGGCTGGTGGACGCGTCCGGTGATCGGCTCGAAGTCGGCGATGTTGAACGCGTACGGGTACAGGCAGCCGTCCCAGCCCACCACGTCGAAGGGATGCCGCGGATAGATGTACACCGTGCCGGTCACGCCTGCCGCGTTGCGGTGCTTGACCACGACCTCCACGTCGGTGCCCGCAAGGACCTCCGGCGCGCCAGGACCTCGCAGGTCCCGCTCGCAGTACGGCGCGTGCTCCAGGAACTGACCGAACCGGGACAGGTAGCGCGGTGGCGGGACGATATGGCTGTTCGCCTCGATGCAGTACGCACGCAGCGGTTCATCCGGGCGCGGCACCCACCGATGCGTGGTGCCGCGCGGCAGTACGACGTAGTCACCCGTCCCCACCTCCAGCGCCCCGAACACCGTCTGCACCGTCGCCGCGCCGGACTCCAGGTAGACGCACTCATCACCCAGGGCGTTGCGGTACAGCGGCGAGGCGACGCCCGCGACGACATAGGAGATCCGCACATCGGCGTTGCCGAGCACCAGTCGCCGCCCGGTCACCGCGTCGTCGTGTTTCCACTCCTGGCCGGCGAACAGCTCGGGCAGCCGAAAATGCCGCGGCAGCAGCGGCTCATTGGGTGCTGTGCTGTGGTCGGGCGGGTTCCACGGCCAGGCGTCGACGATCGCCGACGGGACCTGCTCGTGGTAGAGCAGCGAAGAATCCGAGGAGAAGCCCTCGGCGCCCATCAGCTCCTCGTAGTAGAGCGAGCCGTCGGGGCGGCGGTGCTGAGTGTGACGCTTGCGCGGGATCGAGCCCGCCTGCCGGTAGAACACCATGGCCCCTACAGGTTGCCCCGGCGGGCCTGCTCACGCTCGATGGCTTCGAACAAGGCCTTGAAGTTGCCCTTGCCGAAACCCAGTGAGCCGTGCCGCTCGATGAGCTCGAAGAAGACCGTCGGCCGGTCCTGCACCGGCTTGGTGAACACCTGCAGCAGGTAGCCGTCCTCGTCCCGGTCGGCGAGAATGCGCAGCTCGCGCAATATCCGGACGGGGACTCGGGTATCGCCGACCCATTCGCCGAGGGTGTCGTAGTAGGAGTCCGGGGTGTCGAGGAACTCCACACCCCGCTGCCGCATCGCCGTGACGGCACCGACGATGTCGCCGGTCGCCAACGCGATGTGCTGCACACCGGGACCGCCGTAGAACTCCAGGTACTCGTCGATCTGCGAGCGTCTGCGGCCGGTCGCGGGCTCGTTGAGCGGGAACTTGACCCGGTGGTTACCGCTGGTGACCACCTTGGACATCAGCGCGGAGTATTTCGTGGCGATATCGTCACCGACGAACTCCTTCATGTTCTCAAAACCCATGACCCGGTTGTAGAACGACACCCAGAGGTCCATCCGGCCGAGCTCGACGTTGCCCACGCAGTGGTCCACGGCCTGGAACATCCGGCGACCGGGAGGCACCAGCGGCGGCCGCGCGACGAAACCGGGCAGGAACGGGCCGGTGTAGTGGGACCGGTCGATGAGGGTGTGCCGGGTGTCGCCGTAGGTCGCCAGCGCGGCCAGGCGCACCGTGCCGTGCCTGTCGGTCGCGTCACGGGGTTCGGAGAGGATGGTGGCACCCTGCCGGCGGGCGAACGCGACGGCGTGGTCCACGTCGGGCACCTCGATCGCGAGGTCGCTCACCCCGTCACCGTGCACGGCCACCCGCTCGCCCAGCGGCGTGCCGGCGCGCGCCGCTCCGGACAGCACGAACCGGACCCGTCCGGAGACCAGCACGTACTCCGCCGCGTCCCGGTAGCCCTGCTCCGGACCCCGGTAGGCCACGCAGGTCATGCCGAACGCCGTCGAGTAGAAATACGCGGCCTGCCGCGCGTTACCGACAGCGAAGGCCACGTGGTCCATGCCGATCACCGGGAACGGGTCGGTCCCGAGGTTGTGCGCGACGCCGCCGACCAGGGCGTCGACGTCGGTGTCGCCCGGCATCCCAGCGTGGCTGCGGGGCGACCGGGACGATGTGGTCACCCCACGATGCTAACCCCGGCGCGGATGCTCTCCGCTGCACTTATCGCCCTCGTATTCAAGCTTTCGGCGACGGTGACCGGGAGAGGCTGGGGTCGAGCCATGGGTGGTGGAGGAGTGCTTGCCAGGCGAGGTCCCAGGGGAACAGGTGGATGTAGTCGTCGCCGGTGGCGGATTGGTGTTGTTCGTAGACGTCGTCGCCGACGAGGACCGTCACACCCCACGTGATGAGCTTG
This sequence comes from Pseudonocardiales bacterium, assembly GCA_019243635.1. GTDB lineage: Bacteria > Actinomycetota > Actinomycetes > Mycobacteriales > Pseudonocardiaceae. The sequence goes on from JAFAUB010000158.1 coordinate 46,583, forward strand.
GTCATGGCCTCTCGGATCGCCGGGAAGTTGATCTGTGCCCGGTTGCTGAACGGCATCGCCACCACGGGCCGGCGTTTACCGACGGCTTCCACGAGCAAGCCGAGGGGTAGGGTGCCGGAGATGCCCGCCGCCCATTTGGCTAGGGAATTGCAGGTGATCGGCGCGACCACCATGGCGTCGGCGGGTGGGAGCACATCGGGTGCGTCGGGTTCCTTGTACTGGTGGCGCACGGGGTCCACCAGCTTACCGATGTCACGCGCGGCGGGGGAGCCGGTGACGATGGCGTAGAGGACTGGTTGACCGTGGTCGTTCATGGTCCCCGTCTTGTCAGGTTCGGATGCCGCACCAGGCGGCGAAGTGCCGGAGGCCGGCGGTGGACCGGGCGTCCCGGGCGGCGAGGACGTGCACGGTGTCGTGGACCTGTGGGTGGTAGCGGGTGAGCTGGGGGGCGATCCGGCGAGCGTGCTGCAGCGAGTCCAGCGCCTGGGCCCGGTCTCCGTGCAGCAGCCAGGCCCGGGAGAGGTCGATCCAGTAGTGCCCGACCCGGCACGGCGCGGTGCTCGCCGGGAGGGTGACCTTGGCGGCCCGAGTGACGGCGGTGGTGCCGTCGGTCAGTTCGATCGGCACGGTGACCTCGTGAATGGTCACGTTGGCCGGGCCGAACTTGGTGTTGTAGAAGTCGGCCTGGTCCTGCCCGTCGACCGCCAGTGACCGCGCGGCGACCAGGTGCTCGGCGGCCGGGTCGGAGTTGGTCGCGCGGGCCGCGATGATCGCGGCACGCAGATGCAGGGCACCCCGCACCGCAGGTACCGCCGGGGTCGTCGGCGCGAGGTCTACGATTCTCTCGGCCCGCTCGATGCTGCGCAGTGCTGCGGGGTAGGCGCCGTCGAACATCAGGAACAGGGAGTGGTTCCACTCAGCGACAGTGGCTCTTAGTGGATCATCGCCATGCTTTGCGACCGCGCGGGCGCGCTCGTCGGCGAGATACGACAAATCGAGGTATCCGAGCCCGCACAGGGCAGTGATGGCGTAGGAGTAGGCGGCGGCGAGCACGTCATGAGCGCCGGGACGTTCGTTGCTGGGCAGATCGAGTACGGCCCGGTGCAGGTGGCGCAGCACATCGGGCAGCGCCCGGACGACCTCGGCATACTTGGTGCGCCGATCGAGCTCCTTGATCTGGGCCACTGCGGTGCGCAGGTCGTCGAGACTCCGTAGCGAGGTGTCCAGCTCGGCGTCGTCGCCTTCGACCAAGGCTTGGCGCAGCGCTGGGACTCCGGCCTGTTCCGATGCCGGGTGCGCGTCGCGGGCGCCGTAGGGCTGCTCGGCGATGTCGAGCACGCTGACCCCGAGTGCTCGGGTGATGGCCGCGATGAACTTCTCACACACGAACCGCCCGTTCATGCCGCAGAGTCGGCATGCGTGCGCGTCATTGAGGCAAAGGGGGTCTGGCGTGAAGGACGAGCGTGCGTGCGGCAACCGGTCGGCCTGCGGCGTAGTGAGTGGTATTGCCACGCTTCGCGAGCTCCTCGGCCGAGGCCGTCGCGCTCGGACGCCCATCCCGGGGTGCATTATCGGGTTCGCGGACGGGCTGACCGGTATCTCGCACAGCGTCACCGAGGAGGCCTTCGCCGTAGGCCGTCGCGAGAGAGGCCGTTACGTCGCCGTCTGTGGTGCGCAGGTGCTCCCCGCGCGCCTCACCGTCCCAGCCCGCTACCACTGCCCGGCCTGCGAACGGGGTGTCTGATGCCCTGGTACCTGCGCTCGATCGGTGATCGGGACACCCACCGCGGTGAGCTGCTGCACCCTGACGGCACGCTGACCGCCGCCTGCGGCATCCGCTTCCGCCCGCGCGAGTTGTTGAGCGGCACGACGGCCTTGCGTGGCGAGCCACCCGACCCCGACCAGATCTGCCCGGCGTGCCACCACAGCGGTCCGGCGTGAGGGCGATCGTGGGTCAAGCGAGCTATGGCCACATGTGCGCGCTGTTGCGCGACGCGCAGGCCGGATCTGATGCTGTGGGTGGGATCGGCTCGGTTCAGAGCAGGGCCACCGTCACGCTGTACAGGCTGCTGCTGGACCATCCGATTGATCGGTCCTGCCGGCGCCCTGGGCGGTGTTCGGGTGGCGGTGGCGCAGCTGCCAGGTGCACAGTAAGGCGGATCTGTTCCTGTGCCGGCTCGATGAGGTACTACTGCTGAGCCTGCTGCCCGACGAGTGAGGACTCGACTGCGTTGGACTCGGTTGGATGAAAGCGCGGGGCGTGGCGACGAGATCCCGGTACATATCGGACCCCAGCCTCCGGCGGAAAGGCGTAATAAGCTACTTATCCTTCAGGGTAAGCTGGGAGGATGCGGTGCCCGGTATATCCTGTCGCCACGACCAGCGCCGTGCCGGCCGGCCGGCACGAGCCGTGTCGGTTCACGTGAATGAGCCTGGGCCCTAACATGGCATCCTCCCCCTCGTAATCGTAGCTTTCCGCTGATGCCGCCAGAGCAAACTGACGATATATACGTTGTACAGGTCATGGCTGAGTTCAGGACAAGGGCCGAGCTAGCCGGGGGTCGAGCGGGACCGGACGGCGGCGTCCAGGGCTGCGCGCATCGGCGCGATCGGCGCGCGGCGGCCGGTCATCAGCTCGACCTGCGCGACGGCTTGGTGCACAAGGACCGCCAGACCGCTGACGGTCCGGCAGCCCGCGCCGATCGCGGACACGGCCAGTGCGGTGGGCCACGGCGTGTAGACGACGTCGAGCACCACCGGCCGGGTCGCCCATTGCTGAGGGCTCAGCGCATCGGCGGCACCGGGAGGCAGGGTGGAGACGACGACGTCGGCTTCGGGTAGCCCGACGGCGGGTAGCCCACCGGAGATCACTGGCTGGACACCGAGCCGGTCGGCCGCCGCGCGGAGGTCGGCCGTTGCGGCCGGGTTCCGCACGAGCACGGTCGGCGCGCGCTCCCCCAGCTCGCTCAGCGCGGCGAGCGCGGCTTGGGCGGTGCCGCCGGCCCCGAGGATCACCGCGGCGCCCACCCGCTCGAGTCCCGCTTCGCGCAGCGCGGCGAGGATGCCGGCCACGTCGGTGTTCTCGGCCCGGCGGTGCGCACCGGGCCCGAGCACCAGGGTGTTCGCCGCGCCGACCGCGCGGGCCAGCGGGGAGATCTCGTCGGCGACGGTCAGGGCCACCCGTTTGAGGGGCATCGTCAGTGACAGGCCGGCCCACTCCGGACCACGCTGCTCGACGAAGGTGGCCAGGGCCGCCTCGTCGCAGTCCACCGCGTCGTAGCGCCAACCGCTCAGACCCAGCGCCGCGTAGGCGGCGCGGTGCAGCGTCGGCGACAGCGAATGCCGGATCGGAGACCCCAGCACCGCCGCTCGCCGCCTCGTCGGCTCACTATCCGCCACTGCCCGATCCTCACTATGCTGTATACCCGTTGTTCACCATCGAGCCAGTATCGAGGAAACAGCCGGCAGCGCTCGCCTACAGTACTTGCATGAGGTGTTTCCCGTCTGTTATTGAGGTCTCACGGGGTAAGTCCGTGTCTGCGTGCGGTAACTGTTTGGCATTCAACGTCCTCGACACCAAGGAGGAGGGTGACCGATGGAACACCCGCGCTGGGCGTCGGAGGACCTGGACATCGAGCATCCCAGCCCGGCTCGGGTGTACGACTACTACCTCGGCGGCTCGCACAACTTCGTCGTGGACCGGAGGATGGCCCGTCAGGCGATAGACCTGTGGCCGGAGCTGCCCCTGATCATGCAGGCCAACCGGGCGTTCCTGCGCCGCTCGGTGCGCTACCTGGTCAGCCAGGGCATCACCCAGTTCCTGGACATCGGTTCCGGCATCCCCACCGAGGGGAACGTGCACGAGGTCGCCCAGGCCGCCTCGCCCCAGTCCCGAGTCGTCTACGTGGACATCGACCCTGTGGCCGTCGCGCACAGCCGGGCGATGCTGTCGGGAAACCCGCGTGCCGACATCATCCAGGCCGACCTGCGGAACGTGGCGGCGATCTTCGATGACCCGCGGGCCAGGAGACTGCTCGACCTGGGCCAGCCGATCGGCGTGCTCATGGTGGCCATGCTGCACTTCCTCCCGGACGAAGCGAATCCGGCGAATATCGTCGCTCGGTACCGCAAGATGATGGTGCCCGGAAGCTATCTCGTGGTCTCGCACGCCACGCACGAGGGCCGTCCCGATCAGGCCGAGCCGCACACCGAGCTCTACCGGCGCGCCGGCGCCCCGTTGACCATGCGCTCGCGGCTGGAGGTCGAGGCGCTGTTCAGCGGGTTCGATCTGGTGGACCCAGGGGTGGTGTTCCTGCCGCTGTGGCGTCCGGACTCGCCGGCCGACGTCGATGACCATCCTGAGCAGTTCACCGCTTTCGCTGCGGTAGGCCGGCGAGGATGACCCACGTCGATCATGAGGAGTTCGCCCGGCGTTGGGCCGAGGCGGTCGTCGGCACGAGCTACGTGCCGATCGGACGACGGGTGCTCGCCAGGCACCTGCTGGGGCTCACCGACCGGTTGGTCGAGGCTGCGGTGGCTGTCGAGTTCGACCCGTCGGTCGGGCGCCAGGTCGGTGTCGACATGGTCGCGGCGCATTTCACCGGCACCGAGACGCTCAGGGAGACCCTTGCGCTGATCGCTGACGGGTTGCCGGGGCTGCTGGGCTCGGCTCCGCCGGGCGTCGACGCCGCCGGTCGAGTCGCTCAGCTGGTCGCCAGCATGGCCGCCGGCTACGCCGGTGCGTTGCGCGAGCGCAGTCTCGATGAGCAGGATGCGATCTACCGAGCTGGGCTGCGGGCGCGCAGGCAGGCCGAACAGGCGCTGGCGGCCAGCGAGGCGAAGTTCCGTGCGATGTTCACCGAGGCGGCGATCGGGATCGGGATGAGTGACCTGGAGGGCAACATCACCGAGGCCAATCCGGCACTGCTGCGGATGTTCGGCTACACCCTTGAGGAGTTCACCCGGCTCAACGTCGTCCGCTCGATGATCCACCCGGAGGACGCCGCCAGCGTATGGGAGACCTACGGGGAGCTGATCCGCGGTGAGCGGGACCACTTCCGCATGGAAAAGCGGTACTACCGGGCCGATGGCGGTGAGATCTGGACTGACCTGACGGTGTCGCTGGTGCGCGAGGAGGACGGAGCGCCCGCATACCAGGTGGCACTGCTGGAGGACATCTCCGAACGGCGTCGCCTGCAGGACAAGTTGGAGTACCAGGCCTTCCACGACCCGTTGACCGGGTTGGCCAACCGGGCGAGGGTCACCGAACGGTTGGGACAGATATTCGCCGGGCCGGCGGGGCAGCGCCGGGTGGGAGTGTGCTTCCTGGACCTGGACGGGTTCAAGGTGGTCAATGACAGCCTAGGTCACGATGTCGGCGATCAGCTGCTGAAGACCGTGGCCTCGCGGCTGACCCGCTGCTGCGGCGCGGGGCAGCTGTTGGCCCGGATGGGTGGCGACGAGTTCGTGATCGTCGTCGAGGACACCGCCGGAGAGGCGGATGTGGCCGCACTGGCCGAGAAGGTTCTGACCGCCATGGCCGAGCCGATCCGAGTGGGCGATCACGAGCTGAACGTGACGACGAGTATCGGGGTCGTCGAGCGACCGGTGGTCGACACCAACCCCGAGGACCTTCTTCAGGCCGCCGACATCACCATGTACCGGGCGAAAGCGGACGGTAAGGCCCGCTACGCGATGTATGACCAGAACCGTAACGAGCGCGAGGTGGCCCGTTTCACGCTGTCCGCCACGATGGTGGCCGCGGTGGAGCGCGGCGAGTTCTTCCTCGTGTACCAGCCGCTGGCCAGTCTGGCGGATCGCTCGCTGCGCGGGGTGGAGGCGCTGGTGCGGTGGCGTCATCCGACATTGGGCGTGCTCGGGCCCGACCGGTTCATCGACCTCGCCGCGGAGAGCGGGGCGATCGTGCAGCTCGGGCGTTGGGTGCTCGCCCGGGCGTGTGAGCAGGTTCGGGCCTGGCGGGAGGCCTTCGGCGATGCCGCGCCGTTCGTCAGCGTCAACCTCGCGCCCCGGCAGCTCCATGAGTCCGCCCTGGTGGCCGACGTCACGAAGGTCCTCCTCGACAACGGGCTCGACCCGTCCAGCCTGCAACTCGAGCTCACCGAGCAGGCTCTGATGGGCGATGAGACGGGCCCGCTCACGGTGCTGACGAAGCTGCACGGAATGGGCGTGCGGATCGCGCTCGACGACTTCGGCACCGGCTACTGGAACCTTCCCGACCTGCGTCGGCTGCCCTTGCACGAGCTCAAGCTGGCGGGCTCGTTCGCGCTGGGTCTGCAGTCGTCGTCCACTCTGGTGGACCAGCGGATCGTGGCGGCGCTGGTGGATATGGCGCACGCTCTGGAGCTGACGGTCACCGCGGAGGGCATCGAGACGCCCACCCAGCTCGACCGGTTCCGCGCGGTGGGCTGCGACACCGGGCAGGGGGCGTTGTTCGGCCTCCCTGGCGGCGCTGAGCGGATCGATACTTCGCTGCGGGCCGCCTCCCCCCTCTGCGACGTCAGTGGGGAGGCGCTATAACAGCGCTCGACACCCGGCCCGGCCCGGTTCCTGGGCGAGGCCCGGCGCGGGCGCGCAACCGATCCGGCGCGTAGGCGTCTCGTTAACATGGCTACCGATGAGGCCACCGGCTGACCGGTTGCGTAGCGTTGACGATTGTGCGCGCTGAGTGTTCACTCAGGCAGTGCATCTGGATCTCAGCGCGTCTCGACGTGCCGAACGAGGCAACAAGGGGAGGGCTCATGACTCGACGGGGTGTGCTGACCGGTCTGCTGGTCGGCGGACTGGTCGCGGGGGGCTCGCTGGCCGCCATGCCGGCGAGCGCGGAACCGGCACCTGTTCCGTTGTCGCCGTCGCTGGTCAGCCGGCTGCTGTCGGCGACGTCCGGCCGGATGCCGGTGCTGGTGCATGGCGCGACGCTCGCGGACGCCGAGCGGGCGGTCACCGCCACCGGGATGCAGCGGGTCACCACCTTCCGCGAGATCGGGGTGGTGGTCGCGCGGGGGACCAGACAACAGGTGCAAGCGGCCCGCACCCAGCCCGGCGTGACCTACCTCGAGGGTGACCAGCCGGTCGCGATGCACGCCGCTCCCGCCGCAGTGGTGACCCGGTCCACCTCGCTGGTGGCGACCCGTGGCCTGGAGGCCCGGCAGACTCTGGTCGGGGCGAACGGTGCGGCACTGGACGGTAGCGGCGTCAGCATCGCGGTGATCGACTCCGGGGTTGACCCCACGCATCCCGCCTTCGCCGGCGGCAAGGTCGTGCGCAGCCTGAAGAGCGTGTGCCTGGACGAGTCCAGCACCGACACCAGTTGCATCATGGACGTGCCTCGGGGGCTTGACAGCGACACGGTGTCCCTCGGCGGTCACGGTAGCCACGTGTCCAGCATCGCCGCCGGTCGTAACGTCACCCTGAGCGATGGCAGCACGGTGTCCGGTGCCGCGCCCGGAGCCGACATCGTGTCGCTGTCCACGGGCACCGCCGTGGTGATCGTCAGCGCGGACGCGGCGTTGGAGTGGGTGCTGGAGCACCACGCCGCGCCGTGTGGGGAGGCGGTGCCGGTGGCGCAATGCCCGCCGATCAGGGTGGTCAACAACTCCTATGGCCCGCAGGGCGGGGGCAGGTTCGACCCGAGCTCGGCGACCGTCAAACTTCAGCGCCAGCTGGTGAAGGAGGGGGTGGTGATGGTCTGGGCCGCCGGCAATGACGGCGGTGACGGTTCGAAGAGCCTCACGAACCCGCCGGCCCAGGACCCCACCGGTGGAGTCATCTCGGTTGCCTCCTACAACGACCAGGGCAGCGGAACCCGCAGCGGGCCGGTATCCACCTTTTCCTCGCGGGGTGTGCAGACCGACCCTTCGACCTGGCCGGACATCTCCGCGCCGGGGCAGAACATCGTCGGTGCGTGCCGCGCCTACCTGCTGATCTGCTCCACCGGGCTCAAGCCGCAGAACGGCCCCGGAATTCTCGATGTGGGTAGCTACAACACGCTCAGCGGCACGTCGATGGCCGCGCCGCAGATCAGCGGGATTGTGGCTCTGCTCTTCCAAGCCGACCCGGCCGCGACGCCCGCCGGAATCGAGCAAGCGTTGAAGTCGACCGCGTTGCGCTATTCCAACGGTGCGCCTTACCAGCGCGTGGGTGGGTACTTGACATCGTTCGACAAGGGAACCGGGCTGGTCGATGCGGTGGCCGCCGCGGAAGAACTGGGGGCCCACCATACCCACTGACCGTTGCCAGGTGGTCGCCTCGGTGGTGTCTGATCTTATCCGGCGCGACACACGGTGGTCGCTGGCGTAACAGCGGCCACCCGGGCACAATGTGTGACGGTGCACCCAGGTGATCACGAAGACGTAGGGGAAGACGCTCCTCGTCGATCAGCGGAGGCACCACATGAGCAGCAGTGGGATGATCTATGTCCACTCGTCGCCGTCAGCGGTATGTCCGCACGTCGAGTGGGCGGTAGCGGGCGTGCTGAAGGCCAGAGCGGACCTCCAGTGGACGGCCCAGGTGGCGGCCCCTGGCCAGCTGCGCGCTGAATGCGGCTGGCACGGCGAGCCGGGTACTGCGGCGGCGTTGGCCGGTGCCCTGCGGGCATGGCCGATGCTGCGCTTCGAGGTCACCGAAGAACCCAGCCCTGGGCTGGATGGAGAGCGATTCTGTTTCGTGCCCGGGCTCGGTCTGTGGCGCTCCCGCACCAGCGCCAACGGTGACATCATGGTCGGTGAGGACCAACTGAGGTCGCTGGCCACCACCGCCCGTGACGCGGAGTCCTTCGCCCACCAGCTCGACCAGCTCCTCGGCGCGACCTGGGACGACGCTCTGGAACCCTTCCGCCGCGCCGCCGACGGCGCTCCGGTGACCTGGCTGCACCGCGTGGGCTGACGGACTCGTCGAGGGGCCACAGAGCGCCGCGAGTGCAGTGGCCTGGTCGGCCAACGCGAGGAGATGCTCCGAACTTCCGCAGGGTATCGACTGATTACAGCCGGCGCGTCGGCCGCTGGCATGGTGAACAATGGGGAGATGCGATGCAGGTGCTGACCCAGCATTACGACAGCGCGCGGACCGGGGCGAACCTTCAGGAGACGGTCCTGAGCCCGGCCACCGTCGCGCCCGACCGTTTCGGGAAGCTGTTCGAGCTCACGGTCCGGGGCCACGTTTACGCCCAGCCGCTTTATGTTGACGGAGTCAGCTTCCCCGGCGTTGGACGGCGGAACGCGCTGTACGTCGCCACGATGCACAACCAGGTCTCCGCGTTCGACGCCGACGCCGGTGGTGACCCGCTCTGGTCGCGCTCGCTGGGCCCGTTCGTCTCGCTGCCGGACGCCAACATCGGGCCCGGCGGCTACAAGGACATCGCGGACGCGGTGGGCATCGTCAGCACGCCCGTCGTCTCGCTGCGGCACCAGGCCATCTACGTCGTCGCCATGACCCACGAGGGCAGCCAGTACCACCACCGGCTGCACGCCTTGGACCTGGTCACCGGCGAGGAGAAACTGGGCGGCCCGGTGAGCGTCCAGGGCAGCGTGCCCGGCACCGGCGACGGGAGCTCGAGTGGGACGGTCACGTTCACGAGCAACCTGCACAACCAGCGTCCGGCGCTGCTGCTGGCCAACGAGACCATCTATGTGGCCTTCGCTTCCTACGGTGACCGCGATCCCTACCACGGCTGGGTCTTCGGGTTCGACGCGGAGACGCTGGCACGACGCCCGAACATCTTCATCACAACCCGGTTCGGCGGCCGGGGCGGGATCTGGATGGCCGGTCAGGGCCCAGCGGCCGACGCGGCGGGCAGCGTCTACCTGATCACCGGCAACGGTACGTTCGCTCAGACCAACATCGCGGACAAGGTGGTGCTGGGTGAGACCGCCCTGGGCCACCCGGCGCTCGTCGACCACCAGGGGCAGCTGCTGGTGATCGGTTGGACCGGCACCGACGCGCGGCGGCACGTCAACATCACCCAGACCGTCAACGGGAGCGGCGTCACCGGCAAGGTCACGCTGGACGAGACGAGCATCGACGGACCGGCGCTGGCATCGGGCGATGGCCGGCTGTTCCTGGCCTGGACCGGCACCGACAGCGCGCACCGCCTCAACGTCAGCTCCTCGACCGACCTGCGGAGCTTCGGCGACAAGGTGACACTGAGCGAGCAAAGCAACCACGGACCGGCGCTGGCGTTCGGCGACGGCCGCCTCTTCGTGGCCTGGACCGGTCTGGACGGGCGGCTCAACGTCCTCTCGTCGACCGACGGCGTGACGTTCGGGAACAAGGTATCTCTCGGACAGATCAGCGACAGCGCTCCGGGGCTGGCCTTCGACAGCGGAACGCTGTTCCTCCTGTGGAGGGGCACCGACCCCAACCACCGGCTGAACGTCCTGGAGTCGACCGACGGAGTCACGTTCGCCGGCACGGTGACACTCGGCGACACAAGCGACTTCCACCCGGCGCTCGCCCGCCACGCCGGCGGGCTCCGGCTGACCTGGACCGGCCGCGACAACGGACAGCACCTGAACCAGCTCGCCGGAGCGTCGCCCGCCGCGCTGGGCTCCAAGGACACCTACGGGGATAGCGCCCGCGCGGCTCCGGCGCTGGCCGTCCTCGGCACCCAGCTGTTCCTGAGCTGGACCGGGACCGACTCGGGGGCCCACCTGAACCTGGCCGTGCTGACCGATGCGCCCAGCCTCGGCGACAGCATCGTCAAGCTGGCGCCGGACCTGTCCCTGGCCGACTGGTTCAGCCCCTGGAACACCCAGATCCTCAACCAGGCCGATACGGACCTCGGCTCGGGCGGCGCGCTGGTGCTGCCCAGCACCGGTCCGATCGTGGGCGGCGGCAAGGAGGGCAAGCTCTACATCCTCGACCCGAACCACCTCGGACGCCTCTGCTCGACGTGCGGCGACCCCGCCGGTGACACCCAGGTCATCCAGTGGTTCCAGGCCACCGGGACGAGCAAGGGCAACCAGAGCCCGCCGCAGCCGGCGCCCGGCCAGGGCGGCCTGCACCACATTCACGGCTCGCCGGTCTTCTGGCGGACGCGTAACGATGGCGCCCGGATCTACGTCTGGGGCGAGGCGGACTGGCTGCGGGCGTTCCGCTTCACCGGCCCGAAGTTCGACCCCACGCCGGTGGACATCAGCGACGTCACGACGCCGGCAGGCAGCATGCCCGGAGGAATGCTGACCCTGACCGCCAACGGCGACCAGGACGGCACCGGGATCATCTGGGCCAGCCATCCCATCAGCCTGAACGCCAACCAGGCGGTGGTCCCCGGGATGGTCCGGGCGATCGACGCCGGCAACCTGCGCCATGAGCTGTGGAACAGCACGATGCGCCCCGCCGACGACATCGGGCTGCTGGCCAAGTTCACTCCACCCATCGTGGCGAACGGGAAGGTCTACGTCGCGACCTTCTCTGACAAGATCTGCGTCTTCGGCCTGAGATGACGGCCAGGAGATGGACAGCGAATGAGATGGAGCCAGTGGAGATCAACCAGAACCCGGGCCTCGACGGAGGCTTCCCGGAGCGGCACTGCCCAGCCGAACCGGGCATCGGCCTCGGCGACGACAGCATGACGTGGGAGAGATAGATGACCGTAGCCGGGACCCTGAGCCGGTCCGCGTTCGAGGACCGGCTGCGCGGCGTGCTCGAGGAACGCTACCACCACCGGCACCCGTTCCACCGGCGAATGCACGAGGGCAGCCTGGCGCGGGAGGAGCTGCAGGACTGGGTGGCCAATCGCTACCACTACCAGGCCCAGATGCCGGTGAAAGACGCCATCATCCTGTCTCGGCTGCCGACGCGGGCGGCACGTCGCGTCTGGATCGGCCGCATAGTGGACCAGGACGGGTCCGGCGGCGACGAGGGCGGCCTGGAGCAATGGCTGCGGCTGGCGGACGCGGTAGGACTCCGGCGGGAGGATGTCGAGAGCGGCACCCAGGTGGTGCCGGGGGTGCGCCTCGCCGTGGATGCCTACTTGCGCTTCTGCTCGGTGCGGCCGTGGCCGGAGGCGGTGGCGGCCTCGCTGACCCAGCTCTTCGTGCCCGACCTGATGCGCGTGCGGAGCGAGGCTCTGGCGCGGCACTACGGCCTGACGGCCGAGGGCCTCACGTACTTCAGCCGGCACTCGGACGTGGCGGCGCGCGAGAGCGAGCAGGCGATCACGCTGCTCCTCACGGAGCTGCGCAGCCGCGAGGAGCAGGACCGGGCCCTTGACGCCGTGCGCTTCAAATGCGACGTGCTGAACGCGCTGCTGGACGCGGTGGAGGCGATTCGCTGACCGCTCATCCGGGCTCTTCGGCGTCGACCCTGGAGACGATCCTTGACATCGGTCGATACCGGCTGTCACCATAAGGGTTCTCTTGTTCGATTCTCGGTAACGAATTTACGGCGGTTCGGCTGCGATGCTCGTCCGTATCCTGGGCTCGGCGGCCGGCGGTGGAGTACCACAATGGAACTGCGGGTGTCCGGTGTGCGCCGCCGCACGGTCGGGCTCGCGCCCGGTGAGGTGGCGACGCTCGTCCACCATCGCCGTCGGTGACGGTGACGGCGAGTGGTTTCTGGGCAATGCCGGGCCGGAGCTCGATGGTGCGCTTCGCGAGTGCGCCCCCCTATGGCCTGGGCCTGATGATTCCACGGCGCCAGTACACGGCGTTTTCCTCACTGATGCCGAACTCGACCACACGCTGGGTCTGCTGTCGCTTCGTCAGGCAGGTGAGCTGCATGTATACGGCACCTCGGCGGTGCGAACCCTGCTTTCCCAGTGCGGGCTGCTGCCGATGCTGGAAAGCTACACGGTGGTGCGTTGGCACGAAGTTCGGCCAGGAGAGCGGTTCATGCTGCACTACCGCCACGGTTCGGCCTCGTCGTTACGGTGTGAGGCATTCGATGCCACCAGCGGTCGGTTGCCCCGTTACGCCCGTGGCTGCGGTCCGACCTCCGGCGTCGTCATCGGTTACCGGATCACCGACGAGCGCACCGCCCGCTCCGCGGTGTTTCTGCCCTCAGTGGCGGCGCTTGACGAAAGCCTTCTCCAGCAGGTCAGCGGATCAGATCTGATTCTCGTGGATGGCACGTTCTGGACCGATGACGAGCTGCATCAGCACCGGCGCGGCACCGCAACAGCTCGGTCGATGGGCCACCTGCCCGTCAACGGTGCGGAGGGGAGCCTGCGGCTGCTTCGCCGGCTGACCGATACGCACATCGTGTACACCCACCTCAACAACACCAACCCGATTCTCTTCGACGACGCGCCCGAACGAGCATGCCTCGCCAACGCCGGCGCAAGCGTTGCGGAGGACGGCACCGAATACGAGCTGTAGCAGCGGTGGTGTGGTCCTGGTTGTAGCCGAGCATCGTGGCGACGACAGGAGCCGGTGCTTGGAGGACAAGCTGCCGGGTCGCCGCTGTCCGGCCACGGAGACCGGGGATCCCGGCACTGGTGACCAGCGTAGTCTGCCCTGGTGGCGCAGCATGTCGCCCGGCGCGGGTGGGCCCTGTTCGGGGTGGTGCTCGTGGTGCTCGCCGCTGCCGTGGGGGCTGGGATGCTGCTGCGCGACGTGCGGCCCGCCGCTGGAGCGGGTGGCATCGGCTCGATCGGCGGCTCGATCGGCGACAACGCGGCGCTGAGACCGTCGGAGCCAGGACTGGCCACCGTCGTGCTCGTCGAGGATGCCGCACTGCATCCGGACGCCGACCGGATCCGGAATGTGCTGCAGAGGTATTTCGACGCGATCAACGCCGGCGACTACCAGCTCTGGCGCGGCGCCGTCATCCCGCAGTGGGCGCGGGACCTCGGGGAGAGCGCCTGGCACGCCCATTACCGGTCCACTCTGGACGGCAGCATCGTAGTGCACCGGCTGGAGCCCCGAGACGGCGGTGGGCTCCTCGCGCTGACGTCGTTCACCAGCCTGCAGAACCCCGCCGACGCACCGCCCGAGCTGCCGGTGAGGTGCCTGCGGTGGTGGGTGTCCTACCCACTGATCGGTCAGGGCGACCAGCTACGGCTGGGCCCGAGCTCGCCGAGCGCGAACCTGCGGGCGGCCTGCTGACGCCGGCCGCCCCGGAAGAGCCACCCTGAGCAGCCACCGGACTACAGCGGGATGTTGCCGTGCGCGCCGCGGCCCGCAGGTGCCACAGCCAGCGCTTCGGCCAGGCGTCGCCGGGTCTGCGCCGGCTTGATCACCTCGTCCACCACGCCGATCGTCACGGCGCGGTCGACCCCGCCGGCGATCTGCTCGTGGTGCTCAGCGAGTCTGGCGTGTAATGCCTCGCGCTCGTCCTCCGCTGCGGCGGCCAACGCCCGACGGTGCAGGATGCCCACCGCGGCCTTGGCGCCCATCACGGCGACCTGGGCCTGCGGCCAGGCGAAGACCTGGGTCGCGCCTAGTGACCGGGAGTTCATGGCGATGTACGCACCGCCGAAGGCCTTGCGAGTCACCAGGGTGACTCGGGGGACGACCGCTTCGGCGAAGGCGTGGAGTAGCTTCGCGCCGCGACGGACCACGCCGTCCCACTCCTGGCCGACGCCGGGCAGGTACCCGGGCACGTCGACCAGGATGATCATGGGCACCCCGAACGAGTCGCACATCCGCACGAAGCGCGATGCCTTCTCCGCCGACGCCGAGTCCAGGCACCCCCCCAGCCGCAGCGGGTTGTTCGCGATCACCCCGATGGTCCGCCCAGCCAGCCTGCCCAGCCCCACCACGATGTTGGGCGCCCACTTGGGCTGCAGCTCGGCGAACCCGCCAGTGGTGTCGGGCTCGTCCAGTACAGCGTGCAGCAACGGGTGAACGTCGTAGGCGCGTTGACGCTCCGTGGGTAGATACTCGGACAGGTCGACCTCCTCGTGAACCGAGTGCAGGTCGAACATCCCCGGGCGAGCGAACAGGCCTGCGATATGACGGGCCCGCAGCAACGCGTCCGGCTCGGAGGAGGCGACCACATGCGCCACGCCGGATTTCTTACCGTGCGCGCTGGGACCCCCCAGCGCTTCCATGTCGATCTGCTCACCGGTGACGCTGCGGACCACGTCCGGGCCGGTGACGAACACCCGCCCCGCTGGTGCCATGATCACGACGTCGGTGAGCGCAGGACCGTAGGCGGCCCCACCCGCGGCGGCACCGAGCACCACTGAGATCTGTGGCACCCGCCCGGAGGCCCTGACCATGGCGGCGAACACCTGGCCGACGGCGTCGAGAGCCTCCACACCCTCGGCCAGCCGCGCTCCGCCGGAGTGCCACAACCCGATCACCGGGGACCGTTCCCGGACTGCGGTGTCGATGGCCTCCACGATGTGCCGGCAGCCCTCCGAGCCCATCGCACCGCCCATTGTGGTGGCGTCGGTGCAGTAGGCGATCACCTTGGCCCCGTCGATGCGGCCGCGGGCGGTGAACGCTCCGCTGTTGTCGCGGGGTCGCAGCGAGACCACCGTGTCCGGGTCGAACAGGCACTCCAGGCGCAGTTGCGGATCCCGCGGATCAGCCGCTTCCGCTGTACTGGACTGGGTGTCTGTACGGGCACGATGAGCCAGAGCTGTCATCGGTGATCTCCTTGCGATGGAGTGCCTTACCGGCGCTCGCCTCAGGCCGAGGTGAAGGCGAGCGCGACGTTGTGGCCGCCGAACCCGAACGAGTCGTTGACGGCGGCGCGCAACCTCACCTCGCGGGCGGAGCCGGTCACGACGTCGAGCACCACGCCCGGGTCGAGATCCTCCAAGTTCAGCGTCGGAGGCACGACACCGTCTCGCAGCGCCAACACGCAGGCCAGGCTTTCGACCGCGCCGGCGGCACCGAGCAGGTGGCCTAACGCTCCCTTGGGCGCGGTGACCACCGCGTGGCCGCCGACGGCGGTCCGGATCGCGGCCGCCTCCGCGATGTCGCCCACCGGGGTGGCGGTGGCGTGCGCGTTGACGTGCCCGATGTCTGTTCTGTCCAGGCCAGCGGTGCGCAGCGCAGCCGAGATCGCTCGGCCGGCTCCGATACCCTCCGCTTCGGGCGCGGTGATGTGGTAGCCGTCGGAGCTGGTGCCCACCCCGGCCAGTCGACCGTGCCGGGTGGCCCCGCGAGCTGCGGCGAACTCCGCCCGCTCGAGCACCATCACCCCGGCGCCCTCGCCGAGCACGAACCCGTCCCGCGCGATATCGAACGGGCGTGAGGCCCGTTCGGGCTCATCGTTGCGGGTGCTCATGGCCCGCATCTGGGCGAACCCGGCCAGCGTGATGGGGATGATGCACGCCTCGGCTCCGCCGGCCACCACCACGTCGACCTCCCCGGCCCGCAGCATCCGCCATGCGATGGCCAGTGCCTCGGCCCCGGAGGCGCAGGCGGCGACCGGGGCATGCACGCCACCGCGGGCGCGGAGGTCCAGACCGACATGCGCGGCCGGGCCGTTGGGCATGAGCATCGGGATGGTCAGTGGCGAGACCTTGCGCATCCCCGCGTTCTCGAGCAGGTCGTCCTGTCCGAGCAGGGTCAGCGCACCGCCGATACCGGTGCCGATCACGACAGCCAGCCGCTCCGGCTCGACATCCGGCGTGCCGGCGTGCCGCCAGGCTTCTCGTGCGGCGATCATCGCGACCTGCTCGCAACGGTCCCAGCGGCGGGCCTGCACCCGGGGGAGCGAGTCGATCGGATCGACCGCCAGCTTCGCCGCGATCCGTACGGGCAGGTCGAAGCGGTCAACCCAGTCCTCGGTCAGCGCGACGACCCCGCTCTTGCCGGCGCGCAGGGCATCCCAGGTCGATGCGACGTCCCCGCCGAGCGGGGTCGTCGCCCCGAGCCCAGTGATAACGACCTCAGTGACAGCAGCCTCAGTGGTCATCACGCCTCCGCGGCGATGAGTGCGTCGGCGTCATGCGGTCTTCGCGACGTAGTCCACCGCGTCGCCGACGGTCTTGAGGTTGGCCAGCACATCGTCAGGTACCTTGACACCGAAGTGGTCCTCCACCTGCACAGCGATCTCCACCATGGACAGCGAGTCGATGTCCAGCTCGTCCATGAAGGACTTCTCCGGGGTGATCTCGGTCTCCTCGATGCCCGCCACCTCGTGCACAATCTTGGCGAGGCCATGGAGGATCTCCTCGTTCGTCACTGGCTTGTGTCCTTTCTGTCGGTCACCGGTGATCGGGGCCGACGGCCCCGTACCGCGACGTATTCTTCCGATGCGGAGCATCGGTTCAGGGCGGCACCCCTCACGGCGGGACACGTCATGGCAGGACCACGGCCTGGCCCGCATAGGACAGGCCCGCGCCGAAACCGACCAGCAATGCGAGGTTCCCGGAACGGACTCGACCTTCGGCTCGCATGTGGTCCAGCGCGAGTGGTATCGACGCCGAGGACGTGTTGCCCGAGTGGACGATATCGTCGGCCACCACCATGTCCTCGCGGGCTCCGGCCGCGCGCATGTGCCTGGCGATGGCCTCGACGATGCGCAGGTTGGCCTGATGCGGCACCAGCACGTCGACGTCCCCCGGAGTGAGTCCGGCCAGCTCCAACGCCCGCAGCGCCACCGGCGCGATCTGCGTGATCGCCCACCGGTACACCTCCCGGCCCTCCTGGCGGAGGAAGGAGCTGCGGTCGTCAACCGCGATGGTGTCTACCAGCTCGCCGGCGCTGCCGGCGGCGATCGGGCCGATTCCGGGCCGCTCGCCGTGCTCAACCGGTCCGAGAACCGCCGCGCCCGCGCCGTCGGCGAAGATGATGCACGTGGAGCGGTCCATCGGGTCCACCCAGTCGGACAGCTTCTCCGCGCCGATCACCAGCACGTGTCGCACGGAGCCCGCGCGGATCATGTCGGACGCGGTGCCCAGTCCGTAGCAGAAGCCAGCGCAGGCGGCGTTGATGTCGAAGGCGGGGGCTCCGCGCACCCCGATCCGGTCTGCGGTCTGCCCGGCCGCGTTGGGTATGTATGAGGGCATTGTGCAGGTCGCGACCAGCACCGCGTCGATATCTGCGGGGGCCAGCCCGGCGTCGGCCAGCGCCTTGGCGCCCGCGTCGACCGCCATGTCCACCACTGACTCGTCTTTGCGGGCGAAGCGCCGTTCAACGATGCCCACCCGGTCACGGATCCACTCGTCGGTGGTCTGCACGCCGCGGGCGGCGATGTCGGCGTTGGTCACAATCCGCTCGGGTTGTCTGCTGCCCAAGCCGAGGAGGCGCGCGCCGGCGACCGGGGCGCGCTGCCGGAGGTGGGGGCTCACGCCACTGTTCCTGAGTGGGCAGTTCCTGAGTGGGCGCTGA
This sequence comes from Pseudonocardiales bacterium, assembly GCA_019243635.1. Lineage (GTDB taxonomy): Bacteria > Actinomycetota > Actinomycetes > Mycobacteriales > Pseudonocardiaceae. The sequence goes on from JAFAUB010000158.1 coordinate 64,834, forward strand.
CCAGACCGGCGACCTTGTCGAGATCCTCGGGTGTCTTCAGCGCCAGCGTGACTGTGCCCATGACGTCTCGTCCGACGCCCATGACGTCTCGTCCGACGCTCGTGAGCTCTCGTTTGACCAGGCTGGACAGCGTACCAGCGGGCGGAAGCTCGACCGTTACCGTGACGGCCAGGGTGCGCAGCGTCGCCATGCACGAGTCCCAGCGCAGCGGCCTGGTCACCTGCGCGACCATCCTGCGCAGCATCTCCGCGCCCTCGGCCACCACTTCTCCATCGGCGTTGGACAACAGCGGACGCGCCGGGTCCTTAGCTGTGAGCTGGGCGGCGTAGCGCGCCAGTGCGTGCTCGGCTGGGGCCATGAACCGGGTGTGGAACGCCCCGGCGACGGGCAGCGGCCGCACCCGTGATCCGGCCGGTCTGTGCGCCGCCAGCGCCGCCAGCGCGTCGAGGGGGCCCGCGGCGACGACCTGCCCGGTGCCGTTGCGGTTGGCCGCATCCAGCCCTAGCCGGGCCAGCATCGCCGTGACGTCCTCCGGGTCCCCGCCGAGCACTGCGGACATCCCGGTCGGCTCCAGCGCGCACGCGGTGGCCATCTCCCGACCGCGGACGGCCGCGAGCGCGACGGCCTCGTCGGAGGTGAGCACCCCGGCCACGGCTGCCGCCGCGAGCTCACCGACCGAGTGCCCGGCCAGCGGTGCCTCGATCGGCAGGTCCACCCGCCGTGCCAGCTCCTCGGCGGCGAGCAGCGACAGCGCCACGGTCAGGGGCTGGGTCACCGCGGTGTCCTTGATCTCCTCGGCATCCGCCGTGGTGCCGAGCCGTCGAAGATCCAGTCCGGTCGCCTCCGACCACGCCGCGACCCGCTCTTGCGCACCCGTCAACGCCAGCCAGGGCGCCAGCATGCCGGGGGACTGGGCACCCTGTCCGGGTGCGAGCAGCGCGATCACCCGTCCACTGAACACCTTGCCCGGCAGCGGCCGTGATGCTGTCGTTCACGAAGTCCACCGACGCATTCTTGTCGGGTACCTACAAACCGCCTGGCTAAGCACCATCACCACAGGCCGCGGGAACGGGCCAGCCGACCGACCGCCAGGCCCACTCGCAGCACGAGCCCGTCCCGTGGGTCGACGGGGGCTCGCCCGGTGATGTCGGCGATCCGGCGTAACCGGTAGCGGACCGTGTTGGGGTGGACGAACAACCGTCGGGCGCAGGCCTCCAGTACTCCACCGGCATCGAAGAACGCGTCGAGTGTCTCGACCAGCCCCCCGCTGGCCGCCGCCAGCGGACGCATCACCTGGTCGACCAGCAGGCGTTCGGCCTCCGGGTCCCCGGCCAACGCGCGCTCGGGAAGGAGCTCGGCGGCCGGTACCGGGCGCGGTGCCCTCGGCCAGGCAGCCACCGAGCGCAGCCCGGACAAGGCGTCGGCGGCGCTGCGGTGCGCCTCGGCCAGCGACGGGACCGTCGGTCCGACGACCACCGGGCCCTCCCCGAAAGCCTCGATCATCCATTGATGGTCTTCCGGCGGGTCGAGGCTGCCGCTGACGACCAGCACCAGACGGGACCCCTGCACACCGACGAGCACCCCGCGGCCGGTGCGAACGGCGATACCCCGGATGTCGGCGAGCAGCTCCGGCGGCTCGTCCGGCGGCGGGTTGCCGACGAGCACCGTCGCTGGGGCCGCTGGTTCCAAACCCAGCGCCGCCGCGCGGGACAGCAGCGACTCCTCGCCGTCGCCGCGCATGATGCCGTCCACCACCAGCGCTTCCAGCCGAGCGTCCCAGGCGCCGCGGGCCTCAGCGGCACCGGCGTAGGTGCTGGCGGCGGCGAAGGCGACCTCGCGGCTGTAGCGTAGTGAGGCCTCGGTGAGCACGGCGCGCTCGGCATCGTCAGCGGCGAGTGTGGGCAGCCGCTGCTCGAACACCAAGGCGGCGACCCGGACCAGGTCGACGGTCTGGCGCAGGCTGACCCAGTGGGTCAGGTCTCGCGGCGCGGTGCGAAACGCGTCGATGGTGAGCCTGATCGAATGCTGTGGATCTTTGAGCCACTCGACGAAGTTCGCCACGCTGGCCTGGGTGACCAGCAGGACCCCGGCCCGCTGGTCGGCCGACAGCCGGCGGAACCAGGGGTAACGCCGCTCCATCTCGGCCACGCTGGCCGTGGCGAGCCCACCGGAGGCCCGTGCCAGCCTGCGCAGCGTGCTGGCCGGCAGCGGGTGGGTGTCCGCCTCGATGGTCATGGGGCCAGCATCGCACGGTGAGGAGGGAATGGCTTTGCGCGATAATGTCTGTCGATGGTCAGCTCAGCACGGCAGCTCGTGTCCCAGGTCGACGTCCGCCGGGCGGGGGAGCGCAAGCGCACCGCGATCGCCTGGCTGGACTCCCGGCACAGTTTCTCCTTCGGTAGGCACTACGACCCGGCGAATACCCACTTCGGCCTGCTGTTGGTGAACAACGACGACGTGGTGCGGGCGGCATGGGATTCGAGGCCCACCCGCACCGCGATATGGAGATCGTCACCTGGGTGCTGGACGGTTCGCTGGTGCATCGGGACTCCCAGGGTGACTCCGGAGTGATCCATCCCGGGCTCGCCCAGCGGATGAGCGCAGGAACCGGGATCCAGCACTCCGAGAAGAACGACTCCTGACGGCTGGATGGCCCCGAGGCGGATGCGCAGCGACACGACCACGACGTGCACTTCGTGCAGATGTGGGTCCCTGCCGGACACCCGCTCGATCGACCCCGGCTACGAGCAGCTGGACATCAGCGGCGAGCTGGGTCCGGTCGACGCGGGGTCGGGCGATCTCGTGGTGGTGGCGTCCGGGATGAACGCCCACCGCGACCGCAGGGCGGTCGCCATCCGACAGCGGCACGCGGCGCTGCCCGCCGCGCGGCTGCAACCAGGCGCGAGTGTCGACCTGCCGGCTGCGGCGTTCGTGCACCTGTTCGTCGCCTGCGGCGCGGTGGACCTGGAGGGCACCGGTCCGCTCGATACCGGCGACGCGGTCCGACTGACCGCAGCCGGCGCCCAGCGGGTTACCGCCACCCCCACCAGTGCCGAAATCCTCGTCTGGCAGATGACCGCTCGCCTCGCCACCTGACCCGGCCCGATATGGAGACATACCGGGGTAACCGGGGCCTCCATAGCCCCGATATGTCTCCATGTGGCGGCTAGGCGACGCTTTGGGGGTCGTCGATGTGGTAGCGGTGGGCTGCCTGGGCGACGAGGGGGTGGGTCACCTCGCCGCGGCGGGCCAGCGCGGCCAGCGCGGCGACTGTGATCGACTCCGCGTCGACGAGGAAGTGCCGCCGCGCCGCCGGGCGGGTGTCGGAGAAGCCGAAGCCGTCCGTGCCGAGGGTGACCAGGTCGGTGGGTACCCACGGGCGGATGAGGTCGGGCACCGCGCGCATCCAGTCCGACACCGCGACCAGCGGGCCCACCGCTGCGCGCAACGCCCGGGTCACGTGCGGTACCCGGGGCTCGGCCTCGGGATGCAGCAGGTTGTGCCGATCGACCTCGACAGCCTCGCGACGCAGCTCCGTCCACGACGTCACCGACCACACGGCGGCCTGCACGCCCCAGTCCCGGGCCAGCATCTCCTGGGCTCGCAGCGCCCACGGCAGCGCCACCCCGGAGGCGGCGAGCTGCACCGCGGGCTTCTCGGGGCTCGACGCCGGCGCGTACCGGTACAGGCCGCGTAGCAGGCCCTCGACGTCGAGGTCCGCAGGCTCCGCCGGCTGGCGGTAAGGCTCGTTGTAGACGGTGAGGTAGTAGAAGACATTGGGATCGCGCGTGGCGTCCTCGCCGTACATCCGGCGCAGCCCGTCGCGGACGATATGGGCGATCTCGAAGCCCCACGCCGGGTCGTAGGCCACCACGGCGGGGTTGGTCGCGGCGAGCAGGTGAGAGTGCCCGTCGTTGTGCTGTAGACCCTCGCCGACCAGCGTGGTGCGCCCGGCGGTCGCGCCGAGCAGGAAACCGCGGGCCATCTGGTCGCCGGCCGCCCACAGGCCGTCGCCGGTGCGCTGGAAGCCGAACATCGAGTAGAAGATGTAGACCGGGATCAGCGGCTCGTTGTGGGTGGCGTAGGAGGTACCCGCCGCGGTGAACGACGCGGTGGAGCCCGCCTCGTTGATGCCCTCATGCAGGATCTGGCCCTGCTCACTCTCCCGGTAGGCCAGCATCAGCTCGGCGTCCACCGAGGTGTAGAGCTGCCCATGCGGGTTGTAGATCTTCTGCGTGGGGAACATCGAGTCCATGCCGAACGTGCGCGCCTCGTCCGGGATGATCGGTACGAACCGCGGCCCGATCTCAGGATCCTTGATCAGCTCGCGGAGCTGGCGGACGAACGCCATCGTGGTGGCGACCTCCTGCTTGCCTGACCCGCGGCGCAGCACGTCGTAGACCTTGTCGCCGGGCAGCGCCAGGGTCTTGGACTTGGTCCGTCGCTCGGGCAGGAACCCGCCGAGCGCCCGGCGGCGCTCGCACATGTACTGGATCTCCGGCGCGTCCGGTCCCGGGTGGTAGTACGGCGGCAGCGTGGGGTCCTCCTCGAGCTGCGCGTCGGAGATGGGGATGCGCTGGGCGTCGCGAAGGAGCTTGAGATCCTCCAGGGCGAGCTTCTTCATCTGGTGGGTGGCGTTGCGGCCCTCGAAGTGTGGGCCCAGGCCGTACCCCTTGATGGTCTTGGCCAGGATCACCGTGGGCTGGCCGTGGTGCTGGGTGGCGGCCTGGTAGGCGGCGTAGACCTTGCGGTAGTCGTGCCCACCGCGCTTGAGGTTCCAGATGTCGGCGTCGGACAGGTCTTTGACGAGCTCCTTGGTGCGTGGGTCACGGCCGAAGAAGTGCTCCCGCACGTAGCCGCCGTCGTTGGCCTTGTAGGTCTGGTAGTCACCGTCGGCCGTGACGTTCATCAGGTTCACCAGCGCGCCCTGCCGGTCGGCGAACAGCAGGCCGTCCCACTCGCGGCCCCAGATCACCTTGATGACGTTCCAGCCGGCGCCGCGGAAGAACGCCTCCAGCTCTTGGATGATCTTGCCGTTGCCCCGGACCGGACCATCGAGGCGCTGCAGGTTGCAGTTCACCACGAAGGTGAGGTTGTCCAGCCCCTCGGTGGCCGCGACCTGGATCTGCCCGCGTGACTCCGGCTCGTCCATCTCCCCGTCGCCGAGGAAGGCCCACACGTGCTGGTCGGAGGTGTCCTTGAGGCCGCGGGCCTGCAGGTAGCGGTTGAGCCGGGCCTGGAAGATCGCGTTGATCGCGCCCAGCCCCATCGAGACGGTGGGGAACTCCCAGAAGTCCGGCATCAGCCGAGGGTGCGGGTAGGACGGCAGGCCGCCACCCGGGCCGGCGTGAGAGAACTCCTGGCGGAACCCGTCGAGCTGGGCGGCGGCCAGCCGACCCTCCAGGAACGCCCGCGCGTAGATACCCGGAGACGCGTGGCCCTGGATGTAGACCTGGTCGCCGCCGCCGGGATGGTTCTTGCCCCGGAAGAAGTGGTTGAAGCCCACCTCGTAGAGCGCGGCCGAGGAGGCGTAGGTGGAGATGTGACCGCCGACGCCCACCCCGGGACGCTGCGCCCGATGCACCATCATCGCCGCGTTCCAGCGGATCCAGGCGCGGTAGCGTCGCTCGGTGTCCTCGTCACCGGGGAACCACGGCTCGTTCTCGGTGGGGATGGTGTTGACGTAGTCTGTGCTGGTCAACGACGGTACGCCGACTCCGGTCTCGCGGGCCCGTTCGAGCAGCCGCAGCATCAGGTACCGCGCTCGCTGCTTGCCCCCGGACAGCACGGCGGAGTCGAAGGCCTCCAGCCACTCCGCGGTCTCGTCCGGGTCGATGTCCGGCAGGTGAGCCGCCATGCCGTCGCGGATGACCCGCACCCGAGCGGGCGTGCGTTGTCTCTGCGTGGTCAAGGAATCTCCTCGCCTCGAACTGTCGTGGTATGCCGGCCCGCGGTAGCGTGACGCTGGCTGCCTATGACCATCGTGCCCCATGCTTGTCGGCCCTCGCGATCGGCGTCACCGCTATCCACAGGGTCGTCCTCTGGCGAGCCAGATCGGCGTGTCCCGCCGCCGGCAGTTGCGCTCCGGCCGGACTGCGGTGTTCGCTGGGACGCCATCGGGTATATAGGTCGCTGGGCGAACGTCGCCGGGCTTGACATTGTGGAGGGGTGAACACCGTGGTCGCCGCTGCGGCGGGAGACACCGGCAAACTCGGCATCGCCGAGAGGCTCGGGATCGAATCGGACATGGTCGTGCAGGAGCTCGGCTGGGACCACGACGTCGACGACGACGTGCGGGCGGCGATCGAGGAGGTGATCGGTGCCGACCTGGTCGACGAGGACTCCGACGAGATCGTCGATGTGGTACTGCTGTGGTGGCGTGACCAGGACGGTGATCTCGTGGACACCCTCGTCGACGCCAGGGCGCCGTTGGCTGATAATGGCGTGATCTGGGTGTTCACGCCGAAGACCGGCCGGGACGGTCATGTCGAGCCCTCGGACATCGCCGAGGCGGCCCCCACGGTCGGTCTCGCGCAGACGTCCAACATCAGCGTGAGCGACGACTGGGCAGCCACTAGGCTGGCCACGCCGAAGGCGGCCAAGTCCAAACGCTGAACCGCCGGACCCGAAGCTGGGAGACCTCGCGCCACGTGGCGCGAGGTCGGGATGAGTCGAGGAGGGCTGAGCACATGCCGCTGGAGGTCGGGGACCAGGCACCGGACTTCACCCTGGAGGATCAGAACAACCGGGAACACACGCTCTCGGAGTTCCGCGGTCACCGCAACGTGCTCGTGGTGTTCTACCCACTGGCCTTCAGCCCCATCTGCAGCGGCGAGCTCTGCCAGCTCCGCGACGACCTCGCGGAGTTCCAGAACTCCGATGCTCAGGTGCTGGCGGTGTCGGTGGACTCGGCGTACACGCTCAAGGCCTGGTCGGCGCAGGAGGGCTACGACTTTCCCCTGCTGTCCGATTTCTGGCCACACGGCAAAGTGGCGCGAGACTACGGGGTGTTCAACGACGAAGCCGGCATCGCTAACCGGGGTACATTCCTGGTGGACACCGACGGCGTGATCCGCTTCGCCGAGATGAGGCAGCCCGACGAAGCTCGTGACCAGACCGCCTGGAAGCAGGCCCTGGCCGCGCTGCCGGCCTGAACGCCGTCGGCGGTGAACACGCCGTGCCACCCGGGTTCCCCGGTGGCGTCGGGCGCATAGCTCAGTGGAAGAGCGCTCGCCTTACACGCGAGTGGTCGCAGGTTCGAACCCTGCTGCGCCCACGACTGAGTGAGCCGCGCGGGGAGCGGCCGCTGTACAACTTCCTCAGGGCCGTCAGTTCGGCGGGCCGGCCGCCAGTTGCGCTGTGGCGTTGTGCTGCTGACCCGATGGGTCTACCCAGGCCAGGCGCACCAGGTCTCCAGGGTGGTGATCGGTCAGCAGGGTGGTGAGCGTCGTCGGGGAGTCGACTGTCGTTCCGTCCAACGACACGATGATGTCTCCCGTGGCCAGCCCGGATTGCTCACCGGGTGAGCCAGGTGTGACGCCCGCGACGAGAGCGCCGGGGACGACAGAGCTGTACCGGCTCCTGGACCTGCCTCGCTCATGCGGTCCCATCGGGACAGGGGCCTCCTGGACCACGATGCCGAGCATGCCGGTCGGTCCGATATGGACGGTCGTGGAGGCGGTCCCGGCCTCGATCTGCTTGCTGATCGCGATCGCATCGTTGATCGGGATCGCGAAACCCTCCCCACTGGAGGACGGGAACCCCGCCCCGGTAGAGGCTGCGGTGTCGACGCCGATGACCTGTCCGGCGGTGTTGACCAGCGAGCCACCGGAGTCACCGGGCCGCAGGGCGGCGGTGACCTGGATCAGCCCGGCGAGCTGCTCAACACCGCCAGTGGTGTCGTCGCTGACGGTGATCGCCTGGTCGAGGGCGGATACCGTGCCCGCCACGATGCTCGGGGTACCACCGAGGCCACCGGCGTTGCCGATCGCCGCGATCTCGTCGGCGACCGCCACCGTGCTGGAGTCTCCTATCGAGGCGGCCTGCAAGCCCGAGGCACCCTGCAGTTGGAGCACGGCGATGTCATGACTGGAGTCGTAGCCGACGACCGTCGCTGGGTAGGTCCGGCCGTTGCCGACGTCAGTGACGGTGATGCTGGTGGCGCCGCGGATCACGTGGTTGTTGGTGAGGACATCTCCGAAGGAGCTGAGCACGATTCCGGTACCGGCGGCAGCGGCGTTCTGGTCGCCTAGCTGGGTGTTGATATCCACCAGACCAGGGTCGACCCTGGCCGCGAGCGCCACGAGGTTCACCGACCCACCCGACGGCGAGGCTGAGGGCGGCGCGAGAGCCGGCGTGAGCCGGTGGACGCAGTTCCGGTCTAGGACGCGGTAGTGGATCCCCCTGCAGGTTGTGACCGCGTCTGGTGGGCTGCCCTGCGTGGGAGCGGCTGCGCCGCTGGGAGGGACTGGCGCTGGGGTGGGCCCGGGCAGGGCGGGTGGGGAGACAGCTGGTGGGCCCACGGTCGTTAACGGTGCCAGGTCTGACGCCGGGACTGATGGCGCGGAGGTGGCCGTCGGGTTACCGCATCCGGTGAGCGCCGCGCCTGCCACGAGGAGAGCACCCAGGACGGTGAGCCGAAGGCGAGCCGCGCAAACCACCTCGAACCCAGCAATAGCCATGTGGACCCTCGCAGTCGCTCATTTCTCGCCCGCGACGCTGCACCCCGAAGGTGAACAGCAGGGGCTCAGCGGTCGACGAGGGGATTGCGGTAACCCCTACAGGGAACAACTTCCTCTGGGAGAGATCGACATAGTAGGGCTCCCTACACCACGTCAGGTTCTGGTGAGGGCATGAATCCGGGGTGCCGCGTGCGGCCAGCCCGCGAGCAGCTCGGCGCGCCGGCCGAGGCGGAAGGCCGACCACGTGAACGGCGGCGCCATGGTGGTGCCCGCCAGAGTCCACTCGCCCAGCGGTCCAGAACCCTGCCACACTCCCGCGGGCACCACGATCTGTGGCCTCGCTCCCCTCGCGCAGTCCGGTCCCAGGACCGGCTGCTCGACCCGCCCTCCCGGATGGAGCAGGAGCATCCGCAGCGGTGATCCGGCGTACCAGTGGTAGGTCTCCACGCTGTGGAGCGCGTGCAGTGCGGAGAAGTTCGGGGCGAGCAGCATGAAGTAGATCATCGAGATGTGCGCGTCGATGTAGGTCTGACGGAAAAGGCCGCCTTCCCCCGGCAGCCGCTCCAGTCCGAGCAGTTGCACGATCCGCTCCCCCTCCGCGCGCTCCGGTGGCCCGAATCTGGACATGTGCCGTTGCTGTCCTTAAGCGGGATGGCCCAGCACGGGGGCTCGGCGACGCGGAAACCAGGGCGCCGATGGACTCGGTGCGACGGCCTGCCCGCTGCAGCAGTGTTCGCCAGACCAGGGACATCGCCACCCAGACATCGGTGGCTGTTCCCCCGCTGAGAGCACGTGAGTCGGCAGCAGCACAGGAAGGAAGCAGTTGAACGCGAACCCCGGGGCGAGGTTGGAGGTCATCCACCATTCGAACGGCCGGGCATCACCATCGACGGTGACAGCATGCTCGACCATAACATCGGATATTACCGAGAAAGGACATGGAGTGGGCGCGCCACCGTTGTTACCGATTCTGCATGAGCCCACCGACGCCGAGGCGGTGCGGTTCGGGCAGTGTTCCGTGACCTATCGAGAGCTGCGTGTGACGGCCGCGGCACTGGCGCGTCGAGTGTCCGATGCCCGGCGCGTCGCGATCTGGGCGCGGCCGGAGCCGGAGACCTGCGTGGCGATGGTGGCGGCACTCGTGGCCGGCGTGCCCGCAGTGCCGGTCAACCCCAGGCTGGGGACTCTCGAGCTGCGGCACCTCGTCTCCGACGCGGCTCCCGATCTCGTGCTCACCGCCCCGCGGGCCTCATTGCCGGCGGCGCTTCGTGCCCTACCGCGGCTCGCCGTCGACCTGGGCACCCAAGGTGGATCGATGCAGGGCGCCTCGATGCCGCCCGAGCCCGATCCCGAGTCACCGGCTCTGATCATCTACACCTCGGGCACCACCGGCCCGCCCAAGGGCGTGGTGCTACCGCGCCGCGCGCTCGCCGCGGACATCGACGCGCTGGCAGCGGCCTGGGGATGGACCGCCCAGGACGTCCTGGTGCACGCGCTGCCGCTGTTCCACGTGCACGGCCTGGTGCTCGGCGTGCTCGGGCCGCTGCGGCTCGGCGGCGCGTTGCACCATCTGGGCTCGTTCTCGGTGGACGGGGTGGCCCGGGAACTGGGTGGCTCCGCGACGATGCTGTTCGGGGTGCCGACGATGTACCACCGGCTGGCTGCGGCCGCTGAGCGGGATCCGCAGGTCGCTGCGGTGCTGGGTCGAGCGCGGTTGCTCGTCTCGGGCTCGGCCGCGCTGTCGGTCAGTGACCACCGGCGAATCGCGGTGGCAACCGGCCAGCACGTGGTGCAGCGGTACGGGATGACCGAGTCGCTGATCACCTGCGCGGTGCGCGCCGAAGGGCCACGCGAGCCGGGCACTGTCGGGCCGCCGCTGGACGGGGTGGCGCTGCGGCTGGTGGACGACCATGGCGAGATCCTCGAGGCGCCAGACGACGAGGCCGTCGGCGAGATCGAAGTCGCCGGCCCGACGTTGTTCCTCGGCTACCTCAACCGGTCCGACGCCACCGCCGAGTCGATGCGCGAGGGCTGGTTTCGCACCGGCGACCTCGCCACCCGCGGCCTGGACGGTGGCCTGCGGCTGGTTGGGCGGCGCGCCACGGACCTGATCTCCAGCGGTGGATACAAGATCGGTGCGGGGGAGATCGAGAACGCTCTGCTGGAGCACCCGGGGGTCACCGAGGTCGCGGTGACCGGGGAGCCGGATCCCGACCTCGGAGAGCGGGTGGTGGCCTGGGTGGTCGCCGTCGGCGATCCGCCGCCCGCTGCGGCCGAGTTCGCGGAGCACGTCGCCAGGCTGCTCGCGCCGCACAAGCGACCCCGGGTGGTGCACTACCTCCCCGCGCTACCCCGCAACGAGATGGGCAAGGTCCGCAAGAGCGAGCTCCGTCGGTAGGATGCCCGCTTCGGTCCGGGACACCTGGAGGGTCGAGGAGTGGGCGCGGCGCGGGCGGTCGGGTTGCTGTTCGGGGTCGCTGCCGATGCGGTGTTCGGCGATCCGCGACGCCATCACCCGGTGGCTGCTTTCGGGCGAGCAGCCGCGACTGCCGAACGCGCCTGCTACGCCGAGCACCGGTGGGCCGGGCTGGTCTACACCGGCACTCTGGTCGGCGCCGCGGCGGCGGTCGGTGGCCTGATGGAACGGGCCGGACGTGGGCGAGCTGCCGTGCGGGTGGCAGGAACCGCGCTGGCTACCTGGGTCGCGCTGGGGGGGACCTCGCTGGCCGAGGAAGGCGCCGCGATGGCCCGGGCGCTGAACGCTGGGGACCTCGACACCGCCCGGGCCCGACTACCGCGCCTGTGCGGCCGTGAGCCGGACGCTCTTGATCTGGCCGGGATGGCCAGGGCAGGTGTGGAGTCGATCGCCGAGAACACCTCCGACGCCATCGTCGCCCCGCTGGTCTGGGGCGCGGTGGCCGGTGCGCCCGGGTTACTGGCCTACCGCGCGGTCAACACTCTGGATGCGATGGTCGGCTACCGGTCGCCGCAGTACCGGCGGTTCGGTTGGGCCTCGGCGCGGCTGGATGACCTGGCCAACCTGGTGCCGTCGCGAGCGGCCGCCGTGCTGACCATCCTGTGCGCGCCGCTGGTGGGTGGTTCGGCCCTCGGCGCCTGGCAAGCCCTCCGGCGCGACGCGGCCGCGCATCCCAGCCCCAACGCGGGGCAGGTCGAGGCGGCGTTCGCGGGTGCCCTTCAGGTGCGGCTGGGTGGGCACACGGTCTACCCGCACGGCACCGAGCAGCGCCCGGTACTGGGCCACGGCCGCACTCCCGACGCCAGTGACCTCACCCGAGGAGTCGAGCTGTCCCGGGTGGTCGGGCTCGCGGCCGCGGCGCTGTGCGCGGCGCTGGCTGCGGTGACTCAGCGGCCGTACCGGTCGGCGAGCGCGGCCACCGGTGGATCGTGCGGGTCCGCTGTGTCGTCCGGATCCGCTGTGTCGTCCGGATCCGGTGGCTGGTTGTCCTCGCGGCGCCCTTCGGTCGCTTCCTTCCAGGCGAAGTAGGCCAGCCCCAGCGGGGCCATCGTGCCGAAGGCGATCCACTGCAGCGCGTAGGCGAAAGACGGCCCGGGGTCCAGCTGCGGCAGCGGCAGCGCGGACAGCACCCCGGGGGTGTGGTCCACCAGCTGGAGGTAGCCCGGCTCCAGTCGGACCCCGGTGGCGGCGCTCACGGTGCGGGTACTCACCGCGTACACTTGGCGGTGACCGTCCTGTCGCACGACCTCGCCGCTTTGGGGGTCCTGTTCGTCGGCTCGCAGCCGGCCGGTCACGGTCACCTCCCCACCCGGCACCGGAGGGTACTCCGGTATCCGCATTCCCTCGGCGGGGCGCAGGTAGCCCCGGTCCACCAGGATGTTCGACCCGTCGGCCAGCCGGAGCGGAACCAGCACCTCGTACGCCGGCTCACCCTGCACGGTACGCAGCCGGGCGACCATCTCAGCCTCGGGCAGATAGCGCCCGGTGACCTGAGCCTGCCGCCACTCGGTGGCCCGCGTCGGCTCGGTGTGGGGGGGAAGCACGCTGCGCAGCGGCCGCGGTGGGGTGGTGAAGGAGCTCTCGATGCCGGCGTTGCGCTCCGCGCGCTGCGCTGCGCGGCGGAACTGCCACGGTGCGAGCACGGTGAACGCCGCGACAGTGAAGCAGATCACCACCGCCGTCAGCGCCACCCAGCCGGGGCGCAGCAGGAACCGCCACCGCATACCACCACGGTAACCGGTGCTCATCCCCACGCCGCCCGCGCGGCGGCGGCCGCGCGCGTGCCGTAGCCACCACCGAACAGCACCGCGTGCACCAGCAGCGGGAACAACTGGTGCAGGGGGACACGCGCCCGCCAGCCGGGCGCCAGCGGGGCGACGTCGGCGTAACCGGCGAGCACCCGCTGCAGATGGGGGTAGCCGAACAGCGCGAGCATCGCCAGGTCGGTCTCCCGGTGCCCGCCGTGCGCGGCCGGGTCGAGCAGCCACACCCGACCGTCGGCGCCGGCGTGCACGTTGCCCGACCACAGGTCACCATGCAACCGGGCCGGTGGCTCAGCGGGTCCGGCCAGCTCGTCGATCCGCTCGCAAGCCCGGTGCACGGCACGGGCCCCGGCGGCGTCCACCGCGCCGCGGTCCACCGCAATGCGCAGATATCGCAGCACCCGATGCTCCGCGTACCACTGTGGCCACCGGGATGTGGTGACGTTGGCCATCGGGGCGGCGCCGATCCATCCCTGCTGTGGTCCCCCTGGGGGTGGCGCGCCGAAGGCCGGGGCGCCCGCGGCGTGCAGCACGGCGAGCTCACGCCCGAGCCGCTCGGCGGCGGCGCCGTCCGTTCGGCCGGCCGGTATGTGCTCGGTGACCAGCCAGTGCTCGTCGTGTCCATGGACCCGAGGGGCGGGCGGGCCACCGGGTACCCGTAACCAGCGCAGTCCAGCCGCCTCGGCCATCGCCTGCCCGGACTCTCCCCGTTTGGCCACCACGGTGCGCCCGTCGCCCAGCTCGACCAGCCAGATGACGCCGCGCGGTGTCGCGGCCCGCACCGGCCGGCCGGTGATCGCGGCGACGGACTCGGCGGGGCTCATAGCCGGTCGCGCACCCACCCGAGCAACCCGGGTACCGCCGCGCGGACCATGCCGAGCACGTCGTCGAAGCCGCGCGTGCCACTGTAGTAGGGGTCGGGCACGTCGAGGTCCCCACCAGCGGACTGGTCGAACGATCGCAGCAGCACCACTCGACCCGGTTCGGCGACCAGCCGACGCAACGCCGCGAGATGGCCGTAGTCCAGGGCCACCAGCAGGTCAGCCGACAGGTGTCGCGAGCCGAGCTGCGCGGCGACATGCGTGCAGGGGTAACCAGCCCGGCGCAGCGCCTCGGCGGCGCGTGGGTCGGCGGGGCCACCGACGTGCCAGGCACCGGTTCCCGCGCTGTTCACCTGCACCCGGTGGGCCAGGCCATCCCGGCGCAGCGCCTCAGCGAAGACGGTTTCGGCCATCGGGGAGCGGCAGATGTTCCCCATGCAAACGAAGCACAAAGATAGCCTCTTTTGCTGTTCGCTCACAACGTCAGTCTGAGCCGTGTCGCAGGGCATCTGCCAGCGCCTCATGGTGAGCGAGTCGTTTGTCATGCCTGTGGGTCGTCTCCCCTTCACCACGGGGGTGCAGCAGAGCGCCGATGTGGTCCCGCTGCTCAGGGGTGAGCGGCGGGAACGAGTCGACGATGGTCCGAACGTGCTTGGCGAGCGCCGCAGCGCGCTCCTGGGGCGCGAGGTCGATATCCCATGCTGTCGCGTTTGGTCGTGCGGTTTCGTGATCATTTTTCGGCTTGTCCGGTGGTGGTTGTGCTGTGGTGTTTTTGGTGGTCGCTGCTCTCGACTTAGGGGGCATCGCGGCTCCCGGTGGCGTCACTGAGCGGATGCAGTCCGAGTCCGGTGCGGGGCTTGGCGAGGTTCTCTGCGGTTTGGCGCCAAGTCGAGCAGCGTAGGACTGTGGCGCCCTTGATCAGCTCGGCGCGCACCACGTCGGGGCTGGCGGTCTCGGTGCAGGTGGGTTCCTCGCTGTTTCGAGTGGGTTTGGTGATCGAGTGGGGGTGGGCCCGGCGTGGCGGGTTGACGAGGGGGTGGTGGTTTCGTTGGCTGCGTGACTGTCGGTGATGGTCTTGTAGCAGGGGGTCGCAGGGGTATGGATGAGCTGGGGTTGTTCACGGCAGCGCTGGGGCTGAGCGAGCCGTGGCGGGTGACGCGCAGCGAGCTCGACGCTGAGGCCACCCAGCTGGATCTGTACCTGGATTTCGACCGGGGTGCCCGGTTCGGGTGCCCCGGCTAAGGACTGTGCGCAGGGTGGCTGCCCGGTGCATGACACGGTGGACAAGACGTGGCGGCATCTGGACTTCTTCCAGCATCGGGCGTTGTTACACGTCCGGCTGCCGCGGGTGCGCTGCCCCGAGCACGGCGTGCGCCAGGTGGACGTGCCGTGGGCGCGCCCGGGGTCGGGATTCACGCTGTTGTTCGAGGCGCTGGTGTGCAGCTTCGCCACGGTGATGCCGATCGCCAAGGTCGCGGCGATGACCGGCGAGCACGACACCAGGATCTGGCGGGTGGTGGAACATCACGTCACCGCCGCCCGCGACCAGCTCAGGGGCACCGGCGTGCACCGGGTCGGGATGGAGGAGACCTCCGCGCGCAAGGGCCAGGACTACATCGGCATCTTCGCCGACCTCGATGCCCGGCGGGTGGTCTTCGCCACAGAAGGACGCTGCGCTGAGACCGTGGCCCGCTTCGCCGCCGACCTGGCCACCCACGGCGGCGACCCGGCCGAGGTCACCGACACCAGCTCCGACATGAGCACCGCGTTCATCTCCGGCATCAGGGCGCACCTGCCGAACGCGAGGATGACTTTCGACCGCTTGCACCTGGCCGCCAAGCTCAGCGAGGCCATCGACACCGTCCGCCGCACCGAGGTCACCACCCGCCCCGAGCTCAAGCACACCCGCCGGCTGTGGCTCAAGAACTGGGCGAACCTCTCGGTGACCCAACGCCGTGAGCTGCACCACCTGATACGCCCCTCCGCGCAGCCGGCCACCGCCCGGGCGCTGCGCCGGCGCGAGGACTTCCCAGCCTTCTACGACCAGGACCCCAGTTACGCCCCCGAGTACCCGCGACGCTGGTGCTACGGAGCCGAACGCTCCCGCCTGCAACCGATCAAGGACTTCGTCATCCTGGTGGAGAAGCACTGGGAGGGCATCATCGCCTGGCATGCCAACCACCTCAGCAACGGCCTGCTCGAAGGGATCAACTCCCTCATCCAGGCCGCCAAAGCCCGCACCCGGGGCTACCGCAGCAAAAACAAGATGATCACCATCGTCTACCTCACCGCAGCCAAGCTCCAGTTACCCACCCTCACCCATCCGGAACCCGCATACATGACCTCACGCTGAGTAACCCACTTGAAACAGCGAAGAGCCGTGCACGACCATCGACATTGTCCAGCGTGGACCATGCGGACCTGTGCTGGTCTGCCAGCGGGCCAGGCGCGCGACGTTGTGGCGGTGGGAGGTACATGGGTGCAACCATGCGAGGTGCGACCTATCCGAGGCGATGCCAAGGCGTCGAAGGAAGTAATGACAGGTCGGTATCGCGGTGAGTTCTACACGCGCGGTACCGTC
>JAFAUB010000165.1 GCA_019243635.1 Pseudonocardiales bacterium
GGTGGTGTCGTACACCACCACCCCACCCGCACCGGCCAGCGACTCCACCTCATCCACCGAGGACACCCACACCACATCCCCGACACCACCCACCCCCGGTGGCACCGGTGCCTCCACCCACTGCACCCCGAACAACGAACCAGCCACCGCGTCCCGGGTCACACTCCACTGCTCCACCGACACCGGGCGGAACACCAGCGAGTCGATCGACGCCACCGGCCGGCCGGACTGGTCCGCCGACTGGAGTGACACCACCCCGGTCCCCGCCAACACCGCATGAACCCGCAGCGCCGACGCGCCCGAGGCATGCAGCGTGACTCCGTTCCAGGAGAACGGCAACAGCACCTCACCGTCTCCCGCTCTCGCAGCCCCCTCGGTCACAGCGAACGCGGTGGCGTGCAGGGCGGCATCGAGCAGAGCGGGGTGCAACCCGAACCCGGACGCCTGACCACCCTGGTCCGCCGGCAGAGCGACCTCGGCGAACACCTCCCCGTCCCGCGTCCACGCCGCTCGTAGACCCTGGAACATCGGCCCGTACTCGTACCCCACCTCGGCCTGCCGCTGATAAAAACCTTCCAGGCTCACCGGCTGCGCTCCCACCGGCGGCCACGTCCCCCAGTCGGTGTCGGGTTCGGGGCTGGTGTGGGTGAGGTGCCCTTGAGCGTGGCAGGTCCATGTCGCCGTGGGGGAGGCGTCGTCAGGGGTGGAGTGGATGCTGACCGGTCGCCGCCCGGTGTGGTCGTCATCGCCTACCGTGACCTGTATCCGTACCCCGCCCCGCTCCGGAAGCACCAGTGGTGCCTGGATCACCAGCTCGTCCACCACCGGGCAGCCGACCTCGTCGCCGGCGCGGATGGCCAGCTCCACCAACACCGCGCCCGCCACCACCGTGGTACCCGACACCACGTGATCAGCCAGCCACGGCTGAGTGACCAGCGACAACCGAGCGGTGAACACGACTCCGGCACCGTGGGCCAACCCCACCACCGCACCCAACAACGGATGCTCCAGCACCCCCAACCCGGCACTCGACACGTCCCCCACCGGACTGGGCGCCGCCAACCAGTAACGCTGGTGTTGGAAGGCGTACGTCGGGAGGTCGACTCGTCGCCCTTCACCCACCAGGGCCGGCCATCGCACCGGAAGACCGCGGACGAACAGCTCGGCGGCGGAGGTGGTGAACCGGGTGAGGTCACCGTCGTCGCGGCGCAGCGTGCCGGTGACCACGGCGGGAGCGGTGTCGGTGTGGTCGAGGATCTCCTCGACGCTGGTGCTCAGCACGGGGTGCGGGCTGATCTCGATGAACGCCCGGTAGCCCGCCGCGGTCAGCTCGCGTACGGCTGGGTCGAACCCGACCGGTTCACGCAGGTTCCGGTACCAGTAGTCCGCGTTCATGGTGGTGGTGTCTCGCCACCCCGCGTCGACCGTGGAGTACAGGGGTACCCGCCCGGGCTGGGGGTGGATGTCCACCAATGCCTGCGACAGCTCGTCCCGGATATCCTCGATCTGGGCTGAGTGGGAGGCATAGGTCACCGGGATCATCCGGGTGCGCACACCTTCGGTCGCGCACACCGCTGCTAGTCTTGCCACGGTGTCGGTGGCGCCGGAGACGACCACTGAGCTGGGGCCGTTGACCGCCGCGATGCCGAGCTGGTGTGGCCATCCGGACAGCAGCTCCTGCACCTGGTCGGTGGATGCCGCCAGGGACATCATCGCGCCGCCGCCGACCAGTCGTCGGCTGATCAGCCGGCTGCGGGACACCACCACCGCCGCGGCGTCGGCCAATGACAGCCCACCGGCCACACACGCCGCCGCGATCTCCCCCTGCGAGTGGCCCACCACCGCATCCGGGTGTATCCCCACCGACGACCACAACCCCGCCAGCGACACCATCACCGCCCACGACGCCGGCTGCACGACCTCCACCCGACCCAGTGCCGCCTCATCGCTCAGCACCTCGGTCAGCGACCACTCCACCCTCGGCGCCAACGCCGCCGCACACCGACCCATCCACTCGGCGAACACCGGGGACGAACCCATCAGCTCCCGGCCCATCCCCACCCACTGGGCACCCTGACCGGGAAAGACGAACACCACCCGGCCCACCACATCCGCGACACCCGACACCACCCCCGGCGCCGACTCACCCCGAGCCAACGCCCCCAACCCCGCCAGCACCGCTTCCCGACCGGTGCCCACCACCACACCCCGGTCGACCAACGTCGCCCGAGTCGTCACCAACGACCACCCCACATCACCCACACCGATCTCCGGATGCGCACTCATGAACGACGCCACCCGGCCCGCCTGAGCCCGCACCCCATTCGCACCGCACCCCGACACCACCAACGGCACCGCACGATCGGCGCTCTCCCCCCGCACCATCGGTACGGTCGCCGGCTCGGGAGGCGGATCGGGATGCGAGACGCACTCGAGAATCACATGCGCATTGGTTCCACTGACTCCGAATGCCGACACACCCGCTCGGCGTGGCTGCCCGTTCCGCGGCCATTCCCGAGCCTGGGTCAACAGTTCCACCGCACCTGCTGGCCAGTCCACCTTCGGTGAGGGCTCGTCCACGTGCAGAGTCTGAGGCAGTATCCCGTGCCGCATCGCCATCACCATCTTGATCACACCGGCCACCCCCGCCGCGGCCTGGGTATGACCGATGTTCGACTTCACCGACCCCAGCCACACCGGACGACCCGCCGGCCGGCCCTGCCCATAGGTGGCCAGCAACGCCTGCGCCTCGATCGGGTCGCCCAACGTGGTCCCGGTGCCGTGCGCCTCCACCACGTCGATATCCGCCGCGGCCAGCCCGGCGTTGGCCAATGTCTGCCGGATCACCCGTTGCTGCGAGGGGCCGTTGGGGGCGGTCAACCCGTTGGAGGCGCCGTCCTGGTTCACCGCCGATCCCCGCACCACCGCCAACACCGGATGCCCCGACTTCCGGGCGACCGACAACCGTTCCAACAACAGCACACCGACACCCTCGGACCACGACGTCCCATCAGCACCAGCCGCGAAAGACTTACACCGACCGTCCGCCGCCAGCCCGCGCTGCCGGGAGAACTCGGCGAACGCACCCGGCATGGCCATCACCGTCGCGCCGCCGGCCAAGGCCATCGAACACTCGCCCTGTCGCAGCGACTGCGCCGCGAGATGCACCGCCACCAGCGATGACGAGCACCCCGTGTCGATCGTGATCGCCGGCCCCTCCAACCCCAACGTGTACGACACCCGGCCCGAGGCGATACTGCCCGCAATGCCGGTGCCGTAGTACCCCTCGATCTCCTCCGGAACCGGGTGTAAACGCGTGGCGAAGTCGTGGTAGACGATTCCGCTGAATACGCCGACGTCCTCGCCCTGGAGCGACGTCGGGTCGACTCCCGCCCGCTCGAACACCTCCCACGACGTCTCCAGCAGCAACCGCTGCTGTGGGTCCATCGCCAACGCCTCACGCGGCGAGATCCCGAAGAACTCAGGGTCGAACAACGCCATATCGTGCAGAAAGCCGCCCTCGCGCACATACGACTTCCCCGCGCGGTCGGGATCCGGGTCGAACAGACCCTCCAGGTCCCACCCGCGATCCGTCGGGAACTCCGAGATCGCATCGACCCCGTCCGCCACCAACCGCCACAGATCCTCCGGCGAGCACACCCCACCCGGGAACCGGCACGCCATCGCCACGACCGCTATCGGCTCCCGTTTCTCCTCCTCGACCGCGCGCAGACGCTTCTGGACATTGCGAGCGTCAGCGAGCACGCGCTTCAGGTACTCACGAAGTTTCTCATCGTTCGCCATAACAGGTCAGCTCCTTGACGCGGCTCTCCGTGTTCGCGGCGGTCAGTGCTCCGGGTGGCCGAACTCACTGTCGACGAGCTGGAAGATCTCGTCGTCGGTCGCCCCTTCGAGATCGAACTCCTCATCAGCACCGGGCGTGCCGACCACGGACTCCCAGCTGGCAACCAGTTCCCGCAACCGCGTGGAGACCCGTGCGCGCAGTGCCTCGTCGTCGGCCGCGGTCGCGAGTGCTTCCTCCAGCGTGTCCAACTCGGCCAGCACGGCGGGCGACGCCGCTACACCACGGGTGTCCAGCTCCGCGAGCAGGTGGTCGGCCAGTGCCCTCGGGGTGGGATAGTCGAAGACGACGGCAGCGGGCAGGCGTACTCCGGTGGCTGCGGTCAGGCGGTTGCGCAGCTCGACCGCGGTCAACGAGTCGAAGCCGATTTCCTTGAACGCCCGTCCCGCCGTGACCGTGCTCGTCGTGGAATGGCCCAGCACTGTGGACGCTTCAGTCCGCACCAACTCCACCAGGACACGGGACTGCTCGGTCTCTGGAAGCCCGACAAGCCGTTGTACCAGCTCCGGCACCGGCCGCTCGACTCCAGTCCCGGCCTCACCGCCGGAGCTGCTCATGGCCTGGCGCACCTCGGGTAGCTCCGCGAGCAACGGGCTCGGACGCAGCGAGGTGAACCTCGGCGTGAACCTGTCCCAGTGCATGTCGGTGACGACCACGCAGGTCTCGTCGTGCTCGACGGCTTGCACCAGAGCGGAGACGGCCATGTCCGGGGGCATCAGAGACAGACCTGACCGGGAGAGCTGGACCTGGATCTGGGTGGAGAAGGTGGACATGCCGCCGCCGTCCCATGCGCCCCAGGCAACCGATGTCGCGGTGAGACCCCGTGCTCTGCGTTGCTCCGCCAACCCGTCGAGGAACGCGTTCGCCGCCGCATACGCGCCCTGGGTCCCGCTGCCCCAGACAGCCGCGTTCGACGAGAACAGCACGAACGCGTCCAACGGCTGGTCGCCGAGCAGTTCGTCCAGGTTCGCGGCGCCGGCTGCCTTGCCCGACAGGACGTCGGCGAACTCGGCCATGCTGGTGTCGTGCACTGTGCCCGGTGTGGGCACCCCGGCCGCGTGGACCACAGCGGTCAACGGACGCTCCGGTGGCATTCCGGCGAGTACCCGAGCCAGGGCGTCCCGGTCCGCCACGTCGCAGGCGACCACGGTCACCTCGGTCCCCAGCTCGGCCAGCTCCGTGGTCAGCTCCGCGACGCCCTCGGCCTCGGGGCCCCGCCTGCTGGTCAAGACCAGGTGCTCGGCGCCGTTGGTCGCCAACCAGCGCGCGACATGGGTTGCCACCCCACCGGTACCACCGGTCACCAGCACGGTGCCCTGCGGCGTCCACTGGCGGACAGCACGGGTATCCGCCAGTGGTGCGCGCACCAGCCTGCGCACAAACGTCCCGGAGGCCCGCACCGCGAGCTGGTCCTCACCGCCCGTGCCGCTCAGCGCTGCGGCGAGACGCCGCACCGCCCGCTCATCCACGACCTCCGGCAGGTCGACCAGCCCACCCCAGCGGCTCGGATGTTCGAGCGCAACCACCCGCCCCAGGCCCCACACCGACGCCTGTGCCGCACTGACCACCCCGTCCTGCGCGGAGACGGACACCGCACCTCGGGTGAGACACCACAGCGGCGCGTTCACCTCGCTGTCGCCCAACGCTTGGATCAGCGTGACCAGGCCGGCCATGCCAACGGTCAGCACCGGGAGCCCCGGATGCCTGCGCTCCTCGAGCGCGAGCAGGGACACCACCCCGCTCACCTCACCCGCCTCGGCGAGAACCTCACGTAGGTGCTTGGCGAGCAGGTGACGGTCCGTGTCGTGCCCGTTCCCCGTGAGCCATGCGACGCGGGCGCCGTGCGCAGCCAGGCCATCACCCAGGGCCGCTGCCGTTTCGTCGTCGGGGTGCTCCGTCGGCGCCACCACCAGCCAGGTTCCGGACAACGACGGTTCGTCGTCGTCGGCGATCGACTTCCACCTGATGCGGTACCTCCACGAGTCGACAGTGGACTGCTTGCGGCGCCGGCGGCGCCATGCCGACAAGGCGGGCAGAACCGCACTCAGGGAGGACTGCTGATCACGGCTGTCGAGCGCGAGAGTCGTGGTCAGCTCGTCGAGATCCTCGCGTTCTATCGCGGACCAGAGCCTGCTCTCGACCTCGTCGACGGCCAGTGGGTCGGAAGCGGAAGCCTCGACCTCCTCCAGCCAGTAACGCTGACGTGTGAAGGCGTATGTCGGTAGGTCGACTCGTCGGCCTGGGGTCAGGAGGGTGCTCCAGCGCACCGGGAGGCCGCGGACGAACAGTTCGGCGGCGGAGGTGGTGAGTCGTTGTAGGC
>JAFAUB010000174.1 GCA_019243635.1 Pseudonocardiales bacterium
CTGCGGTCAGCAGCCGGCCCGAGTCGGCGTTGACCCACAGGTCCTCCATCGGACCGTGGCCACCGGGGTAGTAGACGGCGTCGTAGTCCTCCAGGCGGGCATCGGCCAGTTCGATTGGCCGCCGCAACTCCTCGGCGGACCGCAGAATTTCCTCCTGCTCCAGGGCGATCTGCTCACTGCCGGCCATCGAGGGGCGCAGGCTCATCACGTCCACGTGCGGCACTACGCCGTCGGGGGTGGCCACCACGACCTCATGGCCGGCTGCGGTGAGCTCACTGTAGGGGGCCGCGAACTCTTCGGCCCAGTAACCAGTCGGATGCCTGGTGCCATCCTTGAGCGTCCAATAACTTGCTCCGGTCATCACGAAAAGGATCTTGGCCATGGGAAGACCACCTCATCTCAGCGGTCCGACCAGTATGCCAGAGCCGACAGGGGCGTAGGTCCCTTCGGCCCGGGACGAATGCCCGACCTCGGCCCGCGCGGATGATGGCGACGTCGGCGAACGCGGAAGCAAGCGTGGCCGTAGGCGAGGATTGGTGTGTTGAACGCGGCAACCGGAGGGAAGTGACCCGCGGCGTGCCATGGAGGTGAGGGGGGCGCTGGCAGCCATAGCGCGCACTATCTCCAGGGAGAAAGCCGGACGAGCACGTATCGAGTGGGGCAGGCCCCCGCGGCCGGCGGACCGAATCGAGACCGTTGAGGCCTGTGGAGTCTGCCGCAGCGACTCGCTTGTTGTTGACGCCGCCGTGCCGGGTGTGCGGCGGTTCACCCGATTCTGTCTGAGCATGGCTTCCTTCCGCGGTGTGGCTGGTGCCGGGACTGTCGTGTCAGGTGGTCGTGTCGTCGTGGAACCGTATTACCCACGGGTACTGGTCAGGTCCGGCCTCGGCGTCGACTGCGGTGGGGAGGTGCTCTTCGTCGCAGCAGCGCTGCAGGTAGCGGCACACCGTGTCGGCGGCGTCGTCCGACGGTGCGGGGCGGGGCTGGTTATCGGGGCCGAGAATGCAGGGCACCATGCCGGCGTGCAGCCGGTCGTCGGCCACGGTGACGGTGGCGATGCCGGTCAGTCGGGCGTCGGGATGAAACGGCAGCAGCGGGTAACCCTCTCGGGGCGCGATGCGGTAGTCGCCGAAGCGACGCGCGCCGGCACGGACCTCGGCGGGGTCCCCGCGGCCGAGGTAGGCGTCACGCGCGAGTCGGTTCTCGAAGTCGGGCAGGTCGAACATGAAGTGGCCGAGGCCGTAGAAGATCGGCTTGTTCCGGTAGTGCTCAACACCGCGGAGCAGGTGGTGGTGATGCCCGAGCACGGCGTCGGCGCCGGCGTCGATGGCGACTCGGGCGGTGCGGCGCTCGTGATCGGTGAGCACGTAGGGACGGGTGAAATCGCCCCAGTGGAAGCTGGCGAGCACGAGGTCGGCCTGCTGTTTGGCGGCGGCGACATCGTCGTGCAGGGCACGCTGGTCCCCCTCGTGGGCTACGGTGAGCACCTTGGGCTGCAGGCCGGGGTTCCATTCGTTGGTCTCCCACGGCTCGTAGTGGGTGTAGGCGCGCATCGGCGCCAGTCCGGGCCATCCGGGGCGGGCCTCGTAGCCGTGGGGGAACACCGAGGCGTACGCCAGTACCGCGACGCGCCCGTGCGGGGTGTCCACTAAGGCGGGTCGCCGGGCATCGGCGATGTCGGCACCGGCACCCGCCGTGGCGATACCCACGCCGCGAACGGCCTCGCGAGTGTGCAGCAGGGCCTCGAAGCCTCCGTCGACGCTGTGGTTGTTGGCCAGCGACAGCACATTCAGTCCGGCCTCGGCGAGATACGGGACGAACTCGGGATCGGTGACGAGGGGCACCCCCGCGCTGGGAGCGCGATGCCAGTCCCGGGCGTAGACACCCTCGAGGTTGCCGAAGACGACGTCGAAGTCGTGAAACACCGCCTCCACGTGGCGGAAGGCGTGTTCGGGTTCATCGCGGTCGAGGAACACATCACCGACTGCGGCGATACGCAGACCATCGGGCAGGGCCATCCGGCTACTCCTTCGGCGATGACGCGGTCATGGGTGGTGTTCCTGCAGGCTCCGTACGGTGATGCCGCCGGCGCGCCAGGCGGCGACAGCGGCGGCGAACGACTCCGCCGCCGCCGGCGTGGTCAGGTACGGGAGGCCTTGCCGGCGGGCGGCCGTACGCAGCCGTACCTGCTCGGCGGTGAGGCTCACCGCGTGGTTGTCCGGGATGTCGAACACGATCTGCACCGTGCCCTCGTCGGCCAGCGGGAAACCGGGCACCTCGACCACGGGCGTCGCCAGCCGCCGTGCGGTCTCCGGCGGGGCGGTGATGGTGAAGCCCAGCTCGGTGAACCGCCGCGCCACCGCTTGGCCGTGGTCCGCCTGGTTCGCCGGGAACGACAGGTACGCGCGGCCGCTCGAGGGGATCGTCGCCCCCGCCGCGATCTGGCTCTTGGCATAGGCCATCCCGAACGAGTCACCGATGCCCATCACCTCGCCGGTCGAGCGCATCTCCGGTCCGAGCACGTCGCGCGCGTCCGAGAGCCGGTCGAAGGGCAGCACGGCCTCCTTCACGCAGAACCCCTTCTGTGTTGGCGGCCGCAGCAACCCTTCCTCGCGGAGGTCGGCGAGCGTGGAACCGGTCATCACCCGCGCCGCCAACCGCCCCAGGGGCACGCCGGTCGCCTTGGATGCGAATGGCACGGTACGGCTGGCGCGCGGGTTCGCCTCGATCACGTAGACGTGGTCGCCGTCCACCGCGTACTGCACGTTGAACGGCCCGCATACGT
Organism: Pseudonocardiales bacterium; assembly: GCA_019243635.1. GTDB lineage: Bacteria > Actinomycetota > Actinomycetes > Mycobacteriales > Pseudonocardiaceae. The sequence goes on from JAFAUB010000174.1 coordinate 2,786, forward strand.
CCAGCGCCTCCGCGATCACCCTGGTGTGCTCCTCGATCGTGGCGACGACGGCTGCCGGAAGCGTCACCGGCGGGACCACGCACGCGCTGTCGCCGGAATGCACCCCGGCGAGCTCCACGTGCTCCATGACCGCGCCGATGAGCACCTCACCGTCGGTGTCGCGGACCGCGTCCACGTCCACCTCCACCGCGCCGGCCAGGAACCGGTCGATGAGGACGGGCCACCGCCGGGCCAGGTCCGACCCCCGGCGCAGCTCGGCCAGCGCCCGGCGCATCTCGCCGGCGTTGTGCACCACGCGCATGGCGCGCCCCGACAGTACGTAGCTCGGCCGGAACAGCACCGGGTAGCCGATCCGTTCGGCGATCTCCAGCGCCTCGTCGTCGCCGGCCGCGGTGCCGCCCTGAGGCTGGTCGATGCCGAGCTTCGCGCACAGCGCGTGCCACCGCTCGCGGTCCTCGGCGAGGTCGATGGCATCCGGGGTGGTGCCGAGGATCAGTTCAGTGGGCAGCCGGTGGGTCAGCCTCAACGGGGTCTGTCCGCCGAACGTCACGATCAGCCCGGCCGGGCCCTCGGCGTCGAGGATGTTCTCGATGTCCTCGCCGGTGAGCGGCTCGAAGTAGAGCCGGTCGCTGGTGTCGTAGTCGGTGGAGACGGTCTCGGGGTTGCAGTTGACCATGACGGTCTCGAAACCAGCCTCGCGCAGAGCGCGACTGGCCTGAACGCAGCAGTAGTCGAACTCCACGCCCTGCCCGATCCGGTTCGGCCCGGACCCGAGGATCACCACGCGCGGACGGTCGCCGCGCCGTACCTCGTCGGTGTCCTCCCAGGTCGAATAGTGGTACGGGGTGTGCGCGTCGAACTCAGCGGCACAGGTGTCCACGGTCTTGAAGGTGGTCCGTACGCCGGCCGCGAGGCGCGCCGCCCGTACCTCGCGCTCCGGCACCGCCAGCAGGTGAGCGAGCTGGGCGTCGGCGAAGCCGAGCCGTTTCGCGCGCCGCCAGTTCGGCGCGCCTCGCGCGATCCGCTCGCGCTCGGCGGAGATCATCGCGATCTGGTCGAGGAACCATGGGTCGATCCGGGTGACCTCGTACACCCGGTCAAGCCCGATGCCGCGGCGGATCGCCGCCTCCAGCCAGAAGATCCGGTCCGGGGTGGCGCGCGAGGCGCGGTCCAGCAGCTCGTCCTCGGTGCGGCCGTCGTACTCGGCCTCGGCCGGATCGGCGTTGAGCCCGAGCCGGCCGTTGTCCAGCGAGCGCAGGCACTTCTGCAGCGACTCGGGGAAGGTGCGGCCGATCGCCATGGCCTCGCCGACCGAGCGCATGCGCGTGTCGAGGATGTCAGCGACCCCGGTGAATTTCTCGAACCCCCAGCGCGGCACCTTGGTCACCACGTAGTCGACCGCCGGCTCGAAGCCGGCCGGCGTCTCCCGCGTGATGTCGTTGCGGATCTCGTCGAGCGTGTACCCGACCGCCAGCAGTGTGGCGATCTTGGCGATGGGGAAGCCGGTGGCCTTCGACGCCAGCGCGCTGGACCGGGACACCCGCGGGTTCATCTCGATGACGACCATCCGCCCGGTCCGGGGATCGACCGCGAACTGGATGTTGGAACCGCCGGTCTCCACACCGATCCGCCGGATGCAGCGCAACGCGGCGTCCCGCATGCGCTGGTACTCCACGTCGGACAGGGTCTGCACGGGCGCGACGGTGATCGAGTCGCCGGTGTGCACGCCGACCGGGTCGAGGTTCTCGATCGAGCAGACGACCACGCAGTTGTCCGCGCGGTCGCGCATCACCTCCAGCTCGTACTCCTTCCAGCCCGCGATCGACTCCTCGATGAGGACCTCGCCGACCGGGCTGGCCGCGATGCCGTCCGCAGCCAGGCGGGCCAAGACGTCCGGGTCCGCGGCGATGCCGGTGCCTGCGCCGCCGAGGATGTACGACGGGCGGACGATCACCGGGTAGCCGATCTCGCCGGCCACCGCCAGCGCCTCCTCCACGCCGCGCGCGAAGCCCGAGCCGGGCACCGCCAGCCCGATCTCGGTCATCGCGTTCTTGAACAGCTCCCGCGTCTCGGCGGTCCGGATGGCGTCGATGCTCGCGCCGATCATCTCCACGCCGTACCGCTCGAGCACGCCATCGCGGTCCAGCTCGGTGGCGAGGTTCAGGGCGGTCTGGCCGCCGAGCGTGGCCAGTACCGCGTCCGGCCGTTCCCGCTCGATGATCGCGGTCAGGAAGCCGGCGGTCAGCGGCTCCAGGTACGTCCGGTCGGCGAGCTCCGGATCCGTCATGATCGTTGCCGGGTTGGAGTTGGCCAGGATCACCCGGTAACCGTCCTCGCGCAGCGCGCGGCACGCCTGCGCGCCGGAGTAGTCGAACTCGCATGCCTGGCCGATCACGATCGGGCCGGAGCCGATCACCAGGACGCTGGACAGGTCGTCGCGACGGGGCATCAGGCACGCTCCATCAGCGTGCGGAACTCCTCGAACAGGTATCGGGCGTCGTGCGGGCCGGGTCCGGCCTCCGGGTGGTACTGCACGGAGAACGCCGGCACGTCACGGCAAGCGATGCCCTCGATCACGCCGTCGTTCAGGTTCACGTGCGTGGTGTCCGCGGCGGGCACACTGCCCTCGGCGACCGCGAAGTTGTGGTTCTGGCTGGTGATCTCGACCTCGCCAGTGGCCAACCGCCGTACCGGATGGTTCCCGCCGTGGTGGCCGAAGGTCAGCTTGTACGTCCGTCCGCCCAGCGCGCGGGCGAGGAGCTGATGGCCCAGGCAGATGCCGAACACCGGCACCGTGCCCACCAGCCCGCAAAGATCGACGTCCACAGTGTCCGGGTCGCCGGGACCGTTCGACAGGAAGACACCGTCCGGGCGGCGCGCCAGTACGGTCTCGGCACTGGTACCGGCCGGCACCACCTCGACCGTCGCCATCCGGCCGAGCTCACGCACGATGTTCCGCTTGATCCCCAGGTCGTAGGCCACCACGCGGAGCGGGCCGTCGCCGCGCTCGTACGGTTCGCGGGTGGTGACCTCGGAGACCAGGTCCACGCCGTCCGTGCCGGGTTCGGCCCTGGCCGCCGCCAGCAGCGCGGCCTCGTCCGCGGCCGGGCCGAACGCGCCGCACATCGACCCGGCGTCCCGCAGGTGCCGGGTGAGGCGGCGGGTGTCGATGCCGCTCAGCACCGGCGTCCCGTGGCGGGCCAGCCAGGACGGCAGGCTCTCGGTCGCCCGCCAGTTGCTCGGCCGTGCGGTCACCGACCGGGCGATCACGCCGCGGCAGCGCGGGCGGTCGCTCTCGTCGTCCTCGGGCGTCACGCCGTAGTTACCGATGTGCGGGTAGGTGAAGCAGACGATCTGCCCCGCGTACGAGGGATCGGTGATCACCTCCTGGTAGCCGCTGAGGACGGTGTTGAACACCACCTCACCGGTGGCCGTGTCATCCGAGTGGACCTCGCCCTCGAAGGTGGTGCCGTCAGCGAGCACCAGCAGGCCGTCCAATGTGGTTCCTCCTTACGAGCGATGAGGACCCGCTGAGGCTCAGCGGCCGGTGTGGGCTGCGGCCGTGCCTTCTTCCGCCGGCTCGCGGCTGGGTCGGGGGACCGTCAGCGCGAGCGCGGCGGCCAGCGCATACGTCACGCCCGCGACGACCATGGAGACGCGCAGGCCCGGCACGAAGCTCGCCGGGCCGCCGGCGACGAACGCGCCGAGCAGCGCGATGCCGATGGCGCCGCCCACCTGACGGCTCGCGTTGAGCGTCCCGGATGCCACGCCGGTACGCTCCGGCGGCGCGCCTTCGACCACGGCGGCTGTGGCGGCGGGCATGGTGAAGGAGATCCCGAACCCGGTGGCCGCCATCGGCAGCACGATGACCCAGTACGGGATGGACGTGCTGGTGATGGTGAGGGCGAGGAACCCGACCGCGCCGACCGCCATGCCGACAACCATCGGCACCCGCGGGCCGCTCCGGCTGGTGATCCGGCCGCCCAGCCAGGACCCGAACGCGATCACCCCGGTCTGCGGCAGCAGCGCCAGGCCGGTCAGCAGCGCCGAGTAGCCCCGGACCTGCTGGAAGTAGAGGGTGAGCACGAAGAGCTGCCCGTAGAAACCGAGGTTCATCAGGCAGCCGATCACGGTCGCCGCCGACAGCTCACGGCTGCCGAACAGCGACAGCGGGACCATCGGGGCGGCGACGCGGGCCTCCACCACGAGAAAGGCCGCCGCCGCCATCACGAAGACCACGAAACCGGCCAGGACGAACGGTGAGGTCCAGCCAGACCGACCGGCCTGCACCATGCCGGCCGTGATCGCCAGCAGCGCGACCATGCCGGTGAGCTGACCGGGGACGTCGAGCCGCTCGCCGCTCCGGCCGCCCTGGTCGGCGTGCACCCAACGCGCCGTCAGCAGCATCCCGACGATGCCGACCGGCACGTTCACGAAGAAGATCCACCGCCAGCCCAGGCTGGACACCAGGACGCCACCGAACAGCGGGCCGGACCCCGTGGCGAAGCCGCCGACCATCGCCCAGATGCCGATGGCGCGGGCACGGCTGCCACGGTCGCCGTAACCGGCCTGCAGCAACGCCAGCGACGAGGGCACCAGCAGCGCCGCGCCCAGCCCCTGGACCACCCGGGCGGCGATCAGCACATCCAGGCCCGGCGCGAGCCCGCAGGCCACCGAGGCCAGAACGAACAGGGCCAGACCGGACTGGAAGACCCGCTTGCCGCCCAGCCGGTCACCGAGCCAGCCCGTCGACAGCAGCAGGCCGGCGAAGACCACTGTGTAACCGTCCACCACCCACTGCAGTCCGGATACCGACGCGCCGAACCCCTTGCCAAGCTGCGGCAGCGCCACGTTGACGATCGTCGCGTCGACCATCACCATGAACCAGCCGAAACAGATCGCGGTCAACGGGCGCTTTTCAAAGCCCATTCACTTCTCCCCAGTGCGCGCTAGTGCCTGCCGGTGGCCGCACAACCGTCCGCCCCGCACAGCCGACCGAACATCAGCCTGAGCAGGGCCATTCGCAAGGTAACGCCGTTTGCCGCCTGCTGGAAATAGCCGTTGTAGGGTGTGTCATCCACTTCTGTGGGCAGCTCCTCCCCGCGCGGCAGCGGGTGGAGCACCACGACCGTGTCCTTGGCCACGGCCTCCAGCAGGTCACGACTGAGCGGCAGCTCGCCTGCTGCCCGGCGCGCCACCGCATCCTCCTTGAGCTCGGCTATCACGGTCGGTGAAGAGTAGACCACGTCTGCCTCCGGCAGGACGCCGATGAGGTCATCATGGAACGTGATCGAATGGCCGGCGCCCTCCATCTCTGCTCGCAGCAGCGGGTCGAGGCCCATGCCGAGCGTCGCTACGCAGGACACCTTGCAGTCGTAGTTCCGCAGCCCGCGCAGCAGCGAGCGGGTGCAGCGCATCCGCAGATCGTTCACGAACACGACGCTCAGCCCATCGATGTGGCCGAACCGCTGCCGCATCGTGTACAGGTCCACCAATGCCTGAGTGGGGTGCTCACCGCTGCCGTCGCCGGCGTTGATGAGGAGCGCCCCCTCGATCGCCTCGGCCGCCCGCGCGGGCTCGCCGGTGATCGGATGCCGGGTGACGATGACGTCGCCATACAACGCCAACATCCGGAAGACGTCCTCCGATGATTCCCGAACTTTGCCGGTCGCCCGTGTCACCGCGGCGTCGGCGAAGCCGGAAACGGTCCCGCCGAGCCGCAGCATCGCCGTCTCGTGGGATAACCGGGTACGTGTGCTCTTGTCGAAGAACGCCGACATGAGAACCTTGCCGTCGAGGTTTCGGTGCACCTGGCCCTTGGCCAGTTCCCGGCCGACCTCGTCGGTCGCCTCGAACAGCAGCTCCAGATCTTCGCGGCCGAACTGCTTCAGCGACAGCATGTGCTGTCCAGCGAACGCGTTCATCACCCGGCCTCGACAAGTCTGGCGGTCCAGGTCCGCGAGTCGACCATCGCGTAGCCGGGGCTCACCGGGAGCCGCACGCTGTCGGCGAGGTTCTCGATGCCGGTGATGGAGAGCATCAGTCGCTCGGTCAGCAGCCCCTGCGACAGGGGCGGCGCACCGGGCACGATCGGACACGTCTGCTCGTCGATCAGCCATTTGCGCTGCATCTCCGGGCCCGGATAGCCGGGCGTCTCCGGGATCAGCCGTCCGATCAGGTGCTCGGCGGTCTCGGCATTCATCTCGGCGTCCTCAGGCAGGCCGATGAACTCCTCGACGGGCATGGACTCCCGCGTCCATTTCCATAAGAAGGTACGGTTACCGAACACGTATCCGGTCATCATGAATCGCACCGACTTCGACGCACGGAACGCGCGGTGCAGGGAATAGCGCGGCTTGAACTCGTATGGCTCGATCTCGTCGAGCACGTAGTCGCACCCCTCGACGAACTCGGCTGCCGACTCCTCGGTGATGCCCTCGGGAAACACCTCGATGGCCACGTCCGGCGTCATCTCGTGGACGTACTCGGCGACCACTTCGGCCTTGTTCCGGCCGATGGTCTCCACGCCCGCGCCGAGCTGCCGATTGATGTTGGAATACTCGAAGGTATCCAGGTCGGCGACCTTCAGTGCCAGGACGCCGAGCCGAGCCAGCCGCTCGACCATGGAGCCACCGATCCCGCCGGCCCCCGCGACACCGACGACCGTGTCGCGAAGCGTCAACTGACGTTCGCGGGCTTCTTCCTCGGTGTCTCCGAGCCAGCCGAGATTGCGCTTGACCCGCTCCCAATAGATCTTGTCGTCGTACTCGCTCGCGTACTGAGTCCTACCGTTCTTGATCATCTTAGCTCCGCGTCGACTGCGATCTGACAGGTTTGGCGACGGAACGGACACACCGTTGTTGATAGCATCCTTGTTTTAACTGTGCCTTAAGCGGGTCTTAACCGTGCCCAGCTCATGCCTTAACTGCAAACCGGCGAGCCGCCGGTGATCGAGGACGGCGTGTAGGATTCGATCTTGTGTGACACGCGATGGCGGATGGACCGGTACTGAACCGACCCGGCGACCGCCGGTCACTGATCGTCACCCCGGCCGGCCGCACCGGTCTCCGCAACCTCATCAGCCAGGATCTCGCCTAGCTCAGGCTCTGCGCAGGAACGACCGGTCCTCGACCAGGATGCACTCAGTACTCCGCGCATGGTCCAGATTGGCCTTCGCGTCGGGGTCCTCAGTCAGTGCCACCCGGTACTCCTCGTACGCGGCCAGACTGTCGAACTCGATCAGCGCCAGCGCTTTGTTGTTGGCGCCCTCCTTAGGCAGGAAGTAGCCAATCAGCCGTCCGCCGCAGCGTTCGATGATGGGCGGCCACCGCCGCGCGTACTCCTCGAAGGCGTCCAGCCGATGCGGATCGAGCGTGTAGTCGATACAACAGATGATCATGATCCCTCGTCTCGCGGATTCGTCTCGCAGGTCATCGCTTTCCTTGAGCTAGTCGCCCGCAACCCGGTCGACGGGTCGGGTACATGTCTCCAGAACCAGTTGCTGCGCGATCAAGGCATCGTCCTGCCAGTGCCCGGTGAGCCTGCGCACCTCGTCCTCGCTGGGCATGCCGACGCCGTAGAGCCGACCGACCCCCTTGCGCAGTCCGACGTCCCCGGCGACCACGACCGGGCGGCCGAACACCCGCGCGGCGAACCACTCCGCGGTCCACCTGCCGACTCCGTGCAAGCGGGTCATCGTGCGCACCAGTTCCTCGGTCTCCAGACCAGCCAGCTCACGCTGGTCGATGCGGCCGTCGGCGACAGCGGAGGCGACCCCGATCAGGTAGCTCGCCTTCCGCTCGGAGAGCTGCAACCGCCGCAGCGCGGCCACCGATGCACCCGCGAGCGTGTCCGGCTCCAGCACGTAGACCTCGGATCCGTCGACCTCCACTCGCACACCGAAGGACTGTGCCAGCCGGGCTCGGATGGTCGTCGCGAACCTCAGGTTGACCTGCTGCGCGGTGATCGCGCGCACCAGCGAGTAGAACGGGTCGGTGAGTCCCAGCGGGCGGATGGCGGGTGCGGTGGCCGCCACCGCCGCCAGCCGCGGGTCAGTGGCGAGCAGGTGGTCCCACGACGCGCCGGCGAGGATGAACTGGACCGCCAAGGCCGCACGCAGCTCCTCCACGGTGATGTCCTGACCCGGCGCCGCGGTGGCCGACAGCCCGGGCGTCGTGGCGTCCCCCAGGGGCCGCATCGACACGGGCACCCGCCTGCCGTCGAACGTGAGCACCCGGACCAACCGGCTGCCGTCCCATCGGTCCATCAGGTCGTCGCCGTTGCGGCGCAGAAACTCCACGGACGCGGCGACGTCCAGCGGACCGGCCAGCTCGACCGTCACCGCGGCCACCGCCTCGCTCATCCGCGTCCGCACCGCTGCTCCGGCTCCGGCAGCGCATCGAGCAGATCCTGGTAGGTCAGGTCATCAGCACCGCGCAGCGCCTCCTGACGACCCGAGTTCAGCAGGTCGGCGAAAGCATCCCGCGCGGTGGCCATGCTCAGCCGGTACAGCGCTGAGCCGACCGAAAGGCGTCGCACACCGAGCCTGCGAAGCTCGGGCACCGACGGCAGGTCGGGGCGGGCGAGCAGGTTGAGCGGCGCCCCATCCAGCGCCGCGACCAGCTCGCCGATCAGCTCGCGCTGCCGCGCCGGCTCCAGACCCGACGGTGGGAATGCCGGGACGAACAAGCAATCCGCGCCCGCGTCGTGATAGGTGCGCAACCGCCGCACGGTCTCATCGAAGCGGCTCTCCCGCGCTCCGGTGGAACGCCAGTAGGTGTCCGTGCGGGCGTTCACGACCAACGGCAGGCCGACCTGTGCACCCACCGAGCAGGCCGCAGCGACCCGCTCGGCGTGGAACTCCGGCTCCATCAGCCGGTCGGTGTTCGAGGACAGCCCGTCCTCCAGGTTCACACCCACCGCACCAGCTTCGATCATAGCCGCCACCGCGTCGGCGACGTACTGCGGTGTGGCGCCATAGCCGGCCTCCAGGTCGACGCTGACCGGCACCGAGACCGCCTGGATGAGCCGGGAGACCACCGCGAGCATCTGGTCGAAGTCGAGGTGCTCCCCGTCCGGTACACCGAGCGCACCGGCCACGCCTGCGCTGGTCGTCGCCACCGCGCGCACGCCGGGCAGCCGCGCGAGAAGCGCAGCACTGCCGACATCCCAGACGTTGGGCAGCACGAGCATGTCCCCTTCGGCGTGCAGCCGCCGGAACAGCTCCGCCTTCTCTCGTTGCGTCGGGTCAGTCGTATCGGGTGTGGTCCGGCCGAAACCCTTGATGTCCATAGTTGGTCTGCGTTCCCTGGGATGGCTGGGTCAGGACGTGACGGCCTCGTGAACCGGTTTTCTGGACGCTGCCGCGGGCGGCTTTCTGGACGCTGCCGCGGGCGGCGGCCAGGAGAGGCCGAGGTGGGTGTGGAGACCAGCCTTGCCGGTGTCGGTGACCAGGAGGGCACGGGAGTGTTGGGCGCGACGGACCCATCCGGCGGCGGCCAGGGCATCGAGGAGGGCGCGACCGAGGGGGCCGGCGATGTGGTGGCGTTGTTCGGTCCAGTCCACGCAGCAGCGCACCGGGGTGTGTCCTGGTATGGCGACGCCGAGCTCGGTGAGGGCGTGACGGCCGGGGTCGGTGAGCTGGTAGCTGACCGTGTCGAGCAGACCTCCGGCGAGCCGGTCTCGGTTCAGCCGGTCGAGGTCGATGCTGCCGTCGTGACCTGTGAGGTAGCTGTGGTCGATGAGCGCGTCGGTGATGGCGACGCCGAGCCTCCCGGCGATGTGGTCGTAGCAGCAGCGAGCCAGGCGGATCGCGTGCGCGCGGGTCCCCTCCCGCAACGAGCGGATGGGCTGGCTGGGCGAGAGTCTGGCCAGGGTTTCGATCAGCCGGCCGACCTCGTCTCCGGCGAGCCGGTAGTAGCGCCACCGGCCCTTGGTGAACACCCGCAGCAGTCCGGCGTCAGAGAGTTTTCGCAGGTGGGCGCTGGCCGTCGGGGCGCTGACACCGGCCTCGTCGGCCAACACGCTGGCCGGCAACGCTCGCCCGTCGGCGAGGGCGAGCAGAATCCTGCATCGGCCCCGGTCGGCCAGCGCCGCGCCGATCACCGACAGGTCCGCGTCTCCGCCACCCGCCGCGGACGCACCGCCGTCGGCGTGATCGAGAGGATCCACGCCGTCGAGGATAGGTCAGGATCGATTCGACCATTGGCGAAACGTCCCGGGTCTAGCATCAGCCGGCATGACCACGACAACGATCGAGCGCAGCAGGGAGGCCGAGGCCTTCCTGGACGCCCGCCAGCACACCGCCCCCGAGGTGGTGAGCGCGTGTGAGGGCTGGACCGCGCACGAGGTCACCGCCCACCTGGCCGCCTCCGCCGCCGAGGTGACCCGTCACCTCGAGCCCTACCTGGACGGACAACCCGTGCCGCGGACGCGCACGTTCGAGGAACGCGAACCCCCCTACCAGGCCTTGGACGACGCCGCGTTGCTGCGGCGTCTGGAGGTCGAGGAGCAGAAGATGCGCGGGGTCATCGCCCGAGTCCTGGACCGCGAACCCGACGCGGCCATCCCGTGGACAGGTCGCCGGATGGTGGTGGCCAAGTTCCTGCCCCACCTGCGCAACGAGTTCGCGATCCACCGCTGGGACTTCGTCGGTGACGACGACACCAGCACCGAACTGCTCACCCAGCCTGAGCTGACCGAGCACGCCGTCAGTGTCCTGGGCCCGCTCCTGGTTCGCCGCGGCCGTGAGCACGACCCCACTCCGGACGAGGACTTCCACGTCCGGCTCCGCGCCGACGCAGCCCCTGATGTTCGGCTCGTCGTGGAATCCGGGCAGGCCGGCCTGCAGCTGACCGACCAGCACGCCGACGAGCCCTACGTCGAGCTCGACCCGGCGGCGCGCACCTTGGTCATCTGGGGCCGTCGACCCGACCAGCGTGGTCGCTTCCGCAGCCACGTCACCCAGCCCACTCTCACTCGACTCCAAGCCATACTCTCCGGCTACTGACCCGCCTAGCGGAGGTGCCTCGGCGCGAACGGTCGTAGCGCGAACTCGGCGCGGCCGGCCGCACAGTGTGCGGCCGGCCGCGCCGAGACAGATACAGCGCCAGGCTTAACGCCCGCTGACCTCCTGCCGCAACCGGGGGTCCGGGTGTCGGCCTTCGGTCTCGATGCGGTAGTCCGCACCGAACTTCTCGCGGTGTAGGTCGATCACCCGCTCGCTCGGCGGCTTTTCGCCGCCGTGGATCTGCTCCTGCATGCGCTGGAAGCGCTCGTGCTGCTCGCGGACGTAGCCCGCGCCGAGCGTGGTGAGGTCCATCTGGGTGGCCAGCAGCTCACGCAGAAACGCCTTGTTCGGCTCGAAGGTCAATGCCTGCGGTAGCTCCCGCCCGACGACCTCTTCCGGTTCACGACCGTCGTGGCGGCGCATCAGGTCAGCGGCGATCCGCAGGTGTTCCAGCTCCATGTTCAGGTGCAGCTCCCAGATGGCCCTGACCTTCGGATCCGACTCCTGCCGCATGAACGAGTAGTACAGGTAGCACTCGTTGTACTCGTGGGTCACCAGCCGCTCCCACCACGTCTCCCCCGGGTCCATCAGCGACTCGTAGTGGGTGACGTGCTCTTCCTCGATCAGTCCGATCTCCTGGTAGAGCTGGCGGGCGATCGGCTCCATGTACATGTTGCCGGTGGTCATGTAGAAGTTCATCGTCTGTTGCTCGGCGGCGACCAACGTCAACGCGTGCAGCTTGGAGATGGGAGCCGCGGCGTTACGGTCATAGGGGTCCCGCAGGTTATCCACCGGATCACGATGCTCGACGATGGTGGGCCTGCCGGGCATCACCTCGGTAAGCCGGCCGACGATCTTCTCCGCCCGCCGGTGCTCGATGATCTCGTAGAGATTGGCGTAGCGGTAAAGGTGGTCGAAGTCCTCCAGCACGCCGAACTCGTAAGCCTGCCGCAAGTAGGGGTCCGGCTCGTTGCGCGCCACCCAGCCGGTCAGGTCGACCGCGACCTGCTCATAAGAGATCGTCGTCTCCAATACCGATGCCGTGCCCGGTAGCAGCCAGTTGACCGCTTTCTGTTGCTGCTGCTCGATATAACGGGTGCGCGCCAGCTGCTCCTTGACCTCCCGGTCCGGGCAGATGCGGGCGAAGTGGTGGCTGAACAGCGCCGCCTCCACCTCGATGCCGTTCATCGTGATGATGCGGCACTTAGTGTACGGGTCCGTCTCGTCCGGGTCGACGGGGGTGACGTCGAGCTCGCGCCAGTTGCGCAGCTGACGCTCCAGCGGGATGCCCTTCTCGGTCAGCGGATTGAAGGTCACAGCAAAGCCCTTTCCGAATCATGGGATGACGGTCAGCTTCTGGGGTCATCGGTCGTGCCGCTGGTGCCCCGCACGGCGTCCCTGACCCGGTCGACCAGCGCGGTGATCGGACCGGCCACGAGGTTGGCGGTGGCCGACTCGACCCCCGCGTGTGGATGGGTCGGCGCGAACGCCTCGGCGACCTTCACCGAAGCGGCCATCGCCCGAAGTGTGCTCGGGTCGGTCTTGTCCCGCAGCTTCATGAACTCATAGCGCTCCTCGGAACGGGCGTGCGCCAGCACCGCCATCCTCAGTCTGTCGAGCAGCTCCATGAAGTCCGGCTTGCCCGGCTGCATGCCCTCCAGCTCACCGAGCATCTTCTTGGCCTCGTTCTCCTCGGCCAGCCGATCATCCACCAATCCGTCGTCGCCGCCGTCCAGCACATGCCGCGCGATCGGGTGCACGACCTCTTCCTCGGCCGTCTCGTGTACCGCCAGCATGCGGCGCAACCGGTGAAACGCCTCCTCCCGCGCCTCGCCCTGGGCGGTTTTCACCTCCTCGAAAAGATCACGGATCAGCGAATGCTGAGCGGTCAGCAGGTCGACGACGTCGACCTGCTCCGCCATCGCCTGTGGTGCCTGAGCCATCGACTCTCCTTCCCGGTACCTGACACTCCGGGTACCACCGCCCAGCGGCGGAAAAACCACGGCCCTGACTTTTCCATAGTCTTTGCATTCGCGTAGTCGTCAGTCTTTGCATTCGCGTAGTCGTCGCCGCGGCCCGCATAGCGAGCTGCACGTGCACTGGACGGTGCGGTGGGGTCGAACAAGCAGCGGGTGTGGGGACACTCGGCGGGGACGTCGCTGGTGGGTCTGCCACCGCGCAACAGGCCGGGGCGGAGTCAGCCGGCGCGAGAGCAGGACACGGCCGGGCCTTCTGCCACCCTTCTACCCCCGGCGGCCGCTACATCGCCCTCCACACACCGCCCCTCCGTCTCCCGTTGTCGCCCAGGCGGCCCGTCGTGGGTTCTGACGTGGGGAGGTACGGTTGCCTCCGACCTTGCTTCGAGACGGACTGAACGGCTCCGAGATCGTAGTCGGAGAGTGCAGATGTCAGCGAGGTGCACCAGAAAGGAGCGACATGAAGGGTAACCCTCTATCGCAGAGACTGGTCCCCGAAACTTCTGCTCGCTTGGGTGCCGTGACGAGACGACCCCTCGTTTGGATCCTGGTCACTGCCGTCATGGCGGCCGCGGGAGGGTCGAGAGGAAGACGAGCGGCGTTGCGAGGGTACCTGTGTTACCTACTCGGGGGCGCAGCCGGCAACCTGCCGAAACCTCTGTTCGGGCGGGCTCAGCCCCGCCACCTTCGGGTTCGGAAGCCACAGGTTGTAAGAGGTGCGTTCCCCTCCGGTCACGCCGCAGCAGAGGTGGCCTACGTGTTTGGGGCGTCACTGGAGGCTCCCATCGCTTTCTTGCCGCTGGGAACGATGGCCATGCTTGCGCACTTATCGCTTGTCAGAGCCGGAAAGCATTACATAAGTGACACACTGGTCGGGGGGATGATCGGCCTTGCGGTGGTTGCCCTGACGGCAAGAGCGTGGCCGCCTCACACCGACCTCGGGTTGCGACATGACCTCGGTAGCGCCCCGCAGCGTTCTTGTTGCAAGCAGCCCGAAGGGGCTCACAAAAATCTGAGAAGCTCCCGCGGTTTCCGGGTGCTCCGGAGCCGACTCGCCAGGTCGCGCGCGTATCGCCGTCGAGGTCGAGCTGGTTTGGCCTGTCGCAGCTCGGGGTATCGCCCACGATCGTGCGACGTACGACGCGTGACGAGCTCCGGCGGGTGGCCGCCGAGACCTTTGGCTGGTCGCAGCTGCGCGACGAGCAGCTGCAGGCGATGGAACAGGTGATGTCCGGTCATGATGTGCTGGTCGTGCTGCCCACTGGCGCGGGTAAGTCCGCGATCTACCAGGTGCCGGCGTTGTTGCTGGATGGCCCGACCCTCGTGGTGTCTCCGTTGATCGCCCTGCAGCAGGACCAGCTGGAGGGCATCGCGGACACCCGGGCGCCGAAGGCGGTGGCGGTGAACTCCGCGCAACGCGGTGGTGAGCACACACGGGCCTGGAAGGCGATCCGGCAAGGCGAGGCGAAGTACGCGTTCCTCTCGCCCGAGCAGCTGGCGAAAGACGAGGTCGTCGACGCGCTGGCGGATCTGGGAGTGTCACTGTTCGTGGTCGATGAGGCGCATTGCGTCTCAGCCTGGGGACATGACTTCCGCCCGGACTACCTTCGCCTGGGCCTCGTGATCGAGCGGCTCGGCCACCCCAGGGTGGTCGCGCTGACGGCCACCGCGGCACTGCCGGTTCGCCGTGACATCGTAGCGCGGCTGGGCCTGCGCGAGCACAGCGAGGTGATCGCCGGCTTCGACCGCCCGAACCTGCACCTGGCCGTGGAGCGGTTCACCGAGGACCCCGACAAGCGGCACTCGGTCGTTACTCGCATATGCGCTCTGAGCGCGGACTCCGCGACCCGACGTGGGCTGGTGTACGTCGCCAGCCGCAAGGACGCTGAGTCCTACGCAGCGGAGCTCGCGCGGTGCGGGGTAAGGGTGGCGGCCTATCACGCCGGGATGAAGGCGGTCGACCGCGAGCACGTGCACGAGCAGTTCCTGGCCGACGAGCTCGACGTGGTGGTGGCGACCTCGGCGTTCGGCATGGGTATCGACAAGCCCGACGTGCGGTTCGTCGTGCACGCATCAGTACCGGAGTCACTGGACTCCTACTACCAACAGATCGGGCGCGCCGGCCGGGACGGCCGACCTGCCGAGATCACGCTGTTCTACCGCCCGGAGGACCTGAGCCTGCAGACGTTCCTCACCGCCGGCAAGGCTCCGGAGGACACTCTCGGTGACGTGGTGCACGCGCTTCAGAAGCACGACCAACCGATCCGGCCGGCGCGGCTCAAAGGCCAGGTGAACGCTTCCGCGGCTAAGCGCACCACCGCGGTGAACCTGCTCGAGCAAGCCGGGGCGGTGGGCACCACCTCGGATGGCCGGCTTCAGTACCTCGCTCCCGACCTCCCCGCTCGCCAGGCGGTGGAGCGAGCGATCGACGTCGCGGAGACCCACCAGCGTCTGACCCGGTCCCGGATCGAGATGATGCGCGGCTACGCCGAGACGACCAGGTGCCGGCGGCAGTATCTGCTCGGCTACTTCGGCGAGCAACTGGCCCACCCGTGCGGCCACTGCGATACCTGCGAGGCCGGCACAGCCGAGGAACAGCCCGGCCGCGACGACGAGTTCCCGCAGAACAGCTCCGTGCGACACGTCGAGTGGGGGCACGGCGTCGTCATGTCGAGTGAGCAGGACCGGCTGACCGTCCTGTTCGACGACGTGGGCTACAAGACGCTATCCCTGCCGGCCGTCCATGAGCACAACCTCCTCGCCTCCGACCAGGCCCCCGAGCCGGCGCCGGACGCGCAGGAGCCGGAATAGCGCGGTGCGGCTAGGTGACGGGCTGACCGCCGGTGACGCCGAGAACCTCGGCAGTGACGTAGCTGGACTCCTGGGAGGCGAAGAAGACGTAGGCGGGAGCGACCTCGGCGGGCTGTCCGGCCCGGTGGAGTGGGGTCTCCTGTCCATGGGAGCCCACCTTGGGCTCGGGCATGGTGGCCGGGATGAGCGGTGTCCAGATCGGTCCGGGCGCGACCGCGTTCACCCGGATTCCCTTGTCGGCGAGCATCCTGGCGAGGCCTTTGGTGAAGTTGACGATTCCGGCCTTGGTGGTGGCGTAGTCAAGCAGCTCAGGGGAGGGATCCGACGCCTGGATCGAGGAGGTGTTGATGATACTCGCACCCGGTCGCATGTGCGGGATCGCCTGTTTGCACAGCCAGAACATTGCGTACAGGTTGGTCTTGAGGACACGATCGAACTGCTCGGTGGTGATGTCTTCGATCCCGCCCATCTGGACCATCTGATAAGCGGCGTTGTTGACGAGGATGTCGATGCGCCCGAACTCCCGCACCGCCCGCTCGACCAGCCGCCGGCACTGCTCCTCGTCGGTCAGGTCACCGGGCACGGTCACGGCGCGGCGCCCGGCGTCCTGGATGAGCCGCGCCGTCTCCTGCGCGTCCTTCTCCTCAGAGGGCAGGTAGGAGATCAGGACGTCGGCGCCTTCCCGGGCGAAGGCGAGCGCGACGGCCCGGCCGATGCCGGAGTCACCGCCGGTGATCACCGCTGTCCGGTCGGTGAGCCGGTGGCTGCCGCGGTAGGAGTCCTCACCGTGGTCGGGCTTGTCACCCATCGCGCCGGTGGGACCAGGATAGTCGATCTGCTCACCCTCGGTGTCAGGCTGCGCGTACTGCTGGGTCGGATCCTGGCCGGTGTACTGGTCATCAGGCATGGCACCGCTCCTCATCATGGTTCATCGGCACGGGGCGTCGGCGGCACCGCGCCACCTACCGACGGGTCGGAGGTCGGCGGCACCAGGGACATCCCGCGACGGGAACGCCGTCCGGTCAGGACCACAGGGCGGCCAGCGGGCTGGCGTCGAGCTCACGCAGCAGCACCCGGCAGTCCTCGTACACCGCGACCGCGCCCGCCTCGGTCAGCTCGGCGGCGCTGATGCCTCCGGTGAGCACGCCGACACAGGTCACCCCCGCCTTGCCGCAGGCCTTGACATCCCACACCGTATCGCCGACGTACACTGCCCGCTCCGGACTCACCCCAGCCCGTTGCAGGGCGACGTGAACCAGGTCGGGCGCGGGTTTGGCCACCTGGACGTCTTCGGCGGCGGTGATCTCCGCGACGGCGTCCTCGATGTCGAGGATGGAGCGCAGCAGCTCCAGCTCCTCGGGTGCGGCGGAGGTGGCGAGCACGACCGCGGCTCCGCGTCGGGCCACCGCCGCCACCAGCTCCCGGGCGCCGTCGAAGGCGCGCAGCTGGTCGGAGGTCCGCTGATAGTGCTCACTGTGATGCGCCTTGGCCTGCGAGCCGACCTGTTCGGCGGCCTCCCCCAGCAGCGTGGCCAGCAGCTCGGAGGAACCCATCCCCTGCCCGCGGTGAATCCGCCAGGCGTCCATCGGATGGCCCACCGCGCGGAACGCGCGCATCCAGGCGTTGACGTGCAGGTAACTGGAGTCGACCAGGGTGCCGTCGATGTCGAACAGGACCGCGCCCGGCGGCCGCGTGGAATCGGTGTCTGTCACTCGGCTGTGAGATCCGTTCGGTAAGGTTCCACCGCTGAGCCTGATCGCCCTGCGGGGTGCTTGCTGTCCTGTCGAGTTCCCGGTCCTGGCTCTTCGCGAACTAGGGCAGACCACCGCCCCAGCGGGTCGACGACCTCAAGGTAACCGATGTCGAGGACTTCCGCGCGTCGAGTATGGGTTCGTATGTCCCCGTGGAGTTGTGGGAGCGAGTGGTGCGAATGGTCGCGGTGGGTAACGGGAAGATCCCGGCCAGGGTGTATGACGCCGTCGTGGTGGGAGGGGGTCCCGCCGGCCTGAGCGCGGCGACGTGGCTGGCGCGTTACCGGCGTTCGGTACTCGTGGTCGACAGTCGTGAGTACCGCAACCGCTGGGCGGCGCGGTCCCATGGCTATCTCGGCAGCGACCCGGCCGATCCCATGGCGCTGCTCGCCGGCGCGCGGGCGCAGCTGAGCCGCTATCCCGGCGTCATGTTCTGTGACGGTGCAGCGACGACGGCGCGGCGCGACGAACGGGGTCGCTTCGTCGTCGGGGTGGGCAACCAGGAGGTCGTCGCCCTGCGCATGGTTCTCGCCACTGGCGTGGTCGACCAGTTCCCCGACGTGGACGGGTTCTTCGATCACTACGGCGTCAGCGTGTTCCATTGTCCGACTTGCGACGGTTACGAGGCCAAGGAGCGCACGGTCGTCGTGTTCGGCTGGAGCGAGTCGGTCACCGGTTTCGCCTTGGAGCTGCTCGACTGGGCGGGACACCTCACGATCCTCACCCAAGGGCGGCGTTATGAGGGCGACGCCGTGCTCGGCGCGTCCTCGTCGAGCACGGCGTCGAGCTGCTCGAGGACGATGCGGTCGAGCTGGTCGGCCAGCCCGGGCGGCTGCGGACGGTCCGGCTGCGCGGCGGGGCCAGCATCAAGGCGGATCTGGCGTTCTTCTCCATCGCCCACCACGCCCGAGTGCACCTGGCCGAGCAACTCGGATGCGAACTCACCGAAGACGGCTGCCTACTGGTCGACAGCGATGGTCAGACCACCATCGAGGGCCTCTACGGCGCGGGAGACATCACGCCGGGCATCCAGCTCGTCTCGGTCGCCGTCGGAACAGGCGCGACCGCAGGGGTGGCCTGCGCAACATCACTTCAAGGACAGTGGGGAGCACCCAGCTCACCGACTCCGGCTCCCGATCCCGAAGCCGGGCTGCGCGCGTGAGATCGGCATTCAGCGAAATGCCGCTTTGAGACGTCGCCCAGCTCGGGGTGGTGGACCTGGATGGTGTGCGGTTGCTGGGATCCGCCGGGCTGTCCGTACTGTTCGAGGTGAGTCAGCTCGCTACCCAAGAAGACCGTGACCTGCGACTGGTATGCCACTCCCGGACCGCCAACCTGGCACTCGAGGTCACCGGGCTGCGGGAGCGCCTGCCTTTCGCAGACAGCGTACCGGACGCCCTGAACAACGTATTCTGACGCGCGGTATTCTGACGCGCGCGGCCTTCGACGGCGATCGTTTCGAGGGGCACCATCGCACTGGGCTGGACCGCACGCAGACCGACGCCGGTACCAGTACGGTCCCTGCGCGCAGCTGATGTGCGCGCAGGGACCGATCAGCTCGCTCCGCTACTTGTCCTCGTCGCTGAACTTGTCCTTCAGGTCGTCAACAGTGCCGGCAGCCTTGTCTCGTAGGTCGTGTCCGGCTTCCTTGACCTCCCCGGACAACTGATCACGCTTCCCAGCGTTCTCGAGGCTCTCGTTGCCCGTCAGCTGACCGATCTTCTCTTTCGCCTCACCGATAAGCTGCTCGGCCTTGTCCTTGGCCTTGTCAAGAATACCCATCTGAGCTTCCTCTCTGTGATCACAGACCCAGTGAAGTGTTCCCACTAGTCACGGTGTCCCCCAACCGCCACTGACATAGGTCAGCGCTGGTGGCCATCCTATCGGATGTCGGATAGATAACAGCACCAGGCCGGCCGCCACGGTGGCTCAGGCGGTGGCGCAGTGCTCGGCCTAGCCCCGGCTCGCCTGGGGACGGTCGGGGGGAGCTGCTCAGGAGCGGCGGGGCTGGAAGGTGCCCGGCTCCGGTGGTCTGCCGCTGACGGTGAGGACGATCTCAGCAGCCAGGTCGCGGAGCT
>JAFAUB010000075.1 GCA_019243635.1 Pseudonocardiales bacterium
CGCATCGCGCGACATCTCCTCCGGGGCAGGCACCCCGAGATCAGACCGCACCCCAGCCGATCACACCACAACCGACACGCCCGTACCACACACCGTTACATCGAGCCGCGCATCAGCTCGCTCCACGCACCAGGCTGAATGTTTACCGCCCTGACCAACGGATGGCCCATCGCCACCGGCATCATCGAAGGCGCCTGCCGCCACATCGTCAACGACAGAATGGACACCACCGGAGCCCGCTGGGGCCTACACGGCGCCCAAGCCATCCTCACCCTCCGCGCCCTGGTCTCCAACGGTGACTTCAACACCTACTGGCACTACCACCACAACCAAGAACACCACCGCGTCCACCACACCCAATACCGCGACAGCGACCAACCCGCAGCATGATCACGTCACTCCAAAAGAGCCGCACCCTTTCCCGATGCTGTCGTGCAAACGTGCGTTGTTCATTACCCCGATATCGTGGTTATGCCGATGCCGGGCCGGGGAGTGCTGGTGGGTGGGGGTGCGCGGGCTGGTGATATCGGCATAACGGGGCTGCTGGTGGCGTGATGCTGTCCTCTCCAACTCTTCTTGGAGAGGACAGTGACTATGGATGATCTGCATGCCGTGGGCATGGTGGGCCCGCTCGGGCCGTATGCGCGGGGGTTCGCCGCGGAGCTGGCCCGGCTGGGCTTCACGAAGCTTTCCGCGCAGAAGCAGATGGAGCTGGCCGCGCATCTGAGCAGGTGGCTGGGTGACGCGGGGCTGGGAGTGGCTGATCTGGCCACTCCGGTGGTGGGTGGGTTCCTGGCGGGGCGTCGTACGAGCGGGTACCGGCAGTACCTGACGGCGAAGGCGCTGGCGCCGCTGCTGGGGTACCTGCGTGGGCTGGGCGTGGCTCCGCAGCCCGAGAGCCCCGCACCGCGGAGCGTGTCGGCAGTTCTGCTGGAGGATTACCGCTGCTGGCTGCTGACTGAGCGCGGCCTGGGGGTCAAGGTCGCCGGTGGTTATGTCGATGCGGTCGCTCCGTTCGTCACCGCTCACGCGGTGCGCGGGGAAGCTGGGTTGCGGGAGCTGGGCGCTGGTGATGTCACGACGTTCATGCTCGCCCAGTCGCGGCACCTGGCACCCAAGACCGTGCAGCGGCTGGTGAGCGCGCTGCGGTCGCTGCTGCGGTTCTGGCACCTGCAGGGCCTGATCGGCGAGAGGCTGAACCAGGTGGTGCCCAAGGTCGCGAACCGGCGGCCGGGTCTTCCCCGGCCGCTGCAACCAGGCCAGGTACGGGCGTTGCTGGCCTCCCGCGAGCGCCATACCGCTGGCGGGCGCCGTGACCTGGCGATCGTGACCCTGTTGGCGAGGATGGGCTTGCGGGCGGGCGAGGTCGCCGGGCTGCGCCTGGAGGACCTCGACTGGCGGCGCGGTGAGATCACGATCGCCAGCAAGGGGAACCGTCGCGACCGGCTTCCCCTGCCAGCTGACGTGGGCGAGGCCATCGCCGGCTACCTACGGGATGGCAGGCCGGCTACCGCGCTGGACCGCAGGGTGTTCACCCGGATCAGGGCCCCGCACCAGGGTCTGACCCCGGGCGGGGTGACTCAGGTGGTGGCCGCGGCCGCCCGACGGGCCGGGCTGAGTGTGATCTACGCGCACCGGCTGCGACACAGCGCCGCCACCTCCATTCTCACCGAAGGCGGCTCCCTGGCCGAGATCGGCCAGCTGCTGCGACACCGGCGGCCTCTGACCACGGCGGCCTACACAAAGGTTGATATCGAGGCGCTGCGTGCGCTAGCGCGTCCGTGGCCGGGTGTGTCATGAGTGGGCTGGGTGAGGCGCTGGCCGGCTACCTGGAGCTGCGCCGCAGCTTGGGGTTCACGCTGGCACGCGACGCCAGACTGCTCGAGCAGTTCGTCTCCTACCGGGAAGAGCGTGGCGCTAGCACGGTCACGGTGAGCGACGCGCCGGCCTGGGCCACGTTGCCGCCGGACGCCAGCCCCGGCTGGCTGAGAGTCTGGATGCAGGTGGTGCGCGGCTTCGCCGCCTACCTGCGCACCCTGGATCCGGCCACCGAGGTCCCGCCGGCCGGCCTGCTTCCCGGCGGGCCCCGCCGTGCAGTGCCCTACCTGTATTCACCCGCCGACATTGCCGCATTGTCCGCCCAGGCATACCGGCTGAAAACACCGCTGCGCCGGGCGACCATCACGACGCTGATCGGCCTGAGGGCGGTCACGGGCATGCGCGGCGGCGAGGTCGTCGCCCTCGATGACGAGGACCTCGACACTGGCCGTGGGCTGCTGCTGGTGCGCCACGCCAAGCTGGGCCGCCACCGGCTGCTCCCACTGCACCCCAGCACCCTGGCAGCGCTGCGGGCCTACCGGCAGCTGCGCGACCAGCACTTCCCACGACCGGTCAGCGACGCGCTGCTGGTCTCGCAGGCGGGTACCCGGCTGCTGTACTACAACGTGGGCCAGACTTTCGCCAAACTGGCCCGCCGCGCGGGTCTGAGTGCCCGCTCCGGAGCCTGCCGCCCCAGGCCGCATGATCTGCGGCATTCCTTCGCGGTCGCCACGCTGCTGACCGGTGCCGTGACAGCGCTGAGATCGAGGCTCGGATGCCGCTGCTGTCGGCCTACCTAGGTCACACCGCGCCGGCTCACACCTACTGGTACCCGCAGGCCGCCCCGGAACTGCTCGCCGAAGCCGCCCGCCGGCTGTGCCCCGAACCCGGGGAGCTCCGGTGACCACGGCCGCCGCTACTGTGCAGGCGTTTTTCACCGAGCGGCTCGTCCACCAGCGCCGGGCCAGTGGCCACACCATCTCCGCCTACCGCGACACCCCGCGGCTGCTGCTCACCTTCGCCGCCGCCCGCACCGGAACCCTGCCGTGCCACCTGGGTTTCGCCGAGCTGAACGCACCGGTGGTCGCCGCGTTCCTCGACCACCTCGACCACGACCGCGGCAACAGCATCCGGACCCGTAACGCCCGGCTAGCCGCGATCCATTCGCTGTTCGCCTTCGCCGCACTGCGCCACCCCGAGCACGCCGCCGACATCGACCGGGTTCTGGCCATCCCACCCAAGCGGGCTGACCAGACCATCGTCACCTTCCTCACCGACGAGGAGACCCAAGCGCTGCTCGCTGCCCCGGACCGCGCCACCCGCACCGGGCGCCGCGACCACGCCTGGATCCTGCTGGCCATCCAGACCGGGCTGCGCGCCTCCGAGCCCACCAGCCTCACCTGCGCCGATGTCCACCTCGGCACTGGCGCATACGTCGCCTGCCACGGCAAAGGGCGCAAAGACCGGATCACACCACTGGCCCCGGAAACGGTCACCACCCTGCGGGCCTGGCTCACCGAATACCCCGGCGCGCCCGAAGACCCGCTGTTTTCCACCAACCGCGGCGGGCCGCTCAGCCACGACGCCCTGCAACAACGACTCAGTACCCACACCACGAGGGCCGGACAAACATGCCCCTCCCTGGCCAGCAAGAACGTCACGCCTCACGTCCTGCGCCATACCGCGGCGATGCGCTTGCTCCACGCCGGGGTCGACATCACCGTGATCGCCCTCTGGCTCGGGCACGAAAACGTCACGACCACCCAGACCTACCTGCAAGCCGACATGGCGCTCAAGCAGCGAGCGCTCGACCGAACAACCCCACCAGACACCACCCCGGGCCGCTACAAACCCCCAGATCAGCTCCTCGCGTTCCTCGAAGCCCTATGATTATGCCGATATCACCAGCCCGCGCACCCCCACCCACCAGCACTCCCCGGCCCGGCATCGGCATAACCACGATATCGGGGTAATGAACATTATGCCGATATCGGCATAATGTTCACGTCGTTCGCAACGCGATGCGGTTCGTGTCTTACCAAGACCGCAAGGAGATCGCCGCGAGCATGCGGGCGATCTACACCGCGCCGAGCCTCGAGGCCGCCGAGCTCGCATTGAAGGACCTCGACACCGAGTGGGGCCGCCAGTACCCTGGCGTTGTCGATGTCTGGCGGCGGGCCTGGGACGAGTTCATCCCGTTCCTGGACTATCCGGTTGAACTGCGTAGAGTGGTGTACACCACGAATGCCATCGAGTCCATCAACTTCCAACTCCGGAAGGTGACGAAGACCCGTGGTCATTTCCCGTCCGACGAGACGGCGATGAAGCTACTCTATCTTGGTTTGCGCAATATCTCAAATAAGCGAGGAGGCGAATCCGGAACCGGGACGTGGGGTTGGAAAATGGCCCTGAACACGCTGGTCGTTCTCTTCCCAGGACGACTGCCTCTGTGATAAGATGATGTCATCAGTCATCCGTGGCTTACACGGAAACCATGACAAGCTCCTACTGGCACTGCTGGCTGACGCCGGTGACAACGCCGAGGATGCGATCCCGGTAGCGGTCGAGACCAGCCGCGGACTGCTGGTCGCCTGCCTGCGCACTACCGGACGGAAGGTACTCGCGATCAACCCGATGGCGGTCTCACGCTATCGAGATCGGCATTCGGTGGCGCGCAAGAAATCTGACGCTGGTGACGCCCTCGTGCTGGCCAACATTCCGCGCACCGACATGGCCGCCCACCGGCCCCTGCCCGCCGACTCCGGACTCGCCCAAGCGATCGCGGTGCCCGCCCGTGCCCAACAAGACGCCGTCTGGGACCGCACCTGCGCCCACAACAAGCTGCGCTCGCTGCTGCGCGAGTACTACCCAGCCCTGCTGGAGACCTTCACCGACGAACGCGGCGGCCTGCTCCGCCCCGAAGCGCGAGCCCTCCTGGCCGCCGCCCCCACTCCGCGGGCGGCCGCACAGCTGACGACTACCCAGCTCACCACGCTGCTGCACCGTGCCGGCCGCCAACGCGGCATCGACACCGAAGCCACCCGGATTCAAGCAGTCCTGCGCGGCGAGTACCTCCACCAGCTCCCCCTCGTGGAAGACGCCTTCGGCCGCCAAGCTCTGGCCTTGCTCCGAGCACTCGACACCGCCAGCACCAACGCCGAGGAGCTGGCCGCCGCCACCATCGACCATTTCGGTAAGCACCCGGATGCCGAGATCATCACCAGCATGCCAGGACGGGGATCTCTCACCGGCGCCCGGATGTACGCCGAGATCGGCGACGACCGATCCCGCTTCACCACCGCCCGAGCGCTCAAGGCCTACGCCGGAAGTGCACCCGTGACCCGCGCCAGCGGCAAGAGCCGCACCGTGAGCCACCGCCGAGTCAAAAATCAACGCCTGGCCTCCGTCGGCTACCTCTGCGCCTTCGCCGCCCTGACTGCCTCACCCGGCGCACGAGCCCACTACGACCGGCGCAAAACCACCGGCGACCGCCACACCGCCGCCCAACGCAACCTGTTCAACCGACTCCTCAGCTGCCTGCACACCCAGCAGCACTACAACGAGCACGCCACGTTCCCCACCACCCATAACAACCCAACCACGGCCGCAGCTTGACACGCTAAGCGCGTGGGATGTCTACATCACCCGCCGGCTCTAACGAACCCTTACCACCACCATGACCCCCACCGCCTGCACCAGACACCGCCTAGGCGTGGTGACCTGCGGATATGCCGAAGTGCCTCATCCACCCAGACCAGTGGGGACCCACGAGGGCGCCGCGCGTCGTGCAGGGCAGGCCCCTGCCGCGCGGCACCCCCGCAGACACCCACGAAACGGACACCAGGAGGGAATACCCCAGACACCACTTGACAGCATAGAGAAGCGTCTGTGAGAGAGGTCACAACACCCGGCCAGCCGCCTAGTGAGCCTCAACGTTTCGTGCCGTCGACGCGGATCTTGACATGGATGTGACCGGTCGGGCCGGTGCCGGACTGGGCTGCGGCTACGGTCTGTTTCGACCCTCCGTGAACCCACCCAGGAGCTGAACTGGGCGGACGCGCCATCCGAAGACTAGGTGTGGAGAGGACAGTCGCGATCACTGCGGTTGCCACCGGATGTCGATGGAGGAAGTACGGGAATGCACCAGTTCCAGTGCGGGCACGAGGAGTGCGGCAGTCAGTTCACCGCCTCCACCAAGGATGACCTGATGCGCCAGGTAGCACAGCACCTGAAGGACGCGCACAACATCGACAGCGCCACCGAGACTTTGATGAGGTACCTCGAGTCGACGTGTGTGACGGTACGACAGACCTAAGGTGTCACTCCCATCGGTGACTCTGCCGTGCAAAAGTGGCGCTACTGACGTTCCTGTGGGTACCTGTTCATGATCGATGAGGGCGCACGCCGTGTCTCGTCTAGGGTTTCTGGCCTTCCACAGTCAGAGACGATCAAGATGGGAACGGCGTGCGTACGACGAGGGTATGGCGGCGGGTGCTGGGGGTCGAGCACACGGTGATCGAGTGGGTGGACCTGGAGCCCAGTGGGCGTGGTGGTGAGGTGCTGGTCGCCCAGGTACGGCCCAAGGCGGGGGCGGTGGGGTGGTGCTCTCGGTGCCGGCGGCGGTGTCCGGGTTATGACACCGGTGACAAGCCGCGGCGGTGGCGGGGTCTGGATCTGGGCTCGACGCAGGTGTTCCTCCAGGCCACGACCTGCCGGGTGAGCTGTCCTGAGCATGGGGTGGTGGTCGCCGCGGTGCCCTGGGCGCGGCCCGGGTCGCGGTTCACCACAGCGTTTGAGGACACCTGCGCGTGGCTGGTCTGTCACGCCGCGCTGTCGGTGGTGGCGGTGCTGCTGCGGGTGGCGTGGCGCAGTGTGTCAGACATCGTGGCCCGGGTCCTCGCCGCCCGCGGCCAGGCCGGCGACCGGCCGGCCGGGCTGCGCCGGATCGGCATCGATGAGATCTCCTACCGCAAGGGACAGCGGTATCTGCTGGTCGTGACCGATCACGACACCGGGCGCTTGGTGTGGGCGGGCAAAGACCGCACCGCCGCGACCCTGCGCCGGTTCTTCGACGATCTGGGCCCGGACCGCGCCATCGGCGCTGACCCATGTCAGCGCCGATGGCGCGGAGTTCATCCACACCGTGGTCACCGAACGCGCCCCGAAAGCCGTGCTGTGCCTGGATCCCTTCCATGTCGCGGCCTGGGCCACCAAGGCCCTCGACGAGGTCCGCCGGGGACTCGCCGCCCAACTGCGCCGCACCGGACGCGCCGAGCAGGCCACCACGATCAAGGAAACCCGGTGGGCACTGCTGAAAAACCCACCCGAGCTCACCAGTGACCAGCGCACCACCCTGGCCGCCATCGCCAAGGACAACGGCGCACTGTATCGGGCCTACCTACTCAAAGAACAACTCCGCATGATCTTCCAAGCCGAACTCCCCGAGGCCAGGGCACTGCTGGCCGGCTGGATCTCCTGGGCTAGGCGCAGCCGCATCCCCGCCTTCGTCCGCCTCACCAAGACCATCACACGCTTCCAGACCTTGATCCTCAACGCCGTCGAGCACCACCTGTCCAACGCCCGATCCGAAGCCACCAACACCCACCCGCGGCTCCTGACCCGACGCGCCTACGGCTACCACAGCCCCGAATCACTGATCGCCATGGCCGACCTCACCCGCGGCGGCCTCTGCCCACCACTCCCCGGACGATCATGAATAACTACCCACAGTAATGTCAGTAGAGCCGCAGAAGTGCTGCCCGGGGCGGGGTGGCACGTCTGCCGCTGGTCAGAGTGCCGGGCACCGCCGTTTCAAGATTATTAACTGAGAGGTTAGTGCGGGGGTTGACCACTGTCACCGGGTGCGGGCAGGGGGTCGGTGTTCCTTGGTAGGTCGCGCCTGCCGGGGCGGGGTCGAGGTGTGATCGCCGGAAGTGAGCTGTGGCCGTGCGCCGCCGCACGGCCACAGCTCACTTCCGGCGATCAAGGTGGGTGAGTCGAGCCCTGGCGGCAGTTCCGAATTAATGATCTTGAAGCGACCGCGCCCCGGGAGGAGAGTCACCTTCGATGGGGTGTCCTCGGCGGCCTGGTCGCAGCTGAGCGGTGTACCCGACCTGACGGCGGGTCCGGGTTCGGGACGGAGAGTGCGGTCGGGGAACCACCCGGAGACGAGCGGCTACAACCACCTTCTCGCCGCTGCCCGTCAGGCCCGATACCTCGGAGTACTCGCCGGGCACGGAGACCAGGGACGCCGTCCAGGATCCGACCGTCCTGCGGTCAGTGGGCCATCACGGGAGTTTGGTGGCGAGGACGTCGATCTTCTCGATCTTGGGTGTGCTGTCGAACAGGTCGGGTGCCTGGGCCATCAGGGCCTCGGCGACTCTGCCCGACAGGTGAGCCTCACGGCCCGAGTTATCGCCGAACACGTCGAAGATTCCGTAAGTGGAGGAGGAATTCACCGGCCGCGCTCGGAAGGGTGATCCGGGGTACCAATCTGGACCCGGGAATGGTCATCGGGCACGAGAACCTCGTCGCGGTCGGCAGACGGAGACGATCAACTTGGTCGCGGTCTCGTTGCGCTCTCCGCTCCCGACCAACTCCGAGCAGTGATCTCCTCGACCGGGCAAGGCGGCGTAATCGCCACGCCAGGACAGCAGCAGGATGCCCGAGACCAGGGCGTAGGCGCCGAGGATGATGGTGAGCACCAGCGCGCCCGACAGGAGCCAGACCGACAACAGGACACCTGCGATGACGCCGGCGAGCCCGGCGAGGGCCATGAAGACCTCTCCCCGGATCAGCTTTCGCAGCCGCACCGCGAGAACGATCTCGGCCGCGCCGACGCCGATGAACAGGATGGCGGCCAGGACGGTGAGCACGAGCACCGTGATGGCGGCGAGAGCACGGTGACCACCGCGGCGGCGATCCCGAGCAGTCCCGCGAGCAGCGAGGGGACCCAGTCCCGCCAGTCGGCGTGGGCTCGCCCGTGTCGGAACGCGTTGACCAACAGCGAGACGCCATCCAGCAGCGCCCATGCTCCGAACAGCAACGCGAGCGCGAGGACGGTGAGGGCAGGCCAGACCAGCGCGAGGATCCCGCACAGGATCGCCCACACCCCGCGCAGTGCCATGACCGGCCATATCGTCGTCGGGCTGACGATCAGTAGGGATCCCGGCCGCGGTCGCTCCGGGAACCCTTCGATCACTGGGGGCATGATGTGCTCCTCTGCGGTCCGGATGAGCGGATCGGTGGGGACAAGAGGATGACGTGCCACCCGTCAGCTGGCGGCCAGCGCGGCGAGGGTCACCGTGACGGTCTTGGTCTTCCCGGGGGGCCGAATGACGGTGATCTGCACGTGTCGGTGGGTTTGTGTAGGGCGAGCAGTTCCTACAGCTGTTGGGCGGTGGTCACCGGGGCCCGCGCCTGGAGTTGACGACGCGGCCGTTCGCGACGATCCGGCCCGCCACGTCGGTCGCGGTGTCGCTGGGGACCGCGAAACCGATGCCGGTGCGGTTCCACCGAGCTGCGGATTGACGACCGCCACCGTCGGGATGCCGATGACCTCACTGTTCAGGTTGGCCAGCGCGCCGTGGGTGCCCGTCGAGGTCCGGACCTGGAAGGTGGTGGACTTGCCGACCACGTGGGCGTTCGTGACGACGTCGCCTTCGTCATCGAAGATCACCCCGGAGCCGATGCCGCTCTGGCTGGTGATCTCCACAATGGATGGCAGGGACTCTCTGACGACCCGGGTGAAGTCCTGCTCCCAGGCCTGTCCGCCACCGCTGCCAACAGACCACGGGCTAACGCCACCGGCGCCCGAGGCAGTGCAGCCGGCGCCCGTGACCAGCACGACCACCAGCGCCGCCAGGGCGGCGAGGGTTCGGCCACGGAAGGCCCATAGCTCTGCCGCTCGTCGTCGATTCTTGGATGCACAGGGCACACTGCGGACCTCCTCCACCCGTACGGTCGACCGGTATGCCGCCAACCACCCTGATGAGAGCTAGCGGGTCGGCCATCCGGCAGACTCGCGTCTGACAGGTCGACTTGACGGGCCGAGGCCGACTCTGTCAGGCAGCTGCTGCTGCAGTGGTCGCTGGTTCGAGGGCGCGGCCGAGTACCTCGCGGACGTCGCCGACCAGGTGCACGGTGAGTTCCTCGCGCACCGACTGAGGCACGTCGTCGAGGTCGGGCTCGTTGCGCCGGGGCAGCAGCACGGTGCTGATCCCGGCCCGGTGCGCGGCGAGCAGCTTCTGTTTCACGCCGCCGATCGGCAGCACCCGTCCGGTCAGTGACACCTCACCGGTCATCGCCACGTCGGCCCGCACCGGCCGTCCGGACAGCAGGGAGGCCAGCGCGGTGGTCATGGTGATCCCAGCGCTGGGGCCGTCCTTGGGCACCGCCCCGGCAGGCACGTGCACGTGCACAGCGCGGTCGGCCAGGTCACCGACCGGCAACTCCAGCTCCGCCCCGTGCGAGCGAAGGTAGGACAAGGCGATCTGGGCGGATTCCTTCATCACGTCGCCGAGCTGCCCGGTGAGGGTGACGTCCGTCGATCCGGTCTCCTTGTCGGCCAGCGAGGCCTCCACGAACAGCACGTCGCCGCCGGCGCCGGTCACCGCGAGCCCGGTCGCCACACCCGGCACGGCCGTCCGCTCTGCGGACTCCGGAGTGTGCTTCGGGCGGCCGAGGTAGTCCCGCACATCGTCAGCTCCGATGCGGACCGGAACCTCGTGCTGGTTCAGCGCCAACCGGGTCGTGACCTTGCGCAGGATCCGAGCGATCGAACGCTCCAGCTGCCGAACTCCGGCCTCGTGGGTGTACTCGCCGGCGATCCGACGCAGCACAACGTCCTCGATGCGCACCTCCTGCGGGCTCAGGCCAGCCCGGTCGAGCTGGCGGGGCAGCAGATGGTCGCGGGCGATCGCGACCTTCTCGTCCTCGGTGTACCCGTCGAGCGTGACCAGCTCCATCCGGTCCAGCAGTGGCGCGGGGATCGAGTCCAGCACGTTCGCCGTCGCCAGGAACATCACGTCGGACAGGTCCAGCTCGACCTCGAGGTAGTGATCGCGGAAGGTGTGGTTCTGTGCCGGGTCGAGTACTTCGAGCAACGCGGCGGTCGGGTCGCCCCGGAAGTCCGAGCCGACCTTGTCGACCTCATCCAGCAGGACCACCGGGTTCATCGTGCCCGCCTCGGAGATGGCCCGCACGATCCGACCCGGCAGCGCCCCGACATAGGTCCGGCGGTGCCCCCTGATCTCCGCCTCGTCGCGCACGCCACCGAGGGCGACACGGACGAACTTGCGGCCCATCGCCCGGGCCACCGACTCACCGAGCGAGGTCTTGCCGACGCCCGGTGGGCCCACCAGCGCGAGCACCGCCCCGCTGCGCCTGCCCACCACGACTCCCAGGTTGTGGTCGGCCCGCCTGCGGCGCACGGCCAGGTACTCGATGATGCGGTCCTTGACCTCGTCCAGCCCGAAGTGGTCGGCGTCGAGCACCTCACGAGCGCCGGCGATGTCGAAGCTGTCCTCGGTGCGGGAGTTCCACGGAATCCTCAGCACGGTGTCCAGCCACGTGCGGATCCAGCTGACCTCGGGCGAGGACTCGGCGGTCCGCTCCAGCTTGTCGACCTCGGCCAGCGCCGCCTCGCGCACCTTCTCCGGCAGCTCCGTCGCCTCCACCCTGCCCCGGTAGTCGTCCTCCTCGGAGGCCGGCTTGCCGTCGAGCTCGGCCAGCTCCTTGCGGATCGCGGCGAGCTGCTGGCGCAGCAGGAACTCCCGCTGCTGGCGTTCCATGCCCTCCTTGACGTCCTTGTTGATCGTCTCCGCGACGTCGAGCTCGGCGATCTGCTCATGACTCCAGCTGACAAGCTTGTCCAGCCGCGCAGCCACATCCGGGGTCTCCAGCAGCCACAGCTTCTGCTCCTTGGTCAGGTAGGAGGCATACCCAGCGAGGTCGGCCAGTGCGCCGGGCTCCTCGACGTGCCGGATGGAGTCGATCACCTGCCAGGCGCCGCGGCGTTGCAGAATCGTGATCACCAGACCCCGATATTCCCGGGCCAGCTCCCGAGCACGGTCGTTGGCGGCCGTCTCTTCCAGGACGGTGGCCTCAACCCACAATGCGGCACCCGGACCCGTCGTACCGGCTCCTATGCGGACCCGGGACGTGCCGCGCACCACCGCAGCCTGCTCTCCGCCGGGCAGTCGGCCGATCTGCTCGACGAGGCCCCGGGTGCCAACCGAGGCATATCTGCCATCAAGCCGGGGCACGAGCAGCACCCCCGCCTGGCCACCGGAGTCCACTGTGGTCGCGGCGCGAGCAGCATCGATGGCTGCTCGGACCTCGGTGTCGGCCAACCGCATGGGAACCACCATTCCCGGCAACACCACGACGTCGTCGAGCGGCAGAACCGGCAGCTTCACGGTCTCGGTCAAGATTGCCACACTTTCGATGAGAAAGTTGATCCTGCTGGACTCAACCACGGCGACCATCTCGGTATTCCCGGCGGCTCGGGCTCATGACTGTAGATCGACCGCATGGTCGCCGAAGCCGACCGCAACCGAGCCGCCGATCAGCAGCTGCGCCAGGAGGTGGACGCTCGCAACGAGCTGGACACCATCACCTAACAGGTCCAACGGCGCCTGGACGAGCTGGGCACGGACGTGCCGGCACATGAGAAGGCCCGGGCCGAGCTGCTCGTCGGCGAGGCTC
This sequence comes from Pseudonocardiales bacterium, assembly GCA_019243635.1. Lineage (GTDB taxonomy): Bacteria > Actinomycetota > Actinomycetes > Mycobacteriales > Pseudonocardiaceae. The sequence goes on from JAFAUB010000075.1 coordinate 12,526, forward strand.
GCCAGGTGGTGCGGGAGCAGGCACCGCTACTGTGGGTGAGCGAGCTGACCGGTGAGTTCCAGCAGGTTTTCCAGGCGCTGACGGGCGCGCGTGGGCGCGGGCGTCGGTAGCAGCGTCGGTAGTGGGGGCCCGGAGGACGGGTCGTCCGGGGGCACCCGGTCTGCGGCTGACGACGACGTCATCGATGCCGACTTCGACCGCAGCTGAGGCCGGCGGGATGCAGTCGGAACCAACGGGGGTTCACCAGGACCCGGAGCAGGCGGGGCCCGATCGGAGCCCCGAGGACAGGGTCGAGGTGGCGCTGCCGGACCGGGACGCGGTTGCCACCCTGGAGGACCGGCTGCGCCGGGCGCTGGACAACCTGCGCAAACGGTACGCCCGCGAGCTGGAGCGACAGCGGGCGGCCGAGGCGAACCGGGTGGCCGCCGCCTGGCTGCTGGTGCTGGACAACCTGGACCTGGCGCTGGACCATGCCGACGCCGACCCGTCGACGATCATCGAGGGGGTTCGGACGGTGCGCGATCAGGCCCTGGCTGTGTTGGCGAGCTTGGGATTCTCCCGTCACGACGAGGTGGGCGTGCCCTTCGACCCCACCCGGCATGAGGTCGTCACCGTGGTGGACGACTCGGAAGCGGAGCCGGGCACGGTGGTCAGGGTGCTGCGGCCGGGCTACGGCACCGCGGAGCGGCAGCTGCGGCCGGGTGCGGTGACCGTCGCGGGCCGTCGGGGTTGAGGGACGATGGCGCGCGACTACTACGACGCGCTCGGGGTCTCCCGCACCGCGAGCACCGAGGAAATGCAGCGCGCCACCGCACACTGGGCCGCCAGTACCACCCTGACATGAACCGCGACCCCGGGGCCGAGGGCGAGCCCTCCAGTTTCGAGGTGACCATTCCCGCTGGGGTGACCGACGGGCAGCGCGTCCGCCTGGCCGGTAGGGGTGGGCGGGGTTCGGGTGACGGCGCCGCGGGGATCTGTATCTGGTGGCGCGGATCGCGCCGCACCCTCGTTACCGGGTGGACGGGCGCGATATCTCGGTGGATCTGCCGTTGACGCCGTGGGAGGCGGCGCTGGGTGCCAGCGTGCCGGTGCCCACCCGGGCGGGGAGGCCAAGGTGCGGGTTCCGGCGGGGTCGTCGACGGGTCGCCGGTTGCGGTTGCGCGGGGAAGGAATGCCCAACCCGCGCGGAACACCGGGCGACCTGTACGCCGAGGTGAAGATCATGGTGCCGTGGACGTTGACGTCGCGGGAGCGCGAGCTGTTCGAGGCGCTGCGCAGGGACTCACCCTTCGATCCGAGGAGGCGGACGTGACCGGCTACTCGTTGATGTGCGCGTGTCACGGCTCAGTCTGGAGAGCTTCGCCGCACCGGCCGGGATGCATCCCGAGCTGGTCCGCCGGTTGGTGGCGTTGGGCCTGTTGGAGCCGACCCGGGATGCCACCGGCCGGTTGTGGTTCGCGGTGCCGCAGCTGCGGGCGGCGGCCCGGATCCGGCGGCTACGTGCTGACCGGGACCGACGCCGCCAGAATGGCCAACGGACAGTTCGGCGAACTCGGACGTGCACCGCTGATGCTGGAGACCACCCAACCAGGGGTGTTCGCCGTCGGAGACGTACGCAGCGGGTCGATCAAGCGGCTCGCCTCAGCGGTCGGCGAAGGATCCATGGCTATCCCGCTTGTCCATGAGCACCTCGCCACCCAGGGATGCTGAGGTCCGCAACAGGGACCAGCAGGGCCAGGACCCGGCCTCGTCACCCAGGACCCCCACGAGGCCCGGCTCAACGCCTTCGTGCCCCGAGGGGGGACCCGGGCCGCCCGCGACCATCGAGCCCGAAGGTGACCAGGGCACTTCCCTGTCACGACACGATCAGAATGTGGAGCCGATCGAGGCGCTGGCCATGCGAACCCTGGACGCGCGTCTCGGGGTGGTCCCCGGCACGCCCGTGTTAGCGTCGGTGACCTTTATCATAGTAGGCGCCCTCTAAGCAAGGTAGGTTAGGTGCCGATGCCAGGCGGGACCGCACCTGCGTCAACATGCCGACGACCGTGACCACGCAGGCGTCGACTGTTCGTGAGCTGCCCGACGCGCTGCGCGACGGCGGGCAGCTCGCCGCGAAGGTGGCCGGGCGCCGGCCGGCCGTGTTTCTCGACTACGACGGGGTGTTGACTCCGATCGTCGATCGGCCGCAGGACGCGGTCATGTCCGAGAGCATGCGAGAGGCGGTCCAGGCCCTGGCGCGGCGCTGTCCGGTGTGCGTGGTCAGCGGTCGCGACCGACCCGTCGTGCAGCGGTTGATGGGCGTCGATGACCTGGTGGTGGCGGGCAGCCACGGCTTCGATATCTGGAGCCCGCGGGAGGGCACCATCGCGCACGCCGCCGCGACCGGCTTCGAAGATCTGATCTCCGAGGTCACCGACCGGCTCCGCGCCGAGGTCGAGTCGGTGCAGGGTGCGGTGGTCGAGCCGAAGCTGGCCTCGGTCGCGGTCCACTACCGGCTTGTTGATCGGGAGCACCACGCCATGGTCGCCGCGGTGGTGGCCGACCTGCTGGACGAGTACTCCGGGCGACTGAAGGTCACCCCCGGGAAAATGGTGTACGAGCTCCAGCCGAAGATCGACTGGAACAAGGGCAAGGCTGTCCTGCGCCTGCTGGAGACGCTGGGTCTCGACACCGACGATGTCGTGCCGCTCTACCTCGGGGACGACATCACTGACGAGGATGCCTTCCGGGCGCTGACCGGCCGGGGCGTCGGCATCATCGTCGGCCACCCGGACGATCCGGAGGTGGCGAACCGGCCCACCGCCGCCGACTTCGCCCTGGCGTCCACCGTTGAGGTGGAGCGATTTCTCGACACGCTGGCCCGCTGACACGCGCAACCTTTCGGGAGGTGACTCGTGCCGGACTTCACACTCGCCTACGACGGCTTCGACCCCGCGCAGGAAGGTCTGCGCGAGACCCTGACCTCGACCGGCAACGGCTACTTCGCCACCCGGGGAGCGGCCGAGTGGGAGGACGCGAACGCGGTCCATTACCCGGGCACATACGCCCACGGCTGCTTCAATCGGGAGACGACCATCCTCGGCGGCCGCCCGGTCCTCAACGAGGACCTGGTCAACCTCCCCAACTGGTTGCTGCTGAAGCTGAGGATCGAGGGGGAGGAGGCGATCCGGCTCGACAACGTCGAGGTGCTCTCCTACCGCCACTCCTATGACATCCGCAACGCCGTGGTGCAGCGCGAGATTCACTTCCGCGACCGCGCCGGCCGCGAGACGACCCTGCGCAGCCGCCGCTTCGTGAGCATGGCCAACAGCCATGTGGCCGGTATCGAGTGGACGATGACCCCGGACAACTGGTCAGGCCGGGTGGAAGTGATCTCCGGGCTCGACGGCCGCGTGACGAACAACATGGTCGCCCGTTACCGCGAGCTCGAGGGACGTCACCTCAACCCGGGATCTCCGCGCACGTTCGGCTCGGAGATCATCGGCCTGAAGGTGCAAACCCGGCAGTCGAACATCTACATCGCCGAAGCCGCGCGCACTCGCGTCTTCCTCGGCGGTGCCGGGTCGATGCCCGATCCCGCGAGCGGGTCGTCGGTTGACGACCCGCTGGACGTCGACCGCAGCCTCTACCAGATGGAGGACTACATCCAGCAGGTTCTCGCCTTCCACGTTGAGCAGGGCGGCCCGGTGCGCGTGGAGAAGATGATCTCCCTGTTCACCTCCCACGACAACGCGATCACCGAGACCCTGGTTGCCGCCGGAAAGCACGTCGCGCGCTGTCAGGACTTCGCCGCGGCGCTGGCCGAGCATGAGTCGGCGTGGACCGAGCTGTGGGACGTCGGTGACATCCGGCTGCCCCGCGAGCCCCGCGTGCAGTTGCTGCTGCGCTTCCATATCTCCCATGTGCTGCAGGTGTGCTCGCGGCACACCGCCCGGCACGACGCGGGCGTTCCGGCTCGGGGGCTCAATGGCGAGGCCTACCGCGGGCACGTGTTCTGGGACGAGCTCTACGTCTATCCCTACCTCAACTTCCGGCTGCCCGAGATCACCCGCGGGCTGTTGATGTACCGCTACCGCCGCCTCGCCGAGGCGCGGGCCGCAGCGCGGGAGGCCGGCTACCGGGGCGCGATGTTCCCGTGGCAGAGCGGCAGCGACGGTTCCGAGGAGACGCAGATCGTCCACCTCAACCCGCTGTCCGGGCAGTGGCACCCCGACCACAGCCATAATCAGCGCCACGTCAACGCGGCGATCTTCTACAACGTCTGGCAGTACTACCAGGCCACCGACGACCTGGCGTTTCTTCGTGACTACGGCGCCGAGCTCATGCTGGAGATCACCCGCTTCTGGGCCTCGATCGCGCATTACAACCCCGAGCGCCACCGATATGAGATCCACGGGGTGATGGGGCCCGACGAGTTCCACGAGCGCTACCCCGGCGCCGCGGCAGGGGGGCTGCGCAACAACGCCTACACCAACCTGATGGTGGCCTGGATCGCCGGCACCGCCCCGCGGGTGCTCGACCTGCTGCCGGCGAGCCGTCGCGCCGCACTACGGGTCCGCCTCGGGCTGACCGACGACGAGCTGCGCACGTGGGATGAGATGAGCCGCAAGATGTTCGTCCCGTTCCATGCGCACGGCGCGCAAGACGTCGTCAGCCAGTTCGAGGGCTACGCCGACCTCGAGGAGCTGGACTGGGAGCACTACCGCGCCGAGCACTCCAATATTCAGCGCCTGGACCGCATCCTCACGGCCGGGGGCGATGACCCCAACCGCTACCAGCTGGCCAAGCAGGCCGACGCGGTGATGCTGTTCTTCCTGTTCTCCGATGACGACCTTCGCGAGCTGCTCGAAAGACTGGGGTACGACCACGACCCCGACCTCGCGCGGCGAACCATCGGCTACTACGACCAGCGCACCTCCCACGGCTCGACCCTGAGCCTGGTCACGTACGCCGCTGTGCTCGCCGGTCTGGACCCGGGGAGCTCGTGGAAGCGCTTCCTCGTCGCGCTGGACAGCGATGTGGGTGATGTGCAGGGCGGCACCACCAGGGAGGGCATCCACATGGGTGTCATGTCCGGCACACTGGATCTCCTGCAGCGCAGCTACGTCGGCGCCGGCGTGCGCGATGGGGTCCTGCACTTCGCCCCGACGCTCACCGACCGGCTCGACGGGCTCACGTTCCCGATGCAGTTCCGCGGTACGTCGCTCAGAATCAGCATCGCCGGCGATGAGCTGACGGTCCACGCCTTGGCCGAGGGCTTCAGCCGACCCGTCCGGATCGGCATCGGCGGCGAGTTCCGAGAGCTGGTCGCCGGTCAGGAGTGGGTAGCGCCGCTGCGCCGGCAGTGTGACCTGTGATCGTCCGGGCGACTGTCCGGAGGACTCAGACCACACCGGCCGATGCGGGTGGGAGGTCATGTACAAGCTGCTGTTCTCGATCTTCTTGCGGCACGTCCCCTCGGAGGTCGCGCATCATCTGGGCTTCGGGCTGATCCGTGCGGTGGCCGCGGCTCCAGGGCTGGGACGGTTGCTGCGCCGCCGGCTCGTGCCTCGGGACCCGGTGCTGCGAGTTCGCGCGCTCGGGCTCGATCTGCCAGGACCATTGGGCCTCGCCGCGGGATTCGACAAGGATGCCCTGGGCGTCGATGCCCTGGGCGCGTTGGGTTTCGCCTTCGTCGAGGTCGGCACCGTGACCGCGCAGCGGCAGCCGGGAAACCCGACGCCGAGATTGTTCCGCCTGGTGGCCGATCGGGCCCTGGTGAACCGGATGGGGTTCAACAACGCCGGTTCGGCGGCTGCCGCCGCCCGCCTGCGCGCTCGTGGTCGGAGCCGAGGTGTGGCGGTCGGGGTCAACATCGGCAGGACGAAGGTCGTCCCGGGGAACGAGACGGTCACCGACTACGTGGCCAGCGCAAAGTTGCTGGGCACCGGCGCGGGGTACCTGGTGGTCAACGTCAGCTCGCCGAACACTCCCGGGCTACGCGACCTCCAGGCGACCGAGCACCTCCGGCCGCTGCTGGTGGGTGTTCGCGATGCGCTGGAGGAGGCCGGCTCACGGCGTGTGCCACTGCTGGTCAAGATCTCCCCGGATCTGGTTGATGAGGACATCGACGAGGTAGCCGACCTCGCGCTGGAGCTGGGGCTGGACGGGATCATCGCCACCAACACCACGATCTCCCGAGACGGCCTGGCTACCGACGCGGCACGGGTCGAGGCAATCGGTGCGGGCGGTGTCTCCGGTGCCCCGCTCAAGCACCGCTCCCTCGCGGTGCTGCACCGGCTGCGGGGCCGGGTCGGGGACCGCCTGGTCCTGGTGGCGGTCGGCGGGATCGAGACCGCAGACGACGCCTGGGCTCGCATCCAGGCTGGAGCGACGCTCCTGCAGGCCTACACCGGTTTCATCTACGGCGGGCCGCTGTGGCCACGTCGCATTCACCGAGGCCTGGCCCACCGCGTCCGCCAGGCGGGCTATACCTCGATCAGTGAGGCCACCGGCACGGCGCCCCCCGAAGGCAACGAGGACAGGTAGACGGAACGGCGGCTCGGGCGGCACGCCGTGCGCGGCGTTGGATGGAAAGTCACTTGCTGGAAGCCCGGCAGCCGCGAGACCATCACAGGTCCGTCCTGATCGTTTGGTCCTTGGGGAGGGCTCGTGTTCACCTCGTGGGCTCTGAGACTTTTTGCGACAGGTAGGATAGGAGTGGTAGTTAAACTCGTCAAAGCTATCGAAAAGTTTATCGCATGGGTTCTCCGTCTACTGGGGATAGATTCGCTCGGTGCGACCCTCTTCGTCGGTGCGTTAATTACCGTCTTTTCCGGCATGGCAATGGCGGCCTTCTTGTTTCTCCTTGTGACACGAGTCAGCCGGTCAACTCTCGGTGCATTCGTGAAAAGCACCCAATTCATACCCGTCGTCAGTGCGATCAGTATTATCGTACCTACGGTGACGACGTGGTTTTCAGTGGGGCGACTAGCTGCGGTAGGGATCGGAGTTGGTACGATCATTCAGGCTATCAGCGCACGGTCGAAGCTTCGAGAGCTCCAGGAAGAAATGAGAAAGGATCGACCATCGGAGAGTACCACCCCATGAGATCCAAACAGGCTGGATCGACGCGCGCTGTGGCCTCCGCACCGGCGGTATGCAGGCACTGATCGAGTACTGGTCGGATCACCAGGGCCAGCCAGCGGCTGCGGTGCGGCGTGCTTGTGGGTGGCTGCCAGAGCACCGGCAATACCCACAACTTGCCGGTCAGGCGGTCTGGAGTACGGCTTCGATGTCCAGGGAGATCTGGACTGTGTCGCCGATCACGACGCCGCCGCCGTCCAACGGCAGGTCGGTGTCGATGTCGAAGTCCTTGCGGTTGATCTTCGCGGTGGCGGACAAGCCGACTCGGGTGCCCCCGTAGGGGTCTGGGCCGAAACCGGTCAGCTCGACGGCGAGGGGAACCGGGCGGGTGATGCCGCGCACGGTCAGCTCGCCGTCGACCACCAGGTCGTCGCCGTCGCGGCGGACCCGAGTGGAGCGATAGGCCATGGTGGGGAACTTCGCCGCGTGCAGGAAGTCGCTCGATCGGAGGTGCTCGTCGCGCTGCGCGTTGCCGGTGTCGACGCTGTTGACGTCGATCTCCGCAGTCACCGACGAGTCGAGTGGGTCGGTACCGGTGACGAGACGGCCGCAGACGCCGTTGAAGCGGCCCCGCACCTTGCTGACCATCAGGTGGCGGACGGAGAACGAGACGTGGGAGTGGGTGGCGTCGATGTCCCAGATGCCGGCGACGTACCCGGGGATCGTGGATGGCGTGACAGCGGTCATGAGAAGTCCTCCGTGGTCGTGGTGTCCCGCGCGGGGCGGCGCGGACATGTCCAGAGAAACGAATTGAATGTGAGACTATTGCTGCTGTGACACAGCCCACTCGGTTGTCACACGGTCCGCTGGGGAGGGCGCTGACCACCGGGGCGGGCCCACCTGGGCGGCGGCTGGGCGATCCGCCGCCCGGGTGGATCGGGCCATCTTCACCCGAGGCACGTACCCTGCGGGTATGCGCCGGATCATGGGGACCGAGGTGGAGTATGGCATCTCAGTGCCCGGGGACTGCACCGCCAACCCGGTCCTGACCTCAACCCAGGTCGTGCTGGCCTACGCTGCGGCGGCCGAAGTGCCGCGAGCCAAGCGAGCCCGGTGGGACTATGAGGTGGAGTCCCCGCTGCGGGACGCCCGCGGGTTCGACCTGGGTGTCCCCGGAATCGCCCAGCCCGATCCGGAACTGGACGACCTCGGCGCGGCGAACGTCATCCTCACCAACGGCGCCCGGCTGTACGTCGACCACGCGCACCCGGAGTTCTCCAGTCCCGAGGTCACCAACCCGCGTGATGCGGTGATCTGGGACAAGGCCGGTGAGCGGATCATGGAAGAAGCCGCGTTGCGCGCCCGCACCGTGCCCGACCAGCCTCCGTTCCAGCTGTACAAGAACAACGTCGATGGCAAGGGCGCCTCCTACGGCACCCATGAGAACTATCTGATGGCGCGCTCCACGCCGTTCACGATGGTCATCGCGGGGCTGACTCCGTTCCTCGTCTCCCGCCAGGTGATCTGCGGATCCGGTCGGGTGGGCATCGGGCCCGCCGGGGAGCACCCCGGGTTCCAGCTGTCGCAGCGGGCGGACTACATCGAGGTCGAGGTCGGGCTGGAGACCACCCTCAAACGCGGCATCATCAACACTCGGGACGAGCCGCACGCCGACGCCGACAAGTACCGGCGGCTGCACGTCATCATCGGTGACGCCAACCTCGCCGAGTACTCCACCTATCTCAAGGTCGGTACCACTGCGCTGGTGCTGGACCTGATCGAAGCCGGGGAACGCTTCGACGACCTGCGCTTAGTCGATGCGGTGCGGGCGGTACACATGATCAGTCGTGACCCGTCCCTGGAGACGACGGTGGAGGTATCCGGTGGTCGCCAGCTCACCGGCCTGGATCTGCAGCGTGCCTACCACGAGCGGGTCGCGCGGTTCTTCGCGCGGGAGGGCACGCCGGACTGCAGCGCTGACACCGCCGAGCACATCCTGAGCACCTGGGGGGAGGTGCTCGACGCGCTCGCGCGGGACCCTATGGAGTGCGCCGACCGGCTGGACTGGCCGGCCAAGCTACAACTACTCGAGGGCTACCGGGCCCGGGACAGTCTGGGATGGGCCTCGCCACGGCTGCAACTGGTCGATCTCCAGTACTCCGACGTGCGGATGCACAAGGGCCTGTACAACCGGCTGGTGGCCCGTGGCTCGATGAAGCGGTTGGTCACCGAGGAGGAGGTGCGCGCAGCCATCACCCGGCCACCGGAGGACACTCGCGCCTACTTCCGCGGTCGGTGTCTGGAGCGTTATGCCACGGAGGTGGCTGCGGCATCCTGGGACTCGGTGATCTTCGATCTCGGTCGCGAGTCCCTGGTCCGTATTCCGACCCTGGAACCGCTGCGGGGTACCCGCGCGCACGTCGGGGCGCTGCTGGACGCCTCGAGCACGGCCGCAGAACTGGTGGTGGCGCTCACCCGAGGCTGATCACCCGACCGGCCTGGCGGCGGTTGTCGGTGTTGCTGGGTACTGTTTGGCTTGAGACAACTCGGTCCGGGAGGCGAAATGTCCCAGGAGAAGGTGCAACGTCAAGGTGGCGGCGGAGACGACGAGACGACCGACGGTGCGCCAGCCGGTCAGGAACGGCGGGAGAAGCTCGGCGAGGACGTGGACGCGATCCTTGATGAGATCGACGATGTGCTCGAGGAGAATGCCGAGGACTTCGTCCGGGCCTATGTCCAGAAAGGCGGCCAGTGACAGGCCACCTGAGCGGTCCGAGCGCCATGTTGGGGTGCGGTGGGTAACCGGCACGCGACAGGCTGTCACATGAGATACTGCGGCAACGGGAGCAAGGAGACGATCGTGGTGGAAGCCCGCCGGCGCAAGCCCGGCGGCTGACGCTACCCTCGCCCTTCCCACTGAATCCGTCTCCACCCAGGAGTTTCCGCTGTGACGATGCCGTTCTACGCCTCGGTCGAGCAGGTCATGCGCGACCGCTCGGAGCTCGCCCGCAAGGGCATCGCCCGGGGTCGTGGTGTCGTTGTGCTCAGTTACTCACGCGGGGTGCTGTTCGTCGCCGAGAACCTGTCCACCGCCCTGCACAAGGTCTCGGAGATCTACGATCGGATCGGGTTCGCCGCCGTCGGCCGCTACAACGAGTACGAGAACCTCCGTCAAGCCGGGATCCGGCACGCCGACGTTCGCGGCTACTCCTACGACCGGCGTGATGTGACCGGGCGGGCTCTGGCCAACGCCTACGCGCAGACTCTCGGGGCGATCTTCTCGGAGCAGCAGAAGCCCTTCGAGGTGGAGCTGTGCGTCGCCGAGGTGGGCGCCAGCCCGGACTCCGACCAGCTCTACCACCTGACCTACGACGGCTCGATCGGCGACGAGCCGGACTTCGTCGTGATGGGCGGCCAGGCCGACGTCATCTCCACGGCGCTCAAGGAGTCTTTCCGGCAGGAGATGGACACTGCGGAGGCCGTCGCTGCAGCGGTGACCGCCCTGAGCTCGGTCTCCACCAGTGTCAACGGGGCCGGCACGCGCATTCTGGGAGTCGGCCAACTCGAGGTCGCGGTCCTGGACCGGTCCCGGCCGCGCCGCGCCTTCCGTCGCATCACCGGCAATGCCCTCTCCACGCTGCTCACCAGCGCGGAGACCCCGGCCGTCGAGGACCTACCCGGCCCTATGCCCTCAGACGACACAGGTACGGGCACCGATGGCACGAACGGTGCGCCCGCCGACGGTGGGCCTGGCACCGGCACCTGACACCAGCTCGCGGTCGGCGTGGTTGGTCTGTCGCGCTACTGCCCGCAACCAGCCCCGCGCCGTTGTGGCTCAAGTGAGCCCGTACGGAGGGCCTCCAGGATGGCCACGGCGGCCTAGGCTGGGAGACATGCAGCGGCGGATCTTCGGCATTGAGACCGAGTTCGGGGTCACCTGCACCTTCCATGGCCAGCGCCGGCTGTCGCCGGACGAGGTCGCCCGCTATCTGTTTCGCCGGGTGGTCTCGTGGGGTCGCTCGTCCAACGTCTTCCTGCGCAACGGATCCCGGCTCTACCTCGACGTGGGCTCACACCCGGAGTACGCCACCGCCGAGTGTGACAACCTGGCCCAGCTGGTAACCCACGACAAGGCCGGGGAGCGGATCCTCGAGGACCTCCTGGTGGATGCCGAGCGGCGGCTGGCCGACGAGGGCATTGGTGGAGACATCTTTCTGTTCAAGAACAACACCGACTCCGCGGGTAACTCCTACGGCTGCCACGAGAACTATCTGGTGGCTCGTGCGGGTGAGTTCTCCCGGATCGCCGATGTGCTGCTACCTTTTCTGGTCACCCGGCAGCTGGTCTGTGGCGCGGGCAAGGTGCTCCAGACACCGCGGGGCGCGGTGTACTGCCTGTCGCAGCGGGCTGAGCACATCTGGGAGGGAGTCTCCTCGGCGACCACCCGCTCCCGCCCGATCATCAACACCCGGGATGAGCCGCACGCCGACGCCGAGCGGTACCGCCGCCTGCACGTGATCGTCGGCGACTCGAACATGTCCGAGGTGACCACCTTGCTCAAGGTGGGTACCGCCAACCTGGTCTTGGAGATGGTGGAGGAGGGTGTCGCGTTCCGCGACTTCACCCTGGACAACCCGATCCGGGCGATCCGCGAGATCAGCCACGACCTCACCGGCCGGCGCGGGGTACGGCTGGCTGGCGGTCGCGAGGCCTCCGCGTTGGAGATCCAGCGGGAGTACTACGCGCGCGCCGCGGATCACGTCGCCCGTCGCGGGTCCGATCCACTGACCGACCGGGTGATGGAGCTGTGGGACCGCACGCTGGGTGCTGTGGAGCAGGAGGATCTCGGCCTGATCGACCGTGAGATCGACTGGGCGATCAAGCACCGGTTGGTGGAGCGCTACCGAGCCAAGCATCGGATGGACCTGTCCAACCCCCGGATCGCTCAGCTGGACCTCGCCTACCACGATATCCGCCGCGGTCGCGGGCTGTTCGACCTGCTCCAGCGCAAGGCGCTGGTCGACCGGGTGACCGACGATGGCGAGATCGAGGCCGCCAAGGACACCCCGCCCGCCACCACCCGAGCCAAGCTGCGTGGCGACTTCATCGCCGCTGCTCAGGCGGCGGGCCGCGACTTCACCGTCGACTGGGTGCACCTCAAGCTCAACGACCAGGCCCAGCGCACCGTGCTGTGCAAAGATCCATTCCGCGCCGTGGACGAGCGGGTGGAGCGTCTCATAGCTTCGCTATGAGACGCCCGTGAGTGGCGATGAGAGCTATGACTCGCATTCCCACTCACGGGTTGTCCACAGCTAGGCTGCACGCCGTGTCGTCTGCCCGCGCCGAGCGTCTGGTCAACCTGGTGCTGTGCCTGCTGTCCAGCCGGCAGTACCTGCCCGCTGAACGGGTCCGGCGGATCGTGCCCGGCTACGCCGACGCCCCCTCCGACGAGGCGTTCTTCCGGATGTTCGAGCGGGACAAGGCTGAGCTGCGCGAGCTGGGCGTCCCCCTGGAGACCGGCCGGACCCCGGGGTTCGACGCCGGCGAGGGTTACCGCATCGCGCGCCGGGACTACGAGCTGCCCGACATCGACCTCGAACCGGAGGAGGCCGCTGCGGTCGCGCTGGCCGCCCGCCTGTGGGACTCCCCACAGCTGGCCGGGGCCGCGCACGGCGCTGTGCTCAAGCTGCGCGCCGCCGGGGTGGAGGTGGACACCGAGCCTTCGGCGGTCGTGCAACCGCGGGTGCGCGCCAGCGAACCGGCTCTGATCCCGTTGATCTCGGCGGTCCAGGCCGGGCAGGTCGTGACGTTCCCCCACCGCAAGCATCCTGCCGGCCAGCCCGCGGCGCGCACCCTCGAGCCGTGGGGGGTGGTGTCCTGGCGGGGCCGCTGGTATGTGGTGGGACACGACCGAGACCGGGGTGCGACCCGCTGTTTCCGAGTCTCCCGGATCGTCGGCCCGGTGCGCACCGTCGGTGCCACGGGGGCGGTGTGGCGACCAGCGGGAGTAGATCTTCTGACAATCGTGGCGGGCTCCGCGCAACCGCCGCCGGTGGCGCACACCGCCCGGTTGTGGCTGGCCGAGGGTCGCGCGCACGGCCTGCGCCGGCACGCGACGGTGTTGGGCAGGATGACCCTGGAGGGGGTCGCGGGCGACCTCGTGGCGGTGGAGCTGCCCGGTCACGACGTCGCCGCCCGGTGGATAGCCGGACTTGGGCCAGACGCCGTGGTGCTGGAGCCCGCCGAACTGGCTGCCGCGGTGCGGGCCCGGCTGGTGGCGGTGCTCTCGAGGAGCGCGGGCTGATGGAGGGGGTCGCGGAGCGGTTGCCCAGGCTGCTGGCCCTGGTGCCCTACCTGCTGGCGCGACCTGGTGTGCCGATCGAGGAGGTGGCCGCCGACTTCTCGGTCACGGTCCGGCAGCTACGCCGTGACCTGGAGCTGCTGTGGATGTGCGGGCTGCCTGGTTACGGTCCCGGTGATCTCATCGACCTGTCCTTCGAGGGGGACACCGTGACCGTCACCTTCGACGCCGGGATGCGCCGCCCCCTGCGGCTGTCCGGCGCGGAGGCGACCGCGCTGGTGGTGGCGCTGCGCGCACTGGCCGAGACACCCGGCGTGGTCGACGCCGGGTCGGTGCGCCGGGCCCTGGCCAAGATCGAGGCGGCGGCGGGGCAGCCCGACGGTGTGGTCGTCGGCCTGGCGAGGGGGGAAGAGGCCGCGCTCACTGCGGTGCACGAGGCGCTGGAGGGCCGCCGCGCCCTGCACCTGCGCTACTACACGCCCTCCCGTGACACGGTGAGTGAGCGCGCGGTGGACCCGATGCGCCTCCTCTTGGTCGAAGGCCGCAGCTACCTGGAGGCCTGGTGCCGCGCCGCCGAGGAGGTGCGGCTGTTCCGGCTGGATCGCATCGAGCACGTCGCGGTCCTGGACGAACCGGCGGTGCCACCACCGCACGCCCGCCCCGCTGACGTGTCCGCCGGGTTGTTCCGCGCCCAGCCCGACCAGCGCGTCGCCGTGCTTACCCTGGCCCCGGACGCTCGCTGGGTCGCCGAGTACTACCCGGTGGATGAGCTGGTCGAGGACGAAGGGGGAGCCGCGACCGTGCGAATCCGGTACGCCGAGACCGGGTGGATGGTGCGTCTGGTGCTGGGGCTAGGCGCCGATGTCGTTGTTCGGGAACCCGCCGAGCTGGCCGCGGCGGTGGCGCGGCGGGCCCGCGCGGCGGTGCTCAGGTCCAGCCACCTGCCCTCGCGCGAACCGGGCTAACGTCATCGGCATGCCCTATCTGATCAGCGTGTCGGCGGCCGCTGCCGGCGTCGTGGTGCTGGTCCGGCTGGGCGGCTCAGCGCGCCGGCTGGCCGGGACGGTGCACTGCGGCCGCGCCCACTTCGTCGACCGCATCGGTCTGCTGGCGGCGCGGGTCACGACAGTGCGGAGGGAGCTGGACCAGCGACGCCACCGCAACGGGGGCAGCACCCATCCGACCCCGGCCGCGTAGCATCGATCCCGCACACGAGGCGAGGGAGGAGACCCACGATGCGTTTCGCGGCTGGGTCGAGCCCTCGGCGCAAAGCGAACCGCAAGACCAATCCGGAAGGCTCCATGACCCTTATGGAGCATCTGTATGAGCTGCGCAACCGGTTGTTCGTCGCGTTGAGTGCGATCGCTGTCGGCGGCATCCTCGGGTTCATCTGGTGGGGGGTGTCGCCGTTCGGCGTGCCCAGCCTCGGCGACCTGCTGACCGGCCCGTACTGCGCGCTGCCTTCCACGCTGCGGCTGACCCCGAACGGCCGGTGCCAACTGCTGCAGACCGCCCCGTTTGAGGTGTTCACCCTCCGTATGCAGGTGGGCGTCGCGGCGGGTGCGGTGGTGACCGCCCCGATCTGGATCTATCAGATATGGGCCTTCATCACGCCTGGCCTTTATGCCAAGGAGCGCAAGTTTGCGCTGACCTTCGTCGGCACGGCCAGTGCGCTGTTCGCTGCGGGCGCCGTCCTCGCCTACTACGTGGTGCCCAGAGGCCTGTCCTTCTTGGCGAACCTCGGTGGCGGCCAGTTCATCACCGCGTTGACCGGTGAGTCCTATGTCAGTTTCCTGCTGACCATGCTGGCGGTCTTCGGCCTGACCTTCGAGCTGCCGCTGCTGGTGGTGATGCTCAACCGGGTCGGTGTGCTGCCGTACGAGAAGCTGAAACGCTGGCAGCGCGGGATCCTGTTCGGGCTGTTCGTGGTGGCTGCGGTCGCCACCCCCGGCAACGACCCGATCTCGATGCTGGCGCTGGCCTTCGCGCTGGTCGTACTGTTCGAGGCTGCGGTGCTGATCGCTCGGGCGCACGACCGCGCCGTTGCGCGCCGGCGAGTCGAGCAGGGCTGGGACGATCTCGACCCCGACGAGCCCTCGCCGCTGGACCATCAGGTGGAGCCCGTGCCGCCGGATGACGCGACACCCCGCTACGACGACGCGACCTGACGGCCGACTGGCGCTGAGCTTTGACATAGGTGCAGCACCCTGCGGCCAGGTCGGTTGCAATACTTCACCTGATCGCCATTGCGTAACGTCGCGCCTTCGTCCACGACATCATCCGCGAGGCCGCTCTGGCTTCTTTCGGATTTGACGGCGTCGCTCGAAGAGGCTGCAGAGGCCGACGATGAGGACGGCTTCACAGTGGTCGGCTTCGACGTGGACGTGATCGAGCTGGAGCGGATCGCGGCGCAGGCGCTGGCGGTGTTGGCGACTACCCCAGGGGCGTTCCAAGATCATATGAGGTTGAGGATCTTGAAGGACCGTTCCATGACCCGGGTTGCCCATCTGGTGGTCTCGGTGATGTCTCGTCGTCCGATCAGGTGGATCGCGCCCACAGCGAGGTTGCGTAGCGCGGCCATG